>NZ_CP023067.1:1910625-2547500 GCF_002288525.1 Sinorhizobium sojae CCBAU 05684
CAACGTGAGCTTCGAATTCCGGATGGTCGATCCCGGTCATCCGGAGAACCAGGCGCGCATGGTCGCTCTCTCTCCCACCGGACAATTTCCCGCGCTGATCGACGGAGACAGGGAAATCACGCAAAGCAATGCGGTGATCGAGTATCTCGATCTGTTTCATGGAAGTGGGACGGCGATGGTGCCGGAGGATCCACGCGAAGCGCTGGAGGCGCGCATGATGGCGGACGTGTTCGACGATTATGTCCAGGCGCCGATGCAGCGAATTGTTGGAGATGCCCTGCGCGACGAAGGCGAGCGGGACCCGCGCGGCGTCGCCGACGCGCGTGCGTTGCTCGATCGATGCTACGCTTGGCTCGAGCCACGCCTGCGAGCGAAGGAATGGGCGGCTTGCGGTCGCTTCACGATTGCCGATTGTGCCGCCGCGCCGGCGCTATTCTATGCAGACTGGGTTCACCCGATCCCCGAACGCCATGCTGGGCTCACCGCCTACAGGGCACGGCTTCTGTCCCGTTCCTCCGTAGCGCGGGTCGTCGACGAGGCACGCCCATACCGAAGTTTCTTTCCGTTGGGAGCTCCCGACAGAGACTAGCGCATCGGCCCGAAAATCGTAGTCGGAAAGTTCGATGCGTAGACTCAAAGAGTTACGGCGACCTTTGCGCGTCTGAAAGAGGCGCGGCCGCTGTAGGCTCAGGGAATGCGCAGGTAGGACAGTCTCCCGGATCCCGGTACAACTACAGGCGGAGCGCCGCCATATGGAAACGCAGTTGCCCGGCTGGATAGCGATAGTCCTGCCCAACCGGGCAAACGTCGCGAGAGCGGCAGCCAGAGGCGAGGCAATCGCACGCCCTCACCTCGCATTTCAGATGCGTGCGACAGCGCCGGACATCAAACAGACCGGAGACCAAGGCTTGAGCGGGACAGGCCGCAACGCATGGCTTCTGCGCACAGGCATTGCAAGCATGGCCGGTCGCCACCTCGCCCGTCGCCGGCATGGCGCGATCGAAGCCCAGTGCGCCGCGATAGCCATGCCAGAGACCGTAGCGCGAATGGATCAGAATACCGAGCGGCGAAGGCTTCAGCCCTTCCGCCCGCATCGCCCATTGCTGGAAGGGCTGCCATGGCGGATCGGACGGAAAATAGGCTGTAGCGCCCGTCGACTCCGCCACCGGCAGGATCGCCTGTTTCGACCAGTTGTCGAGCGGGTCCATGCCGCCAGCATCCGCTGCATCTCCCCGCCAACGGGCGAAAGGCTCCCAGATCGAACCGCCGATATTGCCGATGAGGAGGACACAGGCCGCGGCTCTTCCGCTCGTCAGCCCCGGCGCCGGCTCCCCTTCGGAAAAGTTCACCGTACCGCGCAAAAAAAGTCCGTGCGGCCGCAGAGCCGCACGGATCGTTTCGATCGGATCGTTTGCCGAAGCGGGACCGGCCGTCATTTCGGCTTCGGCCCCTGAAGATCGTAGTGCGGGCGCCAGACCTCCTTCTGGATCATGTCCGCGACCTGCGCCCTGCCGCCTTGCTCCCTGGCGCGTTCGGGAGCCTTTCAGGTAAAGGCGTCCGGCATCGACTCCTTGCGCTTGGCGATGAAGTCCTTCAGCGCTTCGTCGATGGCCGGATCGAGATACGGTGCCTCATAGTGCTCGAGCCAGGAGCGGGCAAGCGCATTGGCGCGCTCTTCGATGCGCTTCTGGCCTTCGATTTCCCACTGCTCGAAGGAATTGTTGTCGGCGAGTGGCGAGCGATAGAAGGCCGTCTGGAAGTTGGCTTGCGTGTGGGCGCAACCGAGATAGTGGCTGCCGGGTCCGACTTCGCGGATCGCGTCCATCGCCTGGGCTTCCTCGGACAGATCGATGCCCTCGGCCATCTTCTGCATCATGCCGAGCTGGTCCTGGTCGATCATGAACTTCTCGTAGGAGGAAACGAGGCCACCTTCGAGCCAGCCGGCCGAGTGCAGCACGAAGTTGGTGCCGGCAAGCAGTGTCATGTTGAGCGTACTCGCCGATTCATGCGCGGCCTGCGCATCCGGAATCTTCGAGCCGCAGAGCGAACCGCCGGTACGGAACGGCAGTCCGAGCCGGCGAGCAAGCTGGGCCGCGCCGTAGGAGACGAGCGACGGCTCCGGCGTGCCGAAGGTCGGTGCGCCCGACTGCATCGAGATCGAGGCCGCGAAGGTACCGAAAAGCACCGGCGCGCCCTTGCGGATGAGCTGGGTGAAGGAAGCACCGGCGAGCACCTCGGCAAGGATCTGCGTCAGCGTGCCGACAATCGTCACCGGGCTCATGGCGCCCGAGAGGATGAAGGGCGAGACAACGCAGGCCTGGTTATGGCGGGCATAGACCTTTGCCGCCCCAAGCATCGTCTCGTCGAAGACCATCGGCGAGTTGGCGTTGATGAGGTTCAGCGTCACCGTGTTGTTCTCGACGAAATCGTCGCCGAACAGGATCTTCGCCATTGCGACCGTGTCTTCGGCGCGTTCGGGCGCCGTAACCGACCCCATGAAGGGTTTGTCGGAATAGCGCATATGGGTGTAGATCATATCGAGGTGGCGCTTGTTGACCGGGACGTCGACCGGCTCGCAGACAGTACCGCCCGAGGAGTGCATGGACGGCGCCATATAGGCAAGCTTCACGAAATTGCGGAAGTCCTCGATCGTCGCGTAACGGCGGTTGCCTTCAAGGTCGCGCACGAAGGGCGGGCCGTAGACCGGCGCGAAGACCGTCGCCTTGCCGCCGATTTGCGCGTTTCGCTGCGGATTGCGCGCATTCCAGGTGAATTCCTTGGGCGCGCTCTTCAGGAGCTCGCGGCAAAGGCCCTTCGGGAAATGCACCCGCTGGCCGCGCACATCGGCGCCGGCCGCCTTCCAGAGCTCAAGCGCCTCCGCATCGTCGCGGAACTCGATACCGATCTCTTCGAGTATGGTATCGGCATTGCGCTCGATGAGCTGCAAGCCCTCTTCGTCGAGCACCTCATATTCGCGAATCTTGCGCTGGATATAGGGCAAGGACGGTCCCGGACCGCCACCGGTGCGGGAAGCGCGGCGCGCCGCCGCTCCCCGTCCCTCGCCACGCGCACGGCGTCCGCCGCCTTCGACCGCGCCTTGTTCTGTCACGTCGCTCATTCGCTCGCTTCCTCTCCCGCCGTGTCTCTCCTTGTTAAGACGCGGCAACACACTAGACTGGATTGGGCGCATAATCCTTTCCCGAGATCGAATCCAGTGGTCAAGACCATGCGCCCGGCATTGTTTCGTTATAATGCTAGCAAGCCGCCGGCCCGGTACGGTTCTCAATGCGCCAACGGGTGGCGCATCTTAGATACTCGCCCGACGCGCGACACGGGGGGCCTCAGGCGGCGCTCGTTCGGGCCGCGCCACCCACGCGACGGACATCTCTCCCCAATTGCAGCCGCATTGAGGATTATGGGCATCCGGCGATGTAGCGAATCAGAGCGACGGTTGCCGGGTACAACGCGCTGAAATGCTGCGCGATTTTATCCACCTGAACAAACCCAAGGTGGCAATTTCACGAAGGAGCCATGGAACCGAGAAGCCCTAAGCAGGTTCCGCAAATGTGCCCCAAGGTTTTGCGATCAGAACCTGCGGCGAACCGAGCGTAAACGGCCCCCGAAAATCGGACCCGATTTTCGAAAGCTCGATGCGGAGATTGAAAGTGTCACAGCGACCCTTGCGCCTGAAAAGACGCGCGGCGCTGTAAGGTATCTAAGTAGATAAAGGTGGGTGAATCCGGGTGGACCCATGAATATCTGCTTAGTCGCTTTTCGTCATATGCGACGTCGCATTCGAAAGGAGATTTTTAGACGTCGCCCGCTAAGGATTGGGCAACGCGTCCGGATTGTGCTCAAACCGTGCTCACCCGTGCGATATCACCGTGCCAGGAACCGAGGAAACCCAATATGGCAGACGATGAAATCATTCTCGAGGACCTTTCCGACGAAGAACTCGTGCAGCAGATGCACGACGATCTTTATGATGGTCTCAAGGAGGAAATCGAGGATGGAACGCGCATCCTCCTCGATCGCGGCTGGACTCCCTACGACATTCTGACCAAGGCGCTTGTCGAGGGTATGCGCATCGTGGGCATCGACTTCCGCGACGGCATCCTGTTCGTCCCGGAAGTGCTGCTTTCGGCCAATGCGATGAAGTCCGGCATGACCATCCTTCGCCCGCTGCTTGCCGAAACCGGTGCACCAAAGCTCGGCAAGATGGTAATCGGCACCGTCAAGGGCGACATCCACGACATCGGCAAGAATCTTGTGGGCATGATGATGGAAGGCGCCGGCTTCGATGTCGTCGACCTCGGCATCAACAATCCGGTCGAGAACTATATCGAAGCACTCGAGCGCGAGCAGCCGGATATTCTCGGTATGTCGGCTCTGCTCACGACGACCATGCCCTACATGAAGGTCGTGATCGATACGATGAAGGAAAAGGGCCTGCGCGACGATTATATCGTGCTCGTCGGCGGCGCTCCACTGAACGAAGAATTCGGCAAGGCCGTTGGCGCCGACGCCTACTGCCGCGACGCGGCTGTCGCCGTCGAAACCGCCAAGGACTTCATCAAGCGCAAGCACAACGAGCTTGCCGCCGGCTGAGGTCGTTTGAATTCACAGAAACGAGGCCGGCTGCGGATGAGCCCAGCCGGCCTTTCTCATTTGGGCGCGGGCCGGTTGAACGCGGGAACCGCGGTCAGTTGGCCGCTCGGGCGACCCTGCGCCCTGCGTCCTCTGTCGCGTTCACGGCGTTTGCGGTATCCTGTCCCATGCCGCGGATAGTGTTCCCACAGGAACTCAAAGTTGCGAGAGCCATCAGCACGACGCCGATTACGGCGAGAGTTTTGGTTTTCATGAGCGCGAATCCTTCACGTTACTGCGAGGCAGAGTAGAGATGGAAAATCCGCCGTCAGCAAGAGAACGTGGTGAATTGAAGAAAGTTCAAGTCATCGGTTGCGGGGCGATCGCGCGCGAAATCCTCGCGATATGCGAGACAAACCGGCTGGATCACATCACGCTCAGCTGTCTGCCTGCTATCTGGCACAACACCCCGGAAAAGATCGTGCCGGGCCTGCGCGAAGCGATCGCCAAGGCGCGCGCGGAAGGTTTCGAGCGCATCTTCATCGCCTATGCCGATTGCGGCACCGGCGGCCTCATCGACCGGCTTTGCGAGGAGGAAGGCGTAGGCCGCATTCCGGGGCCGCACTGTTATTCCTTCTTCGCGGGCAATGATGCCTTCGCCGAGCGCTGGGACGAAGACATCAGCGCCTTTTTCCTTACCGATTTCCTCGCCCGCCAGTTCGAAGCCTTCGTCATCGAGCCGCTCGGCCTCGATAGACACCCGGAACTGCGGGACATGTATTTCGGCCATTACCGAAAACTCGTCTATCTCTCGCAGGTGGAAGACGAGGCCCTTCAGGCAAAGGCGCGTCGCGCCGCCGATACGCTCGGACTGGAGTACGAGTACCGTTACACCGGCTATGGCGACTTGACGCGGTCGCTGACTGGAATCTGATCGCCCTTCCCGATCGACAGATTGCATTTGGTGGCCTGTTGCGGCTTCGGCGCGAATTCGTGAACCCGGTCTTCCGACCGCCGCCACCACCCACTCTCCCTGCCGCAGGGCTCTGCACGTTTGCGGCCCCGAGCCTCGCCCCCTTAAGACCACGGTAACGCCTGGGCCGGCATATCTTTCCGCTACTGCCGTCACGCCCTACCGCGCAAACCGACCGGGTCAAAATCATGTCCGACGAAGAGGCGAACATTTTCAACCGGCGCATCGTCGTCGTCACCGCCGGCGGCGACAATCCGAACATCATGATCAATGCCCTCGCCGCTCGCTTCGACGACGTCGTCGTCCTGCAGGAACAGCCAGAGTCGAAGGCGTTCTTCGTAAGGCGGCGCGCCCGCAAACTCGGCTGGCCGACGGCACTCGGTCAACTGACGACGATGATCCTTTCCCGTTTCGGCAAGCGCTTCGCGCAACGGCGCGCGGAGGCAATTCTGCGCGCGTATGGCGTGTCCGCAGAGCCCCACCCGTCAGTCCCCGTCCACCGCATCTCGTCGATCAATGACGCAGAGGGCCACGGGCAACTGCAGGCGCTTCAACCCGCCGTCGTCTTCCTGATCAGTTGCCGCATGCTGAATCCGGAAACGCTTGCGGCCATCCCCTGCCCGGTCCTCAACTTCCATGCCGGCATCAACCCGCAATATCGCGGCCTGATGGGTGGCTACTGGGCACTCGTCAATGGCGACCCAGAGAATTTCGGCGCGACCGTGCATCTGGTAGACGAAGGCGTCGATACCGGCGGCATCCTCTATCAGACGCGACAAGTGCCGAGCCCTGGCGACACGATGCACACCTATCCGCTGCTGCAGACCGCCGCTGCCACCGGTATCGCGGTCCGGGCTATCGAGGATGCACTCGTCGGGAAGCTCCGCCCCATCAATATCGACGCACCGTCGAGGCAATGGTATCACCCGCCAGTCTGGGTCTGGCTGTCAAACGGCATTCGACGCGGGATCTGGTAGAGCTTCAGCGTTTCGGCCAAGACTTGCAGCGTCCCCTGTGTCTCCTGAAGATGCACGACGCCATTGAACGCGGCGAGTATCTGAACTATTGAAAAATGGAGGCCTTACAGAGCCACGCGTCTTTCAGACGCTTTCAGACGCGCAAACATCCTGTAACTCTTTGAAGCTGCGCATCGAGATTCCCGGAAACCGGTCGGATTTCCGGCCGAGACGCCCAATGGCTCAAGTTGAACCTTTTTTCTGCACGGCCGTTTAATTCGTTTCCATTACCGTGCCTGTCATGTTGGCGAAGCAGGAGATCCAGCCGTGAAAACGCAGACAGGAAATTCGGCCGAGTTGCTCGGCAACCGCAGCACTGTTGTGCGCGGCATTTTCGCTCTACTCGTCGCAGCGACAGCGTCGGCGTGCTCGGCAGTGGCGGATCAGAGTATCCAGACCTCATCCCTGACGAAAGACCTCGGCTACCCCGTCTCCACCAGCGAGCCCCTTGCGGCCAAGCGGGTCGCCATCACTCAAAAGACCAGCAAACTCGAACGCACCGCCTATCTCGGCCGCGCACCTTATATCTGCACACCGAGCGGTTTCGGCAGCACGTCGCGCTGCTTCCTTCGCTAGCGCACCGGCCCGAAACCATTTTCGGAAAGCTCGGTGCGCGGCGCTGTAGGCCCGAACCAGCGCTGACCGGCGCCGACCACAGCCATGCTGACCGGATTCCTGACACCGGTGCTCTGTTCGAACCGCGCCCGGATCATTCGGCCTTGTCGAGACGTGAAACGATCCGGGCCAAGCGCGCACTCACATAGTTGCCGCGCCGCAGTTTGGTGAATTCGTCGTCAGCTTTCGCGGGTGCGTTCTTGAAAACATACCATTCGCCGGCCGGTTCACGCTTCTGGAGGATGACGCCGCCCTGCTTGCGATGGCTGAAGCAGGTCGTTGCGGGAGCCGAGCCGTCCTTGGCATGCCACTCGGCCCTGAAGCAGAGCTTTCCTCGACCGGTGATGAACCAGCGGCCCACGCCGTAGGAGGGAGTGCCATTCTCGCTCGACCAGGCGGTAAACCGGCGCTCCCGCGCGGAGAAGTATCCCGCACCCGCTTTCCAGATCCACGACTTTTGGCCGTAGAGCCTGTAGAGCTCCTTGTGCGTCAGCGGTGTTGCCCTTTGAGGGTTCACGCGGCCGCCCGCAGCCTCGGCGGCCGATGTCGCACCCCCCATTGCCACGGCAATAGCGACGATCAACGATAGTGTGCGAAGGGACGACTTCATCTCATGCCTCCTCTCGACGGCTACAGCGCCGGACGTCCTTAGACGCGCAACGGACCCTGTAACTCCTTGAATCTGCGCATCGATCTTTCCGAAATCGGGGACGATTTCGGGCCGATGCGCTAGTTGCCAGTTTCGCGAACGACCCGCCAGTCGGGCCGTCCGTAGCCGCGCGGCCATGGATAGACTTCGCGGTCGTTGAAGTAGACCACCGCCGTGAGTTCCGGGAATTCGTCATGGCGCGATGCCACGCTTGCCGCCCAATCCGCCACATAGGAGGCATCCCCCTCGTAGCCGAGCTCTGCCACCATGATCGGCTTGCCGTAGCCCTTTACCCGCTCATAGCCGGGTGCCAGCCGTTCCGGAAACGACTGGTCTCGACCGGTGGTGCCGCGGTCGTATTCCTGATAGCCGAACACCGACAGTCCGATGACGTCCACGACATCGTCCCCGGGATAAAAGACCTCCAACCCCGGATTGCCCTTGGGCGACCACATGAATCGAGCGTCCTTCACATGCGCCCGGCACACCGTCACCATGCGCCGGTAGGCCGCCTTGAATTCCTCACCTGACCAGTGCGACCAGGAGAACTGGTTGTCCGTCTCATCCATTTCCTGGCCCCACCTGATGATTATGGGGCTTTTCAGACCGGCGGCCGTGGAACAGACCGCTGCCATGTACTCATCGCGCTCCCCGTTCAGAATGCTCCGCAAGAGCTCCCGCTCAGTGACGCGCCATTCAGGCGACCAGGACCAGGGCTCGACCGTGATCATCAGAGTGCGTCCACGTGCGCGCGCATAATCGTCGGCAAGCGCCAAGGTCGATAGTTCGACGTCTTCCCAGGGCAGGAACAGATGCTCGATCTTGGACTGCGACGGCCCGCCGAAATCGCCATGGGGATCGTAGGCCCCGAAGTCGATGGAATCTTCCGTCAGCACGGGGCGCTTCTGTGACGGCATCGCCTTGGTGGCCGAAGCCGCCTCCGCAATGCCGCGCGGCATGCTGGCCGCCAGGACGGTGCCAGACAGCAGCAGGCCCATGCATGAAAGGGTGATAGCCTTTATCCTGTTGTTCATTGCACACCTCCAACCTGGTCCGCCTCGGGTCGCGGACGAATGCTGTTTTCTCCCGAAATCTGAATGATGGGGAGCCTCGCGCTGACCAGATCCTTTTTTACGAGCCGAAAGAACTCGTCGTCGGCCACCGGCCGGGCGTGTTTGAAAATGTACCAGTCACCGGCGGGCTCTCGCCTCTGGTAGATGGTGCCGTCCAGCACACGGTGGCTGAAGCAGGTCTTGTCCTGGGCCGCCTCACCCTGGCTGTGCCAGGTTGCCTTGAGGCAGAGCATGCCGCTGTCCGTGACGATCCAGCGACCCTCGGCCCAGGTCGCTTTCTTGCCGTCCTGCGCCCAGGCCCTGAACAGGCGGCCTTCATCCCGCATGAAACCCGCGCCGTCCTGCCATTTCCAGCTCTTGCCGCGAAACATCATGTAAAGCTCCACCCCTGTCATCGGGCGGGCGCCGCTCGGAACGACCGCCTCCGCCGCCACAGGAGATGCAAGGAGGAAGGCAGCCGGCATGAGACAGACGGCAGCGCGCGTGGGGAGCATGCCACGTAAACCGCCGCGTCCGGCGTGCCGATTTATCGATGTTGCTGCCATCGTTCGTTCCTTAAGCCTGCCTCGTCGTCTTCCGCCGCCGTCGAAACCCAGCGGGGTCGGAAAACGATCCTGCGCAGTCTCGCACCCCCCAGCCCGGCACCGGCTACCGCATAGCGCTCTTCGAATATGCGCAGGCGCCCCGTCCCCCAGGTGAGTGCCTCAAGTCCTTCCTTTCCGTGCTCCGCGGTTGCGATCCCGGGCAAGGCGACGAGTGCTGCAAGCCCGACCGCCATGGTCGGCCGATAGAAACGCGGTGCCTTGGCGAGCGTGTTCTCCTGCGCATGGCGCGCGACGATGACGAGAAGCAGCATTGAGTAGATCGCCGCATTGAGGATCGCGAAGAGATAGAAGCCCTGGGCCTTGTCGGCATTGCTGACGATGAGGACCGGCAGCGCTGCTCCGACGGCGAGTACCACATACGGCGCCAGCACGCGCAAGGGCAGCGGATCGACTTGGGACGCCCCCTTCGGCGTGACGCGAAAATCCACGAACGATCCGGTGAGCCAGTCGCGCAGAGCCGCCGCCGTGCCGGCAAGAGCCCAGGGCCAACGGGCAAGGAGGAAAAACATGGATTCCCAGCTCAAAACCTTCGCCTCGCGGGGGCGGAAGGTGCCGCACGCCCGCCAGCGATAGGCCAGGAACACGAGGGTGATCGAAAGCGGTGCAAAATGGAGCAGGAAATCCGGATAGGTGACCGCGACGAAGGTCTCGCCGCGCGCGAGCGCGATCGTCGGCATCACATACATCGCGGCCATGAAGCAGGCGAAAAGCGGATACCAGAGCTGCGAAAAGAGGAACTGGAATTTCAGCCGCAGCGGCAGCCGAGGCACCAGACGCGGCGAATATTGCAGCAGCAGCGTGACCAGGCTGCGCGACCACTGGAACTCCTGGGTAACCAGATCGGCAAAAGTGCGCGGCCCGTCGCCGTGCGCGATGGCATCGAGCGCGTGTACGCCGCGCCAGCCGGCGGCGTTCATCATCAATGTCGTCGAATGATCCTCCGCCAGTTCGGGTCCGAGGCCGCCGATACCCTTGAGCGCCGCAGTGCGCACCGCATAGTGAGAACCGATGCAGAGCGGAGCGAGGCCGCCATTGTAGCCGGCCTGCAGCGAGCCATGCATGCTCGCTTCTGCGTAGAGCCGCCCGCGGGCCGACCAGCTCTCGGCCGCGTTCCGGTCGCAGATGCTGGGCGCGGAGACATAACCCACTTTCGGATCGGCAAAGGGCCGCAGCATCTCGCGGAGATAGCCGGGCTCGGGGACGTGATCCGCGTCGAGTTGGGCGACGAAATCATAGCGATCATAGCCGTAATGGTCGTAGAAGAACGCGAGGTTGCCTTCCTTGCAACGCGTGCGCCGCGGCCATGTGGCCCGGTGGTAATCGCTGCGTCCCCTCCGGGTGGAGACGAACACGGCGTGCCTCCGGCACCAGTCCAGCGTCGCCTCCGACGGGTCCTCGTCCGCGAGCCAGGTGTCGTGCGGCACATCCTGGGCGAGCATCGCTTTCAATGTTTCCGATACGACGGAAAAGGGCTCGGACGGTGCCTTGGTGACGACCATCGCGACACGGCTGCCTTCCGGCAGCCGCAGCGCGCCGTCCGGCTTCGCCGCACGGTAGAAGACAGCTATGAAATAGGCCGGCAGAAGGGTGACCCAGGCAAGGACCGCCGTCACGGCGATGCTGCCGAAGGCGTTCACATGGTGGCGCGGCTCCAGCCACCAGTTCCAGAAGTAAACGAGAGAGGCAATCCAGAGACCCGCTCCGGCCAGATATTCGACGCGGCGATAGCCCGTAAACAGCGGGACGAGCAGCGGTTCGCCGCCGCGCCCACTGTCCGTTCTCCCGCTGGGGCCAAGGCGGGTCATGACCGCACCTCCAGCCCGAAGAACGGCGCAGCCGTTCGCACGATCGTCTCGAGGTCTGAGAATTGCGGCAGGAAACCGAGACTGCGATGCGCAAGGCTCGCATCCGCATAGAGCACCGGCGGATCGCCGGAGCGCCGCTGGTGAAACACGACCGGAACCGCGCGGCCGGTCCGTTCGCCGATCGTGCGAAGAACCTCCTTGATCGAAAGCCCGCGGCCGGTACCGAGATTGAGCGCGAGGCTACCGCCCCCGTTTTCGAGATACCGATAGGCAAGCACATGGGCGAGCGCGAGATCTGCCACATGAACATAATCGCGTATGCATGTCCCATCGGGCGTGTCGTAGTCGTCGCCGAATACCTCCAGATGTGGGATCTTACCAGCCGCGGCCATCAGCGCCCGCGGGATGAGATGCGTCTCCGGATCGTGCCATTCGCCGAGGTCGCCTTCCGGATCGGCTCCGCAGGCGTTGAAATATCGGAGCGACACGTAGCTGAGGCCGAAGGCCGCGCCATAGTCCGCGAGCATGTGCTCGGCGATCAGCTTGGTCTTGCCGTAGGGGTTGATCGGCTGCTGCGGCGTCGCCTCGTCGATCGGCAGCACCTTCGGAATGCCATAGGTGGCGCAGCTCGACGAAAAGATGAACTTGCCGAGGCGCGTCGCCCGGCATGCGTCGAGGAGTGACAGCATGCCACGGACATTGTTGTTGTAATATTTCGCAGGGTCGGCGACGGACTCGCCGACATAGGCAGACGCCGCGAAATGAATGACGGCGATCGGTCGATATTGTTCGATGACGTCGATCAGACGGCTCGTGTCGAGAACATCCCCGTGAACGAACGGCCCCCAGCGCACCGCGGAGCGGTTACCGGTCGTCAGGTTGTCGTACACCACCGGCTCGATCCCGGCCAGGCGGAGAAACTTCGCAGTATGGCTGCCGATGTAGCCGGCACCACCCGTGACAAGGATACGCGGGGCGATCATCAGGCCGGCTCCAGGACTTGCCGCTTCGGCAGGGAAAGAAGTTCGTCGAAATAGCGGATGGTTTGGGCAAGGCCCTCCGTCAGGTCGACGGTCGGACGCCAGCCGAGCTCGCTGGTCGCCCGGGAGATGTCCGGGCGGCGCTGTCGCGGATCGTCGGCAGGCAGGGGCTGGCGGACGATCCTTGACCGAGAGCCGGTCAACTGGATCACCTGTTCCGCGAGTTCGCCGATCGTAAACTCCCCGGGATTGCCAAGATTGACCGGTCCGGTGAGCGACGATGGCGACGCCATCACCCGGACGAACCCGTCTATCAGGTCGTCGACGAAACAGAAGGAACGGGTCTGCGAACCGTCGCCATATACGGTGATGTCCTCACCCCTCAGCGCCTGGACGATGAAGTTGGACACGACGCGGCCGTCGTCCGGGCGCATCCTGGGACCGTAGGTATTGAAGATGCGAACGACTTTGATTTCGACCCCTCGCGCCTTGTGGAAGTCGAAAAACAGCGTTTCGGCGCAGCGCTTGCCCTCGTCGTAGCAAGAGCGCGGGCCAAAGGGATTGACGTTGCCCCAATAGCTTTCCACCTGCGGATGAACATGCGGATCGCCATAGACCTCGGACGTCGAGGCCTGCAGGATGCGCGCCCTGTGGCGGGCAGCAAGTTCCAGCAGGTTGAGCGACCCGATCACACAGGTCTTTGTCGTTTGAATCGGATCGGCCTGGTAGTGCGGCGGCGATGCCGGGCAGGCGAGATTGTAGATTTCGTCCACCTCGAGATCGATCGGCTCCACGATGTCGTGGGAGATGACGCGAAAGCTGTCGAAGCGCTTCAGCCAAGCGATATTGCGTCTCAACCCCGTCGAGAAGTTGTCGACGCAGACGACCTCGTGTCCGGTGCCGAGAAGCAGTTCGCAGAGATGCGACCCCAGGAAGCCGGCGCCCCCGGTAACGAGTATTTTCTTTTGTCGTTTCCGAGGGCGCCCTGAACCACCATTATCCTTCTTGGCTGGCAAAATACTACTTGCGTCGTTGCGAAAATAGTTCACCGAAAAGCCCCAGATAATATTTGATTATAAAAATAAGCATTCATCAAAATAGGAATTATATGGTGATATAAACGTACCCTTTGAAAATTAGCAATTCTGCACTTCCGCAGTACTTCGACTAAACCGTTGGTAATTGGTACACCCATTCGGGGTAGGTTGTCATTATCGCCCAATTCCGATAATTATCCCGCCGTACATTTCTGCTCAAAAAGATGTAGGCCTACCGAAAAAGGTGAGGATCGGTGCATTCCGCTAAAGTTGCACAGCGGATCCTGGCGCTCTGATATGCATAAACGACGCGAAGCGTCCGTTACGATCGAGTCCACCAGCGACATGCACTATAGCGCCGTCCGTTGGCCTGGAGATCATAATGAACCCGCTCTACACCCCAGGACGCACAAAGCACTTCGTTGGACCGGGCTCGATCTACGGGTCGATGCGCAAGTGGGTGAAAGTCTGACGCTTGTTACCCGGACCGGAATGCGATTGGGGTGGTGAGCAGCCGACCGCTGCAACCAGCAATGACGGCGATGCGGACTTTCAAGACGTTCGGATCGGCGGCTGGTCGCGACGAGTTCAACCCGCTGCGGTCCGATCAGCTCGCAATTTCCGGGACTCTCGCGCCAGGCTCGGGCAAACCACCATCACCTCTCCGGCCCCGAAGGAAGATGGCTGGTCGCGAGGTAAGAGAAACGTCAGAGGGGTCGCATGCGGCGGCCTTATGCGCCCTAAGGGCCGCTGTGGGTCGGTGCATGGCGGACGCTCCGAAGCGGCGGAGTTACTGCCGTCGGCCCGACCTGGATGCTTCGCCAGCGGATATCAACGCTTCGGCCGCGCGCCGCAGCAACGGCGTGGCCTCGCCCGATTCGAAAATTTGTGAGCTGACGAAGGCGCCATTTATGAGAACCGCGAGCTGACCCGCAAGTTCATGGGGCGCAGCCACGTCGAGACGCTCCGCGATCACTTTCAGCCGCCGCCGCATCTCGCGTTTATGGGCCTCGGCGATCTTGCGCGCGGGATGGTCTGTTTCAGGGAATTCGGCGGCGACGTTGATCTGCGGGCAGCCTCGGTAGTGCGGCCGTCCGACACGTTCGCCGATCCAGCCCAGATGAGCGTCTAACTCCGCCCTGGCGTTGTCCTGATGTTGCGCTGCCACGCTGTCCCACTGGCCCCAGAAGTCCCGGTCTTCGCGCTCCAGAAACGCGGCAACGAGATCGTCCTTTGTGCCGAAATGACGATAGAGGCTCGTCTTCGCGACGCCGGCTTTCTCGACCACCAGGTCGACACCTACCGCCCGAACGCCCTGCTTGTAGAAAAGCTCTGACGCGGTTTCCAGGATCCTGTTGCGGACGTCGGCGCCTTGGCCGGCAGGGATGGACGCGATTCTCGACATGCTTAGGCCTCCACTTTGTCCGGCAGATATAGCACGGAAGGCCTTGACGCGCTACAGACCTGTATGTACTAGTGTTTGTAACAGACAGGTCTGTAGCACGGAGGGCGGAATGTCAGAGAATGTGATGGTAGCTTCTGGGGCGGTGGCGGTATTTGGAGCAACAGGGCATACCGGCCGCTTCGTGGTCGCAGAATTGCTGCGCCGCGGGCTTCGGCCGATCGCAATCGCCCGCAGTGCCGAGGCGTTTGCAGCGGCGAACTTTCGCGAGCCGGACGTGCTCTGCTGCCCAGCGACCGTCGGCGATGAGGGGTCGCTGATGCGGGCATTGGCCGGCGCAGAGGCCGTGATCAATTGCGCAGGGCCATTTCTCGACACCGCCGACGCGCTTGCCGCTGCAGCGGTGAAATCGGGAATCCACTATGTTGATGTCAGCGCCGAGCAACCGAGCGTCAGAACGACCCTCGAGAAGTTCGATGAGCCTGCGCGCGAAGCCGGCATCGCCATCATTCCCGGTATGGGATTCTACGGCGGGTTCGCCGATCTGCTGGTCACCGCCACGTTGGGAGACTGGACGTCTGCGGACACGATTGACATCTTGATCGGCCTCGACAGTTGGCACCCGACGCGCGGCACCCGCGTTACCGGTGAACGGAACAAGGCAACGCGCATGGTTGTCTCCGAGGGCCGCCTCAGTCCCTTGGTTCTTCCGCCTGCGCAGAAGCATTGGGAATTCGGGTCCGGGCTGGGCAGTCAGATCGTCAGCGAAATGCCTTTCTCGGAGATCGTTCTGATCTCTCGGCACGTGAAGACAGCAGAGCTCCACACCTATTTGAGCGCGGTCGCTCTCAGCGACATTCGCGACAAGGCAACGCCCGCTCCGAAGGCGGCGGACCCGACCGGGCGCTCAGCGCAACAGTTCGTCGTCGAAGTTGTCGCGAGGCGCGAAGGAGCCAGCCGACGGACTGTCGCCCGGGGACAGGACATCTACGCCTTCACCGCACCGCTCGTGTGCGAGGTCGTCGAGCGTCTTCTCGGCCGGCAGTTCAGCCATGCAGGAGCACACGCGCCCAGCGAAATCCTCAACGCCGAGGAGGTGCTAACTGCGCTCCGGCCCGATCACTTGGCGTTCGAAATTGCCGCGAGGTGACCATGCCCTCCAACAAGGAGGCGTGAAATGACGTTGCGCTTCACATCTCGACGTCCGGGAAAAGGTTGCAACTACCGTTGGATCGCGAACTCGGCATTCGTAAAACGCTGTTGGGTAGAATTTTAGAAATCCAAGTAGATGAGGTCGACGTGAGTTTCCGTATCGGACGAGCCAACCGGGATCATTTTGCGGCATTACGCACGATAGAACTAGCTTCATTTGAAACGCTGCGTGCAGCCGACGCTGTTAGTGGTGAAGCGGCGCCCAGTAGCGACGGCGAGCTGCAGCAATATCTCAATGCCGGCTTCCTGTTCGCTGCATTCGATGAGCAGGCCATCCCCGTCGGTTACGGCGGAGGGTATATAGCCGACAGTTACCTGCATATTGGCGAAATAGACGTGCATCCAGGCTGGCAGAGAAGGGGCATAGGAAGGCAGATTATGAAAGCCCTGCTGGACGAAGGCCGTGCAAGAAAGCTGCAAGGTGCAACTCTAACGACCGATCGCCTAGCCCCGTTTAACGCGCCGTTCTACACGTCGCTGGGATTCCACATTGTGGAGGGAGATGCCTGTCCAGAACGCCTGAGGGCCATCCTTTCGACGGAAAAGGCTAAAGGTCTCGACCCACTTCGTCGTGTTGCCATGATGCTCGTCTTCTGGTCGCTCTTCAGACTGGGGGGCGATCGTTCCTCTGGGACCCTCTATGTCTTTGGCGAAACAGACAAGCGCTTATGGTGCCAATTCGATTTGTACCGGCCGACAAGTCGGTTTCCGCCGAACGGGGGCGAGTCCCTTCACCCCAGCGGCCTCAGTGACATTTCCGCTCCGAGCAGGAGGCGGCTCTCCATTATACGGGTGTTCCCCTCAGTATCCGGGTCGGGTTTATGTTAAGGCCGGTATCATCGACCAGCCGTCGCTGGTTCGGCCCGCCTCTCAAAGTTGGTGCCAATCCAAGGTGGATTGGTCGTCAATCGATCCGGGATTACTGTCCTATCCAAGGGCAGGACTTAAATCCAGGCGCATGACCGCTCATGGCGCACCTGTGCTGCTGACGGCGACACCTGGAAGGACCGGATTGGGCTCAATCGAGCCATTTGGTGCACCGGCGGCCAACGACGCTAGCGGGCTAATATTCCGGTCACAAGAGGGGAAGGCCGCGCTTCATTCTCCGTAGGAAGCTTCCGAGCGGCGATCTGGGTGACCGGCGGCCACACAAGATCATCCGCCACACCGAAGTTTAACCGGGATGGCTCCATCGGCTCATCAGCAGGCTTTCCGGATAGAGGTCGGTCAGCATAAGCTATGAGGTCACGCCAGGAGAAGCAGGGGCAATGAGGTGGCATGTGTGAACTCCGAAACTTCTGCGACGAGGCTGCGCTTGATCGCGCGCCCTATGTTCATCCCCGCGATGCCATTCCTGCGAAATATACCCAGCCTGGCATTTCGTCGTATTCAGAGTTTCTGAAGGCCTTTGAGGGCGGCTTTCTCTCAGAAACCGCCTTGCATCTGAACCTGCTTCCGCAGGCCTATCATGGCGATTTGGAGAACGCCGAAATCCTTCTGCTGCTCATCAATCCAGGGCTATCCGCTTGCGACTATCACATTGAGCAACACTATCCCGCTTTCCGCGATCAATTGATGGCCTCGATTCGTCAAGAACGGCGAAACCATCTGTTTCTCGATCCCAAGTGGGCTTGGTCCAGCGGCTTCGTTTGGTGGGCAAACAAGCTTCGCGACGTGGCGCGGGTCATTGCCTCTGAACGCTTCAACGGTCATTATGGCCGCGCCCTGGCCGATCTGTCGCGCCGCGTAGCGGCTTTAGAGCTTGTGCCGTATCACTCCTTCAGGTTCGGCTCGTCCAAGAAGTTCGCCTCCGCCTGTGAAGCACCTCAGTCGTCGGATTGGCCCGGTTGGTCATGTCGTGGTGCGGTCGCGCCGCACGCCAAAGCTCATCAAACTCGACGGTGATCCGATATCGATTGCACATCCACCCACTCCGAATCGCGGTCGATCCTGCCGATCCGCCAGCCGTTGTTGCCTCTATTTTCTAGATAACGATATTCCCGCACTTCAGGCGGGAACCACGACCTTGCACGACACGGGTGAGGAAGATTGAACGGCCCGTTCTCCGGGGCTGTCCGCAAAAGAGCGCGCCTGCCAAGAACATTCCAAATGTAATGAGAATAAAACATTACAAATTGAAATTTAATTTGTTGTGCACAACTGCCGGTAAGTACACAATCCTGTCACCGGGCGCGACCGACGACCGGTTCGCGGTGAGGAGATAATCACTTCAACGATGAAACCGGTGATAAGGAGGGACGATGCCTGCGATTACTAGAATCTTTAACAGATTGACATCGCGTCTTGATAAAGAACGCCAGGATTCATCCGTTATCTGGAACAGGATCGTCGAGCAAAGCAGCCTCAGGAATACCCAGGCGGTACCCGCGAATAGCCCCGTCAATTCTGCCGAGACTCAGGGTTCCAACACCGAAAACAGCCAGCCCCTAAACTATGCTGATACCTACGCGAACGGGTTCGGCCAGAGCCAGGATCTCCCTATTGTCTTGGCATATCATACGCCGCAGACTGGAGGAAACGAGCCGTTCAACGTCGTGCCGGTCTATAAAATCGCGCCGGCGCAAGAACCGGCAACCGAGCTCGACGGGAGCAATCCTGCGAATGACAGTCCGACGGGCCAGGTCACCTATAGGGCGCAGGAGAACGATTCACTCATCGAGATCGCGCGACAGCTTGGTTACGACGAGAACCTCGATCCGGAAGTGGCCGAAAAACTCGGCTTCGATCCCGACAAGGACTATGCCGAGCAATATGCGGAGCTTTTGACGCAGATCAATCCCGAGATGCGTCCCGATCCGGACGGCTTGCCGGAAACGCATGTGATCACAATGCTCAGCGACGAGCGCATGCAGGATATCCAGGGAATGTTCAGGATTCTCGATGGAGTGGACTTCGTCGATGATCTGTCGAACGCCCAGAAAAGCGAACTGCAAGGGCTTGTGGACGCCGAACTCATCTCTGCCGCCGGCATAATGGATCGTGAAGCGTTCGAAGCTGGGGTGAACGGGATCAGGGACCATTTGCAAGCCATTCTGCCGCAAGCCGAGGGCTTGTCGGACCTGATCGGTTCCCGGGCCGAGTCCTTCAGCATCAACATGAACGGACTGTTTTCCGGACTGCGGGAAAGCGGGGCGGCCGCGGTTGAAAGCGGAGACTGGAGCGCTTTTCAGGAGGATTTGGAGGATGTCCTGCGCCGCAAGATCAACCCGCCCTACCCGACTTCTTCCGATTTCGACAGCGATCAGGTCGTAAATGAGTTCATCGCGGAACTGGCTTTTTACGGCCCCATCGATCCTGGAACGCTAAAGGTGGATCAGGGATATCTGGACGCGCTGGATGCGGCAAAGCATCAGGTGATGGTCGCTGATGTTGCCGAGAGGATCACCGACGGCGACTCGCTGGACCTTCAATTGTTTGGTGTTCCCGCCGACCGGGCCGACCAGATCCTCGTCGAGCTTTCGGAGATGCCGCCGACCGGAACCTATGAGGGTGAGGACAATCCGCCGACCTCACGGCTGGCCGAGATTGTCTATCCCTTGCAGGAGACATCCGCGGACGGAGATGGGACGATCTCCGACGAAGAGGCTGAACTGCTCAGCGATTTGAACGTGGTGGCCACACAGGCCGGCGCATCCGCCGAACTCGATGAAAACGGCCGGATGCAGATTCCCGAAGGCGTCTCCCGCCTGGCGGAACTGTTGGTCGACGCCGATAGCGGCGACCTGAACCCTCAGGCGGGGACCGGCGGTGACCGCATCCTGCGATTCGGGATTGCGGAAAGCATCGGCAACGGAGACGGCCCGACCCTGGCGATTGCCATGGCCGACGTTTACGCAAAAAAAGACTGGAACGAAGCCGCCGATAACATGCTGCATATGGTCTCCGTCGGCGTCAACAAACTGACGCAGGACGCCGATCGGACCACGCAGGACTATGTCCGCCTCTACGGTGATCCACAGTATGCAGGGAGCCATCTGGAGGGGCTGGTTCCCGAGGAGGAGCGCCAGCATGCAATCGGCGTCACCGAACAAGGCAATCTCGAGGAGAACGAGGAAACCGTCAGGGATTTCGAACGCCTTTTCGCCGGCGCGGTTGCGACGAATGCAGCGCTGGAGGCCCTGCCCGAGTCGTTGCGCAACCTCGAAGGAACCGGCCTCGATGGCTATGAGCGTTTGACCGGCGAGCACGGAGACCTGAAGACAACGCTTCTGGGCGACGAGAACGACGAAAATTCAATCTCGATGATCGGGGCGTCCGGCCTGGGCCTGCCACAGGAGCCGCTTCCCACCTTGACGCTGGAGCAGGTCGAGACGAAGCTCGAAAATTCCGAACTGTTTCAGCAATATGCTTCCCTCTACGGGAATGTCTCCGACGAGGAGTTCAACACCGTATTCAACGATGTTCTGGACGTCTACGACAAGATAGAAGACCAGCTCGAAAATCCGGATGCCGACATAATCGATCTGCCTCCCGGCATGGCGGAGCTGCCGGGGCCGGTTAAAGAAATTCTGGACGGCCTGGAAGGCAAGAGCCGCGAAGAAGCCCTCGAGGCTCTGCGCGACCAACCCGTCCACGGAGCAGCGCTGCTGATGACATTGGAAGCGCTGGAAAACGGACAGCCCGATGGCCCGAGCGGCGGTTTCCTTTCGCGCGAAATCAAGAATTCGAGCCTGCAGGTTTCAACGGCTTTGGTAAACCCGTCGCCCATTGCGGAAAACATCGCCAATCGCTGGAACACCGCGGCAGGAGGCCAGACCTTCCAGCCGCAGGATGGTCTGCGTGGCCAGCGTGCCGCGGCGATTCCCTTCAGTTCCATCAGCGGCGCCCTGAACATCTGGGGCGTCGATGAATTCATGACCTCCGACCGTCTCGACGACAAGGCCTGGGCGGTGGTCTTCGGCACACTGGCGGGGGTCGACATGTCGCGCGTGGCGGCCGCCGGCGTCCAGAATTTCTTTATTCCACAGGGCAGACACGTCAGACCGTCAACGGGAATGGGCAGCATCTTCAACCAGGGCGGCCGTCTTGACCGGTTTACCCGCACCGGGTTCGTCAACGGCCCTGGCGCTGTCCGGTTCCTCGGAAACGCCGCTACGGCGCTGACCGGTCCGATTGCCTTCTGGACCGCAGGCACCGAATTTTCCAACGGCAATACGCTCGGCGGTGTGGTTTGGACCTCCATGGGTGCCGTCAGCACGGCTCAGGCCATCGCCATGTTTGCAGGCTCCTCCTGGGCGGGACCGTTGGGATGGATTTCAGCGGCGGTCTGGCTGGGCGGTGCAGCAATCCTGCACTGGAAGTCGAATGAGAACCAGCGCGCCTATTTCGAAGCAGACATGAAGTCCATCCTGGCTAATCTCGAACCGCCCGTGGACGAAGAGCGTGCGGCGATTCTGGCGGAAGGCAGGGATGATTTCGGCGCCTCCGATGAGGCGGTCGGCCGTCCGCTGTTCCCGCTCCTGGAGCAACTGGCCGAATATCGTGGCTATAACACGCCCGAAGAAAAGCAGGAGTTCTTCGAATACATTCTCTACAATGAAGAGGCATTGCCGAACGACATGCTGAGAGAGCTGTCCGATGCTTCGAAGAGTATCATTGTCGATCATGAATCTGACGACAACGGATACCTCGTGGGGTCACGGGCCGCCGACGAGCGGGGCTATTATCCCCAACCGCTGACGATCGAGCAGTTGAACAACTGGATAGAAGGTACGGTTCCCGAAGAACAGATGATCGGTGCCATCAATCCTGGCATCGAGCTGCCGCCGATGAGGAATTAGGTTTCGCGTGCACGCAGATCTTCACCGGAAATCCAAGCGGTTCCGGTGAAGATCTGCATCAGGTCCGATCAGGCGGCATCTCTCAGCACGCCGAGCGCGACATGCTGATCGTCCACGCGAAAGCCGGAGAGATCATGGAAGCCGCCCGATTTGACATGAAAATATATGTGCATCCGCAGCAATATTCGGCCGATACTAAAAACCGGCGGCGTGACCGTCCTTGCGCGAGGTCGAGCGCCGTTTAACGGAGGTCGTCCAAGCGCTGCCAGCGCCGGCGATCCCGCCCAGCCGTCGCCAGGCTCCCAGCCGCGCAAGAACGTACGCATGGTGATGATCGAGCATGGCGGTGGACGTCGGCTCCGGGCTCGGAGCACTCTCTTGTGGCGCCCAGCCGAAACGGTTTTCGCCGCACGGGCTGGGGAGCGGTCGCCAGCCGGTCCAGCATGCGACGGCGGCCCGCCCAAGTCGACATCAGCCCGTGACCGCTCCTTCGTTCGCCGGGCGGGCCAAAGCCGCGTACTTGGCCAGTACCCCGCGTCGGTAGCGAGGCTCGGGCTGTTTCCACAACGCCCGACGTCTGGCAATCTCCCCTGCGGGAACGTCGAGCTGCAGAAGCTCCCCGATGTTCGGCTGCGTCGGCTCCTTCGGCACTCTTCTACTCATTATCGGTATTTTTTGCGAGCGCGCTTAGGTCCGCAATGGGCTCTAAGTGTGAATTCGCGCTCGTCGAACGAACTTCCGATCAGGGCTCATTCGAGCCATACGTCGCGCCCGGCACCAATGACCGCAACAGGTGTGCGCCGAGCCGAGGCGGCGCTTTCCATTGGGTAGCTTTGGGTATCGGCGGATTCCCCCGGGAATTGTTCAGCGCAGCTATACATCCAGTGCAGCGTTGGCACATTTATCTCTGCCAATAAATTCGCAATCTTCCGCCGATCAGGAATCGAAGCTGGAGCACACGCATGGCAATTTCGGTCCAAGTTAACGGCCGCTCTTACACAGTGGATGTAGACGGCGACACCCCGCTCCTCTGGGTCCTACGCGATGTGCTCGGCATGACAGGGACGAAGTTCGGGTGCGGACAAGCTCTTTGTGGCGCTTGCACCGTCCACGTCGATGGCGTCGCCACTCGTTCTTGCGTGACTGCCATAGAAAGCGTCGAAGGAAGCCAGATCACGACGATCGAAGCTTTGCATACCGTTGCGCCTGGGAAGGCGCTGCAGGATGCCTGGGTCGAGCTTGAAGTCCCTCAATGCGGTTACTGTCAGTCGGGACAGCTGATGTCTGCCGCAGCACTACTCCACGAAATCCCAAGACCGACGGACGACGACATAAACGACGCAATGTCAGGCAACATCTGTCGCTGCGGGACGTATCAGCGCATCCGCGCCGCCATCAAGCGTGTAAGCGCGTAACGGGAGGCAAGATGATGTCAAACAGTGCTCCCGGTCCACATTTGAACCGCCGCCTTTTCCTGAAGGCGAGCGCGGCGACGGGTGGCGGTCTCGTCATAAACTTGGCCCTTGGCCCGAACTTCTCTGCCTCAGCCTCTGCGGATTTCGCTCCCAATGCCTTTATTCGCATCGGCCGGAATGGCCTTGTCACGCTGGTCATGCCGCAAGTGGAAATGGGCCAGGGCATCTATACCGCCCAAGCAATGCTGCTCGCCGAAGAGCTGGAAGTTGCCCTTGATGATGTAAGGCTGGAACATGCTCCTGTTAATGAAGAGCTGTACTCCCATCCGATGTTCAGTCGTCAGATGACGGGCGGCTCCGCATCGATACGTGCGTTCTGGACGCCCTTGCGCGAGGCCGGTGCGACGGCTCGCACGCTGCTCATTCAGGCCGCGGCCAAGGCCTGGAATGTAGACCCGGCAGCTTGTCGGGCCGAAGCTGGCTTCGTTATCGATGATAGTGGAAAGCGACGGGCCTATGGTGAGTTGGTGGATATTGCTGCCTCGCTTCCTGCACCTTCATCGGAAACGGTAAAGCTTAAATCTCCGGAGAATTTCAAACTTCTGGGGACGGCCGCAAAGCGGTTGGATACGCCGGGAAAGGTCGACGGGTCGCTCAAGTATGGCATCGACGCCTTTCCTGTCGGCACCAAGATCGCAGCGATTGCCATCTCGCCCGTTCTTGGCGGGAAGCCGAAGTCGGTCAACGAGCAGACCGCACTCGCGATCAAGGGGGTCCGCCAGGTCGTGCTGACGGACAGCGCCGTGGCGGTCGTGGCGGATCATACCGGGGCGGCCAAGAAGGGGCTGAAGGCGGCGGCCGTTGAGTGGGACGACGGCCCTAATGCACAGGTCTCAAGTGCCGATATCGTGCAGCATCTGGAGTCGGAATCACGCAAGCCCGGCGCCATTGCACGCAGCGAAGGAGATGTGGAGAGGGCGCTGGCGAGCGCCTCACAGCCAATTGACGCCGTTTACCAACTGCCGTTTCTATCCCATGCCGCAATGGAACCGATGAATTGCACGGTGCACGTGCGCGAGGATGCTTGCGAGCTTTGGGTGGGGACTCAGAACCTTTCTGCAGCGAAAACTGCTGCTGCTACGATTACCGGCCTGGAGCCGGAGAAGATCATCATCAACAATCACATTGTCGGAGGCGGGTTTGGCCGCCGTCTCGAAGTCGACGGCATCATCCACGCTGTAAAGGTTGCGATGCACGTCAACGGCCCGGTCAAGGTTATCTGGAGCCGCGAGGAAGATATTCAGCACGGATATTATCGGCCCTACTACTACGATCGAATGTCTGGCGGAATCGATGAGCAAGGAAATCCCGTCGCCTGGATCCACCGCGTCTCCGGTTCGTCGATTTTCTCCCGCATTGCACCAGCCGCAATGGCAAACGGCGTGGATCCCGATGGTGTGGAGGGGGCGGCCCATCCGCCATACAAGTTCCCGGCGATCCAGGTCGAGTTCAAGCAGGTCGAACCACAGGGCGTGCTCACCAGTTGGTGGCGCGGTGTGGGGCCTGCCCACAACGTCTTTGTGGTCGAAAGCTTCATCGATGAACTGGCCGCTGCCGCGAACGCCGATCCAATCGAATACCGCAAGCGATTGCTGACGGATAATCCTCGTGCCTTGAAGGTGTTGGAGCTGGCTGCCGAAAAGGCCGAATGGGGCAAGCCGCTGGCCGCCCGGCAGGGCCGCGGTGTCGCAGTGCAGTTCGCATTCGGCACCTATCTCGCAATGATTGCCGACGCCACTGTCGAGGGTGACGGCGCTGTCAGGATTACTCGTATCGTCACCGCTGTGGACTGCGGACTGATAGTGAATCCCGATACCGTTGCCGCCCAGATGGAAGGCGGCGCGTTATACGGCCTGACGGCGGCTCTTTATGGCGCGATTACTCTCAAGGACGGCCGCGTGGAGCAGAGCAACTTCGACAATTACCTGCCGCTTCGTATCGAAGAGGCGCCCCATGTTGAAACGCATATTGTCCCGAGCGCCGAGCCACCAGGAGGAATAGGTGAAACAGCGACGTCGGCGGTCTTTCCGGCCGTCGCCAACGCGATCTTTTCGGCAACAGGGCGGCGTGTACGAACACTGCCCGTCAATAGCGAAGAGCTGAAGAAGACCTAGGGCGAGGCCTGACGACGGGGCGGACATTGTCGCCTTCCTCAAAACGCTTGCGGCGCCCTGAGGCAGGCATCGCCATAAACATGCTGAGTGTGAAGGTCAGCGAAAACGCGGAGGGTGATGTCGGCGAAGTCGCTCATATCGATGTTGACACCCCCGAAGCTACTATTGCTGCAGGGGGCGTGCTGGAGCGGTGAGTTTGGCGAGCTTACCTCCCCGAACACTCACATCGTGTAAGATTCAGGTGCTTGATGAGCGCCTTAGTAGGGAACAAGTATCAATCAACGCACGCAGCTTTGGCTGGTTTTGCTTTGTCTTGGTAAAGTACAGAAACAGCCCATCGCTGCCTGGTGAATAGTCGAGCAGGACGGGTTCAAGCTGGCCGGTTGCAAGCTCTCTTGATGCGTGGAAGGTCGATGAATAGATTAGGCCCAAGCCTTGCGATGCAACTTTCCGCATGAGCTCCCCGTCATTCACTGTCAGCGGGCCGTTCGGCTCTATGCGGACATTTTGTCCGTCCTCGAGGAATTCCCACCGGTAGATGTCGCCTTTCTCCGGCCGACGAAACCGGACACATTGATGTTTGGTAAGATCACCCGGCACCCGAGGGCGTCCATTTTCCCTGAAGTAGTCAGGTGAGCCGAACACCGCCCACTTGAAGGGTGGCGAAAGCCTCACCGCGATCATCTCCTTGGCGATATATGAGCCGATGAGGATGCCGGCGTCGTAACCCTCGGCAATGAAGTCACCATGCGTGTTGCTTACGGTTATATCGACCTTCACGTCCGGCCAAGCTTCGCGAAATGCCGGTAGTATCGGCTCTATGACATGGGGCAACGCAAGGCGCTCGACGATGAGCTTCAACGTGCCGGACGGTTCGTTGGAAGACCGGAGCGTCTCCCCCAAGCTTGTCTCGATCAGTTGGGCTGCAGGGGCAATTTTCGCAAGCAGGGTCTCCCCTGTCTCCGTCAATGATATGCGCCGCGTCGTGCGGTAGAAGAGCGGGGCTCCCAGACGGCGCTCAAGCTTCTGGAGCGCCTGGCTGATCGCACCCGGCGTCACTTCAAGGTCGAGCGCAGCTTTTCGAACGCTCAGCCGCTTTGCAACGGCCAAAAACTCGGACAAACCATCGAATGCTTTCTCGCGGGCCATGTTCATCCCTCTAATGATCCTACGGGCATTCTCGCGAGCAAAGCCAACCCGCTCTATCGAATGCTGTCCGATTAGGATGCAAACTTGAACAATGTCCAGCGGCGCTCGCAGCTATCGGAGCACCTGTGGGACCAGAATTTGTTCGGTCGCCGGCAACACGGTTGTTTGCTCATGCTGCAAACACCAGTCCGCTTCTGGTTAGAAATCGCTGATACTTTGGCCGCGTTCACGCGGATGACGCCTATGTCGAACCAGTGCTCCACCGCGGGCATTAAGCGTCAGGTCTTCTCATTGGGCTCCAGTGCAGCCGTCGGACAGTGCGCCACTTGCACTCGCCGAAGCCCGAGCACCAAGAATCTGCCGAAAACCCGCTCGCCGGTCGGCGAACGGGATGAAATGTAATTAGTTGTAAGGCGAATAGCACGGCTGCCGCGGGCCGTTGTAAGGCTGGAAGGAATTGTCCCAGGCGCGGTAGGAGCGGTAGCGGTTGTAGCACCAGCTGGCGTGGCGTGCCGGCAAGCCCGGCTCCCTGTAACGCGGTGCGGAATAACGCGGCGGCGGGGGCGCCGCTATGGCCCCGCCGATGACCATGCCCGCCCCGAAGGCCGCCAATGGATACCACCAGCCGTCACTATGTCTGCGATAGCCGTGGCGCCGATGGCGGTAGCCGCGATAACCGTTACGCCAGCCATAGTGACGTTCGCGGTCGCGCCAGCGGCGGTGCCGTACCAGGTCAATATCACTTGACTGAGACACGGTAACCGACGCAGTCGGCATGGCCTGCGCTGGCACGTAGCCGGTAAAGGCCGTCGCTGCGGCGAGAAGGAGGACTCCGATCTTCTTCATCTCAACACCTGTTTTCTTCGAACGACTGAATAGTGGCCCCTCCAATCTGAACCCGCCATGAACACAGTTATCGCTATATTCTAAAATACACATACAGAGTTCCGACGCGCCGCTTAACCATCCCGCCCACGTCAGCCTCGAATACGGAACCCCGCGCCTCTGCCTGAGGAGGCAGCGGACGGCCCCGCCGTATCTCCTTCAAAGGGCCAGCGTGGAGCGTCGTTTTTGGACATATCCGACGTCGTGCCAAGGTGAGCCACGACCCACCGGACATGCGCATTGTCCGCTTTAGAGGAGATCAAGAATCCGATGGCAGACCGCATTATTGTCTACTGGCGCGATATCCCCGCCCAGGTCATCATCAAGCAGGGCCGCAAGAGCGCCAAACGCGAACTTTCGCTGCGCTTCACCGAGGCGATCGACATGTGCGCCATGCGCACCGGCGCGGCGGAAACCGACGACTATCTCGCGGAGTGGCGCAAGTCCGATCCTGTTCCGGTTTCGGATGACCTCGATGCCGAAGCAGAGAAGGCGGCGGCCGAGTTGGAGGCCGCCTATGACAAGGAGCGGCTCGTCACCCTCGTCAAGACTGGAGGGCGCGAAAATGCCTGATCCCAAGGTCGTCACCGGCAATGCCCAGCCCGCCAAAAAGGCGGCGACGGGAGCCTACACGCCGAGCAGTGTCTCGCCGAGCCGCCGCGCGCGCCACAAGTACACCGTCCGGCTCTGGGCGGTACGCCACTCGCGCTTCCTCGAGTGGTTTTATAACCGTTTCGCCGACGTGTTCCTCATGCTGCATCCGCTGTGGAGCGCCATCGGCTACTCGCGGGTCGAGCGGCCGGTGACGTTCGTCGAGCGCCACGTCAAGGGTTTTCTGTTCGACTGTCGGATGTGCGGTCAGTGTGCGCTGTCTTCGACAGGCATGTCCTGCCCGATGAACTGTCCGAAGCAGCTCAGGAATGGCCCATGCGGCGGCGTTCGCGCCAACGGCCATTGCGAGGTCGAGCCGGACATGCCGTGCGTCTGGGTACAGGCTTGGAAGGGCTCTCGAAATATGGTCAAAGGCGACGCCATCTTGAACGTGCAGCAGCCAGTCAACCAATCTCTACGAGAAACCTCCTCCTGGCTGCGAGTGACGGCAGAAGCCGCCGCTCGCCGTGAAGAAATGAAGAAGGAAGGCCAGTGATGAGTCCGGACATCAACCCGCGCGATCCCGCGGCACCCCTCGACCCCCTGCCCGGCCATTCCTCAAGAGGCCGGTTGGAGCGCGTACTTCGCCGCGGCGAGTTTGCGGTCACGGCCGAACTCAACCCGCCGGACAGCGCGAACCCCGAGGACGTGTACGAGCGCGCCGCGATCTTCGACGGCTGGGTGGACGGCATCAATGCGGTCGATGCCTCGGGAGCCAATTGCCACATGTCGTCCGTCGGCATTTGCGCATTGCTGACACGCATGGGCTACGCGCCGATCATGCAGATCGCCTGTCGCGACAAGAATCGCATCGCTATCCAGGGCGATGTCCTCGGCGCCTCGGCCATGGGTGTGCAGAACATCATGTGCCTCACCGGCGACGGCGTCCAGGCAGGCGATCAGCCGGGAGCGAAGCCGGTCTTCGACCTTGACTGCATGTCGCTGCTCCAAACCGTCCGGACTATGCGCGACAATTCGAAGTTCCTGTCCGGCCGCAAGCTCACGACGCCGCCGCAGGTCTTTCTCGGCGCGGCGATCAACCCCTTCGCCCCGCCTTACGACTTCCGGCCCTACCGGCTTGCGAAGAAGATCGAAGCCGGCGCCCAGTTCGTGCAGAGCCAGTATTGCTTCGACGTGCCGATGTTCCGCGAATACATGAAGAAGGTGCGCGATCTCGGCCTGCACGAGAAGTGCTTTATCCTGGTCGGCGTCGGCCCCATGGCCTCCGCCAAGACGGCCCGCTGGATCCGCTCCAACGTGCCGGGCATCCACATCCCCGACAGCGTCATCAAGCGGCTGGAGGGAGCTCAGGATCAGAAGAAGGAAGGCAAGCAGCTCTGCGTCGATATCATCAACGAGGTGAAGGAGATCGATGGCGTTTCGGGCGTCCACGTCATGGCCTACCGCCAGGAAGAATATGTCGCGGAGATCGTTCATGAATCCGGCGTGCTTAAGGGTCGCAGACCCTGGCATCGCGAGGCCGCCCCGACCGATGCGCTGGTTGCCGAGCGGCTCGAGCATATTCGCGAAGGCATCGAGGAAAATCAGCAGCAGATGGCGGAAGCCGCGGCGCACCATCCGCATTGACGAAGACGCGGCAAAGGCGCGACAAGGATCGCGCCTTTGCTATGACACGACAGAAAACAGGCGCATCGGCCCATCCGGCGTCTTACAAACCGAGAACCGGCCTATTAGATAGGCCACGCCACAGGACCAGAGGACCTTCCATGACCCGCACCATCGTTGCATCTGCTACCCGCGAGATCATCATCGGCTTCGACCAGCCGTTCTGCGTCATCGGAGAGCGCATCAACCCGACCGGCCGCAAGAAGCTCGCGGCCGAAATGATCGAGGGCAACTTCGAGACCGTCATCAAGGACGCCTTGGAGCAGGTTGCCGCAGGAGCCACGATGCTCGACGTCAACGCCGGTGTGACCGCCGTCAACCCGAACGAGACCGAGCCGCCGCTGCTCGTCAAGACGCTCGAAATCGTCCAGGGTCTGGTCGACGTGCCGCTGTCGATCGACAGCTCCGTGACTGCAGCGATCGAGGCCGGCCTCAGAGTCGCCAAGGGTCGCCCGCTCGTCAACTCGGTCACCGGCGAGGAAGACAAGCTCGAGGCGATCCTGCCGCTCTGCAAGAAGTACGACGTGCCGGTGGTGGCGATCTCCAATGACGAGACCGGCATTTCCGAGGATCCGGACGTCCGCTTCGCCGTTGCCAAAAAGATAGTCGAGCGCGCCGCCGACTACGGCATCAAGCCGCACGACATCGTGGTCGATCCGCTCGTGATGCCGATCGGCGCCATGGGCACGGCCGGCCAGCAGGTTTTCGCGCTCCTGCGCCGCCTTCGCGAAGAGCTCAAGGTCAACACCACCTGCGGCCTTTCCAACATCTCCTTCGGCCTGCCGCATCGCCACGGCATCAATGCCGGCTTCATTCCGATGGTGATCGGCGCCGGCATGACCTCCGCCATCATGAATCCCTGCCGGCCGCAGGAAATGGAAGCGGTACGCGCTGCCAACGTTCTGAACGGCACCGATCCGAACTGCAGTCATTGGATCATGACCTATCGCGACCACAAGCCGGCCGAGGGCGGCCATGCGGTAACGGCTGCGGCACCGGCGGGTTCCGGCGGACGCCGCGGCGGACGCGCGGCACGCGCCGGCGCGAGGTAACATGGCCAAACACCGTTCCCTTGCTCGCGATCTTACGGCGCTCTGGTTTCAGGCGCCGTTAGTGATCGCTACCCGCACGCAGGCAATGGCCATGGCCGCCATGACCGGCTCGGCGGCGGACTACGCCGAGGCAAGCCGGATGGTGACGGAGAAGATGGCAGCCGCAGCCGAATGCGCCGTTGCCGCCAACGTGGCCCTGATGAAGGAAGGCATGAACGCAGCCGCTGCGATTGCCTCCGGCAAGAGGGCGGCGGCGGCCGGCCACAATCGTGTGGCTGCGGCAGCACTTCGCCCCTACGCCAAGCGTGTGCGGGCGAATGCCCGCAGACTTGTGAAGTAGTCAGCAGGCGAGAAGAAAGATGCTGAACGTGCCACCGAAGGACAACAAGACTGATCCGCTGGTGCTCTTCATGCCCTCGGGAAAGCGCGGCCGGTTCCCGGTCGGCACACCGATCCTCGATGCGGCGCGCTCACTTGGCGTCTATGTCGAGAGCGTCTGCGGCGGACGGGGAATTTGCGGGCGCTGCCAAGTGGAAGTCCAGGAAGGCCAGTTCGCCAAGCACGGCATCACCTCCTCCAACGGCCACATTTCCGAATTCGGCCCGAAGGAAACGCGCTATGCCGACAAGCGCGAGCTCAAGGAAGGCCGGCGCCTCTCCTGCTCCGCCACGGTGCAGGGCGATCTCGTCATTGACGTGCCGCAGGACGTTGCCGTCAACGCCCAGGTTGTTCGCAAGGATTCCGACGAGCGCGTCATCGAACGCAATGCGGCGATCCAGATGTGTTATGTCGAGGTCGAGGAACCGGACATGCACAAGCCGCTCGGCGATCTCGACCGGCTGATGGCGGCACTTGCCACCGATTGGGGCTTCACCGAACTGGACGTCGACTTTCATATCCTGCCGCAGGTACAGGCGATCCTGCGCAAGGGCGAGTGGAAGGTGACGGCGGCCATCCATCGGGACGAGGAGCGTGAACGCCCGCGCATGATTGCGCTCTATCCGGGGCTGAAGAACGAGGCCTACGGAATCGCCTGCGACATCGGCTCGACGACGATCGCCATGCATCTGTCGTCGCTTCTGTCAGGCCGTACCGTCGCCTCTGCCGGCACATCCAACCCGCAGATCCGCTTCGGCGAGGATCTGATGAGCCGCGTTTCCTACGTGATGATGAACCCGGACGGTCGCGCAGCGATGACCAAAGCCGTGCGCGATGCGCTGAACGGACTTACTGAACGGGTCTGCTCTCAGGGCGGCGTTTCGCGCGAGGATGTTCTTGAAGCGGTCTTCGTCGGCAACCCGATCATGCACCACCTCTTCCTCGGCATCGACCCGACGGAGCTCGGCGGCGCGCCCTTCGCGCTTGCGGTTTCCGGTGCGGTACGGGCCGCCGCGCACGATCTCGGCCTCTCGATGAACCGCGGCACGCGCGTCTACGTGCTGCCCTGCATTGCCGGACACGTTGGCGCCGACGCGGCCGGAGCAACGCTGACCGAGGGACCGCATCGCCAGGACGAGATGATGCTGCTCGTCGACATCGGCACCAATGCGGAAATCGTGCTCGGCAATTGGATACGCACGGTCGCCGCCTCGTCGCCGACGGGACCGGCTTTCGAAGGCGCGGAAATTTCCTGTGGGCAGCGCGCGGCAGCGGGCGCCATCGAGCGTGTGCGCATCGACCCCGTCACGCTTGAGCCGCGTTTCCGCGTGATCGGTATCGAGCCCTGGTCCGACGAGCCGGGCTTTGCCGAGGCGGCGGCGACAATCGGTGTCACCGGCATCTGCGGCTCGGGCATCATCGAGGTGATCGCGGAGATGTTCCTTGCCGGCATCATTTCGGAAGACGGCGTCGTGGACGGCTCACTCGCGGCCCGCTCGCCGCGCATCGTTCAGAGCGGCCGCACCTACTCCTATCTACTCCGTGACGGCGAGCAGAAGATCATGGTGACTCAGGGCGACGTCCGCGCCATCCAACTCGCCAAGGCAGCGCTCTATGCCGGCGTCAAGCTGCTGATGGACAAGCAGGGAATAGACCACGTCGACCGCATCGGACTCGCCGGCGCCTTCGGCACCTTCATCGATCCGAAATATGCGATGGTCCTCGGCCTCATTCCGGACTGCGATCTCGACAAGGTGAAAGCCGTCGGCAATGCCGCCGGCACCGGCGCGCGCATGTGCCTGCTGAACCGCGGCCATCGCCGCGAGATCGAAGAAACAGTGAGGAAAATCGAGAAGATCGAGACGGCTCTTGAATCGAAATTTCAGGAGCACTTCGTCAACGCCATGGCCATGCCCAACAAGGCGGACGCCTTCCCGAAACTCGCCGAGGCCGTTACCCTGCCCGCGCGGAAGGCGCTGGCCAACGATGAGGCCGCAGGAGGACGCAGGAGGCGCAGGAGCCGGGAGTAGACAGTCACGGCGCCCCCGGCGCCACCCCGTCGGGTCTCTCGCACCTTACAGCGCTGTGCCTCCTCCAGGACGCACAAAGGACGCTGCAGAACGTTCTACCTGTCATGCTTTCCGAAATTCGGGTCTCTTCGGGCCGATGCGCTACTGCATGTCGCCCTGGATCGATCTCGGACTCAGGACATACAGCAATTCAAAGTGCTACAGTGATCTTTGCGCGTCTGATCAGACGCGCGGCGCTATAGCGGCATAGGATGCGAGCAACCCCTCCCAACCCTGATCGGAATCAAGGACGCCGCGCAGATCGGCGGCCCTCGCGCCATAGTTCTCAAGATTGCGGTGCTCGAGGGTGACGATTGTCTCGTTCTCGCCCCTTGCCTCGAAGAGCACCTCCACTTCCGTCTGGAATTGCGGATCGAAGGTGAAATCGGCATTGAGCTGCCAGGCAAAGAGGATGCGGTGAGTCGGTCGCAATCGATCACGCGGCCCCAATCGCATTCCTCGCCGCCATTGCCGATTTCGTACCAGCGGCCGCCGGCAATTGCCTCGACGACTACCGTCCGCTGGCCGGATTTCGAGACACTGTGGTCCTTGATCCACCAGCTGCCCATGCCGCTGACGAAAATGTCGAAGGCCTTTTCCAGCGATGCGTGGACGGTAACGGATTTGCGGACTGCCGGCTCGATCATGTGCTTGATACCTCCTCCTGCGACTAACCTGCTGTTGAAGCATGCGCGGCTACGATGCCGTTATCTGTCCTCCCGTTGCTCGACAGCTGCCTTGAAGGCCGCGAGTTGGTCGCCCCAGAAGCGATCAAGCCATTGCCTGAGCGGCCCGAGCCCACCCGGATCTATCGAGTAGATCCGTCGCGTCCCCATGGGCTCGTCACGCACGAGCCGCGCCTCTCTCAGGACCTTCAAATGCTGCGAGATCGCGGGTTGCGACACGGGCATGGCCCGAGCCAGTTCCGCGACGGATTGCCGCTTCTGCGCGAGGCGCTCGAAAATCGCGCGCCGCGTCGGGTCGGCGAGTGCAGCAAATATCGCATCTTCATAAGTCATTACTTATGATAAGGCACGACTTATGGATGTCAATCTATTTCTCGAAGACCCAGCCTATTGCATCTGCAGTTCCGCAAACGCGGCGCGTACATGCTCGGCGACCGCCAGCACCGGTGCCGGCGCATCCTCGATCACCTTCATGCCGATATTGTAGTGCCCGAGATCCGGCAGTCCGTCATGCTCGCCGAGCGGGACCATCTCGCCTTGGACCAGGTAGCGCGGCAGCGGCGCAATTGCGAGGCCGGCAAGCACGGCCGCCCTCTGTCCGGTCGTGTAAGCGCTCAGGAATGCAACGCGGAAGTTGCGCCCGGCCTGCGAAAGCTTCTCGACGGCATCGGCACGCCACACGCAACCGTCCTCCCACATCGAGACCGGCAGCGGATCGCGCAGATGCGCGTTACCGCACTTGGCGCCAGCCCAAACCAGCCTTTCCTGCATCAGGATTTCGCCGTCCTTGGCCGCGTCGTCCGGAAGACTGTTGTATATGGCGAGATCCATCCGATGTTCGTCGACCCGTTTCCGCATGGCATTGCTCATGCCGATCGAAACGTCGACCGTCACATTCGGGTAGCTCTCGGCAAAGCGCTTCAGCACGTCCGGCAGGATCCGCTCACCCACGTCCTCCGGGGCGCCGACCCGAACCACGCCGTTCATGTCGGGCATCAGGAAGCGCGACACAGTCTCATTGTTGAGCGAGAGCAATCGCCGGGCGAAGCCGAGCAGGAGTTCACCCTTCGGCGTCAGCGACACCGACCGCGCATCGCGCAGGAACAGCGTAGAGCCTAGAGTTTCTTCGAGCTTCTTGATCTGCATCGAAACTGCCGACGGTGTGCGATAGACGGCTTCCGCAGCCGTGGTGAAATTGCCCGTCTCGGCTATGGCGACAAAGGTCTTGAGCACATCCATCTCAAGCAGTGGCAGCGCGTGACGCAGCATCACGTTCATGGCACATCCTCATTCAGAAAATCTGATTGATAGCTTTATTACATTTCGTTTGATTGAACATTACCTCGGAGCGATAGTCAAGTCGCAAGGCAGGCGGAAGCGCCCGCTGGCAAAGCAAAGGAAGGAGAAAGGAATGGCCGCTCTGACGCTTTCAATCGACGACGCCGCGACGTCCACTCGGCAGAAAAATGGCGTTCCCTCCGAGCGTATGCTGGCGGGCAGGCCCTCTCGCCCCGAAGATGCCGCGCCGCACCCCGGCGAGGACGCGAACGGCGATTTCCTGCTGTCCATGCTGTCTCGGGTGCAGGTCATGATCGAACGCGTCGTCGCCGAGAGGCGCGCCGCCAAGATCGACAGGGTGCGGGTGAAAACCCGCCGGCAATTGGCGAGACTGCCGGCATGGGTCCGAAACGACCTGTTCCCTGCGGAACAGAAGATGGTCATGCCGTCGGCTAAAACCGTTGTCGTCGAGCAAGGACCAATCACATTGTTTGATGGAAAACATCAAACATATTCGCTTGATTGATCAATAGGGTTGCGCCATACAGCCATTATGGTCGCGACCTTTTGAGAAGCTCAGAAGGATACCAGCAGTGTCTACGAACCAGCATTCATCGTCATCGAGCCAGAGCCTTTCGGCGCTCCCCGCTCTCTTCAACTTGCGCGCACGCGCCTGGGCCGCCTGGAAGCGGCATCGCAACGAGCGCGTATTGGAAAACCTCTCCTACGATACGTTGAAGGATATCGGCTTCCCCGCCGTCGACGACATGGTACATAAGACGGAATGATGAACAGCGACGCCAAATGCCATCCTCCCGGCATTGACCGCTTAGCGAGCCACTGAATGGCATTCCACCAAGTGGGATGCCATTCTTGCTTAGGCAGGGCACCCTGCAAATCAGGCGCGGCATACTTCCTTGCCTTCGCCGAGGCGGCTTGCGGCGACAGGCTCGCTTGTCACGCGGCTACCTCATCTGGCGGCGGTTGGCCCCGATCGATATCGCCGCTCGACTGCATGTCTCCTAAGCCGAACACATGCGGCAACTCATAGCACTACAGCGACCTTTGCGCGTCTGAAGGACGCGCGGCGCTGCAGGTCGCCTGCAGCCGCATCGCCGACGAGGCGAGACGATTCACCGCTGAAGCCTCCCGCGATTCCCTGAATAGAACCCGATCCAAGACACGCAGCGCAGTGCTGCAGCGGCCTTTGCGCGGCACGGAATGCAGCCACTCCTTGGCGCAGTGGCGCCTGACTGCCACTGAGCGGCTCGCGATGGCGCGTCGTGCCGCTTGTTCAGATATCGACATCTCCGATACCGCGCCCCAGGGGCGCAATCAGCAAAGCCTGCAACCGAATCACAACCGTCGTACTTCTTGCAATCTTCAACAACGATCGCCGTATTGCGTCATTGCGGCGGGCGCTGCGTCGCATTCCATACATCTGCCGCATTCCGCACGCGCAGCTTCATCACTGCGATGCCGCTTTGCGAAAAATTTTCCCGTCGCGGCTATCCTCGCAGACGTCGTAAATCGACAAGCTGACTGTTATATTAAAAGCGACGAATAGGCACCGCCTCTAGCATGGGAAATCTCATGAACAAGCCCCTGATCAAAAAGCGTTCGCTCGTTTTCTTCCTGGTGCCGAATTTCTCCATGCTGCCCTTTTCAGCGGCGATAGAGACGCTGCGCATTGCCAATCGCATGCTGGGCTACGACGCCTACAGCTGGCGCCTGGCCTCGACAGATGGCCAGAAGGTCCTTTCATCCGCCGGCATCGCCCTTGAAGTCAACTCGTCGCTGGCCGAAGAGCGCAAGGCGCTCGGTGGCGAGAGCCGCCCCTCGATGGTGCTGGTCTGTTCCGGCGTCTTTGTCGAAGATTTCCAGAACAAGTCCGTCAATGCCTGGCTTCGCGAGGTCTACAATCGCGGCATCGCCGTCGGGAGCCTCTGTACCGGCGCACACGTGCTGGCTTCTGCCGGCCTGCTCACGGGCAAGCGCTGCGCCATCCATTGGGAGAACCTGCCCGGCTTCTCGGAAAGCTTCCCCCAGGCGAATGTTTTTGCCGATCTCTACGAGATCGACGGCAATATTTACACCTGCGCCGGCGGCACCGCCTCGCTCGATATGATGCTGAACCTGATCGACCAGGATTTTGGCGAGAGCCTAGTCAACCGCGTCTGCGAGCAGGCGCTGACGGACCGTGTCCGCGGCCCGCACGATCGCCAGCGGCTCCCGCTGCGCGCGCGACTCGGCGTACAGAACGCCAAGGTTCTCTCGATCATCGAACTCATGGAGGCCAACCTCGCCGAACCGCTCTCGCTGGTCGAGATTGCCGAAAGCGCCGACCTCTCTCGGCGCCAGATCGAGCGGCTGTTCCGCCAGGAGATGGGACGCTCTCCCGCCCGCTACTATCTTGAAATCCGCCTCGACCGCGCCCGTCACCTCTTGATCCAGTCGTCGATGCCGGTCGTCGAAGTGGCGGTCGCTTGCGGCTTCGTCTCGGCCTCGCATTTCTCCAAGTGCTATCGCGAACTCTACAACCGCTCGCCGCAGCAGGAGCGCGCCGAGCGCAAGCTGACGCTGCAGATGGCCGCGCGCTAGCGCATCGGCTTCGTAACGATTTCGCAAAGCTGGATGCGCAGGTTCAAAGAGTTACACTACAGCGACCTTTGCACGTCTGAAAAGACGCGCGGCGCAAGGCGGAGACTGCCTGCCGTTAATCACGAGGCCAGCGCGTCGAGCAGCGTCAGTTCCGACATCACGCGGTTCCTCCCGGCGTGCTTTGCCATGTAGAGGAACTGGTCGGCAGCGTGCAGGTAGTTCTCGAAGGATTCGGGCGCCTCTACAGTTGCCAACCCGATGGAGACCGTGATCGTCAGGTCATCGTCATCGACGACGATCTTGGACTTCGCCAATTCCACCCTAACCCTCTCGCAGAAGGCGAATGCTTGGCGGACATCCAGCCCGTCGAAGAGGATGCCGAATTCCTCGCCGCCGAGGCGGGCAAGCAGATGCTCCTCGCCGACCAGCGCCTTCATCCGCCGCGCGACATGCTTCAGCACGACATCGCCGATCTCGTGGCCATAAGTGTCGTTGAGGCGCTTGAAGTGGTCGATGTCGAGCACGGCGATCGACGTTCCCTCGCCCCGCCTCAGACATTGATCGACGAGGCGCGGGCCGGTGAGGAAGAAATGACGGCGGTTGAATATCTCGGTCAGATAGTCGCTTGCAGCGGCGCGCCTTAGCCCCTGGATGCGCTGCTGCAGCGTCGCAGCGTGACGCACACGCCCACAGAACTCCGCCTCGAGGAAGGGTTTGCGGATGAAGTCTGCCCCACCTGCCTCGATGTAGCGCGCCGCTGAGCGCGCATCACCGTGCTCGCAGAGGCCGATCACCGGCACGGCGTCCTCCTCCTGGCGCTTGCGGACCTCTTCGAGCAAGACCGGAGGCGCACTGTCGGCACTCTCCGCATCGGCGACAATGACATCGATCGATTCGCCTTGATCCAGAATTTGCAGCGCCTCCCCTGCCTCGGACGCCTCGATCACCGACAGCCGCTCTCTGCGCAGGATGCCCGCCACTTCAGAACGCGTCTCCCTGTTTGAATCCACGACCAGCACGGTGATCCGGCCGTTCGTCAATGCCCTGTCGACAGCCATGAGCAGGCGGTCGATGGATCCCGGCTCGTTCTTGATGATGCAATCGACGACGCCCCTTGCCAGGATCTCGTCACGCGTGCCGTCATTGAAGGCCGCCGTAAAGACGATGGCAGGCACACGGTTTTCGAGAACGAAGTCCAGCGCCTCGCAATTCGGCGCATCCGGCAGGTTGAGGTCGAGGACGGAGAGCGAGAATGGCGACTCCACGGCGGCGGCCATTTCCGCCCGGGCAGCGTCTAGCGAGGCACAATGGGTGATGTTGATGCCGTGCGTCAGTTCCAGCCCGTATTTCAGGGCGGTGGCGAACATGCGCGAATCCTCGATGAGCAGCAGTCGCTTGTCGCGGTGCTTCTGCACATAATTCGCCCGTCTCGACGCGCGGCGCAATCTCACGATTCCTGCACCCCCACCCCCTTTTGGCGACGCGCGAGCGCGGCGCATCGCCTTTCACAAATTTTTGCCGTTCATCCGGCTGCCGGCCACCTGCTTCCCGTCGCAACGGAGAGGAGGGCCCGCGGCACTCCCAAAAATCACAGCAGGCGCCGGATATGCAATTGCGCCCGGTTCGCGCCCCTTGCTGAAGCCGTGCTTCGACAGGAGGTGCGGGACCGGGTATTCCCAATTCTGTCCGCGGCGATTGAAGAATGCTCCGGTTGCAATTCCGTTAACAGATCAACCAACAGCCACAACTTTTCGCAAGCAGCACGACGTCACAATGAGGTTCAGGCGGGAACCTTCACCTTCTCGTTCAGTGTCCTGATCTTCGCTAACGTGTCGAGGTTCTGATTGACGCGGCAATAGAACTCCTCATTGACGAAGGGGCGAACGACGAAATCGTTGCCCCCGGCTTTGAGGAAGCGCGCGGAAAGCAGCCGGTCGGTGGAAGAGGAAACGCCGATGATGCGCAGCTGGTGCGGTCCGCGGGCGGCGCGGATGCGACGCGTCAGTTCGAAACCGTCGATGTCCGGCATGTTGTAGTCGGTGATGACGAGGGCGATATCCGAATGGTTCCTCAGTATCTCGAGCGCGGCCGCACCGCTTTCCGCTGAGCTCGTGCGGAAATTGTAGCGTTTCAGCTGCGTGGTGAGCAGTGCACGCGCTGTCGGACTATCGTCGACGATCAGCACGTGATGCTTCTGGTTGGTCAGGAACCGGCAGACCGATTCCGCCAGCATGTCGACCGCAAAGACACTGTCCTTGATGACGTAATCGACAATATCCTTTGCCAGGATCGCCTCGCGGGTGCTCTCCTGGAACGAGCCCGTGAAGACGACCGTCGGCACGCTCATCTCGATCAGATAGTTTAGCGCCTCGCCGTTTTCCGCCCCGGGCAGGTTGATATTGGAGATGGCAAGCGTCGGCGGAAAGGATGCATTCTCGATGGCGAACTGCAGATCCTCAAGATCGCGGCAGACGATCACGTCGATATCGAACAGTTCCTTCAGCCGTTTCGAGACCATGGACGAGAAAAGATTGGAGTCCTCGGCCAGCACGATCCGGTGCTCGCCAAGAGATTCGCCGGAATAATACATTCCGGAAACGCCGAAGAATGACATTGATCGCCTTCAAGAAAGAGTGTTCCCCGACGACATGCTAGGGGGAAAAGGCTTTAGGGGGTGTTAATGAGATGATGGGCAAACAACCGGGCATAGCAGCACGCTGCGGTCGACGCGATACCTTGAGGCGCGGTCTCAAATCGCACCGGGATCTTCGAGCTTCTTCGGCAGCCGCTTGACCCCAATCCCCGGAAGCCTATCTCCGGGTCATGCACACGACTGATCATCGGCCATGGTCCGCCTCATCAAACCTGCGAGCGCTGTCCGTGGCCATCCGGCGCATTGAACGCGGGCGCGATCCGTGGGCACTGCGCTGGCAGGCGCTGCTGGCTATCATCGATATCAGCATACTGGCCTTCTTCCTCCTGGGGCCCTACCTGCGGGCCGGTCCCTCCTATCTGATCATAGACTACACGATCGCGGCCTGGATTGGCGGGGAGTTGCTCGCACGCGCAGTCGCCGCGTCGTCATTGCGGAACTTCATCAAGAGGCCCATGACGTGGGTCGACCTGGTCATCCTCGGGACATTATTGTTTCCGGAGGTCCTGTTCAATTTTGCCTTCCTGCGAGCCATGCGCATCTGGGCGGTCGGGAATAGTCCGCTGCTCTGCGAAATCCTGCGCCGCTTCGGGTGGGCGCATTTGCACGATCTTATCCGGGCCTGCCTGAATTTCCTCGTCTTCCTGTTCGTGGTGACGGGGTTCGTCTACACGACCTTCTTCTATGGACGTGAGGCCGGAGCGGGATTCGTCGACGCCCTTTATTTCACGGTGGCCACGATTACCACCACTGGCTTCGGCGACATCACGCTTCCCGGCGTGCTCGGCAAGCTGACATCCGTCGTGACGATGATCGTCGGCATATCGCTTTTCTTCAGACTTGCTCAAGTGATCGTTCGTCCCCACAAGGTGAACTTTCCCTGCCCCAAATGCGGATTGCAGCGACATGAGGTCGATGCGGTACATTGCAAGGCCTGCGGTCAGCTCCTTAACATCCCGGACGAAGGCGATTGAGCCATCAAAATACTGACCGCGCTTTCGATATAATATGCCACCATGGGAGAAGCTCTCTATTCGATGTTCTGCGCCAGTCGGTGAAGCCGCAAATCGTGGAAGCGTTCGAGCGGCTTTTTCGGGATGCGCCGGACCGCAAGCTCTGCCGCGTCAACGCGCTCGCCTTTGCAGCGGCCGGTGGGCTCGACGAGGAAGAGACGATCGCGGGCTCCTGCAGGCCGAGACGCTGAAGCTGTAACCTGGTCCGGTCCGCATTCAGGTCGAGAGCCACACGGAAGTGCGGACCCTGCCGTCGGTCCACAACATGCGACCGGGAATTAAAATCGTTTCTCCCCTGTCGGCATTCCCCGCCGGCGGACGTCTTAGATGCAGCGACAGGGCGAGCCAGGAGATACGGCCATGAGAAAGATCATTGTTGGTGCATTCACCAGCCTCGACGGAATCATGCAGGCGCCGGGCGGTCCGCATGAGGATCCAGTCGGCGGCTTTGAATATGGCGGCTGGGCCGCTCCCTATTTCGATGAAGCGATGGGCCAGGCGGTGGATGAGATGTTCGCCGAACCCTTCGATCTTCTTCTGGGCAGAAAAACCTACGACATATTCGCGGCCCACTGGCCCTATGCAGGCGCCAACGATCCGATCGGCACCCTGTTCGACCGCATCACGAAATACGTCGCGACGCGCGACCCGAACCGGCGGCTCGACTGGCAGAACAGCCAGACCCTGGGCACGGACGTGGTCGGCACCCTCAGAGCGCTCAGAAGCGAGGAGGGACCGAACTTGTTGACGCAGGGTTCGACCGATTTCCTGCAGACGCTCTTCCAGAACGACCTCGTCGACGAGATGTATGTCTCGTTCTTTCCTGTCGTCCTTGGAAGGGGCAAGAGACTCTTCGGCGAGGGTGCGAAACCCATGGCGCTGAACCTCGTCGGCTCACGGGTTTCCGGATCAGGCGTAACGGTCAACAAATACGTCCGCGCTGGTGACGTCGTGACCGGCTCCTTCGAGTTCGAGCAGCCGACGGAGGCGGAACTGGAGCGGCGACGGCGGTTGACCTGAACAGAGCCGGCGGATTTCCCTTCCCATCATGCGAATACCCACGATTAGCCACGATTTATCGCGTATAATGGGTTTCAGCTGACAGATGGAGGGTATGATGAGAACCGAAGAAGCCATGCATCCCGGCGTTCGTTGGATCGGGCCGGACACGGACTTGCGTACCATCGCGCGCATCATGAAAGAGGAGGATATCGGCGCCTTGCCCGTCGGCGAAAATGACCGCCTGATCGGCATGGTAACGGACCGCGACGTTACGTTGCGCGCCTTTGCCAATGGCGATGACGTCTCTTCGCTCACCGCCCGCGACGTCATGACGAAGGAGATCGTTTACTGCCGCACCAGCGAATCCGTCGAAGACGCCATTCACCTGATGGAGTCGAAGAAGATTCGCCGACTTCCGGTCATCAACGACGATAAGCGCATGGTCGGCATGCTGTCTCTGGGCGATGTTTCCCATTGCACCAGCCAGGAACTGGCCGGCGAACTGGCCAAGGCCGTCAGCGGCCATCACGCTTGACCGGCGCCTGATGCATAGACCGGCGGTGCCCTACCGCATCGGCCCGAAAATCGGACCCGATTTTCGGAAAGTTCGATGTGTGGATCAAAAACTTACAGCGTCCTTTGTGCGTCCTGAAAGACGCACGGCGCCGTAGTGCCGCCGGCCTCGTTTGTAAGAATCGATTAGCCGAATTCAGCTCTTCTTCCGAGCGTCAGGCTCCGGTGCGTCTTCATCGACGGGCTGCAACCTCGTCATCACGCGTTTCGCGCGGGACTTGGAAAAACCTTCATCTTCGAGGGCCTTTTCCAGCGCCGCCTTTTGGTTGTCGTCGTCACCTTCGATATGGATATTGAGGTTGCGCTGGGGAAACGGAATCTCGATTCCCTCCTCTCGGAAGCGCTCGAAGATCGCAACGCGCAGGTCGTTGCGCACGTCCACGCCGGTCAGGAGATCGGCCAGATATACCCGCAACTCGAAATCCAGTGAGAACTCGCCGAAGTTCATGAAGGCGACCGCCGGCTCCGGATTTTTCAGGACCATGGGGTGCTGCTCGGCGATTTCGAGCAGAATCTGCATGACGCGGCGGGGATCGCTGTCATAGCTGACACCCACCGCAACCTCCGCCCGCCCGACGCGATTGCGATGCGTCCAGTTGCCGACAGACGCGTTGATGAGTTCGGAATTCGGCACGATGATCGATTGCTGCTGGAATGTCTCTATTTCGGTTGCGCGGACGGAAATGCGTCGCACGAAGCCTTCCGTCGTGCCGCTGACGATCCAGTCGCCCACCTTGAAAGGTCTTTCGACCAGCAGGATCAGGCCCGAGACGAAATTCGAAACGACGTTCTGCAGACCGAAGCCAACGCCAAGCGAGAGAGCACCGGCGACCAGGGCGAGGCTGGAGAGATCGAAGCCCGCCGCCGAAACGGCAATGATGGCCGCGACGCCGATGCCGATATAGCCGATACCGGTGCGGATCGAATTGCGCACGCCGGCATCGACGCGGCTCCGCGCCATCACGTTCCTGTCGATCCAGGCCTGCATCCACCGCGTCACCGCGTAGCCGAACGCAAAGAACAGCAGCCCGGCGAGAATGCCCACCAGCGAAATGGTGATCGTGCCGATCCGGATCTCGGTAAGGAGGCGATAGGCCCAGGATTCGATGTCGGCGACCTGGAAGCCCCATTGGAGCAGGATAAGCGGGATGAAGGACAGAAGAACGAGCGCATAGATGCCGAGCCCCGCCGCAAGGCCAATCTGATCGAGCGCTACCGGCTCGAGGTTGAACCGCCGTTCGAGGTAGCGACCGACAATCGTCTCCGCAAAAGCGCCGTGCTTGGCGACCGATTTTCCGGTGAGAAACCCGATATACATCATGACCAGGATCGCACCGGTGACGATGATCTGTGTGGCGACGAAGCGCGCCAGCCCGACATAGCCCGCAAGCGCGATGGCGATCAGCGCCGCTCCCATGGCCAGGAGCGATACGGATATGATGCGCGGCCACGGGCGACCCGGGGCGTCGAAAGGGTCGTCGCGCCTGAGCACCGGCCGTATCCAGGCCATCGACATCAGGATGAGCCCGATGATGATCGACGCGAGGAAGCTCTTGGCAACCGTCAATATCACGGGCGAACCAAGCGCTTCGCTGATGCTCCCGAGCAGGTAGTCCAGGCCATTGACGAGCGCCATCACGAAGATCGGCACCATCAGCACTTTTGCACCGCGGTCCGAGAGCCGCACGAGCCGCCAGCCCGAGCGCGTCGGCGACAGGACAGAGTTGGCAAGTCTCGTCACAAAGAACAGCGCGACGCCTATGCCGAGCGTGACGGCAATGATCGGCGCGATATCGGGCCGGAGCACATTGAAGCTGTCGAGGAAGAAATAGCTCGAAGCGGCGAAGGCCGTCAGCGCCGCGGTCGGGATCAGTGTCGACCAGAATGCCACCGACAATTGCCGGAAATAGGTGGGCTCCTCGTCATATCGCTGGAGAAAGGGAGCGAAGAGCCGGTACCCTCCGGCCAGGAAGAGCAGCGCCGCACAGAGCGACAGGAATATCGCGCTGAGGAAGGGCACGCGCTTGTAGGTCCAGGCAAAGGTCAGCCAGCTGCTGACGCTGCGCCACAATGCGGCAGCTTCGGCCACCGTCGCCGCGACCGCCTCGCTCAGCATCTCTGCCGACACGTCCGTTTGCCTCAGCAATGTGTTTGAGAACAGCGCGCGCCGGGTCGCGGTAATCGTGTTGGCGAGCCTTCTCGCCTCGGCGGCAAGACTTTCCGCCCGGGCCGCGACCGCATTGATCGCCGCGCGTTCGGCAAGCAGGCGCTGCCGCTCCTCCGTCACGATTGCCGCTTCCGCCGGCTGGTCCTCGCCCGGCGGTTCGCCGAGCTCTTCCAGGCGGGCCTTGATCTCGTCGAGTCGTGGTTGGAGGGCCGCAGACGCCGAAACGATGTCCTTGGCAAGAGCGTCAGCCTCTACTTTCAGTTCGGCAAGGCGTTCGTCGTCCTTTGCATTTGCAACGCGCTCCCCAAGCTGCTGCAGATCGCGCTCGGCTTTGGCCAGTTGCGTTTCCGCCTGCTGCAGTGCCGGCGTTGCGGCAGCTTCGGCGTCCGCCCCGGCTTGCCTCGGCGGCTGCGCTGGCTGTGCAGGCTCGACCGCCGTTGCGGGCGATTGTTGACGAGGCTCGCTCTGCTCTAAGGGCTGAGCCGCTTCCTGTGCCGTCGCCGGCGCGCCGCCCGCGAGCGCCAGCGCAACCAGGGCAAACAAAAGGGCGGTCAAGTGTGCTGCCGAACGCAATTCAAAATCCTTCGCAATCCGTCTCTCGCCGATGGCGCCGCCAAGCGATCACGGCCCTTGTCCGATCTCCATAAGGAACATGGCGAAAACATGCAAAACCGGCACACCGCCGCCACCTCTTACGACCTTCCCGTCAACGAAGCACCGTCAAAATCCCGCGCCGGGCTGGGCGAGATAGGCCTCCTCCGCCGAGGTCGATCTGCGCCCGACGATGGCGTTGCGATGCGGAAAGCGACCGAACTGCTCGATCACCTGGCGATGGCGAATCGCATAATCGAGATAGTTTGGCTCGCCGAGCTCGGTAAAGAGCTTCACGGCCGTCGTCTGATCGGCGAGGTTCTCGGAATGCTCGAACGGCATGTAGAAGAAGGCGCGCCATTCCGGCGGCACCGCCATGTCGGCGCTAGCGCCTATGGCAAGCTGCGCCTCGCGCAAGGCCAGGCCGTCGGTCGCAAACGCCAGCGGCGATCCGCGATACATGTTGCGCGGGAGCTGGTCGAAGAGAAGGAGCCGCAAGCCAATTGCGCGGGTTCGCCCGCCAGACGTCGTCGACATGCCTCGAAAGCGCCAGATGCGTGTCCTGGAATCGCCGCGCGCACTCGCGATCGAGTTCGGCGCTCGGAGTGAACCAGTGTTCGTAGGAAAGCTCCTCGAACCAGAATTTCAACACGTCATCCGGTGTGCAGATCGCGCTTTGGTCAGTCATTCCCACCCTTCCCCCTTCCGACGGTCGCATCGCGTCAAATAGGCGATCGCCCCCGCGATTTCCAGCCGGGCGCCAGCGCATCGGCCCGAAAATCGTACCCGATTTTCCGAAAGCTCGATGCGCAGATTCAAAGAGTTACGGTGACCTTTGCGCCTTTGAAAAGACGCGCGGCGCTGTAGCTCCACTGAATAGGCCGGCTGACCGACGGACGAACTGCGACGATGACCAGACGGCCCCCCTCACTGGAAATGCCCGGCAAGGGCTTCGGAGACGATCAGCGCCGCCGGGACGCGGGCGAGATTGCCGCCGCCGGCAGGTCTCGGGCCGCCGTCCGCATGGGCGACGGCGAAGTCGACGAGATCGTCGATATTCTCTTCCACATCGACATCGCCGAAGAGATAGGTCGCCGTGCCCGACGCCTGGAAGGCAATGGTGCAGGGCCGCGTGCAGGCGGCCATGCACACCGTGCCGGCGATCGCGAAATCATCGTCGAGCGGCTTGCCGAGCGCCGAAACGCTGCGGTTGAGCATGGCAAGCAACTGGGCGCCCGGACGGCAGGGCCCGCCTGTGAAGTGGCACTCGGTCGAAAGCGTTATCTTGTGCGCTGATTGATGCGAATTCGCCATGGCTGTTCTCCGCCGGCCCCTGCCAGCTTTACAAGCGGGGCCGCAGAGAAGATAGCGAAAATCCGGACCGACGATTGCCCGCCAGGCAGAAGCCACTTCTTTTCCATCGGAACACCCCGTCCGTTGTGGTTGATCGGTTCGATGGCAGGTCTCCTGGCTCGCGGGTCGAGGCGCCTCCACGTCTTCCCAGCCTCCCGGCCAGTGACATGTTGTAGATGCGCTTTCCGCTCACAGTTGCGGGGGCAGCCACGGGATCGGCCCCTTTCGGGCATCCTCACCGTGTTCCCTTTTCAGCCGCTGCCGGATCAAGGGCAGCAGCACCATCGCGCCCTTGGTCGCATGAGTCTGCGCGGGACGCAATGGGGGCGGGAGAAGATTTCGCTTCACGACGCCACGCGTCTTGTCGGACGCGCAAGGTCTCTGTAGCTCCTTGAATCCGCGCATCGCCCTTTCCGATATTCGGGCCGATGCGCTAATCGTCGAAGAAGGGCAGGTCGCGGTAGCGGCGGCTTACCAGGCGCAGCGAGCGATCCGGCTCGATCACGTAGGTCTCGTAGACCCGCCGCCCGAAGCGATCGATGAATTGATGGGGGACGATGCTGCCGATGGGCGACTTGGTCAGCTTCGTGCGCGGCTGGCCGCCATAGGTGATGCTGCCGGGGATCGGCTCGAGCCCATAGCCGTAGCCGCCCGCATAGGTCACCGTGCAGGCGCCCGAAAGGAGCGCCGCAACGATCAGGGGAACCGCATTTTTCAAAGCTTTGCAGGGCATCTCGCCCTCCTTCGCAAGTCAATCGTCGAAGATGTCGTAGTCTATGCGGCGGCTTGTCAGGCGCAGCGAGCGATCCGGTTCGATGATGTAGGTCTCATAGACTCGATATCCAAATCGATCGAAGAACTGGTGCGGGACGATGCTGCCGATGGGCGCCTTGGTCAGTTTCGTGCGCGGCTGGCCGCCATAGGTGATGCTGCCGGGAATCGGCTCGAGGCCGGGCCCGTAACCGACCGTGCGTGTCGCGGGCGTGCAGGCAGCGAGCGCAAGCGTCGCGTAGAAAACGGCAAGGGCAATCTTCATGCTGGTGTTCCTGGTGGCATCCGGGCGCATTTCCAAAGCGAGGAACCGTTGTCAGGCCTTCAACTGCTCCTAACATCTTATTCCTTCTTCGCAGGCGATCCAAGAAAAGGCGGGGGTCCGGCGCAGTTTCCTGGTGAAGGCGGGGCGCTTCGCCAGGAATTCCGCGATATTTCAGTTGCATCCGATGGATGCTTTAGAGGATGTAGAGGGAAACTCGCCAGGCCGTCGGACGGCGGCGCAACGAGGCTGCCCGTCCGATACCGGCCGGGTGGTGCGTTGCAAAAGGCCCATGTCCGATCAGTCGTTGCTTCAGGTACTCGCTTATGACCGCCGACCAGTTCCTCTCGTTTATCGTCATCGGCGCCATGATGGTCTTTTTCGTATGGGGTCGGCTCCGGTACGACATCGTCGCCTGCTCGGCGCTGATGCTTTCGGTGGCCGTCGGCATCGTGCCCTTTGACCATGCCTTTGACGGCTTCAGCGACGACATCGTCATCATCGTCGCCAGTGCCCTGATCGTCAGCGCCGGCGTTGCCCGTTCGGGCATCGTGGATGCGGCGATCCAGCGCTTCCTGCCGGAACTGCAGTCGGTGCGGGCGCAGCTTGCGCTTCTCGTGGTCACCGTCACCGTGCTCTCGGCCTTCATCAAGAATATCGGTGCGCTCGCGATCATGATTCCGGTCGCGTTTCAGTTTGCCCGGCGCTCGAAGGTGCAGCCCTCGGTCTTTCTGATGCCGATGGCCTTCGGCTCGCTGATCGGCGGGCTGATGACGCAGGTCGGCACGTCGCCGAACGTCGTCGTCTCGCGGATGCGTGCAGACCTCACCGGCGAAAGTTTCTCGATGTTCGATTTCACGCCGGTCGGCGCTTCGCTTGCGCTTGTCGGCTGCGTCTTCCTGCTGCTTGCCTATCGCCTGGTACCGGAGCGCAAGAGCCAGGAGGTCTCGGTAAATCAGGCGATCGAGATCACCGACTATACGGCGGAAGCCATGGCGGCGCCCGGCTCGCCGGCGATCGGCAAGCCCGTGAGCAACCTCGTCAGGATCGGCGACGGCGGCGCCGTCGTCATCGCCATCTTCCGGCGCGGCACGCATCTGGCGCCGCTTCCCGATGTGGTGATCGAGACGGACGACATATTGCTGCTCGAGGGCGGGCCGGCCGCCCTGGACCGCATCGTCTCCCAGGCGAAGCTGAAGATCGCCGGCGAGCGGCTGCCGATGCCGGGCGACAAGACCCGTTCGGAGATCGAGGCGATCGAAGCCGTGATCGGCAGCAATTCATCCCTCATCGGCATGTCCGCCGAGCGACTGGCGCTCTTCAACAATCACAATGTCAACCTGCTTGCGGTGAGCCGGCAGGGCGAGAGGCTGAAGCAGCGCCTCGGCAGCATCAGGCTGCAGGCCGGCGATATCGTCGTGCTGCAGGGGGCGCGAAGCGAGCTGCCTTCCTTCCTGCAGGACTTCGGCTGCCTGCCGCTGGCGCAGCGCGAAATCCTGCTCGGCACCATCCGTCGCGGCACCCTGCCGCTCCTGCTGCTCGCTGCGGCGATGGCGACGACCGCAATCGGCGTGGTGCCGGTGCCGGTCGCCTTCTTTGCTGCGGCGCTCGCCATGGTGATCTTCCGCGTCATCCCGTTGCGCGACGTCTATCGCGCCGTCGACGGCCCGATCCTGGTGATGCTGGCAGCGCTCATCCCCGTGAGCGACTCGCTGCGCACGACGGGCGGCTCGGATCTGATCGCCGGCTGGCTCGGCGGCATCGCCACCCATCTGCCGCCGGCCGGGGCCCTCGCTCTCATCCTCATCGCGGCGATGGCGGTGACGCCTTTCCTCAACAATGCCGCGACCGTGCTCGTCATGGCACCGATCGCCGCGAGCTTCGCCACCGCGCTCGGCTACAGGCCCGACGCCTTTCTCATGGCGGTGGCGATCGGCGCCGGTTCGGATTTCCTCACCCCGATCGGCCACCAGTGCAATACGCTGGTCATGGGCCCCGGCGGCTACCGGTTCAGCGACTATCCTCGGCTCGGGCTGCCGCTGTCGATCGTCATCATCATCGCGACGGTGCCGTTGCTGATGTGGTTCTGGCCGCTGTAATGCCCGTCGCCCAAGACTGTGCGGTCTTGGGGCAGCGACCTCTTAACCGGCCCTGAGCAGCGCCATTCCGCGCTTCACCACATCGGCAAAGGTCACGCCGAGCGAGGCGCCGCCGATGCCGATGACGCCGAGCGCGCCCAGGCCCATCAGCTTCCATTTGCGCACATCCTCGGTCACCGGCTTCATCTCGCGGATATCGTCCCGCGCCGTGGCCACAATGCCTTCGAGCGTCCCCACCCGCCCCGCCAGTTCCTCGATCCGGCGGCTCATCGAGGCGCGGGCGGCATCGCTTCGGTCCTCCGCGCGGCGGAAATCCTCGCGCAGGTTCTTCACCTCGGCGAGCAGCGTGCCGAGCTGCTGGTGAACATGCCCGTCGATCATTCCCGTCCCTCCCCGTGCCCCCGCCCTTCCCCGTGACCCCGCCCTTCCCCATGACTCGAGCATTCCGCCTTCGACCACACCGCCGCGGCGCAGATGCCGACGACGGTCCGGTCGATCTTCCGCTGGTCCGCCGCCGTGGCGCCGCGCGCGCCGATGAGGTCAGTCCCGACCACCGGGCGCAGGCCGGCGACACTCGCCGGTCCCGAAGTTCCACAGGCCGCCGCCATCGACGCAGCGGTCAAAGTCGCTGCGGCGAGCAGCCGATTGCAAAGCCGCTTCATTGTTCTGCCTTTCGATTGTTTGCTTGACCGACCGGGCGCCCTCCTCGCGGATCTGGAGCACCGCCCAGGCGACGGCCGCGAGCACCAGCGCGCCGGCGGCGATCTTCACCCAGCCCGGCATCACTTCACCCCCAGCGCCCGGCGCACCGCCGGCATGGAGGTGATCGCATAGGCCGCGAAGCCGACGATGACGGTGAGAATGGCGAGCTGCACCCGCCAGTCGAGCGCCACCAGGTTGAGCTCCTTCAGCGCCGTGAGGATCGAGCCGCCGGCGGTCAGCAGCCAGGTCCAGAACCGGCCCGACTTGCGGATCGGCTTCTGCGGCCGCACCGGGCTCTCGGCCTGAATCGGAACTTCCTCCGGCGTCTCGGCCCGCCGCGCCGCCGCGAGCGCCCGCTCCATGACCGCCTCCACCGCCTCCGGCCCCACCAGCGCCCTGTTGCGCCCGTCGCCGGCATAATAGGACTGTCCCCGCCTGACCCTGCCCTTCGCGCCCCTCGTGTCCGCAAGCACGGGCAGCGACGCCCATTCCTGCGCAAGGCGCTTGCCGAACGCAATGCGGCTCATCCTTCCGGCAATGAACGCCTGATAGCCGCGGCGCTTCAAGAGGTGGTAGGCCATGCGGTCCTGCAGGTCCGGCGTGAACCGCTCCTTGCCGCTGAGCCCCATTTCGCCTTCTATGTCCCTCAGCGAGCGCGGCGCATCCAGCGTGTTCTTCATGAACTGGTAGCCGCCGGCCGCACTCGACCCGAACCACCTGGACCACCCCGCCTGCGCCGCCTCGACCTCGTCGAGCGTCATCGACGTTATCGGCCGCGGCAGCTTGTCTTGATTGTTGCCGTAGATCACATCATAAGACGCGCGGTCGCCCCGCCCGACTTCCGCTTCACGGACAAAGTCGAGCAGGATCGCCGCGCCGGGAGGCACGGTTTTGTTCATGGTTCACCTTATTGGATAGGGGCGACTATGGCTTACCCAAATTGCGGACTGCAACAGCGGGCGTAGCTGTTGAAACGGCCTGTCCAGTGATGCTAGATGGCATCGAGGTCCGGACACCTACTCACGGTTCCGGTTTGCGCGTTTCGGTCCGATTCCTCTGGCGGTTAAAGATGAAAGCAGTAATTTTGGCAGGTGGATTCGGGACGCGGATCAGCGAAGAATCGCATCTGCGGCCGAAGCCAATGATCGAGATCGGCGGACGCCCGATCTTATGGCACATCATGAAGCTGTACGGGCAGCACGGCATCCATGAGTTCGTGATTTGCTGCGGCTACAAGGGCTACCAGATCAAAGAATATTTCGCCAACTACTTCTTACATACCTCGGATGTGACCCTCGATCTCAGCACCAACAGCATGGAAGTACACCAGCGCTACGCCGAGCCATGGAAGGTAACACTTGTGGATACCGGCGAAGACACCATGACTGGAGGGCGCATCCGCAGAGTACGGGATTACATTGACGGGCCGTTCTGCCTCACCTACGGCGATGGGGTTAGCGACGTCGATATTGGGGCGCTGATCGCTTTCCACCGAGAGCAGCAAACGCTTGCAACCGTGACAGCGATTCAGCCGGCGGGGCGCTTTGGATCACTGGAGATAGCGGGCGCGAAGGTGAAGAGCTTCCTCGAAAAACCTGCGGGAGATGGACGCTGGATAAATGGTGGCTTTTTCGTGTGTGAACAAGGTGCAATCGATCTCATAGAAGGTGACGACACCTTCTGGGAACGTGAGCCCCTGGAGCATTTGGCGGCTACCAACCAGCTGTCTGTTTGGAAACATACTGGCTTTTGGGCGGCAATGGACACATTGCGCGACAAGAACCATCTGGACGCACTTTGGAACGCGGGGGAAGCTCCATGGAAAGTTTGGGCATGAAAGGCTTTTGGCGCGACAAGCGGGTACTGCTCACTGGACACACGGGCTTCAAAGGCAGCTGGCTGGCCTTGTGGTTGTCACACCTCGGAGCAAAGGTCTACGGCTGCGCGCTGGAACCGCACACGAGCCCCTCGCTCTTTCGCCAGCTTGGCCTTGAGCGCGATCTCGACCACATAGTTTGTGACATCCGGGATGGCGACGCAGTTGCTGCTTGTGTGCGACATGCTGTGCCAGATGTAGTATTGCACCTTGCCGCGCAGCCGATCGTGCGCCGCTCCTACCGCGAACCGTTGCGGACATGGCAGACGAACGTCATAGGAACGGCCAATCTGCTAGAGAGTTTGCGCTCCCATGATCAACGCTGTGCGGCCGTAATCGTCACGAGCGATAAAGTCTACGAAAACCGGGAATGGTTCTATGGCTATCGAGAGACCGATACTCTAGGCGGGCATGATCCCTATAGCACCAGCAAAGCCGCCGCGGAGCTCGCCGTCGCCACTTGGCGGAACGCCGTTTTCGGAGCGGAATCTCCGGTCAAGTTGGCTTCGGCTCGCGCTGGTAATGTTATCGGTGGCGGCGACTGGGCAGAGGATCGGTTGATTCCAGACATCGCGCGTTCCCTCGCTGCTGGAGAGACAATCTCGATTCGCAACTCGGCGTCCGTTCGTCCTTGGCAACATGTGCTTGAATCCCTTTCCGGTTATCTCCTGCTGGCGCAGCGGCTTTATGAGGAGGACACTCCCGGCCTTGACACCTCCTTTAATTTTGGACCTGAGCCTTCAGGCATAAGTGACGTGGAGACGGTATTGAAAGAGGCGTTGCGGCATTGGCCGGGAGAGTGGCAAAGCGAGCCACAGCCACGGGCTGTACACGAGGCGGCACACCTTAGCCTTTCGATTGACAAGGCTCGCACCCTTCTCGGCTGGTCGCCCCGATGGGACATGGCGGAAGCGGTAAGGCAGACTATGACATGGTATCGCGCTGTGCACGAGGGCGCGGACGCACGCGCTCTGACCTTGGCACAAATAGGGGCCTATGCGGACGGATGAAATTCGGAGCTCTTCCAATTGCCGGGGCGTTCCTGATCGACATCGAAGAACGCAAAGACGAGCGCGGATTCTTCGCCCGAACTTTCTGCGTGCGGGAGTTTGCCTCTCAAGGCCTCGAGACCGTCTGGGTGCAAATGAACACGTCGCTTACAAAGCGCAAAGGCTCTGTGCGCGGAATGCATTTCCAGCGCCGGCCAAGTGCAGAAGCCAAACTCGTCCGCTGCGTGAAGGGAGCAGTATTCGACGTCATAGTCGATCTCCGGAAGGGCTCACCGACCTATGGTCATTGGCATGGCGTTGAACTGACCCACGAGAACCGCACAACGATCTACATCCCGACAGGTTGCGCCCACGGGTTTCAAACGTTAGAGGGCGATACTGAACTTCTTTATCTTCATTCGGCATTCTACAGCCCCGAGCACGAAGCTGGATTGCGCTTCGATGACCCCGATATCGCGATCAGTTGGCCGTTGCCAATCACCGAAATTTCGCTAAAAGATCGCCAGCATCCATCACTAACCCAATTGGGCTCGATACCGATATGAATTGTCGCCACTGTCGAACATTACTGACGGACTTGTTCCTCGATCTGGCGACTGCACCTCCCTCAAACGCCTATTTGACTGCGGACGAATTGGCAAAGCCGGAGACCTACTACCCTCTACGTCTCTTCGTTTGTTCCGAGTGCCGATTAGTGCAGACCGACGACTACGTGGAGCGCGAGGGTCTATTCCGCAAGGATTATGCATATTTCTCCTCCATTTCTAGAACTTGGCTCAACCATGCTGGCGACTATTCTGCTACGATCATTCGCCGCCTCGGACTCAACCGTGACAGCTTTGTAATCGAGGTCGGCTCCAACGACGGTTATCTGTTGAGGAACTTCGTCGCCGCCGGAATTCCCTGCTTGGGTGTCGAGCCAACCGACAGCACTGCGGATGCGGCCGAAACAATTGGGATTCCGGTTCTGCGGAGGTTCTTCGGACAGGCGCTGGCGGACGAGCTATCCGAGAATGGCACACAGGCAGATCTCATTGTGGGAAACAATGTCTATGCCCATGTGCCTGATATCAACGACTTTACGCGCGGCCTCTATACTGTGCTGAAACCTCAAGGGGTCGTCACACTGGAATTTCCGCATCTTATGCGGCTCGTGGAAGGCATTCAGTTCGATACGATATATCACGAGCATTTTTCCTATTTGTCCCTTTTCACCGTAAAGCGGATTTTTGAGAACGCGGGCCTTCGCATCTTCGATGTCGAGGAACTATCAACACATGGAGGCAGTCTGCGGGTTTATGGCTGCCGTAAGTCCGCAAAGCACATGGAGACGCCCGCTGTCGCCTCGCTACTCGCTGATGAGAAGAGCCGAGGAATGGACGGCGCGGAGTTCTATGCGGCCTTCCAGGAGAAGGTTTGTGCAGCGAAGGACGGCCTCCTTGCATTTCTCCTAGATCAGAAAAAGCAAGGCAAGACCGTGGCTGGTTACGGAGCGGCGGCGAAGGGAAACACGCTGCTCAACTATGCCGGTGTAAAAGCCGATCTCCTACCGTTTATTTGCGATGCAGCGCCTGCGAAACAAAGGAAGTTTATGCCTGGCAGCCGCATTCCTATCCTGCCGCCTCAAGTTCTTCTGGAAAACACACCAGATTTTCTGCTCATTCTGCCGTGGAACATCGCTGAGGAGGTCAAGCAGCAGAATGCTGCTCTGGCAGAAAAGGGAATGAAATTTGTAGTTGCTCTCCCCGAGTTGGTGGTTACGTGATCGAGATTCACCCCACCGCTCACGTCAGCCCCTTGGCTGATATCGATGATTCGACCCGCGGAACCCGCGTTGTAATCGGAGCGAACTCGGTGATTGACAGCTTCGTGAAGATCAAGGCGGCAGGCGGCAGGGGCGATTTAGAGGTCGGCAATCATTGCTATCTCAACAGCGGGTGCGTGCTTTACACCGGAAATGGGATTCGTATCGGCAATGATGTTCTAGTAGCCGCCAACTGCACCTTCGCCCCAGTAAACCACGCCTTTTCGGATAGGAACCAGCCTATCCGCCAACAGGGCTTCCAGGCGAGCCGAGGCGGAATTCTAATCGAAGACGATGTGTGGCTTGGAGCAAATTGCGTCATTCTCGACGGTGCGATCATACGGCGCGGCTGCGTGGTCGCGGCCGGCGCGATCGTGCGCGGGGAGCTCACATCCTATACGGTCTATGGCGGAAATCCCTTGCGGGTGCTGGGGGAACGGTCGTGAAATACACCGTCTTTGGCGCATCCGGCCTGATAGGCGGCCATCTCGTTCGACGGCTCAGAGAGCTTGGTCACGACGTATTGGCCGCTCCTCGCGATTTTGCGGCAATGCCTGACGCGGATCTCGGACACGTCATTTATGCGATTGGGCTGACCGCAGATTTCCGCAGCCGTCCTTTTGATACCATCACCGCGCATGTCTCCCTCACCGCGGATATTCTGCGTGCGGCGCACTTTTGCTCATTCCTATATCTGTCCTCAACTCGAGTTTACGGCAACGGGACGCAGACGGAGGAGAATGCCTCTTTATCAGCGCGCCCGGCCGATCCTTCCGACCTCTACAACCTTTCCAAGTTGACGGGTGAAGCGATCTGTTTGCAATCGGGGCGTCCTGACGTGCGCATCGCCCGCCTTTCGAACGTCGTAGGAATTGATGAAGCAAGCGCGGATACTTTCATCGGCGCCCTATGCCGTGAGGCGCGAACTGGGCGTATTACTTTGCAAACGGCCTTAGATTCTCGAAAAGATTACATCTGGATCGGCGATGTTGTGGATCTACTCGCACGGATCGCAAGTGAGGGCACCCAGTCCATTTATAATGTGGCGAGCGGTAGAAATATCACGCATGCGCAGTGGGTAGAGGCAATTTGTGGCCGCACTGGTTGTTCTCTCACTGTCGCGGAGCACGCACCCGCGGTTTCATTCCCGCCAATATCAATTCAAAGGATTCAGCGGGAATTTCAGTTTTATCCAGCGGACGTGCTGGGCTATCTTCCCGATATTCTCGCCGACCGACTCCGAACTGCAGAGAAAACCCGCATAGACGAATAGAACTAGGTTTGATTTCATGGACCCTGCTGAACAATTCAGATTGGAACGTACTTCTGCCATCGAAGCCTATGGCCGGAATGAGGAATTCCGGACGATTTCTGCCGAGTGGCGCGCCAAGTCAATGGCGGAGCGCTATGTCTATAATTTTGACTGGCTGGGGCGCCCGATAATCCAATATCCGCAGGATATCCAGGCGATACAGGAACTGGTGTGGACGACTCGCCCTGACCTTATTATTGAAACCGGCATAGCACATGGCGGGTCGCTTATTCTCAGCGCCTCCTTGCTTGCTCTCCTTGACATGTGTGACGCCATCGAGGCAGGTGTATCATTCGATCCCAGGGAAGCCAAGCGCAAGGTCGTTGGCGTAGATATTGACATCCGTGCGCACAACCGCGCCGCAATAGAAAAGCACCCCATGGCCACCCGGATCGAAATGATTCAGGGCTCTTCCATCGATGCAGAAGTCATAGAGTCTGTCAAAGCGCTGGCGATGGGCCACGAGAGAGTCATGGTTTGCCTCGATTCGATGCACACGCACGACCATGTCCTCGCCGAGCTAGAGGCCTATGCGCCCCTCGTAACGCGGGGCTGCTACTGCGTTGTTTTTGATACTTTCGTGGAAGAACTATCTCCCGGCTTCTTCGGAGATCGCGCTTGGGATGTAGGCAATAATCCGATGACCGCCGTTCACGCCTATACCGCCATGCACCCTGAATTCAGTATTGATCGTACGATGGCGAACAAGCTCATGGTCACGGTGGCACCGGACGGCTTTTTGAAGAGACTGTGATGGCCAGCAGACCGAAGATCGCCGTTGTTGTTCCCGTTTACAATGGCGCCAAGACTCTTCGAAGCAGCCTGGAGTGCATTGCAAATCAGACGTTTGTCGACTTCAAAGCCATCATTCTGGAAAATGGATCCACCGACAATACTGCGGAAATTGCAAAGGCCTTCTGTGGGACAGACAGCAGATTTTCATTGGTCACAAATGAAAAACACGTCAGCGGACCTGAAAATCTCGCAAGAGGCGTTCGTCTAGGTGCAGCAGAGGGTGAGTACTTCTGCCTTAGAGCTTGCGATGATCACTCCTCCCTAGATTTCCTTGAAAAGCTTGTTCAAGCTTTGGAAAGTGATCCAACCAGGATGGTTGCTACCTGCGCGACCAGATTGGTCGGCCCGAATAGGAGTAGAATTAAGCGTCCCGATAAGTCTATTTTTGGCTTCGTTGACGGCTATGTTCGGGGAAGCGTGCCAAGAAATCTTACATTTCCGGCTGAGTGGATCTACAATCTGTACCGGTCGAGCGCTAAGGAAATGCTTTTGTCCCGGTGGTTCGAGCTAGGGAATCCCTGGTGCTTTGCGTCCTACGTTGTATCGGAATTTGTGGTACGAGATTTGGTGATCTACGTAGACGGACCGACATACGATTTTACTGAAGGCTCTGGTTCTGAACAGCGATACGGGGCCAAAAGCTTTCAGGAGCGGTTGAGCCAGCGGCTCAAGTATACGATCGGCTGTTACCGCCTCAGAGAAAAGTTACCCCCCGTTTCATTACTCACAAGACTAAGATTCTTCCGCATGTGCTGGAATGATGCTCGTCGAAAGACCCGATATAAATTGTTTTGGATTCTGTAATCATGCAATATCCTTTTAGAAAAGATTTCTCGTTCCCACGCCGATCTTTAGGTCAAATTGCCAGAACATACTTTGATAACTGGCGCGTGTCTCGTCGGGAGCGCCGCGACAGAAGGGTATCGACAATTTGTCCAGTCCGGGATGTTTCGAACTTGGCAGTGTCAGATTTGCCACTCATATTTATTACTCGAAACGAAATCACGATCCTACCGGCCTTCCTCCGGCACTATCGCAAATTGGGCGTTACCCGCTTCATTTGCGTTGATGACGGATCGAGTGATGGATCTCGTGAGTATCTTCTTCAACAGAAGGACGTAGATGTCTGGACATCGCCGATGCGATTCGCGGAAGCAAGAAGAGGGCGTATTTGGCGGGAGGCTCTAATTGAGCAATATGGGCACAACCGCTGGTACGTGAACGTGGACTCAGACGAGTTCCTAGTCTACGATCAATGTCCCCGAGAAACACTCCCAGACCTCATTAGTGTGCTCGAAGAGCGCAATATTTGGCGGCTCCCGGCACCTATGCTGGACTTCTATCCATCCGGCGCAAACAATCAGATACCAGACGAGATGCCTTGGAAAAGTGTCAACAATTTCGATGGCCAAGGCTACGAGGTGAATTTTGGAAAACGCGGAATAAGCATCAAAGGCGGCCCGAGAAAGCGCCTTTTTGGTGAAAACAACGAACTCATCAAGTATCCGGTAATTTATTGGGATAGAGCGTGTTTCTTTGGAAGCAGCATTCACCAGCCGCTGCCATACCAGCGCAACTTCTCCCCCCTATGGGGTGCGCTGTTACATTTCAAATTCTTTACCAACTATCGAGACAAGATAACTGAAGCAGTCTCTGATCAGCAACATTACAATTCGTCGCAGCATTACCGCGCTATGAAGAAGGAGATTGACGAATTGGGCTCGATCGCTTTCATGCACGAAGGTTCAATAAAGTTCACCGATCCCATGCAGCTAGTCGATCTCGGCTTTATTCCGTCTATCACATTTGACCTAGATGACAGACGCCTGACTCCAATGAGAGAGTGGTCGCCAGACCCTGGTAGGGGATGAAAGCGTCCGCGACGTGCTCACCGCAGTCTTGTAGTGAGATACCTTTCTTTGACGACCATGCGGTCGCCTTTTGCATGGCTCTCCACCTGCCCTCCCTTCTACGGGCGAAGTCGAGAAAGATCGTTACCGTGGCATCACTCAATTGGGATCGCCGCCCTAACCCGCTTCTCTCACCGCCACACTGTGAGCGATTCGGGCAAACACGGAACGTTAAACGTTGAGCGCGTCGGTCCACATCGCGTCAATTTGCGCATCGCTCAAGCCGAGCGCTGTACTGATCGTCGCGACGATACGGTCGGCTCGTGCGAAGGTCGTCGCGTATTCCCACTCAATCTGCGCCTTCTCCCGGTCGACGCTCGCCGGCATGGCATCAATCGCGGCCGTAACTTGACGCGGTGAAATGCCGGCGCGGAGCAAACCTACTCGGAGCTTGCGCGCGGTCAACCGCGGCAAGGATGCGCGAACTTCCGCTGCCGTCGGCGGGATGTAGGGCCGGATCGGGAACGAAGGGTTGTCGGCGAGCCACTTCCGGACCATTGGGTTCAAGCCGAACATGTCATCCGGGCGACTGCAATAATCCGCGTCATAGGTGTTTCCCTCCGCGTCTGTGATGTTGCAACGAAGGATGAAGACGCCGCGCTCGCTCGTGGCCTTGATTGAAGCAACAGAATTGAGAGTCGTGCCGGATGATGTCATCGCCATTCACGCAACCCTCTGCAAGAGGGCCCAACCGTCGCCGTTCACCCCGCGAGCCCGCCACGTTCCCGACAATAGGTTGCCCGCGTCCGTATGGCCGGAATAGAGATACTGGTAATTGAGATTTAAACGCAGACTTGGCGTAACAGAAGCGTTCCGGGCCGTATTATTAGTATAACACAAGATAGCATGCCCCAACGGAAAGCTCGTGTCGTTCGCCCCTGCGCCGGCGTAGACCTCCGCAGCCGTAAACCCCAACGCATGCGTATGGCTCGTCGAAGTAACCGAGTTTGTCGTCGCATTGGTGATGCTGCCCGGCGTCCCCAGCGTCAGCGTCCGGTTGGCGGCGAGGTCACCGCCGCCCGTCAGGCCGTTGCCGGCGGTGATCGTTCGCGCTTCCGGCGCCACACCCAGGGCGTCGTAGTTTCCAGCCGTGAGAATCTGGCTTCCGAACAGATAGCCTGTGTTCGTATCGCCCTCGAGTTGAAGCGGGTGCGGGGTATTCCAGGCTCCGTCACCTATCCTGTCAACGAGGATATGGAAATTGTGGGAGTCGACATAGGCCCAGAAGTCATAGGCCCCGGTTGTCGTGTCGTTGAATTTGACCCTGGGGTTCCCGCCGGATATTTCGACCTCGTTTCCGGTGGTCGTGATCTTCCCTGACGTGGAAAGCGTGGTAATGCTGGAATAGGCACCGGAAATCCGAGCGTCCGGGACCGTGCCCGTCGTCAGGTTGGACGCATCGTTGGCACCGAGCGTGGCACGCGCCGCCGCCGCATCCGCATCGTTCAGAACCGTCTGCATGAAGGCCGAGATCCCGAGCGTCGTCAGCGCGGCCGCGGCGTTTGCGTCGTCGAGCAGCGTCCGCGCGAAAGGCGTCAGCGCCGTTGTCGCATAGGCATCCGCCGCCGTCGTGTAGATCATTCTGTCGGCCGAGGTGGCGAGGGCGGAAATCGAACTCAGCGCGGCATGGGCCGTCTGCGCGCCGAGCGCCGTTCGAGCGGCGCTCGCCGATGTGGCGCCGGTTCCGCCCGCGGTGATCGGTCGCGCGGCATTGGCATCGGCCGTCAGGTCGTCGATCAGCGCGTTATAGGGCACACTCTGAATTGTCGTGTTCGGCACGCCCTTGGTGCCGGCCGGGGGTGAATAGATTCCGCCTGTTCTTGGCAATGGTGCCTCCATCAAACGTTAATCGGGAGCATCTCTCGGGAGCGTCAGGAATTGCCGGCCCTACTTTGGCATCTTGCCCGCCGCAAAAAGCCGCCCATAATCCACCCGCCGCATGCCGTCAGGCCCGCGGACGACCGCATCGGGGCGGGCTTTCTCCACCTCCTGCGCCATCACCCCGATATGCTTCGGCCCGCCGGCGGGCTCGCCCCTGTAGCGGTATTCATAGAGATTGTGCCCCTTGAGCCGGCCGACCTTCTCGATATTCTTCTTGGCGCGGCGGTCGGACTTCGGCAGGAGGCCGAGCAGAGACTGAAACAAGCCCGCGCCCGCCTGCTGCCGCGCATTATAGGCCGCCACCTGGTTCTGGTAGTTCTGCTGCACCAGCCCCGCATAATCCACCGGCTGGATCGATTGCCCCTGCGTCGGCACGAAATTCGGGTTCGTCACCTGCGCGCCGGAAAGCAGCGCCGAGATCTCGTTGATCGGCTGGTTGCGCATCGCATATTGCTCGTTCAGGTAGTTCGAGCGCGCCGCATTTCGGGCGCTGAGCAGCGCCTGCTGCGCATTGAAGCTCTGGTCGTCGAGCGCATTGTTGGCCGCAGTCGCCGATTGGCCGTTCTGGTGCATCTGCTGCAGCGCATTGTTGCTGAAATCGGCATTCTGCAGCGCCTGGCCATAGGCCTGCGCCTGGGCCGCATTTTCGAAGCCCGCCTTGTCTCGCGCAAGCCCGGCAAGCCGCGACTGCTCCTGCCCGGCATTCAGCACGGCCGCAATGCGCGCGTCGTTCGTCGTCCGGTTCGCCTCGTCGACCGCGCGATCATAGGCTTCCGATCCCGGCTGCAGCCCCTGGTTCGCAAGCCGCGTCTCGAGCGCCGCCCGGTCGCGTTCGAGCTGCGGGTTGAGGCGGGCCATCAGCGCCTCCTCGTATCGGCTCGTGTCGAAATCCGTGTCGTAGCTGCGCGTTACGCTGCCGCCATTGCCGACAGCGGTCGCAAGCTTCGGCCCGCCGGAAAATTGCTGGTACTGCGGCAGCGTGAGCTTCGAAGGGTCGCCCGCCGCCGGTGCGCCGGAAAGGTCCACCGGCTTGCCGAGCAGGTCCGTCAGGCGGGAGGACTGCTGGTTTGCAAGCGTCGCGAGATTGAGGTTCGCGCCATCATTCTGCTTCTTGATCGCCGCCTGATCGGGCGAGAGTTCCTGGACCGCCGTCCAGGTCGGCAGGTCATAGGCCTTGCCGCTCATCGGGTCGGTCCACTTGTTCGTGCCCGTCACCTTGTAGGTGAGGCTGCCGTCCGGCGTGACCTGGTTGACATTGCCGATATAGCCGTTGGCAACGGCCGTCCCGATATTGGTCGAGGTCTGCGCCGCCGCCGTCGCCTTCGGATCGGGAGGAGTGGGGGCTTTCGATTTTCCCATATGGACACCTATTTGATCGAGACGGCACGATTGACGGCATGCGCCCGCCAGTCATCGTCCGTCAGCGTGAAGATGATTTCCGCCTCCCCTCGTCCGCGCAGGCGGGGGATGCGATGGCTTGTGAACCCGAAGCGCCGGGCGATATCGGCCATGCCGCCGTTCTCCTCCGAGACGCGCAGCACCGCCAGTTGGCAGCCGATCTCGTCGAAGGGATAGCCGAACATGGCTTTGAGCACCGGCCGCGTCAGCCAGCGCCTGCTGGTAGAGGCCGCGGAAAGCTCGATCACCCCCGCCTCTGGCACGTAATTGTGGTAGACGACGCCCCCAATGAGCCGGCCTTGCTCCAGGACGCCGAGCGTCGTGAAGTCGGCAAAGCCCCTTTCGCAGCCGCCGATCCGGCTGGCGACGAAGGAGCCGATCGCCTCGTTTGTCGCGCGGTTGCCCGTCCCGCCCCAGAGGATGTTGACCCGCACTTCTCACACTCCCTTGCCTTGCGCCACGTTTTGGCGAGACGAATGCAGGCGAAGGGAGAAATGCGCGTTAAGCGCTCCCCTCCCCGGTCGAAACCTGCAGCGTGGCGAGATCCACCTCCAGGTCGAGCTTCACCGCGCCGCCGGAGGTGATGACGCAGCCGACGGCAAGCATATCGCCCGCCGCCCGCACGTTCTGGCGGAAATCGTAGCGCAACATCTCCGACACGCCGTCCCAGCGGGCCACGTCCCAAAGTCCGACATCCCATTCCGGCGACGCCGTATCGCCCTCGGTGACCCGGTCGAAGGGCGGCGCGGTCCTGTCGAAGTCGGCCCGCGCGAAGAGCTGCACCTTCGGCCTGGATTTCGCGCGGAAATACATATGCGCCAGCGAGGCCGCCGCCCGCTGGCCGAATTGTCCCGCCGGCGTGAACTGCGAGAGATATGTGGCGGTAAAGGTCAGCCCGTCGTCGGTTCCGCCGGTATCTCCCTGCCAGCAATAGCCGCCAAGCGATCCGAAGAAGAGGCCACCCTGCAGCGTCTCGAAGCAGTTTGCCCGCCAGTTGCTGATCGTCGACCAGCGCCCGTTCAGGACATTCAGCACGAAGGTCTTGTCGCTGACGACGCTGTTGTCCGGAAAGGCGACGAAGACGAGGTTCTGCTCGACCCAGGGCTTCAGGGTCCAGCCCGAGCCGGTCGCATTCGCCGCCTGCCGCCAGTCGTCCTCGATCGGCCGCGAGACCGAGACCTGCGCCAGCGCCTGCCGTTCTCGCTGAAAGAACTCGCGCTCGAACACCTGCGACATCGGCGTCAGGCCGTCCGTGGTGGCGATCAGCACGTCGCCGCCGATCCGGATCCAGGCATTCTTCCCGAGCGGCTTGCCGATCTGGTAAACGCCCTTCAGCGCGAAGTCGCTGGCGCTCGAAGGGTCGGAGCCGGAATAGACGGCGATTTCCCCCTCCGTCGAAACGAAGACGCAGAGATCGGAAAGCCCGTCGCCGCTTTCGAGCGACCAGGAAAAGCCGGTCAGCAACGATCCGCCCTTCTTCATCACGCCGCCGAGCGGAAACACCGAAGCCGCGCCCGCGATCGCATTGACCGGCAGGTAATAGGCATCGAGCGTCGCATTCTTCAGGAAGAACTCGCGGTTTTTGAAGAGCCAGCCATAGTTGAGCTGAGCCATGGTCGTCGTATCGGAGAAGGTGATGGCCGGCGTCGTCGCCCAGGTCGATCCATCATAGACCCGGCGTGCGTCCGCGCCGTTGAGGCAGACGAGAAAGGAACCGCCGGCCGTCGTGTGCTGAAAGGCGCACCAGTCGCCGCCATTGAGCCCGCTGACCTCCGCTGCGGTCGGCGCCGGCGGTGCTGCCGGCGCCGTCATGTTGTAGATCGCGCTCGCCGTCGCCATGAACAGCTTTTCATTGCTGCCATATTTGTATTTGAAGGCGCTCCGGATGGCGCCGCCATCCGCCGCCAGCCCCGCCCTTCGCGAGCCGCCGCGGATCGCGCAGCCGGTCAGAGTCGGCAGGAAATTTCTGAGCACGCTCGCCGATCCCGGCGCTTGCGAGGCCATGTCGGCGGTCGTCACCAGCCCGCCTTTCGGCGCCGGAAACGTCACCGCTTGCGAGGTCTGGGAGCGGCCGATGCTCGCCTGGCCGCGATTGGTGAGCGGCAGCCGGCCAGGAAGAACCCTGGTCATGATGCCCCCCTGTCCGCATTGATCTCCTGCAGGAGATCCGCTTCGAATTCCGCAAGATTGTCCTCGAAGGGAAGGCCCTTCTGCCGCTTCCAGCGCCAGATCAGCCCTTTGGCAAGCAGCCGCTCCGGAAAGATCGTCGTGTCGTCGTCGGCGCGGAAGACATCGCGCTCTTCATAGGGATCGCCGAGCACCCAGTTCCTGGAGAGATAGTCGATCGTCGCACCGGAGGCCGAAGCGGCCGGGGAAAAGAGCATCTCCTTGCCGCGAAGATGGCAATAGGGCGCCTGAGAGCCGACGGCCGCCACCACTGCCCATTGCGCGTCATTGGTCACGAGCCGAACGCATCCCCCATCTGCGCCGCGGACCGCGCCCCCCGGCGCAAGCCGCTGATAGTCGGACGGCAGCAGCTCCGGCGAACCGGAGACGGCAAGGCTCTTGAACAGGTGCCTCCAGTCGGCCCGCCGCGCAATCTCGCCGCCCGCCTCCTGCGCCAGTGCCACCATCGTCTGCGCGTTGGGATCGTTCGTCCCATAGACGCTGTCGAAACGGTCGAGCGAAACGATATCGCACACCCCGTTGATCACGGTCAGAAGCGTCATGGCGTCAGCCCTCCGATGACGATTTCTGCATTGCCCCAGCGCAGGCGCTCGTCGGCAAGCCCTAATCCCGCTATCGCTTGTCGCTTCAGCGTCTCCGCCGCGCCCGCCTTCGCGGCGTCCCGTTCCCAGATGGCGATCTCCTCGACCAGCCCGTAGAGATAGACGTCGGGCGCCTTGTCGATCAGCCAATTGCTCGGATCGGCCGCCGTCAAAGCCGGTATCCTGGCGTAATAGGTGATCTCCATTTCAGCAGCCCCCCTCGGCCGCACCCGGATTCGGTCGCCGACAATCGCATACCCGACCGGCGCGCCACCCGATGTTGCAAGCACCGTCAGTTCAGCCAGCGGTCTCGCCCGCAGCACACGCTTGCCCGGCGCAAGCACCTGCCGCGCCTCCAGGAAGTCCGTGGGCAAGGTGCCCTCGCCTTCCGTCAGCGCCAGCGTCGCCGCCTTCTCCATGTCGGCCACGCGCAATGTGCGATTGAGCTTTTGTTCCGCCAGTGAAACGAAGCGCGGGAAGAGATGGGCAATGTCTTCGCGGCCGGCATAGGCGCCGGCATCGACCAGCAGGGATGCATAGTCCGATATCGTCATAGCCGTCCCTCGAATGTTCGCCACGCGCGGTTGTCGCCGTCATTGAGCCACCGCTTCACATAGCGGTCGTCCCCTTCGGAATGGGCACGGACCAGGTTTTCCGAATGCGCGAGATTGAGCGGAATAGAGGCAACCTTCGTCCATTCGCCGAAGCCGTTGCCGGCGGTGGCATTGCGGGCAAAGGCATTCTGGCGGACGAGGTTTTCGACTGGATAGTCCGTCCGCCAATGGGTTTTGTTTCCGTCCTCCATTACCCAGACAGAGCGGCCGGTTAGAAAATCATAGTCGAAGAGCTTCCAGTCGCCGTCGCGTATTACCATGGTCACTCCCCCGGCAGCGGATCGGCGCGCTCGGCCTTGCGTTTGGCAATCAACTGTTTAGCCGTACGGAGCGGCAGATCGAGTACCGTGCCGGCGGGGATGCGTTCCCCTCCAGTTGTCCAGCTGTCGTAGAGCAGCTTAAGCGGTACGGTCTTCATCTTCTCTTCTGTCATCGTGTCTTGGCCCAAAAACAAAAGGGCGCCTGCAGGCGCCCGCATGAAAAGTCGACGGATCGGCACGAGTTACTAGCTGGCGGCGCTAAGCCCGAAGAGGTCCGCCGCAATGCCAAGCCCCTTCTCATTGTGCACCTTCAGCGTACCTTCACCGATGATGACTCCTTTATCCGCGTCTCCCGTTTTAGCGATATCGCGGTCTTCCTGAATATTGCGCAGCCAAAGGAAGGACAGCATGTCTGTGTCTATGAAGAAGGCATTGCGGGCGAGCCCGGCGCTGACCGCTTGCACCCGGTTCGGGTGGATCATCACCGTGCCGAACGGCCCTTCATAATAGTCCGCCGTCGCGACGATCGTGTTTCGTTCTCCGCCCTGTGAGACCGCGTATCGGAAGGGCGCGACATTGCCGTCGGACATGAAGGTGACGAAGACGGATTTGACATAGGGCGAAACCGAGACATGCCGGAAATTCGCGCCGTTTTGGTAACCCTGCTGCATCACATCGTCCAGGATGGTCTTTGTGAATGCCCGTTGGGGCCCGTCGGTCGGTTCCACCGTCAGGCCGGTGCCCGGATCGAAGCCGCCGTTGATGCCGCCGGGAGCGCGCGAGACATTGGTTTCGATCCAAGTCGGCAACGAGCCGAACTCGCGCGTTGCGCCGGCCACGGACGCGTTAGTATCGACGATTGCATATTCGACGTCCTTGCGGATCTCGACGCCCTTTTTCAACTTCTGATACTTCCGCTTCTGCACGTTGCCGGCCTCGGAAACGACTTCCTGCGTCGCCGAGATGATCCAGTCCTTGCGCATGATCTGCGTATAGTTGCCAAGCCGCTTTGGCGGGGTTATCGCGCCAAAGGCATATTCCTCGCCCTCCTCTCGGACATTGGCGCCCGGTGCGGCGAGTTCGTCCGTCTCCCACTCCGGGTGTACCGTTGCGCACTTGCCCTTCTCGATCAGCGAATAGATCGGGGTGTCCTCCGGCGTGATGCGCGACACTACGTCCGAAAGCTCCTCGCGATTGCCGACAGCTTGCGTTGTCTGAAATGTATTCGTGAGAACTGCCATGTGTTCGTCCTTCTATGATAATGAATGGGGCTGCCCACGCCCCGCCAGGCCCTTCGAAAGCCTCTGATGTCAACGCGTCTGGGGTGAAGAGGCGATCGACCGCCCTCTTAGCGCGCTATTCGAAATCGACCGCCATAGCGTCTCGGATTGATCCGCTTCGCGTCAGCCGCTGCATTGCCTCGCGGCTTTCTCGGCTGTGCCGCTGCGCCTGGCTCTTCGCCTTCAGGCGGGGTACCGGGGCCGGGGCTGCAGTGATTTTTTGCAAGGCCTTTGCACGCGCCCGCTCGGCATTGAGCCCAAGCCGGGCATAATGTGCGAGCTTAAAGAGGCGGTGGTCGATCACCTCGCGCATTTCCTGTTCGGAGAAGCCGAGTTCTCGCGCCGTCTCGAAAGCGTCTGCGAAGAAGGCCAGCCGCCCCTCCTCCTGTCCCGTCTGCGGGAAAGCTTCGAGAAGTTTGGCGTTCTCCGACGCCAGCCTCTCCTCGGCCACCGCAGCTTGAAGGTCCGCTACGACGCCCGCCGGTTCATTGGCGAGCGCCATCACCCGCGCGACTTGCTGCAGCCCCGCCTGATGCAGCGCCCATTGCCGCTGATAGGCCTGCGGGTTGCGTAGCCGCAGCTCCTCCGACGGCTCGTCTGGAATCTGCCCAGCGACCATTTCCGCAACGGCATTGGCGGTCGCCGCCACACGGCTGCTCATGCTTTCGAGCGCCCGCCCCTGGTTGGCCAGATCCTGGGTCTTATGGCGGTAGTCTTGATCGCGCATGTAGCCGAGCTTCAGCTCCCCAAGCGGAACCCGCTCACCGCCCTTGAGCGTCACGATCATGTCCTCGGCTTCGTTGGCTACCTCCTCCTCGCCAGGATGGGTCGGCTCGTAGCCTTCGCCGTTGAGCTCGCCTGGCTCCTCGGTGTAGTGTCCGGTCTCCTTGCCGGCCCGCTTCTCTTCGTCCTCGTCTTGCTGGTTGGCCTCGTGCGGCTCCCAGAAATCCAGGTCGTCGTAGGTTGCGGGTTCCGTCGAGCCCTCAACGGTTTTGCTCCCGCCGAAAGGCAGGTTGGCACTATCGTTCATCATGGAAAGACCTTTTGTGAGTTGCTAAGCGGCGCGATTACGCGCCTCATTTGCGCATCGAAGAACTACGCGATTTAATGGGTTGCCGCGGCTTCATGACTCAATTTCAAAGCACGCAGCTTGAAGACGGCAGAAGCCGCTCCTGGCCTCCGAGGCACCCGCATTACGCAGGGGCGCCTGTTCCCTCCGTCTTGGCTTGCTCCGCCATGAACTTAAGCTTGGCACGGAAATTCCGAATAGCCCGCGCCTCGGCTGCAAAGGCCGCACGGGTCTCGTGGTCGGTGAGCTTAGCGTTGAGGCACCCGTTGATCGCCGCTCCCTCCAATTCGTCCATCAGCCGCTCAAACAGCGGATTGTCGAGAAGTGCCCGCGCCGCTGCAGCTTTTTCGTTCGAAGGCATGGTATCTTTCCTAACCGTTTGCGGTGGTGGACAGAAAGGCAGCGCGGAAGACGCTGACGTTGCAATCATCGCAGACTCGCCGAACCAGTTGCAAACCACTGGCCTCGACACCTGAGGCCAGCGTGCGGTAGCTGACTGATGTACTGCGCCGCGTGCATCAGGAGGCGCGCAGCGTCCCGCACTGGCGTCGATGGAACATGCGAATTCCAATGCCAGCGGCAGCATCATTCAGATCACCAGCGGATCGAGGATGCACTGTTCCGTTTCCTGACAAGCAATTCCAATAAACCAGTGGTGAAAATCTGAGGGTTGGTGCTCGGTGCGAACTGCCCGTTCCGACCCACTGCTGCCGCCCGTAGAGACCGACTGGAATTTCCGGTGCCAGCCAAAGCTGCCATTGCTGGCAAAAAATTCGAATGGAGACGAAGGCGAAGTGGAGGTTCCATTTTGCTGCAATCAAATGTCCGGCTTCGAGTTTACTGGGCCGCATTAAACTCCACTTAATTTTTTAATGATGGAGTTCACCAACCTTGGAGTGATCCCATCTGAAAATACACCTGCTGAGCAGACGTGATCTCCGGAGTACGCATAATGACAATGACTACAACTATCCCAAAATCACGTTTTCGACCGAAGTAATATTATGGCTTCATCACGGACCCGATTAATCCGATTGTTAGATAAAGGTTTCTATCCTGTCGAACTCCCTCCGCCGTTTAAGACGCGAAATTTCTCCAATGTTAAAGATAGCCTGAGACCGCCAAACAACTATTTTGGCAGCACAACATTCTTTGATGGCGCCACATTTCGCGGCCCGTTGCGAACATTCGGTGTAATTAACCCAGCCAGTTATTTGTTACTTAGCCGCTTCATTGCGGAACATTGGAGCGATATTTCCGGCGTATTTGATCTCAGCAGGTGTTCAGGCACCCGCCCAACGTTTCCGCCCCTAGGCGCAGAAGGGCGAGCAATTGAGACTGCCTCACTGGCAAGCAAACGAAAGAGCCAACGGCATTTGGCAAGTGTCTACCCGGTTATTCTCGGCCTCGATATCAACAGGTTTTATGGCTCAATCTACACACACTCGGTACCTTGGTCCGTACTCGGAAAGCAGGAAGCCAAGAAGAGACACCGAAATAGAACACTGCAAGGACACTGGAGCGACACGCTGGACAAACTGGTTCGCAATTGCAATCAGCAGCAGACTGTCGGCATACCGATCGGACCGGACACTTCGCGGATTATTTCAGAACTGATATTGTCGCGTATCGACGCGGAACTCACCTCTGTTGGCTCGGGCTTAGCGTCTCCGCAGATCTACCACAACATTGATGACTACCAGATTGGGTGTATGGCGCTTGGGGAATCTGAAAATGCGCAGAGCCGCTTTGTTAGGACGATAAGTCGCTATGAGCTTCGTCTGAATGACTTCAAGACATCAGTAGACCACGGTCTATCGTTCGCCCCATCCAATTTCCAAAGACATTTCGATTGCCTCGACCAACAACGGGACCGCAACTTCGTAGAACATTTCTTTGAGATACTCTATGCACAGGTCCCACTACATCCAAATACCAACGTCTTGGGTTACGCAATCAAACGCTTCGCCCGAAATCTGGCTCGAAACAAAGAGCGCGGCCTAGTTCGCGAATATCTCCAGAGGCTGGTTTTCGCTGTACCGCACCAAGCAAGATGGATTTTACCCCTCTTGCTAGGCATTTACAGGGCCGAAGGCCTGAATGCTGAAGTACGGCGCATTATTGGATGGGGCATAGAGACATGCGTTCGGCGCAACGATGTTGGTAGCCTCTTATGGTTTCTATATGCAGCGATATTTTTGGATATGCGCCTCGCTGGAGCGCTTTGCAATTTATGCATCGGCATGTCCAATGAACTGGTTGATTTGGTGCTATACCACGGCCGGAGTGCAGGTCTCTTCTCGTTTAACTTGAGCGAAATGCGGAGTAGATACCGAAGTAACGATTTTGGATCGTCGGCTTGGCTACCGATTTACGAAGTGGGGCGTCGCGGATGGGACGCCTCTCCGTCATTCTCGAAGTTTGGCACTGCAGACGACCCCAATGATCTGTATCAGCATCTCAGCAATCACGGAGTTGAGTTTTACATCACCGATCAAGACCACTTTGAAGTCAGTGCTTTTGACGGGTGGCGCCTGGCACAAGCGTACTTTGAGAGCGAGGAGTACGACTCTGAGTTTCAAGGCGATATGGAACTCAATGTCCGGTACCTCGGCCACGGCCAGTGGGACAATTACGAGTAAACGGTGGAGGAAACTAGGCGGCTGTGCATGTATGTAGCCAACCGTGCCGCAAGAAACCTAGAGAGACCCTGATGTCCGCTCATGGCGCAAAGCCGCTATCCCGCGCTTTTGAGGCTGCGTTTCCGCTCCCCACCCTCCTGCGTCCTTCGAGAACATGAAGAATCGTCCGCCAGCCATCCGCTTCATACCTTTTGAAGGTCACAAGGTCTGTAGGGTAGCGGACTGTATCATTTTCTTTGCAATGTGCACTGCAGCTCGGTGAAAGTACCTCTGTCGATCTTCGTGCACTGTTCACCGTCGTGCGGGCAGTCAACGTAGCCGGCCAGTTGCAGCACAACAAAGGTTTCGGAGAGGTCAGGAAGCGGAACTGTACGATTGGTGAGCCCCTTGTCGCCGACTTGCGTCCGAATCCTTGCTCCGGCGGGCTCGGACGTGATTTTCCAGTCCCTCTCGGAGTATGCTGGGGACGGCCACGAGGTTCTTACCGACGGTGTGTACGCTCCTGACCACGACTCGGTCTGATTCACTGCCGCGGTTAGATGGCTGATGCCGTCTCTTCTGCTTTCATCATTGGCTTTCGGTATCGCCTCCAACCAATTCTTGTTCGACTGATCAACGCCAAGCTTCCTAATGATCTCTCGGTAGCTGTCATAAGCGCTTCGCGGCAGCTTTATCTCAAATCCTCCAGTGTTCATGGGCTCTAACTGGATGTCCTGAACCTTGTTCGGCTCCAGATTGACACCCGCCCATACAGCGTCGGCATTTCCGGTCCCATATGAATAAAACGTCATCACTACGTTCGCCGTCCCTCTGTCAAACTGCTTGGGTCCTAACGCGAGGCTGTAGAGCGGCTGTCTTGCCTGTGGAAGGCCGATCTCAATTGTTGACTCGGCAGCTACGGGAACTCGGACGGTACCATCAATTGCACCCGTCAAAACACCATCTACGTAAATGAAGGGGGTCAGTTCGGAGTCGATTTTGTCCGGTATACTGATTGACACCGGAGTTGTGTTTTCCTGCGCGCCAAGTTGCGCCGGAATCATGACGATGGGGACGCACCAGCTTGCGCGCAACACGGCTAACACCTTGGTTACAAGTGATCTGTGCATAGCGAGCCCCCCAGTTATTCAACTTATCCTAGCATTGATTAAAACCGTGGTTAGGACAAGTGCGATCAGGAGCGTTTGTGCTTGCGAAGAGATCACCTGCTGAACACGCGAGATGTAAAAATAGCCTTCTGATAATTGGATCGCAATCATGCCATATGCGTCATACGCAAACAGCAAACTCTTGATGAGGTAATAAGCGACCGATGCTGTCAGCACGATGTTGCATGATTTTTGGAAAGCACCCGCGCCGAACCCATCTTTCACCAGGAATGCCGCAACAGCGGCCAAGGCAACGGTCAAGCTTGCGATATAACCGACCGTTTCTTTTACTATATCAGCCGCGGCAACACGAGTTGCGATGTCTGATTCTGGTACTTTTGTCCCTTTTGGATCCGGCAATGCCAACATTGGCTCATGATTGATGACATAAATTATGGTCCCGATCGCGATGATAAGCGTGATCGCGATCGCAAATGGGTAAAGATGGGTCGAGATACCTTTCGTTTGCATGCACCCCTCGAAATAACTTACGAACAAAAAAAACCATATCAGGTGGTGTGGAAGAATGGGAGCATGTCAGAGTATGACACCACCGCCGCGTATCCGAATGATGAGAGGAGCGACAAAGCTCGCCCTTCCAAGACGCATAGAAAGCCTAATCGCCCCCGGTTGCTACGAGCTACGCGCCACCGTTCCGCAACAGGTCGATCGCCTCCGCGCCATGCCTTCCATGAGGCTGTTCGAGGAGTCACTTCGTCGTCACGCCAAGGTGGGGCGCACCACCCTCATTCGACCAGCACGAACAGGGCACCCCCGCGGGACCGGTGCCATACGAGCACACCACCTTGGGCGTCGTGCACTGCCTGGGCCCTTCCGAAGAACTCATTTGCGAAGTGGTCGTACCGGATTTGGCGGAGACGAGCGCGGTCTCCGCGGGTGCAACCGTTTCGCTGCAAGACGATGCAAGCAACTGAAGTACAATAATAAGTGAGACACGGACAAAGTTTTTCATGTTCATCGGCATATGTCGCCTCGGGCGAGCATTCAAGAGTTTCTAGTATTACTGGGTTGCACCACAGCAAGGAAAGACCCCTGCTGCTCGGACTCATACGCCTGCATTTAAGTGTGCCTATCGGCGCGGGAGCGCCGTGGAACGAGGTATCGAAGTTCACCCCGGCACCCCTCCTACCTGCGCCGCCGTCAGCGGCTCGCCGCCCATCATTTCCGCAGCATTCTGCTCTCGCTTCAGGTCCAGCTCCGCGTCGATCTGGTAGCGCTTCAGCGCGCCCTTCTGCTGGATTTCGGCAAGCTTCAGTTCGCGGTCTATCTCCAGTTTCCGCCGCTCGTTTTCCGCCAAAAGCCGCGCCTTTTCGGCCTCCGCCTGCGACCGCATCTGAAGCTTCTGCATCTCCGGGTTCGGCTGCTCGGCCGCGGCCTGCATGCGCCGGTGGATCTCCTCCGGCGTCGGCTTGGTGAAGTAGAGCTCGGGTGATTTCAGCCCCGCCGCCTCCACCGATTTGGCAATGCCGTTATAGAGGTTGTCTGGCGAGACATAGGGGTTGTCCGGCCCCAGCGTCGCCAGGAGCTTCTCCTGCAATTGCTGGATCATCTGGATCATCATCATGTCGCGCTCGCGCGTGCCGGCGCCAAGGCCGGTGTTCACCGTCGCGTCCATCTCCGCGTTCCAGTGGCGCGGATCGAAGCTCACCCATTGCCCGCGCAGCCGCACGGCGCGCGGCCGGTCCTGGTGCTTGATCACGAGGCGCAAGAGGCCCTTGAACACGCGCCTCAAGCCATGCGCAAAGGTGCGCACCATCAGCTCCGTCTGGCCGATCCCCGCCTGCTCGATCAGCGCCGTTGCCCGCGCCGTCATGTTCATAAGCGCGTCCGGTGCAAGCCCGCTCGAGGCGTCGGAAATTCCCGTGCGGTCCGTCGCCTCCTGGTCGAGATAGGAGAGCATCGCAAAGGATTCCTTGGCGACGAAGGGCACCATCGTATAGCCCACCGCCGCCCGCGCATCGATCCCCTGGCTCACCCGGATCGGCTGGCCGAATTTTGGGTTGAGCACGGCTTCCGGATTGGCGATCGCCCCTTCCTGCACGATCGGCTGCTGGTTGTTCTGCCAGTAGAGATTGTCCAGCGTCTGGCGCATCAGCACGGTTTTCACCCGCTGGATTTCCGCCAGGTCGTCGGTCACCGAGCCGCCCTCGCGCTGGTGCGGCCGCCGCTCGATGATGAGGTCGGCAAAGGGCACCTCGTCCCATTCCTCGTTCGAAAGCAGGTTCTCCTCGCTTGTGCCACCGGCAAAGACCAGCCGGCGCAGCTCCGCGATCCCGTCGTCGTCGGCGTCGATCGTCACATAGAGCTCGTAATAGTCCACCTCCTCCAGCGCCTTCGGCATCTCGTCCCGCGCCGCGAAGGCGTCGCGCCGGCGGGCGAAGTCCTCGTCGTCGCGGCCGCGGTCCCCGGTCGAGGCCGGCAGCCGCTCGATCACGTCGCGGTCGTAGCCCATGGCGATCAGGTCGGAGCGGCGCATGCGCATCGCAATGCCGGTGATCGGGCTGTCCTCGATCGAGATTGCATCCGGATGGATGAGAAATTCTTCGAGCGGCACCGCCGCCAGCCGCGGCGTGCCGCGCTCGGCGCGGCGGCGGATCTTCACGCTGTAGCTCGGCTGCTCCACCGGAGCGGCATGAGGAAAAGTGTGAAGCGGTATTCCGCCCGCCCGCTCGAAAGCATGTGACTCCGGCGTCCCGATCCTTTCGATCGTCTGCGATTGTTCCAGCACCTCGACATCGTCGTCGCCGACGAGCTGCACCAGCGCCGCCTCGTCGAGGCCCGTATGGGTCGAAACGGAAACCGTCTGCTTCTTCTCGTACCACCAGCGGATCACGCCGTTGCGGAGCTTCAGCGCGTCATGCGCCGCATCCTGCACGGCGTCGTAGCCGTTGCTCTCCGGAAACACGACATAATTGATGTAGTCGGTCGCCTGCTCCGCCGCCGCCTCGTCCCCCTCGCCGACGGGCTGGTATTCCACCACCTTGTCGTTGCCGAGAATGGTGCGGATCAGCGAAGGCAGCACCTTCTTGATCGCCGCGCGCACGTCGCGCGAAACCACCTTCGAGCGGTTGGCGTCCGCCGGCACATCCCGCATCGTGCCGTCATAATATTCCATCGCCTTGATGCGGTCGGTCGCGAGCTCGTCGCGATAGCCTTCGCAGTCCTTCACCAGCTGGCTGACAAGGGCGCACAGGCGTTCATCGGTCATTGCGGCCATCAGAGAACCTTTCGGGCAGTGAAATTCCAGTTTGCGTTGCCGTTATTCGCCCGCGCATAGCGCTTCATCATCAGCGCGTAGCGCGAGGCAGAGATCAGGTCGTCCCGTTCCTTGACGATCCGGCCGTCCTTGCGGTGATAGAGGCGGAATTCCTCGAACCATTCCGTACAGGTGGAAAACACCTTCCAGCGTCCGGTCTGCATCCGGGTCAGCATGTCGGAGAGCCCCGCCTCCACGCCGTTGGTGCCGTCGTCGAAGGTCGCGCGCTCGGGCAGAAGCATCAGCCCCTGCGCGCGGTATTGCGCCGCAAGCTGGTTGCCGCTGCCCTTGTCGTGCTGCAGGCCGTCATGCGGCCAGGCGAAGGCAAGCCAGCCGCCCCAGGGCCGCAAGGCGGCCGCATGGATGATCGGCGTCGCCTCCCGCTCGCGATAGATCCTGGTCACGTAGAAGACGTCCGCGTCCCGGTCCCAGGCGCAACCCGCGGCGGCAAAGGGGTGGTCCCAGCCAAAGTCCAGGCCGCCGATCTGTACCCAGTGTTTCGGGATGTCGAACGGCTCCACGCGGATGCTCTCCTCCGTCACCGGGAAGATCCGGCCCGAGCCGAGCGACGGAACGCCTTTCGTTCGCGCCTCCCGCTCATGCGCCGGATAGCTGGCGATGATCCGCTGCCGCTCCTGCGGCGTATAATGCTCCGCATCCTCGATCGTCATGGTGATGATCTCGCGATCCGGCGATTTTTCCATGAGGTAGCGCGCCACCACGGCGCTCAAGCCTTTAAGCGGCGTGAAGGTCACGGCGATCGAGCCGCCCGTCGCATTGGTTCGGGTGATGCCCTCGAAATAGACGTCCTCCGGCGGTTCCTCGTCGAACCAGACGTAATCCACCGTGTTCGCCTGCCACTTGCCGCGCCCCTGCTCGTAGGCCTTGAAGAGCAGCGTCGAGGTGCCGCCCGTTTCGTGCCGCACGGTCACGCTGTCGAGCGCGCCGGAGGCGCCGGAGCGCCGCGTCGTCGCGACGATCGTCGCCTTGGGAATGAAGCCGGTTCCCCACTCCTCCTCGCTGAGCGGCGGTCCGACCAGAAGCCGCTGCACGCCGTCGCGAGTCAGCTCGTGGGATTCCGAGCCCGCCAGCATCACAATCGGCTTGTCGAAGCGCCTGCCCTTCCACCAGTCCGGATAGCGCCCGGTCAGGTGCATGGCCGCTTCGGCGGCACCGGCAAGCGTCTTGCCGAGCTGGTTGCCGGCCATGAACAGCCGCTCGCGGTAGTCCGCGCCGGCCGCATGGAAGTCGTGCTGCTTGTTGTAGGGCCTGTAGGCGGCAAGCAGGTTGGTCCGCCGCCGCCGGTCGAGCTCCGCCATCAGCGCGGCCTGCTCCTTGAGCATGGCGGAAAGCTCCGGCGCGATCGCGCCGCCATCCGCCTCCCTTTGCTTTGCCATCCGCCGTCCTCGTCTTCATTGGCAAGTCCCGGTCAGCCAGTCCCGGTCAGCGAGTCCGGATCAGCCAGCCCCGCCGGCGCCCGACAGGAACATCGCGCTCGCAGGGCCGTTAATTCAGGTGGGAGGTGGCGCCATGCCGAAGCTGATAGGGTTCATGATCACGCACATCGCCGTCGGCTTCCTGATCGGAAGCCTCGCCGCCATCGCGCTCGTCCTTTTGCATCCCGCCGACGGGGAAGGCCTTCAGCCGCTCGCGCTCTGGCTCAGGATCTTCGCGCTCGGAGCCCCCTTCGCCCTCGGCAGCCTCGCGACGGCATTGATGCTGGATGCGGAATCCTGACGCGCGTCGCTGCCCGTCGCCCTCAGCGCCTGACCGACAAAACTGCAAGCGCCTTGCCTTGCACCTTCGGCGGGGAAGACCGATTGTGATTGCTCAGCAAGGAGCCGCATCATGATCGAAGGTCATTGCCATTGCAGGGCGGTCCACATCACCGTCCCCGTCCGGCCGGAAACGCTCGGCGACTGCAATTGCTCGCTCTGCAGCCGGCTGGGCGCGCTCTGGGGCTATTATCCCGCCGAGGAGGTCACCGTCAGCGATCCGCAGAACAGGCTCGTCGGCTATGTCCAGGGTGACAGGACGCTCACCATGCATCATTGCAGCACTTGCGGCTGCACGACCCATTGGTCGCCGATCGGGCGCTCGTCCTCGCGCATGGGCGTGAACATGCGCATGTTCGATCGTTCCGTCTGGGAGGACATCCCCCACCGGCTGATCGATGGCGCCGGCTGGTGAGCGATCGCACTCGAAAACGCCGTCTTTTCGTGTACCGGCGGTAACAGCCGGCGCAGCCGAAAGGGTCTTCTATCAGCACGTTCTCAAAGACTTGGGAGCATGGTAGATTTTCCGCGAAACGGTGGGAGGAAAAAACATGCCGCGTATTGCAAATCTCTATTTCAGGACAGCCATTGTCTTTCTCGTGCTCGGTATCTCGATCGGGCTGCATATGTCGATTTCGGGAAACCACGCCGTCACCGGGGCCCACGCACACGCCAACCTGCTCGGCTGGGTGACGATGGCGATCTTCGGCGGCTATCACGCGCTCAATCCGCAGAAGGCGGCACGCCGCCTGGCAGCGATCCAATATGCCGTCTATACCTTCGGCGTCGCCGTTCTCGTTCCGTCGCTTTATCTCATGCTGTCGGGAAACGCGGCCATGGAGCCGGTCGTCGCCATAGCCTCGCTCATCGCCTTTGCCGGCGTCCTCCTGTTCGCCGTCATCATCTTCTCACGCGAAGAGCCCGCCACGGCGGCGGTTTCGCCGGCGCATTGATTGGCCCCGCGTTCTCGGCACAACGCTGAGAGCGCGGCGACCAACCCCGTCTGCTGCACGTAAAAGCAGGGTTCGATAAGATGGGTAAACTTTGGCAGCGGATCACGTACTACCGTCATCGCAGCGAGCTGTGGGCAATCGGTCTGGCGAAGCAGGTGCCCTGTTTGGCTGCGCTTCCGATCGCAATGGTACTGTGCTTCTGGTGGGTCATTGCTCCACTACCTGTTCTTCTCCCGTTTATCCTGCTGCTACAGGCCCTCGGCCCCCTTGGCGGAACAGTCTTAGGACTCGTGGCTCTTATGGTGCTGTTGCTCGCCGCGCCATGGTTCTTTGGTTGGTACGGAATTGCCGTCGGTCTGACGTTTGGCCGATTCACGGCCGCGGGAGCCAAGGAGAAAGCCTTGGTGGAATCAATTCATGCCTATCGGTCGAGGGCCATTTGACCCTTAGCTATCCGCCTTCCTGCCCCGGTTTATGGAACACCTCGGGCCGGCCCCTTTGCGGAGCGGCCAGACCGCCCCCGCCGTACCGTACCGCGAGCGCCGATTTTCTTTGCATCGAGCAATGGCCGCACCGCCATGTCCAGCAAGCGGATCCGCTCGATCAACTGTTCATCCGAAAGATCCTCCATCCCGCCTGCGGCGGCACCGAGGTCCTTCGGCAGGATGGAGGCGACAAGCTTCAGATAACTCTCCGGCTTCTCCTCTCGAATACGCGCGACCACGGCCGCGCCATGCGCCTCGAAATCCGCCTGAACCGCATCCGCGAAGGCGCCGCCGAGCCGGCCACGCCCCCTCGCCCGCTTCGCGGCGATCCCGGCCGCCCCCGGCGCCTCCTCCGGCGGGCCCGCCGCACAGTCCAGGCTTTCCACGTCCGGCATCGGAATGCTCCTTTGTTTCACAGAGAGTTCCCCCGTGCGGACGGCCGGCGATGCCGCTTGCTCGCGAGCCGCGCCTTCGCAAGGGCGCCTGCTTCAGCGAAGGCGCATCGCCGGCCGCATACGGCACCGCAGCATCTGACGTGAGACGCGCCGGACCGCCGTAGGCTCTGATTTCGAGAATGTCGGAAAAAGCTGCTGTCAAACCCTACAGCGCCGCGCGTCTCCAGAGGCGCAGTTTGCTGTAGCACTTTGATTTACAGTAAATCGCCCAGCCATCGCGACGATGTTTCCCCTGGGGAGGATGATTGTCTGGGCCTGAGTGAGGATACAATTCCTATCCTTGATTTATGGAATAACCGAGCCGCGCCTTTGGTGCAAGCGTCACGTGAGATGGGAGCAAGCGATTTTCCGTTTAGCCACAGAATTGTGCGCGCGACCCAAGCCTGCAACCTGGGCAACTGCTATACAACTGTACATTATAAATTGCTTGCGCAATGACGCGGCACTTGCTTCAATCACATTGCCGATGTGAAAGCGCGGCATAAGTTCGACGGAACAATACCTCGCGCGAGATATGCGAAGGGAAGACGCCATCGGACGAATTGATGATGTTCGACTGCCGTTCGCCCGCGAGCGGCGGTGTTATAATTGAACTCCTGGCGGCCAGCAGAAAAGCTGGCGGCCTATTTGAACAGATTGTCAAAGGCGCTGCAGGCTGCAGCAAATTTTTAGAACTAAACCATAAAGCCCGCTCCGGCAGCGTGCCGGGAACCAGAAACTGCCCTCACGCATTGCCTTCGCGGGAAAAGGAGTTTCGCCATGACCAGCCCCTGGATCTTTATCGCCTTCGGGTTCCTTGCCGGCGCCACCTTGTTTCTGACGGCCGCCTGGCAGCGAATGCCGCCCGCAGAGCAGGTGACCGTTAAGCTCGAGAAGACCGGCCGCCTGCAGGGCCCGGCCATTCATGCGTCGTTCCTCATGGAGCGTTTCGGACCCGACCGTTCGGTCGAATAACCACCCCGCAAGGGCACCATCTCGACCGCTCTTGCCTTTTGTCGGCAGTTGCGCAAGTTAATCGCGCCGAATCGTCGTCCGGCGCGATTTATCCAAGGAGCCCGCTTTGAGTGCCGACAACAAGCCCGACGCCACCATCAAGGTTGAAAAGCGATTGAACGGGCGCTGGGCCTTCGTGCTCACCTATCGCGGCGTCACCTACCCCGCCCAGGGGCAATTCGGCAGCCAGGTCGAGGCGCAGGCCGCCGCACATGCCGCCAGGAAGCTCCTACAGAAAAACGGCTGATCCGCCGCCTATTGCATGGATCCGACCTCGACCCCGCCGGGATCAGTCATAGGGCGAGTTGCAGGGACGGCGCGGGCCCTCGAAGGGTTGGAATGTGTTGTCGTAGGCCCGGTAGGAAATGTAGCGCTCGCGGCACCAGCGCAAATGCGCCTTGGCCAGGTCCTCGATCCTGCGCCGCGGCCCGGGCAAGGGACCGCCGACCGTGGCGCCCGGACCGATGCTGATATCGGGGGCCATGCCGCGATAGCGTGAGCCATAATTCGGATAACGCTGCTGCAGGAAATCACGGTACTGCCGCTCGATGAACAGCTCGTGACGGTTGTCGATGATGCCGGGATCCCTGACGTTGTCCCGCGCCCGCGACGGGCCGATCCCCGTCCCTGCGATTGCCAATGCCAGCGCGATGATTGCCGGTGTCCTCACGAGACCCGCCTTCCTTCTACAGCGCCGCGCGTCCAATCAGACGCGCAAAGGTCGCTGTAGCACTTTGAATCGCTGCATGTCTTGGTCCTTTAATCGAGGTCGATTAAAGGAGACATGCAGTAGAGCGAAACCTATCACAACCACCGGGACCGCCGAAAGCCGACCCGCCACGTGGTGTCCGCCAACAGGCCGGCCGAATCCCGCCTTCCGCCCGAGAATCGTACCCGGTTTTTCGGAAAACTCGATGCGCAGGTCCAAAGAGATACAGCGACCTCTGCGCGTCTGAAAAGACCCGCGGCGCTATAATCCCCCTCGCCCCAAGCGCGCGGGCGGCTTGGGGCAACGACATGCACAAAAACGAGCGCGCCGCTCAAGTCCGTTTGATCGCGGCGCGCCATGCCATGTCGACCGATTTACAACGCGACCGAAGCCAGCAATCGTATGCCGGCTCGGCCGCATTCCTCTGAGCCCGCTCACAGATAGGGCGAGATGCACGCCCTCCTCGGCCCCTGATAGGGCTGGAAGGTGTTGTCGTAGGCGCGATAGGAGCGATAGCGCCCGTAGCACCAGCGCGTATGCGCGCTGCCGCCCCCGTAATAGCGCGGCTGACCGTACTGGCGCGGCTGCGCCAGCAACCCGCCTAGGAGAGCGCCGGCCGCCAGGCCGCCGATGATCGCGCCGACATTGCTGTCCCGATCGCGATGGCGGCGATGGTACCGGTCGCGATAGCTGTAGCGATGGCGGCGATCGCGATAACGATCGTACCGATAGCCATCCCGATGACCGCGCCAGCAATGCGGACCACGGCAACGATCGTTCCTGTTGTTCTCGCCGCGTTCATAAGGGAACTGCACGCGCTGAACGTCCGCGGGCTCCGTTTTGACCGTCGGCAAAATCGGAAATGCCCCCGCTGGCGGAACCCCGCTCAAGGCGGTTGCCAGCGACAGGGCAAGAATTGCTAACCTCTTCATTGGCTTCACCATTTTCCTTTGCACAGAGTCCCTTCGGATAGGAAAATGTCCGAACGACGAAATTGTGCCACATTCAGGAGCCGATCACGATATGTTGAAGGCAATTGATCGCAAGTCGATTGCTCCCCGTGCTTTCGGAAGACGCGCCCTACCTCCAAAGGGCCGGCGCGTCTCCACGGCGCCGCGCTTTATCAGACGCGCAAAATGTCGCTGAAGCACGTGTAATTTCCCTGAAATCGAGGCCGTTCCACCGGGAAATGAGCTAGGATAAGATTCCTATTCTTGATTAAAGGAATAATCCTTTTCCCCATGTTCGCGCAAGCCCTTGTCGAAGAGAAGGGCGCTCAAACCCCGCTTTAGCCACAGCAATTGTGGCTCCGGCATCATCCGCAGCCCTTCATAGTCCATGACGCATACATTGAAGACCGTCGTCTTCACCTGCCGCCCCTCGTCGCATTTGAGCAGCACGCCCTCGAGCCGCATCATCATATCGGCCGCCTTCCGGGCCTGGCGGTGCCGCGCCTCGCTCGTCTCGCCGGCATGTCCCTGTACCCGACCGATGACCTGCGCGCGCAGGCTCGGAAAGGGAATGCCGGTCAGGTGATAGTAGCGCGTCATGGCCGCGGTATAGTCGTCGCCGGCCACCCGCTGCGCCTCCGTGATCCGCCCGTCGAGGAAGAGCCGGCCGAGCGTATAGCCGGCAAAGGCGCTGCCGGTCTCGAGCCCGTGCATGCGCTTGCGCGCCGCCAGCGCCACGGCCATCGCCTCCTTTTCGCTTTCCCGCTTCGACCATCCCGGCTTGATCTTGCCGCAGGCGAAGCGTTCGGCCTCGGCCTTGCGCGGGCGGCCGAGTTGCGCCTTGCGCTTCGCACGCAGTTTCTGGGCCTTGCTCATCATGGGACTATCCTTTCGAATTCGCGAGAAAACAGGTGGGGGACTTCCGGGCAGCACGGGCGTGGTTCGAGTTCTCGACTTCCGCCGGTAAACCGCTGAACCAGGGGAATTAATCAGAAATGTCTGCAGGGGCCTCAGAGGTGGATTTCACCACGGCAAGCACCGTCGTATGATCGCGCCGGAAGATACGGCCGATGCGCGGCAGCGAGAGGTCCGGACGCTTTTCATAGACCGCCCGCATGCAGGCATGCCGGGGCTTCACCAGCCGGCGCTCGCGGCGCACGCTGATGACGTCCTCCCAGCTCACCCCCGGAAAATCCGCGAGCACGTCGGCTACGATCGTGTCGATGGCTGGCCTGTCGTCGGTCGGCTCCGCATCCGTCTCCGCCACTCGCCGCCCCGTCAGCAGCGCTTTTGCCTGCGCCAGCAGGCGCGCCTCCGCATCGGCGAGATCGGTCTCCAGCGTCGCGATCCGCCGCGCCTTTGCTGCGTTCTCGGCGGTGAGCTCCTTGACTTCGGCGTGAAGCTCCGCCATCGCGGCCGATCGACCGCCGCGGGACCCGGCGCGGACCAGCCGTTCGCGCACCGCCCTATAGTGTTGCTGCTGCCTTGCCACTTCCGAATTCGTCATGCCTTCTCTCCCTGGATGAGAAGCGGCCGCTCACTCGCGCGAGCAGCCGCAGGCCGGAGCCCCGCCGGCGCGGCTAAAATTTAGCCGGGGCGAAGCCTTCGGCGACCCTGCTCCTTAATGACATCCCGAGTGTTGAAATGTCAACATGATTTATGTTATATGTGTTGCTATGTTCCATGTTATGAGCGAAAAAGCTGACAGATTGCGCCAGGCGCGCATGAGAGCGGGCTACCGTTTTGCCTCCGATGCGGCGAACGCCCTGGGCGTCGTCGCCTCCACCTATCGCGCCCATGAGAACGGCCAGAACGATTTCGACCTCGCCGAGGCGGAGTTCTATGGGCGCAAGTTCAACGTCGACCCCTACTGGCTCATGCGGGGGGCTGGCCGCGATCAGGCGAATGGCGGCGCGACACCCCCTCCTGATAGCGTGGAGGTCGAAGAACCGAACGCAGAGTTCCGCGCCAATGTGATCGGCCAAGGCAAGAAAATCCCCGTCTTCGGCCAGGCGGTCGGCGGGGTTGATGGTGAATTCCTGATGAATGGCAGTATATTGTTCGATGTCATGGCACCCCCGATTCTCTCGGAGATTTCAGGCGCCTACGCCGTCTGCGTCTCCGGCGATTCCATGTCTCCGCGCTATGAGGACGGCGAAATCTGCTTCGTCGACCCGGAGCGCCGCGTGAGAAGGGGCGATTACGTCATCGCGCAAATACGCCTTGAGGAAGACGGCGCCCTGCTCGCCTATGTGAAGAAGTTCGTGCGCCACAACAGTTCCGAACTCGTGCTCCAGCAGTTCAATCCCGCCAAGGAGCTGCGCTTCGACGCCCGCACCGTCCACTCGGTCCACTATATCGCCCTTGCCGGCAACGCCTGAGCGGCGTAGATCCACCATCGCGTCGACCTTTGCGCGCCTGAAAAGACGCCCGGCAGTGTGATTGCAACACGCATCGTGTTGACATGCTATGTGACATCGTGACATGTTATCGACCTCAGATGGCAACACGAAAGATGTGGTCGAACGCAAATGTCCATCCCGCGCATCAAGGCCGATCTCCACGGTCACATAGACGAGCTTTTCAGCGCCGATCTGCCGCAGTCGAGCGACCTGGAAAATCAGGCGGCGCTCGAAATCTTTCTCGTCTCCACCTATTCGAGCCTGGCATCCCTCGCCTGGCATATGGGCGCCGACGGCAGCGTGCTTCAGCGCGAGGCTGTGCCCGCCGCGGAACTCGTGGAGGAGGCCTTTTTTGAACGCAGGCGGGAGCGCGAGTTTTCGCCGGGCGGCACGGATCGGACGCAACGCCTCCTCGGGACGCACAATCACCGCCAGCAGTTCGGAGGCTCGTTTCGATGAATGCCAAGACCTATGCCGTCGCCAACCTCGCCGCTCTCAACCTGATCGAGGCGGTCAGCGCCGCCTATTACGTCACCGACGAGGAGACTGCCGCCCGTCATGAAGCCCGCGCCCGCGAGATGCTGAAAAAGATCGCCGCCGCCATGGGATACGAAGTCGCCGTCGATCGCGCGTCGCAGCAATGCCCCGCGCCCTCCCCCGCGGCCGGCGCCCGCCTCCGGCTCGTCTCCGAGCGTGCCGGGGAGTGACAGGGCTGCTAACATGGCGGCACAATAAAGTGAGCGTTCCCTTACACTCAAGGCTCGGACGATGGACGGCGAAGTGGCAGACCGGTCCTACGAGTTGCTGAAACCCGCGGATCTCGAAAGGATCGCGTCGGTCGCGATGCGGGCTTTCGCCGGCATCTTCGAACGCGCACCGGTCGCCGGCCTCTACAGGGACCGCATGCTCCTGCTGGCGCTCGCCCAGGGAAGCGCGCTCCACTATTTCAACGGAGCGAATGGCATAAAGGATTTCGACGTCTGGGCCTTCTTCGCAGCCGGACCGCCAAAGTCGTTTCCCCACCGAAAGCGATGGTGCACGGATTTCGGCCCCTCACGCTTCGGCCGGCATCCGGCCGACCGGAACTATTCCGGCCGCCGCGTCGATCTCATGGGGCGCTCGATCGCGGTTGCCGAGGGCGAGTTGCCGCAGGACGCCGTGCGGCGCTGGCTGGCCTCGCCCGCCAAGTCGGCAATCGCCCTTCGACAGAAGCCGATCTACTGCCTGTTTCCATCGAACGCCTTCGGCGAGCGGATCAACTGACATGCTACCGCGCGCACCCTGAACCTCAGTCGTCGTCGGCCGGGCACGGCCACTGGGGCGGCGCCGAGAGGCCGGCAGGAAGCTTCGTTGCCGCGTCGCCGCAGGTGAGATCGATCTGGTCCTGCGTCAGGCCCGAAGCCTGAGAGAGATCGACGCCCTCTATTCTCGTCTGGAACATGAATGCGCGGCTGAAGTCGATCGGGCCCTCGAACTGCGAGCCGCTGAGGACGGCGCGCGACAGATTGGCCGTCGCAAAGCGCGTCCCCGTCAGCACGGCCTTTTCGAAATTGGCGCGTCCGAGTTCGGCCTTCTCGAAATCGGCACCCGTCAGTCTCGCGCCGGCGAAATCGGCGCGCTGCAACTCGGAGCTGGCAAAGGAAGCATATTCGGCGGACATGCCGGTGAAATTGGTGCGGTAAGCCTCCACTCTCGAAAAATTCGCCTTGTCCGCCCTCGCGCCGGCGAGCGATGCGCGCATCAACGTCGCCTTCTCGAGATTGGCCGATGTGAGATTGGAACCGCTGAGATCGGTGGACGTGAAGTCCGTGTTGAAGAGGTTGCTGCCTGTCAGATTGCTCCTGCCCAACATGATTTGCCGCTTGTTGCAGTCGCTCCAATCGGTTCGCGGCTTGGGCAAACTCTTGCAGTCCGCCGCCGCTGCGCCCGAGGCACAGGTCAACGCGGCAATCGCGACAAGAAGCGCGGCCATTCCCGCCCGCTGCGCGGGGAAGCACCGGTGCACCGCTCCGCCTCGAACGCCTTCGACCAGTCTTGCCGCCCACGGAATCATGTCGTCCCGCCTCCTGCGCCGAAGTCCATTTTATTGCTTACGGCCCCGCGATGAAAGCCATCGTTTCCGCGAAACCGGAGCGACGCACCGCAAGTGAGCGAACATCTGCAACCGGTCGGTGGCGCAACAGCAACTATGCCTCGACAGCCTGGATCGCGGAGACCTGCCAGTCGGCACCGCGCCTGCGCAGGAAGGTCCAGAGCTCCACCGCTTCCGTCAACTGGTCGGGGTCGCCGCTGATGACGCGGCCCGTGGCGCGCTCACGCATCACGTCGATGCTCTCGTAGCGCATTGCAACCGTCGCATGGTCGGTGCCATTCTCATGCCAGGCCTCGGCCACATCGCCCTGGACGAGATGCACGTCGCGCACCTCGTTCTTGAGGCCTTTCGTGGCGTTTTCGCTGAGCTCCTCGGCAAGATAGGACATGGCTTCCGGCGTCGTCAGTCGGCGAAGCGCCGCATAATCCTCGGCAGCATAGGCCGCCTGGAGCTGCTTGAGCATCGCCTCGAATTGTTCGAGGTCGTCCTGCCCGATGCCGATCTCGTCATTGTCCCACGCGCTCTTGGCCGGCGTAGAAGGACGGTTCGACGAAGCGGCAGCCGCGCCTACAGACCCACCGATCCCCTCGCCGATCCCCGGAATGCGGAAGGACGGCGCAGCGCTCGCAGCCGGGTGATTGCGCACGACGGCGGAAGGCGCCGAATAGGCCGGCTGGTTACCGCGGCCGAAGAAGCGCTTCGCAAGCGCAATGGCTGCGACGATCAAACCGATCTGCAGCAGCAGGCCGAGAAAACCAATGCCGCCGCCGAGCCCGTGGCCAAGCAGCATGCCGATCAGGCCGCCCATCATCAGGCCGCCGAGCATCGATCCGCCGAACCCGCCGAAGAGGCCCGGCCGCGACGCCGTCGTCGTCTGGCTCTGGCCAGCGGGCCGCGTCGCAGCCGAAGGCGCGGGCTGCGGCGTCATCGTCCGCTCGATCGGTGCCGCATTGGTCGGCGCCGTCCGGGTCGTGGGCGGCATGGAGAAGGTCCGGCTGCCGCGCGAGCCGAACCCGCCGCCCGCCCTGCGCGCCTCGGCCACATCGGCCACCGTCACCATCACCGCAAGGCCGACGGCGGCCATCGCCAGAACTCGTCCAACACGCTGCATCGTTTCCAATCCCTTCTCACGCCCGCCGAAGCCGGCCACTGCTGCCGATATAGAGATAAAACCGGGATAGTTTAAGAGCACACTCGGCAATTCTGCCGCCGGCCGTGCCGCATCCACCGATTATCGTCAAGGCGCTTCGACGCCGAAGGAAACAGGCGCGATGAAGCCCAGTTCGAGCAGCTGCGCCGATCCTGAAAAGCGGATCGAATGCTCGTTGGCGAAATCGAATTCGCCGGATTTCTGCAGGTCGTCCAGCATCGTGCGATAGGCGGCAGCCCCGTCGAAATACTGCCCATCGGCAACCGCCTCTTCGATCTTCTCCTTGTAGTCGGCGAAGAACTTGAAATGCAGCAGCACCCCGGAAATCGGCAGGAAGTTTCTTTGGAATGGCAGCGGCTGATGGATGCTTACGCCCAGGCTGCACTCCTTGTCCCAGAAGATGACCGGATATTTCATCAGCTCCAGCTCATAGGAGAACTTGCGTTTGCGCGGCCCGCCGGTGATGCTGATCGCCCTCTTCGTATGGGTCAGCGCATAACCGGCGCCGTCAAAATGGTCGGCAATTTCCCAGGGCATTCGATCGTCATCGTCGAGCGTTGCCGATCCGAGCGAACCGACCGGGTACATATCGAGCATCGGAGCCGCCAGGCGCTTCTCGCCCCGGCTTTCGAGCGCTTGAAGGAGCCGGCAGAGCGGTTGCTGCTCGCAATCCTGGTAGAACAGGAATTCGTCGGAATCGACGTTGAGATACCACCTGTCTGCCCCGTAGCGCTCGAACAGCGTCTCGCGCCACTCGCGCCCCCGGCGGGCATCCCGGTAGCGCAGCGGCGACCCCCAGATGTCGACATCCGCCTGCGATAGCAGGAATTCGCGCGTGCCATCCGACGACACGTCATCGACACAGATGAATCGCGTGACGCCGAGCTGCCGATAATGCGCCAGAAATGACGGCATCAGCTTCAGGTCGTTATGCGTGTTGAAGACCAGTGGAATGTCGTCCGGGCGCAACGGCCGCTGCCCGCCTCTGTTGAGACAGGACATCTCAATCTCGCGCCTGCGCCGGCGAACGCGTGCCGTCAGCCGATAGGTGTCGTAGCGAGTGATCAAACGATCGAGAAACGCCCCTCGGCGCGGCCCGTTCCGATTGTCAGAAACGCGAAAAGGGTAGTGAAGATCGTTCAAGCATCCGCTCCGGTCGAGGCTCTGATAGCAGCGTTTATCCGCATGAAGTCGAGAATTCAACTCTGCGGACATCAGGCTGCCGGGATTGCCGGAGCTCAAGGCAGAGTGGCACGGGCGAGCCGGAAATTTTCCCGGGATTTTTTGAAATGGGTGCTGGACAAGCCGAAAGAAGGCCATTATACGCCCCTCCATACCGCGGCGACGCGGTCCTGGACGGGTGATTAGCTCAGTTGGTAGAGCAGCTGACTCTTAATCAGCGGGTCCACGGTTCGAGCCCGTGATCACCCACCATTCTTTTCAAAAGCTTAGCGAAGTTTCCTGAACGAACTCGTTAACACGCGATATGCGCCGGGCTGACTATTGCTGGCGACGGCGCTTAAAACCGGCGCCCGGTGGTGACGTTCTCCCGCAAGCCATTATCGGTACGTGGTGGGAACCAGTGCCTGTCTGTACTTCGGCGCGTCCAGCGCTGCCTGATCGACGACCAGTATGCTCCCCACGAGTGAGATGAGGACGAGTATCAGCGCCACGAATGCGATGCCTGCTTTATCCATTCCCCATCATGGTCAAGTGAATGCGAGCAAAGCGAGGCGCCTGCGGCGAAGACCTTCACCGATGCCGGTGATGGTTAATTTTGCCTAAACGAAGGCAAGCACGTCAGCCCCAATCCGCGGCACGTCAGACCATCATCTCCCCTCCCGCGATCTTCACCGCATGCCCGCCGATACGGGCGGTGGAAACCCGGCCGCCGGCGATGTCTAGGTGCAGGTGGATGAAGGAGGGTCGGTTCATCTCCACGCCCTGCTCGATCAGGATCGGATGATGCCCATCCACCAGTTCGTCGAAGACGTTGATCGCACCGGCAAGGGCTGCCGCGGCCGACCCGGTTGCCGGGTCCTCCACGATGCCCATCTCCGGCGCGAACATGCGGGCATGGAAGCGCGCCATGTGGTTGATGCCGCCGCGGCAATAGAGATAGGCCCCGGCGAGCCGGCCCTCGGCGAGCGGCGCAAGCTGCTCCCATCGTTGCGGGTCGAATTCCACGGCCGCCACCGCCGCGATGTCGTGCAGCGGCACCATGACGAAGGGAACACCCGCGCTCCAGAATGAGATGGCGTGATTTTCAAAACCGACCTGCGTCGCCTTGAGGCTGAGCGCATCGGCGATCGCCTGTTTCTCGAAACGGGCGTCGAGCCGGATCGGCTTGCGCGGCAGGTCGAATTCGGCAAAGGTCGCCTGGCCCGGTTTCAGCCGCACCGCCGTGCGCACCGGCCCGACCTTCTCTTCGAGCACCTGCATGAGATCGAGCCCCTTTTCGGGCCCGGCGTAGAAGTCCTCCGCGATCGCGACCGCCGCGCCCACCGTCGGGTGCCCGGCAAAGGGCAGTTCGTGCGAGGGCGTAAAGATCCTGAGGCGCGCCGAATGGGCGGTGTTTGCCGGCCGATGAACGAATACGGTCTCCGAAAGGTTGAACTCCTGCGCGATCGCCTGCATGGCCGCATCGCTCAAGTCATCGGCCTCGAACACCACGGCAAGCGGGTTGCCTTCCAGACGCCTGCTGGTGAAGACGTCGTAGATCGCGTAGCGCCGTGCCATCGATATCCCCCTTGCGTTTGACGGCCCGTGCCTCCTTCAGGACGCACAAAGCACGCTGTAACTCGTTGAACCCATGTACCGCGCTTGCCGAAAATCGAGTCCGGTTTCGGGCCGATGCGCTGGCATCCGCGCCACGAACCTAGCAACGCCCTTGTCCGGGCGGCAAGGCTAAAAGCGCCGGCGGGCCGATGATCTCACAGGAGCCGCGTGGCGACATCAGGGCGTAGGCATCGCTGGCGCTGTAGAGACCGCAAGATCTGCTTCGGCCGACCGGTGCGACCCGCGATGAGGCCGTGTCAGACCTCCAGGGTCATGACCACCGGGCAATGATCGGAGGCCTTCGGCCGGTCCCAGCCGGTGCGCGGGTAGCGCTCCACCTCCTGGCCGGCAGGAAAGATCGTACGGAAAGGCTGGCCGGCGCGGATGATTTCCGGGACGTGGGCAGCGTTGCGGCGGGCGAGCGCCGGCGAAAGCAAGATATAGTCGAGTTGGCAGAGATGCCGCTCCTCAGGTCCGCGGCTGTGGAAAAGGGTCCACCGGTCGAGCACCGGACGCTTGAGCATCGGATTTTCGACGAACCCGTCCGCTGTAAACACATCCAGCGAGCTTATCGCCTCTTCGCGCGGCACGAATTCGTAGCCATTGCGCCGGTCGCCGAGGATCTCCACCTTCTCCTGATAGTCGTTCATGTCGCCGCAGATGGCGAACATCTTGTCGGCCGCGCGGTCGCGGCCGAAACGACTCTCGACGATAAGGCGCACCGCCCTTGCTTCCGCGATGCGCTGCGCCATCGTCGCCTGTCGCCCGTCGAGCCCTTCGCGCGCCGGCCCCATCGACTTGAAGTGCACGATGTAAAGCGTCAGCGGCCGCCCGCCGATGCTCAGTTCCACTTCGAGGCAGTCCCGCCTGAATATCCGGTCGTCCGGCCGGTTGGTTTGCGCGAGCTCCCCGTTGAAAAGGTCGAGATCCTTGTATGTCAGCGCCGCGTGGCTTTTCACATCCAGGCACTCGATCTTCTGCCCGTCGCGCGTTTCGTCCCGCATCAGCACCGCCACGTCGATGCCGCGGGAGTCGTTGCCCTCGATCAGGTATTTCTGGCGATAGCCATTGCCGACCATGCGGAAGAGATAGCCGTATTCGAAGGCGTGCAGCGCCGCCATGCTGTCGGCCTCCTGCAGGCAGAGGATGTCGGCGTCGCAGTCGGCGATCGCCAATGCCGACATCTGCCGGGTGTCGTCCGTATGCGCGATGGTGCGCGCCTCCTCGAGCCGCTGATATTCCGCCTCGCTGCGCACATCGAAGAGCCTGAGCACCCGGTCCTGCTTCAGCTGGTTGCGAAAGCCGGAAAAATCGAAGCGGCCCATCAGGTTTTCGATATTGAAGGTGGCAAGGCGAAGTGACATCGGGCGATTCCGCAGTGAGTTGCGCGGGAGATTAATGCATCTCGCCCGGAAGTGTGTAGCGGTTTCGGGAAAACGTTCTGCCTGATGACCGGACCTGAAGCGCGTTGCAGCAATTCACAGTGCGACAGCGACCTTTGCGCGTCTGATGAGACGCGCGGCTGCAGGGGTGTTCAGGTGGGGGGTGGCGCCTTGGCGCCAACCCCGGTTCTAAGCTCACCTTACCGCCTGACCGCGACCACTTTGCCGCGGCTGAAATACGAGAACTGTACCCGGCCCGATTGGTTGCCGCCGATGAGCTGCGCCCGCGTTTTCGACAGTTTTGCAAGGATGCCGACGTGATAGCCCCGCCCTGCCCTGACGACAACGACGTCGCCCGGGCGGGCGTAGGTGAGCCGCACGGGTGCGCCGAAGCGCAGCCACGACCGGGCAATAGCGTATCCTTCCGGCGGTTTGCGGCCGGTCATTCGCGCGATCAGCCCCAGGAAATGGCCGCACCAGGGGGTGCGCGCGGGATTGACGCCGAGCACCGCCCGCAGTTTCTTGTTGTGCTTGACCTCGTGCAGACCCGCATATTTCTGGGCCTGGTTGAGCATGCCGGCATATGTGACATCGGGGGACGCAAGCGCAACAAATATCGCAGTCAGAAACACCATGACCTTCATGATCTGGTCTCCTAAGATGCGCACACCGGCCAACATGTCGGCATGCGCCCGCTTCGTCTCCGTCCATTGCGACGCAACGCCCCTCCAGAGCGCGGCATTTACTGACACGCATCAAGCCGCCCGCCGTCAGGGACTTAAATCCTGAAGGCGGATAAGATGCTCTGAAATCAAAGGGCTAGAGCGTCCTTGATCCTAGGCGCACGCTGCGATCGTCAGCGTCACGCATTCGTAGAAAACGCACGAAAGACTCTCTAGCACTTTGAGCCGCACATGGTTTCCGCCGAAAACCGATGCCGGTGTTCGGTTCCAAGGTGCAGCCGGCCAGCAATGGCCGTGCCCCAACTTGTTGGCGTTCGCTACGCGCGACCTGGAAATCCCCTGCCAGCCGTTGATGGCGGCGGGACTTTGCCGGTCGGGTGGAGCGAAATTATGGCAAGACCGCACCTCATGCGTCGAAAGCCGCATTTCCTGATCGAAATGCCTATTCGGCCCGGCGATAAACGGACTTTTGACGGTAGACGGCGGTCGATGACGCAGCTCTGGCTACGCGCCGCTCTTTCGGCGGCGGAGGCTTCCCGCCCGTGCTCAGGCCTTCCAATCAGACGTGAAAGGGCTCCGCAGCGCCGCGCGTCTTTTCGGACGCGCAAAGGTCGCTTTTTGAAACTGCGCTCCGAGCTTTCCGAGAAACGGGTAGGTAGGATTTTCGAAAAAGTCGGTGGGCTAGCGCACCAGCCGGATCGTGCCCGGATAGTTGAGTTGCTTGTCGGCGAGTTCCGCGCTGCAATCCATCTTGAAGGTGGCATTGCCGATGAGCGTGATCTCCTGCGCGATCAGCCGGATGCACTCGCCGCCGGTCGATCCGTTGCCGGAATATTGCAGCTCGGCGACATCCGGCAGGTAAACGATGCCGGTGAGGGATGAATTGCTGTTGCCGTTGATCACTGCCTGCTCGGTATTCCCGTGTTCGGCGACGATCGAGAAGCCTGCCCAGTCACCGGTAAGCGATGGCGAAATATCGAAGGTGGCGCCGCCGCGGATCAGCAGTTCGGCGCCGTTCATCAGGAAGAAGGTGACGCCCTTGCCGGTAAGCACCGACTGGGCGGCAAGTTCGAGGCGCCCGCCGTCGACGATGTAATAGCCGGGCTCGAGATTGACGGTTCCCTTGACGTCGAGGGTGCCATAGGTGCCGGGCTTCAGCGTCACCACATAGCCGTCGGTCTTCTTCGGCGTTTTGCCGGTGCCGTTGCAGTCGCCGTTGCCGCCGCCGCCGCTGACATAATCCTGGCCGCAGCCCGAAAGATCGACCCAGGCGGAGGTCTTCGGCATCGCCTTGCCCGCAAAGGGGTCGGGAACGCGCGGCGATCCGTCCACCGCCTGCTCGCAGGCGAGCGTTATGTCCTCAGGCGAGCCGTAGATGGCACCCGCCGCATAGAGACATTCGGCCTTCAGCGTGCTGCTTCCCCCGACATAGATCGACTCAGTGTGGTTCGAATTCGACACCACGGCACATCCGGTCAGGTCCACGATCGCACTGCCGCTGACATTGAACCCCCGCTGCGCCGTATGGTGAAGAGCCAGGATACAGGCTTCCGCGCCGGCGGCCCTCGCCGCGACCGACTGCCGCCGGATCTGGAGCGGCATGCGTTCGAGGAACAGCGGCGTGTACTCCGTGACATATTCCGCCGTCGCGGTGTCTTCGTTGACGTCGCGCGTGAAGCTCACCGTCAGCGCCTCCTGCACGGAAGCATCCGTCGGCGCAGCCAGTGCCTCGGCGACAACGTCCTGCGGCAGCGAATAGTTGCTCCAGAAGAATTTCGCGCCTTCCTTTGAGGCCGCGTCCTCGGTCGCCCCCTCGCCAAAGGCCCTCACGGATCCGAGTGCCGCAGAATCTAGCGCATTCTGGATCTTTTCCGCTTCGAGATAGGCGCCGACAAAATCAAGCGCCAGCGCCGCCGCGCCTAGGATCGGCACGAATGCGATGGCGCCCAGCACCGCAAAATTCCCCTCCCTATTGTCTGCCAGTCTCCTGACTTGTGCACGGATCCGCTCGGCCGTCATAGCCTTCCCCCTCCGAAACAGGAATGCCGGCCATTTAAGCGCTGGCTAATTTACAATTCGTTAGGAAAATTGCCCGCCTTTTATGTATTCTTAATATATCCCCTCGCCGCCGATGGGGCGCCGCGGGTCTATCGCTGCCAGGCGGCCTCATTCTTCTTCTCGTAATCGCTGAACGCCTTCACGAGGCCGCCGAGAACCTCGGCCGATGTCTCGAACATCGCCTTGAATTGCGGATCGTCGACCTTCGTGATGTCCTCGCGCAGATGCGCGATCAGTGCGTTGAGTTCCCGCTTCATCTTCTGTGTGTGATAGGCCGGATGGGTCTCCGAAAGAGCCATTGGATTCTCCTTTCCTATACGAGGTGGGGCTACAGTGAATAACGCCGGCTGCAAGGAGCTGTTCCTGTACGGACTGGCCCGGTGCGACAGCGGACCGCCGCGCAAGAATCGATCCTGCTTGGTAACAAAACGCCCTCAAATGTTACTGGACCGGTCCTGTCGATCCTGCAAAATAGTCAGGCAATAGCGCCGAAATGGATTTCAGTAGAAATTTAGATCAGAGCTCGCTCGAGTGGTGAGCTCTGGTTGTAGAGGGGACCCGGTCGAGTTTGCGGCGGCTCCCGGGCGTGGATACTGAATCGACGGCCAAGTGCGTTTGCGAACGAGCGTAAAGCTCTGACCAAAAGAATTGCGCCCACACGTTGGAAGTATTGACCGCAGCCTTCGGCCCGCCCTTCGGTGGCGGGCCTTTCTTTGCCCGTCTACAGCGCCGCGCTGTCACGCCGCAGCGGCAATCCATCATGTCATTCTAATGGACACCCATAGCGGTGATTGCTACTCTCCTCACGCGGGATGGAAGGCAATCCTTCGACATCCCGCAGCTTCACTTCTTCGACTTCTGTCACGCTCGCGCTTCGGGTCGGCTCGGTCCGAAAGGATCGTGATTTCGGATCAGGAGGGTGCCGCATGAGGCGGCTGGCAGCGATCATGGACGCCGATGTCGTCGGCTACAGCCGATTGATGGGGCGTGATGAGACGGGGACCTTCCAGGCATTGAAGGCGTGCCGCAGTGCTTTGATCGCGCCTGCCGTTGCAGAGCATGGCGGGCGCATCGTGAAGCAGACGGGTGATGGTATCCTTGCGGAATTTTCGAGTGTCGTCGATTCCGTCGCCTGCGCCATGGCGATCCAGAATCGAATGCGTGAACGGGACGGGGGTGCCGGCGCCGAGGGCCTGCAACTGCGCATCGGCATCCATTTGGGCGACGTTATCGTGGAAGACGCCGACATTCACGGCGACGGCGTCACGGTTGCCGCCCGACTGCAGAGCCTCGCCCCGCCGGGCGGGATCTGCGTTTCCCAACAGGTCTATGACCAGGTCACATCGAGGCTCGATTTCCCGGTGACCGACTTCGGCCGGCGGTCACTCAGCGACGCCCACGCGCCGGTGCGTGTCTGGCGGTGGCAGCCGAAGGGGACGAGCAGCCCCGTGGCCGAGACTACCCTCGCCGACGACCGGCCGGTTCCGGATCAGAAGCGCCCGTCGATCGCGGTCCTGCCCTTCGCCAACCTCTCGAGTGTCGACGGCCAGGAACATTTTTCTGACGGTTTTAGCGAAGAACTCATCGCCACCCTTGCCCGCTGCCGTTGGCTGCGGGTCGTGGCCCGCAACTCCTCCTTCACCTACAAGGGCACCGCGGTCGATGTGCGCAAGGTGGCCGCGGACCTCGGCGTCAAATATGTGATCGAAGGCAGCGTCCGCCGCTCGGGCAATCGCATCCGCATCACCGCGCAATTGCTGAGCGGCGAAACCGGCATGCTGCTCTGGGCCGAGCGCTACGACCGGATGGTCGACGACGTCTTCGTCGTGCAGGACGAGATTGCCGGCCAGATCACCGGCACCATCCAGCCGGAGCTCGGCATCATCGAATTCGCCGCGCTGCGCGGCCACACGGCCGCCGATTTGGGCGCCTGGAACATCTATCTCAAGGGCCTTTGGCATCTCTACAAATTCAATCTCGACGATCTCAAGATCGCCAAGCAGCTGTTCGAACGGGCGATCGAGCTCGAACCCGGCTTCGCCCAGGCTCATGCGCGCCTTGCCTATGTCCACATCCAGCTCGGCTGGTACGGCCCGCTCGGCGAACGCGCCGAACGCATCGGCGACGCCGTCGCCCATGCCGAACGGGCGATCGCGCTCGACAACCGTGAATCGGCGGCGCACCTGGCCCTTGGCCGGGCGCTTGCGCTCAACGGACAGCCCGAACTCGGCATCAATCATCTGCGCAATGCGTTGAGACTGGATGCGAGCTTTGCCCAGGGCCATTTCGCCCTGGGGCAGGCCCTTTGCTATGTCGAACGGCCGGAGGAAGGCATTGCCGAGATCAAGGAGGCGTTCCGGCTCAGCCCCCGCGATCCGCATCTCTGGACGTTCCACAACATGCTGGCGATCGCCTACTACCAATCGGGCCGCCTGGACGAAGCCACCGCGGCAGCACGGGCATCGCTCCGCCAGGAAAACGTCACCTTCTGGCCGGCCATGGTGCTGGCGGCGACCCTCGGCGCCCAGGGGCCGACCGGCGAAGCCCGCGAAGCCGTCTCCAACCTTCTTCGCTGGCGCCCGGCCCTGACAACGGCGACGGCGCGGGCCGAATTCTATTTCGGCGACCGCCCTGCCATGCCGGAACAATTCGTCGAACGCTTCGTCGGCGACCTACGCCGCGCCGGTCTGCCGGATTAGCCTCGAGAATCCTCGGCCGTACTGCCCCTCATCCGCCTGCCGGCACCTTCTCCCCGTTTACGGGGAGAGGGACAAGCGGCGCCGTTTCACTCCCCTCTCCCAGCTTGCGGGGAGAGGGCTAATGCATGTCGCCCAAAAGTGTGCAGCGGTTTTGGGACAACGACGCGCATGAAAACAAAGAACTAAAGCGCGTTGCACGAATACGATTAAGCGCGACGCGCTTTAGGGTGAGGGGCTTTCCCCACCGCCCCTACTGCAGCGGCCGCCCTGGCGCTGCCGGCTGACCGTTCACGGCTCCGTGGGCCGCCGCCTCGTCTGTACGGGCGCTGTCGAGGCCGGTCGCCACGACCGAGACGCGGAAGGTGCCGTCGAGGGTGCGGTCGAAGATCGCGCCGACGACGATATCGGCCTCGTCATAGACTTCTTCACGGATGCGGGTGGCAGCCTCGTCCACCTCGAACAGCGTCATGTCCATGCCGCCCGAGATCGAAACGAGCACGCCCTTGGCGCCGCGCATCGAGACCTCGTCGAGCAGCGGGTTGGCGATCGCCGCTTCGGCCGCCTTCATCGCCCGGCTCTCGCCCGTCGCCTCGCCGGTGCCCATCATTGCGCGGCCCATGCCCTTCATCACCGTTTTCACGTCGGCAAAGTCGAGATTCATCAGGCCTTCCTTGACGATCAGGTCGGTGATGCAGCTGACACCCGAATAGAGCACCCGGTCGGCGATCATGAAGGCGTCGGCGAAGGTGGTTTTCGCGTCGGCGATGCGGAAGAGGTTCTGGTTGGGGATGACGATCACCGTGTCGGCGCTTTTGCGCAGCCGCTCGACGCCCAGTTCCGCCGTCTGCATCCGCCGACGGCCCTCGAAGCTGAAGGGTTTGGTGACGACGCCGACGGTCAGGATGCCGGCCCGCCGCGCCGCTTCGGCGATGACCGGCGCTGCTCCGGTGCCGGTGCCGCCGCCCATGCCGGCGGTGACGAAGCACATATGCGTGCCGCCGAGGTGATCCATGATCTCATCGATCGATTCCTGTGCCGCCGCATCGCCGATATCCGGCACCGAGCCGGCGCCGAGGCCCTCGGTGATCGCGGCGCCGAGCTGGATTCGCCGTTCGGCCTTGGACATGGACAGAGCCTGCGCATCCGTATTGGCGGCGATGAAATCCACACCCTGCAGGTTCTCGGCGATCATGTTGTTGATTGCGTTACCGCCGCCGCCCCCCACGCCGATGACGGTGATTTTCGGGCGCATCTCCGTGATGATCGGCTTCTTAAACTCAGTCATGCTCTTCTCCTTGGGCAGATCCCCGGCTGTCAAAGGCTGTCCGTCCCCCGGAACTTGCGATCGAAAGCGGCGCGGGCGCGAATCACGCGTTGTCATTGTAGGAATTCAAAAAAGCCACGGAGAAGGCAAGAGCGGCGAAAACAAGGCGCGTCCACAGCTACGTGCACGGGCAGTTGATGAGCCTTCTCGTCAGCGCATCGGCCCGAAAATCGGAACCGATTTTCGGAAAGCTCGATGCGCAGTTCAAAGAGTTACAGCGACCTTTGCGCGTCTGAAAAGACGCGCGGCGCTGTAAGAGGGCCGGCGAACAGGAACAAGGTCCAGGTGCCGGCGTTCATGCTGCACATTCACCAAAGGGAGTGGCTGCCATGGGCGTTAAAAATGCACCGACCGAAAAGGGCAAACAAGCTGCCCGCGGTCTACGCGACAGCGCTGCGAGAGAAGAGAAAAAGACCGAGGCGAGGAAGGGATCGGACCTCGCCAAGGGTGCCGACCGGGTCGACGAACGCTCCAGGAGCTCCGACGGCAGGAGCGCGGCAGCGAAGCAGAGGCCTAAGAAGTAGAGCGCGAGCGATCCACGGGATCGCCCGCAGGTAGGCTCGGGCCGCATAGAAGTGGCGCAGACGCCGCCTCAGTCTCTCTCCGAGGCGGGCGCGGTGTAGCGGCGGCGCACCGCTTCCGCCAGCCGCTTGCGGCTTTCGGTCGGGGCAAGCGAACGATCTTCCTCGATGGCCGCGGCTTCGTCCGAGAGTTCCGGGTCGCCGATGCGCTCGCTGAACCATTTCGAATAGTCGCCCGCCCGCAGGTGATGGTCCCAGGTCTCGTCGTCGATCCCCTCGGCGATCTGCAGGAACATCATCAAATTGTGGGCGCGCAGGTTCAGCTTGTTCTCCGGGCCGCGGAAATAAAAGCTCGCGTCCTCTCCGAGATGTCCCTCGGCATATTTCCGCGTGTGCCGCTTGCGGACCTGCTTCGGCTTTTCGACGCGGATGCGCTGTACCGGTGCGCCGGTCGAGCGCCGCCAGAAGAGGACCTCGTCATCCGACCGGCGCTGGTCGAGCCCGTCCGGCAGATCGTCTCCGGTCGCCTCGCAGAAGGTCTCGATGGCCTCGCGCCCCTTGGGGCCGAGCGCCGCAACCGCGGTTACCGCCGAAAGGGCCTTGGGCGAGACCGAATCCGGGTGAACGGTGATCATGATGGTTCCGGATCGGTCGTCGGAGAGCGCCAGCGACGCGCTGTCGCGCGCCGCGGGCATGAGATGATGGGCCTCGTCGATGATCAGCCAATGCGGCCTGCCCGTGCGCGCGCGCATCGCCGAAATGTCCGGCATCAGCTCGGCGAAAAACGCCGGCCGCTCGTCGAGCTCGAAGCCGAGGGCGCTGACGACGACGTTGTCGTCCGGATTGGCAAGGAGCTCCATCACCTGGCGATCCGTCGGCGTGACCGAACCGCTGCCGACCGTCACGGCACCTTCGAGATCTTCGTAATCGCCCTCCGGATCGAAGACGCAGAACTGGAAGCCCTTTTCGCGCAACCGCTCGGATAGCGCCGTGGCCAGCGTTGATTTGCCGATCCCGGAGCTGCCGGTAATGAGCAGCACGTCGGGCGGCGTTATCACGACGGGCCCGGTATCGTCCTCGCCGATCTGCACCTCATGGCGCGCATTGGTGCAGAACGCGAAATCCTGCGCGATAATCGCGCCGATCAATTCCTCGACGCCTTCGCCACGTTCGCCCTTGAGCGCGAAATCGGCGGTGTCCTTCACCGCAGGCAGCGCGTTCGCCACGGCGGCACCGCAGCCGCACATTCTCAACAGTGCGTGGTCGTTTTCCGCATCCCCGACAGCGACCACGTTCAAAAATGAGAGCTGCATTTCCTTGAGCGCGGCCGTAAGCCCGGTCGCCTTGTTGACCCCGCTCGGCAGGACCATGACGGCGCCCTTGTTGAAGATGATTTCCAGTTCGAGGCCGAGCTCGTGGATCGCTTCGAGCGCGGCTGTCTGGTGCGGCTCCCAGGTGGCGACGATCGTGCGCCCGACCGAGATGTTGTCAACGCCCTTCTCTCTCAGGAGCTCGACGAATTCCGCCGGCGGCGCCGGCGCCAGCGGCCGCTCCTCTTCAGTCTCCGGCGTGTAGAGGAGCGCGCCATTCTCGGCGACGATCTTGTCGAAAAGATCGGTCTCCGGGAAGACGCTTTTCAGATCCGGCAATTCCCGTCCGGTGACGAGCAGGAGCTTGCGGCCTGTCTCCCGTAGTCTTTTCAGCGCTTCGAGGCTTTCCGGCCTGACCGCGCCGTGATCGGCCAAGGTCCCGTCATAATCCGTCGCAAGGGCCATGTAATACATGCGGGCTGCCTTTCTCCTCGGAGCTCGTACTGCAGGTGGAACGTGAAAGCCTGATGCTGGTTCCCGCCTCCTGCAGGTCTCCCTGCCTCGATTGAGGAACCGAGACATGCAGCGACTCAAAGTGCATGCCCTCCGGCAGTTATCTCGCGCACCGCCATGGCAGCGGCAGCGGACCGAGGGGCGGCGTGCCTCCCTCAATCAAAGGGGCGCCGCGGCCAACCCGCAGCTTAGGATGCGCGATCCCCGATAGCGGCTTGCAACTGCGGATCAAGAATCCCGGTCGCGACCACGGTTTCGAAGTACTCGACCTTGAGGTCGAATGACTTCAAAAGCTTCTGCGTGCTCGGCTTGACGACCGCGTCATCGAAGGCAGCGCCTTCGAAATGAGCTGAAGAGTCCAGATCGCTCCAGAGCGATACGACGACCAGTTCATTGTCCTTTCCGCCGATCTTCGTCGCCAGAGATGCACCGAGATGGCCGGGCAGTTCGGCCATTTCTTGAAAGGTCGTGCGCCGAAGGTGGTCAGCATATTGATTAAGCACTTCGTCCGTTCCGGCCGATGCACGCCACCAGCGAATGATCATGTTTTTCTCCCTTGTTCCAAATCCACGAGTCGACCGGGGTTTTTCTTCGACCGCTCCGCGCTAATTGTAGGATCGGAAACTTCCTGTAATCGCAACGCATGATCGACGATAGGCTTCCTCAAACAGCAGAAGCTCCGGGTCCTTCGGGTCGACGGGCCGCATTGCCCAGGATTGCCCACTATCGTCTACGGCTTGGAGGATCGTGAAGCGCGATAGCCGGACCGAGCCCACTACCGCGCCATCGCGTCCTTCAGGACGGCGACCCCGCGGGCAAGGCGTTGCCGGCCGGGCCGCGCGCCTCCATGACTGCCGCCCGGACGAGTGCCCGACGGCGCAGCATCAAGGCGTAGACCGCCGCATACAGGCCGATGACGACCACACCGACCCACTCGATCTTGAAGGGCGTGAACTGGTAGGCCATCACGAGACCCAGCTGAAGAAAAAAGTGCAAAGGATAATAGGTCGAGCCCAGCCGTGTTTTCGTCCAGCCAAGATTGAGGCCGTAGAGACGGATCAACGAATCGAGTGAATTCACCACGAAAACGATGCCGACTGTCACCATGAACCAGTTCAACCAGGCGGGTATGGTAATCTGCTGCTCGAAGTAGATGTAAAGCACTGCGAACCAGACCGCCAACGGGATTGACGGCAAAAGGATCATCGCGCCGGCGAGCCGCCATGTCCTGAGGCCCCCGACGAACATCGAAACGAACTGGCCGATCATGATGCTCCACGAGAACCACCAGAAAAGATAGAATTCGTGATAGGCGGTGATCGGGCTTACGAAGTGATGCAGATTAGCAAAATAGTCCGACAGCAGGCCGAGATTCGACGCGAGGCCGCCCAGTCCAGCAGCGCTATAGTAGTAGGAAGCCGCCAGTACGGCGACGATCGCCAAGGCCACGAACATCCATGTCGAACTGACGGCCAGCCACTTCATGAAATTGATGTTTCCGCTGGAGTAGACCGATATCGCGATGACGCAGACGACGATCGCCCAAAGCGTCGTCGCTGAAACATCGCCGATGTAGCTCGGCAAGGCCGTGAGGAAGAGGTAGCAGGTGAAGGCGCAGGTTGCGATCACCGTGAGATTGTAGACCCATTTGACGATCGGAATCTCGAAGATCTGCAGCCGAGGTTCGAGCACGACGAAGTAGAAGGCCGAAAGAAAGTACATCATCCAGACCAGCGGTCCCCACATGCCGAACTCGATGGCAAGCGGGTTGGTGAACCGGTAAGCCTCGTCCGCCGCATAGGCCGGAAACTCGGTCAGCGGCAGCATGACCAGGCCCATGTCCAGGCCGGCTGTGAACAACAGCGCGACGAAGGTAAATGTGCCGACCGGGGTTTGCCCGCAACAGCGGACATTGCCCCAGCGCAGGATGACGAAGACAGCGCTGATTAGAACCGCCAGATAGGCGGTGCTGATGATGTAACTCACTGATGACCTCCCTTGCGGCAGTTCCGCCGGATTGACCGAGAGGGGAAATGCCGCTCGTACGACGCCACAGGAACGGCAGAGATCTACGTCGGAGAACGACGCTACGATAACCAAATGCGACGAAAGCGGCTCGCGTGTTCGGAAGAGTTTTCTTTAATGGGGGACGCGGATGATCGCAAGGGTGGTGCCGATATCTTCCGGAAAGCCCATTCGGAGTTCGAAGTTCCGGAACCGTTGGCGGCCTGTTCCGTTGGTGCGTCGAGGTATCCACGAGCAATTTGTCCGGAAGGGTTCAGGTGCGATGGATCTCCTGCGGTGGATATCCGGCCATGGCCAGCTGATCTCGGCGCTTACCGGCGTCGGCATGCTCCTGGTCTGGGTCATCTATCTGCAGGTCTTCATCAGCAGCTATCGCAGGCAATTGCGGGCGACGCTCCTGATCGCGCGCGGCGCGGGCGACGGCCTGGAGGCCCGCTGCTTCCTGAGCAATATGAGCTCGGGACCGGTTTACGTGCAGAGCGTGATCATCACGCTCGAAACCGCCGATGGAACACTGATCAGGCCGGCGACCGATATTCAGGACGGCGAAGGCAGTCCGATCGAGCGTACGCGCCAGGGGCCGCTTCAACCGGGCGATATCCGCGACATCGGGTCCTTCCGCAGCCTGATCTGCCACGCGCTCGAAGCCGCCGATGATCAGGCCGAGATCGTACAGGCAATGGTCATCGAAATCCTTGGCGTCTACGGCTCCGAGGACCTGCCCGTCGGCGCCCGCCGTCGCTTCATCCTGGCCAAAACGCAAGGCCGGATACGCCTGCGGGGGGACACGATCGAGACGCAGCAGATCAGGAAAAGACGCGAGCGACGAAGGTTGATCTCGGAACTCAAACGGGATCAGTAGCATCTACAGCGCCCTGCGTCCTTTTCGGGCCGACGCGGCTAGCCGGACGGCAACAGTTGCGCGGACGTCAGAGGATGCTCAGCGAGCCGTCGCTCTCGAGCACCACGGCCTCCACGTCCTGCAGATCGCGATGTCCGTTCGAGCGGACTGCGCTCAGCACCTCATCTTCCGTGATCCGCTCTCTTTTCATCGCGCGATGACAGAAGACGCCCTCGCGCGCAAGCAGCGTCGGCTCCGCCCGGACGATCTTTGCCGCCGTCCTGGATCGAACGGAGACGAATGTGACCAGGTATTGCAACCCGACCAGCAATGCCAGGGCCGTTGCTCCTTCCGCCAATGCGATCGATTCCTGAAGGAGGATGGCGGACAGCGTGGACCCAAGAGCGACGGTGACGACGAAATCGAAGGCATTGAGCTTCGCAAGGGTCCGCTTCCCTGAAACCCGGAGAAACAGAACGAGCGCAGCATAGGCCATCGTGCCGACGATGAGGGTGCGCAAGATCCCGGACCATCCATGAAAAAGCAGCGGTTCGAAGTCCATCGGTTTTCCTCCAAGTTTGCCCCGGGAACTTTAGGCTCGGTCCCAAGCCTAGAACCCGATGATGTTCCCGTGTTGCTCGCCCGTGCTTGCGGTGCGGCTAATTTCCTTGGCGCTCCCGCTTCTCTCAGAGGTGGCCAGAATCCGCGCGGTTACCCGAGATAGGTGGTCAGCAGGGCAAAGAAGGCGAAGCCGCCGGCGAACGAGACCGTCGAGATCAGCCGCGGCGGTGTCGGTTCATCGGCCTGGGGCAGCGTATCCTCGACCGTGGTGAGGAGCAGGATCCCGACGACCAAGGCCAGCGCGGCATTCTGGATGTCGGCTTCGAAGTCGCGCAGCACCCAGAAGCCGATCGTCGCTCCGAGGAACAGCGGAAGCGCGAAGCCGAAGGCCGCGAGGATCCGCATCCGCCGGCCGACCCCCTCGCTTCGAAAGTTGGATACCGCCGCAAATCCGCCCGGAATATTGGCGACGAGCTGGCTGAGAGCGAGGATGAGACCGAGCCAACTCGAGACCGCCGATCCTATGCCGGTCATGAGCCCGTCACCGAACAGGTCCGCCGCCACCGCCGTATAGACCATCCAGCCTGCGGTGCTTCCGCCGGGTTGCGAGCGTCCTTGCAGCCACTTGACGCCCTTGGCCAAAAGCACGGAGAAGGCCGCCCCGCCGAGGAAGGCCACGACCGCCAGCCCGATAGGCGTGCTCTCCAGAATGCGCGGCATGAGCTCCACGCTCACGACGGCGATCGCTACGCCCGCTGCGGCATGGAGCGCGGACCCGACCACCCACTCGGGAGCGCGGGTGCTCTCGGCGATCGCGCTTCCGATGCCGCTACCGCCGGCCGGCAGCAAAGCGATTGCCAGCACGAGAAGATATTCGCTCATGGCTATTTGGCCCTCGACGTGGCGGGCCCTGCTCTTCGAACCTCTTCGGTGGTCAATTCGCCTCGAACGGGGTCGAACAAGAATCGTTCCACTCACGGCGAGTCCCATGCGCGCGGCAAGGAACATTTTCGCCCGCGCGCGATTGGCTACGGGTGCGGCAACAGGGCCGCGAATAACTCTAAGCAAGGCGTGTCCAGCGAGCGCACTGCATGGACAGTGCTGGAGGGTTACGCGCCGCCGAGGAGGAAACCATGCGAAAGAGTGGCAGAATTCTACTTGCTGCCGGCCTGCTATGCGGGACGGGACTGACAACTGCCTTTGCCCAGGAAGCCAACCAGGCAGGCGATCTGCAGGGATGCGAAAGGCTGACCCAGCTGATCCAGCAGAACGAAGACCGGCTTCGCGACGAATGGATCAACCAGGCGAACACCGCAGTGCGGCAGAACAGGGAGCAGCGGTGCTCGCAATATGTGGCACAGGCGGAGGATGCCTTGCGCGAACTCGACCGGGAAGAGGCCCGGGATCAGCGCGCCGGCAGAGATCGTCAGCAACAGGGCCAAACGGACGATCGCGGCATCATGATCGAGCAGGCCGAACCGCGGATCACGATCCAGCAAGGCGCGCCCGAGATAACCTACGCACAGCCGCAGCCGCGGGTAAACGTGCAGCAGGGCCGACCGGAGATCCTCGTCAGACAGGCGGAACCGACGATTCGCGTCGAGATGCCGCAGCCGCGGATCACCATCCAGCAGCCGGAGCCGGAAATCATCGTTCGGATGCCGGAACCGGACGTATCGGTCTCGATGCCCGAGCCCGATATCGAAGTCTCGCGCGGCGAGCCTCAGGTGCAGGTCCAGGAACCGGAAGAGGAGCCGGTCATCAGGCGCCGAGCCGCACCGGAGCAACAGGCACGCGTGAATGTCCAGAGGCAAGAGCCGCAGGTGCGCTTCGAACGGGCCGAACCGAATGTCGAGTTTGAAATGACCGGCGAGCCGCAAGTGCGCTTCGAGCGGACCGGCGAGCCGCAAGTGCGCTTCGAGGGGACGCAGCAAGCCGCCGCAGGGGATGAAGACACCCGTCAGCCGCAAGCCAGGCGCCAGCAGCAGGCACGGGCCGACCAGGAAGTCGGACGGGAACAGACCGCGAGCATCGAGCGTCGGCAGATGACCGACGAAGCACGCCGCATGCTTCGTGGCGACGACCGGGAGCAGGCTGAGGGTCGAACCTGGCGCATTCTCGTCTCGGACCTCGTCGGCCGCGACGTCGTGAACCGCCGCGGCGAAGAGCTCGGCAGGGTGGATCGCGTGATCCGCTCGAACGATCGCCTTTATGTGGTTCTCGAACATGGCGGCTTCCTCGGTCTCGGCGAGGACGAGGTGGCCGTGCCGCTGGACCGCATCTCCTCCGTCCGGGGCGACGACCAGCTTCTGATGCGGGGGATGAGCGAAGAAGACATCGAGGCCATGCCGAATATCAGTTCGGAAACTGGCACCGAGCTTCGCACCAATATGCAGGTCGAGATCTCCGAGTCTTGATCCGATTGCGCGTACCGAACCCGCCCGCGGCCTCCGGACCGCGGGCGTTTCGTTGGTGTGGGGGAGTCTCGCGACCGCTTCAGCGGCGATCGCCGCGGCCGTATCTCCGGATCACGACGGGCTTCCCGCGCCGAGCCATTACCGCAGCAGCGCGGCGTCTTCGCGAGCCCTGCCCAGGACGTAGCCGATATCCTCCGGCAACATGAAGCCATCAGCGACCAGTGCCTCCGCGGCGCTCTTGACCGCCATCAGATATGCATCCTCGTCGGGATAGCGCTCGCCGAGGGACTTTCGGTCATCGGCCTTGCTCCGCTCCTTCGGAAAGGGGATGAAGGTGCCGGAGAGGCTGCAGAGCTCGCCCTCCGCGAAGCCCTCCCTTCGAAGGTTCCAGCCGGCATAGGTTCCGAGCGGCGCCTCGACATTGGCCATCCTAATGCCTCCCAACGGATTGCCGTCGTCGTCGAGGCCAGGCACGGACACCGGATAAGCCTTTCCCCGCACCGGCGGCTGTGAAGAATAGTCCATCACCCTGAGCTCGTTGATAACAGGCCGCGCCACCTCTCCGCCGATCCTCGGCAGCTTCAGATCTTCAAGGCGCACCAGCGTCGCATCGGTCAGGCTGGGATAGCGGCTGGCGGGCGGTGCCTTGTTCTTCGATATCCAATTCGCCAACGCGACATAAAGCGCCCGCATCACGGGTGCCGCACTCAGCGGATTGGTCGGAAAGGCGCACGCAGCCTCCTCCTTCGACTGGGCTGACCAGCCGTTGAAATGCGGCGCTCCGGCAATGAAGTAGAGCCGCACCCCGTCAGGCATCTCCAGGGGCTCGCCAGCGGGCGAGGTGGTGACAAGCGAAGCACGAGCCTGCCAGAACTCGGTAGACGTGTCAGTGTGCATGATCTTCGGGCATGTGGCCGTGGCGCGGCATGCGGAAAGAATGCTGCCGCTTTCGCCGGTGAGCGGATCGGTGGTCTCCGCATAGGTGAAGGGGAATTGATCGCCCGGATAGTCGTGATCCTCGTGCTGGCGCGAATACCGGCCCGGCTGCGCGAAGCGGAAATTGGTAAAGGTCTTTCGCGATCCGGCGATGTGCGGGATGGCTCCGTCGAAAACCCTGTTGCCCGCCTCGTCGGCGTTGAAGCCGTGATAGACCAGGTCGCGCAGGAAGCGTCCCGATTGCGAGACACCAAGGGCGATCGTGTGCTCCACGCCGTCCAGCGGGCTCTGCACGCCATGGCCATGGTTGCCCCGGAGGAAGGAAACAAGGTCGCTCGTCGCGGCGAAGGCAAGGCCGGCGGGAACCGCATCCTTGGCCGGATATGAATTTGACTCATCGCCCATGGGCGACTCGTACGGCGTACGATTCACTCGCATCGTACGCCGTACGAGTCAACCGTCCAGAATCGACATTCTTCGCATTGTCGGCTTAGATCGGCGCCCGGATCAGCGAGGAAGACGCATGGCAGACAAAGACAGCGGTGCCCGGAGCAAACGGTCTCGACAAAGAGGTGTGTCGCTCCAGTCCGTGCGGGAGCCGCGTAATGAACCGCCCCTCTCTCTGGAACGGATCGTGGCGACCGCGGTAGAACTCTTGGACGCCCACGGGATCGACGGACTGACGATGCGTCGGTTGGCCGATCGCCTCGGCTCGGGCGCGATGAGCCTGTACTGGCATGTCGACAGCAAGGAGGAGATCTTCGATCTGGCGCTCGACGCAGTGCTAGCATACCGCGCTCCGCCGCAAAGCATGGAGTTTCGAGACTGGCGCGGGGAAGTCGTTCATATGCTCGAAGACTGGCGCGCGAGCATGCTGCGCCATCCCTGGTCGGCGTCGCTATTGCCGCGCCGGGCGCTCGGCCCCAACATCCTCGGCCGCCTCGAACTGCTCGGCAAGACCTTGTCCAGAGCCGGAGTCGCGGACGCAGATCTGAACGTTGCGATATGGTCGCTCTGGAACTATGTGATCGGCGCTACCTTCACCCGGGCGAGCTTCGACCGCTCGGACGACGACAGGGCCGCCGCTCAGCAACGCCTTACAGGCCTCAGCGAACACTTCCCGACAATCGAGCGCTCGCGTCTGCTGTTGGATGGCGATTGGGAGGGCACTTTTCGGAATGGCCTCGACTTCCTCCTCGATGGCCTTGCTCCGAAAACATGAACATGTCCTGACGGAAGTGGGCGGGCGGTTCGAGCTTCGGGCGCCGACGGCGAGACCCTGCGGCAACCGGGGAACGGGTGAACGACCGGGTTGGTCGGCCGCCCGACGGTCCCGTCCCCGGGATTTCGGACCCTGCGGGCGGAACAAGTTGGCTCCTACGGATTTGTGATCTTCATGAAGAGCATGGCATTTCTTGCAGCATCGCTGACATTCGGCCTCTGCGCCGCCGCCGGCGCCGTGGAACTTCTGCCGGAAGCGATCAACAATGCTTCCATCGCCTCGGTTCCGCCAGACCGACCGTCGGAGGCACCGCCGCAACCGCAGCCGGCAATCATCCGTCTCCAGGTCCTTCTGGACCGCGCGGGTTCGTCTCCCGGGGTGATCGACGGCTACTATGGCGAGAACGTCACCAAGGCGATCGCCGGGTTCGAGGCCATGCAAAGTCTCCCCGTTGACGGAAAGCCGGACCCCGAGGTCATCGGCCGGTTGCTGGACGACGAGCCCGTCATCGCGCCCTATGTCGTCTCGGAAGAAGACACAAGGGAGCTCGTCGAGCGCATCCCGGAAGATTACGCCAAGCAGGCGGAGATGGAGCACCTCGGATATACGAGCGTCGCGGAGAAGCTGGCGGAGCGGTTCCACATGGACATCGACCTCTTGAAGGCGCTCAATCCGGCCTCGGGATTTGCCGTAGGAGACACGGTTTCGGTTGCAATCCCCGGCGCCGCGAGGGAAGGTAAGGTCAAACGGATCGAGGTGCGCAGGGAAGCAGGCCAGGTTGCGGCCTTTGCGGAAGACGGCTCGCTGTTCACCGTTTATCCCGCCACGATCGGCAGCGAAGAGACGCCTTCGCCCTCCGGCACGCACAAGGTCAAAGGGGTCGCTCCAAATCCGACCTACGTCTACAACCCCAAAGTCAACTTCAAGCAGGGCGACAACGATGCGGTTCTAGAACTGCCCAGCGGCCCCAACGGCCCCGTGGGATCCGTCTGGATCGACCTGACCGAGCCAACCTATGGGATTCACGGCACCCCGGAACCGTCGCTCGTCGACAAGGTGAGCTCACACGGATGCGTTCGCCTGACAAACTGGGACGCCGAGGAACTGGCGGCAATGGTCAAGCCGGGAGTGATCGTCGAGTTCGGCGATTGAAGCATGTGAGATTTCCATTTGAGCAGAGACGAGGACAGGCCATGCACAAGTTCACAGTCACCGTCACGAAAGAGTTCGACGCCGACACCGCCGAGGAAGCCGCCTTGCTCATGTATCAGGAATTGACCGACGGGTGGGCGCCGCTCGATTATTCGGTGACGGACGAGACAGGGATCGCAACCGCTCTTACGCTGGACAGGGAAAAGGCGGACGAGTTTGCCGGTACCGATCACACTGCGGATCCGGGCAATTGGTAGCACCCGGCCGAGACGCGATGCTGACCACGAGGCACGCTGCCTATGGCGGAGACGATCGCTGCGTTGGGTCCCAGCAGTCATCTGCTTCCACCCAATCAGGCTTGAGGCTTGATGACCGGTCACATCGAGATTGCCCGATTCCTGCTGTCGCAGATCTAACACCATGACGCGACGACGCTAATCGCTCATGATCAGATCGAGTGGCAAGCAGACGTCAGCGATCCGCAAACGATCATCGATTCTGGGAGCGTAATTGGCTGCGCCACTGACGACGGCGATCTCAACCAGGTTGGTTCCATAGCGTTCGCGTGCCTCGTCAGGACCGTGGGCGCGGCCTTTGACGGCGAATCCGTGATGGCCGAGCCAATTGAAGAGCGGGCGCTGCCTTTCTTCCTCCTTTTCGTCGCGGATGTCGCGGTAGTAGAAGGCGCGATCAATCGAAGCGCCGTTGCTGGCGATCTGCGCCAGCTTTCGTAGATCGAGCGGCGCCTCAAAGACGGACTTCAGCCTGTCGTAATGGCTGCCGTCGATCAGGAACAGGGTCTGCCTTTGTCGCGGCATGATCGCTCCTCTCAATCAGTCGGTCTTGCCGGCCGCACTCAGGGGGCGCAGCGCACACAAGTCTCGAATGTCGGATCGATATCGAGGCGGCGGACGGCGATGGGCTCGCCGCACTCGCTGCAATAGCCATATTCGCCATCGCGGATGCGCGACAGCGCCCGTTCGATCGACACCTTGCGATGTTGCCGCCGGCGCGTGATGTCCTGGGCCATCGCCTGCTGTTGCATGGCGTCCATGCGCGAGAGACGTCCGACGCTTTGCTGGTCCAGTTCGACCGGCGCCCGGTATTCCTTGCTTTCCTCGATGAGGCGGATCGTTTCCGCCAGCTCTTCGCGCAAACGCTGCTCGAAGGCCTTGACGACATCCGCGTCTTCGATCGTTTTCATGTTGAACCTCCCGAAATGTTGGCGGGCCGAGGGCCCGCCTCCAATGATCATCGGAAAATGACGACCGGGACCTTGCAGGAGCGGATCATCTCCGTTGTCGTGGAACCGATGAACAGGCTCCTCAGGCGCGAGTGGCTGTAGGCGCCCATCACGAGCAGGTCGTAACCTTCCCTTTCGACGGTCTCGGAAATCACCTTGTCGGCATGGCCGGGCACAAGCGCGGTCTCGACCTCGTAGCCGGCAGCCCTCAGAATGACTGCCGCGTCGTCGAGCTTCTTGCGGTTTTCGGGCGTTTCGGGGCCCGCCATGACGAGCTTGCATGCAAGCCCCGTCAGGATCGGGCTGCGCGACACCTGGTCGACCGCCTGCATCGCCATCGCGCCGCCGTCATAGGCGATCAGCAGCTTGCTGATCGGCTTGAACGCCCGCGAGGCCACCACGAGCGGCTTGCGGGTCGACCGCACGACGCGCTCCAGGTTCGAGCCGAGGTGACCCTTGGCGAAGTCGGCACCTTCGCCGCGCTTGCCGATGACGATGAGGTCGGCATTGGTCTCGAATTCCTGGATAGTCTCGACGAGATCGCCATTGCGCAGCCTGGTCTCGACGTCCGCGACGCCTGCCGCCTGAAGCCGGGATTTCGCCTCCTCGAGCAGCAGGCGTCCGCGCTTCTGCGCGACCTTTGCCTTTTGGGCGTCCAATTCCGCCAGCTCTTCCAACAGCGCGGTGCGGGCGCCGAGCCCGATATTGCCGCTGAGGTTGACGGGCTCGCTCGAGAGATCGCGGCGGCCAATGACGTGGAGCATTTCCACGCCGACCTCTGTCTTGCCCGCGATCCAGGCAATGTGGTCGCATACGCTTTGCGCATAGATGGACCCGTCGATCAGTCCGACTATTCTTGTCATTTGCGTCCTCCCTTAGTGGCCCATCAGGCGTTCCATGGCGCCGGGCTTATCGTGAATGGCGAGCCTGTCGACGATCGTCTCGCTCGCTGCATTCATTCCAACGATCTCGACGTCAGCGCCCTCGCGACGGAACTTCAGAACGATCATGTCGAGCGCGGCGACACTGGAGATGTCCCATATATGGGCATGGCTGACGTCGATCGTGACTTTCGCGAGCGCCTCCTTGAAGTCAAAGGCCTTGTTGAAATCCTCGACTGAGGCGAAGAACACTTGGCCTTCGACCTTGTAGGTGCGGTGCGTACCGTCTCCTGAGAGAACCGACGTGACCCTGAAAATCTGTGCGATCTTCCAGGAGAAGAACACGGCCGAAAGCAGCACGCCGATCAGCACCCCGATAGCGAGGTTGTGGGTGTAGACCACACCGACGACCGTGGCGATCATGACGATCGACGACGACCGCGGATGATCCCTGAGGTTCTTGATCGACGACCAGGAGAAAGTACCGATCGAGACCATGACCATGATCGCGACGAGCGCGGCCATTGGGATCTGGCTGACGAGATCGCCGAGCACCAGGATCATGAACAGAAGGAACACGCCAGCGCACAACGTGGACAATCGAGCGCGCCCACCGGATTTCACGTTGATGATTGACTGACCGATCATGGCGCAGCCAGCCATGCCGCCGATGAAGCCGGTCGCGGTGTTGGCGATGCCCTGGCCGATGCATTCGCGGTTCTTGTCACTTGGGGTGTCGGTCAGATCGTCCACGATCTGGGCCGTCATCAAGGACTCGAGCAGGCCCACGGCTGCAACCGCGGCCGAGTAAGGCAGAATGATCGTCAGCGTTTCAAGGTTGAGCGGAATCTGCGGGATGAGGAAGACCGGAAGCGTCGACGGTAGCTCGCCCATGTCGCCGACAGTGCGGACATCGAAGCCGAAAAAGATCGAAATCACCGTCAGCACGATGATGCAGACGAGCGGCGATGGGACGGCTCTGGTCAGATAGGGAAACAGGTAGATGATCGCGAGACCGGCCGCCACCATGACATAGGTCAGCACCGGGACATTGGTAAGCTCGGGCAGCTGCGCCATGAAGATCAGAATGGCGAGCGCATTGACGAAGCCGGTCATCACCGAACGCGAGACGAAGCGCATCAGGTAACCGAGACGGAATAGGCCGGCGACGATCTGCAGGATGCCGGCGAGCACGGTGGCGGCGAGCAGGTATTGCAGGCCGTGATCGCGCACCAGCGTCACCATGAGAACGGCCGTTGCCGCCGTCGCGGCCGAGATCATGCCGTGCCGGCCGCCGACGAAGGCGATCAGCACCGCAATCGAAAAGGAAGCATAAAGGCCGACCTTGGGATCGACCCCGGCAATGATGGAAAAGGCGATCGCCTCGGGAATCAGGGCAAGCGCCACGACAAGCCCGGCAAGCACGTCGCCTTTGACGTTGCCGAACCATTCGGTTTTGAGTGTGCCAATAAAATCGCGGTTCAAGTCTATGTTCTCCGTGCCGGGCAACGCTTGGGAGACCGTCGGACCGGCGGGTTAATGTGGTAATACGTCGTGACGTCGCGCGCACGATTGTGAGCGTGTTAGCCGGTGCAAAGGCACGGAACGGCAAACGTCAGTTCTCTGGCGTGATCAGGCCGTCGCAATCATGTGGGAGGTCCAATCGGAGGGCTCGCTGCGGCATCATCTCTGGAGACATGTGCAGGAGTTAGCTGGTTGCCGGGGGATGGGCGCCCGGAGAAGCCACCCGAGGATCGGGTCCGGTGGAAGGCGGCAATATTGCGGCAAACAGCCGTGAGATCAAGTGGGAATTTCGAAGGTTGGTGAGATGCTGCAACAGCCGACGGTGTTTCCGCAACCTTCGCTCGCTTACCGCGCACTCGACGCCGCCCAGGCGGCACGTATTGACGCTCCAGACAAGTCTTTGCAAGGTCTGCACCCCCCAAAGCGGCCACTCTATGTAGTCGCATCATGTACTCGCATCGGAAGTCCACTCCCCCACCCGTTTCGGTCTTCGCACATGCCGAGCAAGCCGTTCGCGCCAACCGATCTGGAGCAGCTTACCGTTCGAGTTTTCCGCGTGAGAAACTGAAGCGCAGCCACCGAAAATCGGATCGATTTTTCGGAAAGCGGACGCTGCACCCGTCTGTGATCACTTATGTCCAGTTCTACCGCATCTGCACCTCGCGCGTCGCGCTGCAAGAGCGCTTTCCTGCTACCGGAAATACGTTGAACCGGCACCGGTTTGGGCACAAAATTGTCGAGCAAGTCCAAGGCAGTACAGCGTCCTTTAACGTCCTGTCCCGGGTGCGGCGCTGTAGCGGAAAGGTGAAGCCAATGAAGAGGCTGGCAATCGTTGCCTTGTCGCTGGCGACGGCGCTGACGAGCGGCGCACCGGCGATGGCGTTTCCCACCCCTGTCCCACTGAAGGTCGAGGCACCGCAGGCGGAGCCGGTCCAATACAGGCGCCACCGTGGCGGGTACCGCGGCGGGCACCGCCGCCACCGCGGTAACGACGATTGGGCCTGGGCGCTCGGCGGACTGGCCGTCGGCGCGATCATCGGCGGAGCGCTGGCACAACCGAGATATTACGGCCCAAGCTACTACGATCAGGGCTACTACGACGGCCCAACCTATTACCGGCCACGCTACCGCGCGCAGCGCTACTACGCGCCAAGCTACTACGCGCCAAGCTACTATGCGCCGCGCTATTACGCGCCACGCTATTACGCGCCGCGCTATTACCGCCAAACCTATTACAGTGGCGGCAACGCGCATGTGCGCTGGTGCTTCGCACGCTACCGTTCCTACAGGGCCTACGACAACACGTTCCAGCCCTATTACGGTCCGCGGCGGCCGTGCGTCTCGCCCTATTGACGGCGCAGCGCATCGACAGTAGCGATTGACCGCCGCTCTGCGGACGCGGCGGCGCCGTGCATCTGAAAAGACGCGGCGGCGCTGTAGATTGCGGTCGATTCAATAGACCTGCGGTAGAAATCGCACCACCCCTCACCTACTTGTCTGCCTGTCGAGCGGAGAAACGCGATGGCCGGCAAGACGTCCAGCAAGACTAGGAAGCCCGCAAAGAAGGCCGAGGAGAAGCAGGAGGTTGCGGCGGACGCGCAGCCGAGGCTGCTTTCGGGCGGCAATCCTCAGATCGCAAAAGCCTATGGCGACGCGCCGGTGCAGGCCTATATCGCGGCCATGCCCGGCTGGAAAAGCGAGGTCGGTCGACGCATCGACGCGCTCATCACGCGCACGGTTCCCAAGGTGCAGAAGGCCGTCAAATGGAACTCGCCATTCTATGGGTTGGAGGGCGAGGGCTGGTTCTTGAGCTTTCATTGCTTCACGAAATACGTGAAAGTCGCCTTCTTCCGAGGGAGCTCGCTGCAGCCTCTTCCTCCCGGCGAGTCCAGGCAGAAGGAAGTGCGCTATCTCGATATCCATGAGGACGACGAAATCGATGAAGCGCAACTCTCCGACTGGGTGAGGCAGGCCAGCCAATTGCCCGGCGAGCGCATGTGAGCGTCGACAACAACCACTACAGCACAGCGCGTCTTATCAGACACGCAAAGGTCTCTGTAGAACTTTGAATTTCTGCCTGTCCTTATAGGAGAACATGATGAAGAGCGGCACGAAGGCGCAAGAAGCGGCAGTCAGTCCTTCCCGGCTGATCGATGAGAAGATCGGCGAACTCGGTGACTGGCGGGGCGAGACATTGGCGCGGATCCGGCGTCTCATCCGGGAGGCGGACCCTGAAGTGGTCGAGGAGTGGAAGTGGAGAGGCGTTCCGGTGTGGGAACACGACGGCATCATCTGCACCGGCGAGACCTACAAACAGGCCGTGAAGATGACCTTCGCCAAGGGCGCCTCGCTGGAGGATCCGGCGGGCCTCTTCAACTCCAGCCTCGAGGGCAACACCAGGCGCGCGATCGACATCCATGAGGGCGAGGAGATAAATGAAGAGGCGCTGATGGCGCTCATTCGCGCCGCCGTGGCCCTGAACATGTCGACGCGGGCGCAGAAGAAGCGGAAGAGCGCTTGAGGGCCCCCTCCGGGTTCGGCACTCCGTCACGCCGGCGGTTAACGCGAAGGCGGCGAGCCTCCGCCGCCCCCTCTTTTTCCTCAGCGTTCACGCCCTATAGTCAAGACACCGCCCAAGCCAAAGGAGCCGTCCATGGCGCTGACCCTCTACCTGCATCCGCTCGCCTCCTTCTGCCATAAGGTGCTGATCGCGCTCCACGAGGCCGGAACGCCGTTCGAGGCGAAGATCGTCGACCTGATGGACCCGCAGGAGCATGCGCGCTATCTGGAGGTCTGGCCCGCCGGCAAGATCCCCGTGCTCCATGATGCGGCGGCCAACCGGACGGTGCCGGAAGCCTCGATCATCATCGAATATCTCGACCGGCTCCACCCCGGCAAGGAAGCGCTGATACCGCGCGACGAGGAGCAGGCACTGGAAGCGCGGCTCTGGGACCGTTTCTTCGATCTCTACATCCATGCGCCGATGCAGAAGATCGTCACCGATACGCTGCGCCCGGAGGGCGAGAACGACAGTCGCGGCGTCGCCGAGGCGCGGACTGCTCTCCACACCGCCTATGATATGGCCGATCGGCATCTGGCGGGAAAAATCTTCGCCGTCGGCGAGCGCTTCTCGATCGCCGATTGCGCCGCCGCCCCTGCCCTGTTCTATGCCGGTATCGTCGAGCCTTTTGACGCCACCCATCCCAGCCTGTCGACCTATTTCGAACGTCTTTTCCGCCGCCCCTCCTTTGAGCGCGTGCTCGCCGAGGCGCGGCCCTATTTCCACATGTTCCCCTACCGGGAGGCGATTCCGCCACGCTTTCTGTGAGCCGCCGAAAACCGGAACCGGCTTTCGGAAAGCTCGATGTGCGGATTCAAAGCGTGACAGCGACCTTCGCGCGTCTGAAAAGACGCGCGGCGCAGCGCGGATCGGCCGTCTTGCTTTCGCGCTCCCACCGGCTACCCTGTTCACCCCACGCAAAGGAGCAAGACCATGGAATATCGTCTGCTCGGCCGCTCCGGCCTCAAGGTCTCCACCATCACCATGGGCACGATGACGATCGGCGGCGGCGGCAAGTTTGCCCAGGTCGGCAATGTCGGGGTCGAGGATGCCCGCCGTTATGTCGACCTCTGCCTCGATGCCGGCGTCAACCTGATCGACACCGCCGACATCTACTCGACCGGCGCCTGCGAGGAGGTGATCGGCGACGTGCTCGGCGGCAAGCGCAAGAACGGCGTGCTGATCGCCACCAAGGCGCGCTTCTCCATGGGTCCCGGCCCGAACGATGGCGGCCTTTCGCGCCAGCACCTGATCAGCGCCTGCGAGGCGAGCCTGAAGAGGCTGAAGACCGACGTGATCGACCTTTATCAGGTGCATGAATGGGACGGCCTCACACCGCTCGAGGAGACCCTGGAGGCGCTCGATACGCTCGCGCGCCAGGGCAAGGTGCGCTATATCGGCTGCTCCAATTATTCCGGCTGGCACATCATGAAGGCGCTCGGCATCAGCGCGCGCGAGCACCGCCAGCGTTTCGTCAGCCAGCAGATCCATTACACGCTCGAAGCCCGCGAGGCGGAATACGAGCTGATCCCGATCTCGATCGACCAGGGCCTCGGCATCCTGGTCTGGAGCCCGCTAGCGGGCGGCCTGCTTTCCGGCAAGCACCGGCGCGGCGCCACTCCGGAAGGCACGCGCCAGCTTGCCGGCTGGAACGAGCCGCCGATCCGCGACGAGGAACGGCTGTGGAAGATCGTCGACATGCTGGTGACGATCGCGGCCGAGCGCAACGTATCCGCCGCTGAGGTCGCGCTCGCCTGGCTGATCGGCCGCAAGGGCGTGACCTCCGTCATCATCGGCGGCCGCACCGAAGCGCAATTCCGCGACAACCTCGCCGCGGCATGCCTCAAGCTCAATGACGAGGAACGCCAATTGCTCGACGCCGTCAGCCTGCCGCCGGTCATCTATCCCTACTGGCACCAGCTCTGGACCGCCAAGGACCGGCTCGGCGAGGCTGATCTGTCGCTGCTGGGACCGCATATGTGAGAGCGGCGGCGGTGCGATTTACCCCCTCTGCCCTGCCCGTCTCCGCAGAAGCTCCGGAGGGAGGACCGGGCATCTCCCGCGCGCCCTTCATCTGCCTGCCGGCACCTTCTCCCCGCACGCGGGGCGAAGGGACAAGCGGCGCCTTCCCAGTCCTATCGAGCTGCGGCGGTTTTGACGAGCTGAAGGCGGCGCCGCATACTCCCAGTCCCCTCTCCCCGCTTGCGGCGGGAGGGCTAGGGTGAGGGGCCGAAAACGGCGCTCTGCACGCGCGGCGCCAGCGATTCCGCGTAAGGGGTGGCGATGTGATGGCGGTCGCGGAAGGTCAGTTTGCCGTCGATCACCGCCGGGCAGACCGTCTCGTTGCAGAAAAGATCGACCAGATCGACATAGTCCGCCTTCAGCGCCGCTGCGACCGCTCTCTCGGCAGCAGGAATCGTCTCCTCCACCGCCTCGCTGCGCGGCGTGTCGCAGACGCTCGGGCTCCGGTCCTGCCAGAGCGCGCGCGCGACGCATTTGTCGAGATAGGTCTTGTGCACCGGCACGTCGCGAAGCAGAACGACGTCGCTGCCGTCCCCTTTGAGCCTCTCGATCGTCCGCCTGAGTCCGGCCGTCCAGTCCTCGAGCCCGATCGGCTTGGACGCGTGGTTGATGTCGTTTCGGACATAGCTCGAGGAATAGTGCGAGAGGATCACCATGTCCGGCTTCAGCGAGGCGATTTCGCGGAAGACCCGCTCCTTGAATTCGTCGCACTCGTTATAGCGCCGCATCAGGACGCTGTTCCAGACCGGGACGCTTGCCGCCGGGCAGGACGACTTCAGATAGGTGACCAGGCGCCAGCCCTTCGCTTCGGCGATCTTCTTGAACGGCGTCGACCAGTGATCGGCATGGGAATCGCCGAAGAGCACGATCGTCTTCTTCGGATCGGCGGCGCCGAACGAGCAGGCCTTCGGCTGCGCCTCCTCCCGATCGAGGACGCAGTTCGTGTCGAAGGTACGCGCCGCCGATTGCCGCTCGGCGCTTCGAAGGACCTGCCTTTGCTCGGCATCGAGGCTGCGACCCGCGAGAGCCGCGCTGCCGTAGGCGAGCGTTGTCCCGGTTCCGGTGAGGAGCACTGCCAGCGCCAGGGAACGGCTCGTCTTGGCCGCCAGCCAGCCATTGTGGCGGACCGGGTTCTCGATGAAGCGATAGCTGAAGACGGAAAGCGCAAGCGTTGCCGCGCCGCACAGCAACCGGTCGGCGATCGTCAGTTCTGGCTTGAGGATTCCCGCATAGACGATGACCGGCCAATGCCAGAGATAGAGCGAATAGGAGAGCTTGCCGATCTCCTGCAGCGGCCGCAGCGCGAGAATGATTTTCGGCCCGGCGCCGCTCGCATGCGCGCCGCTCAGCAACACCATCACCGTACCGAAGACCGGCAGCAGGGCGATCGATCCCGGAAAGGGGACCTCTTCGGTGACGGCGAGATAGGCGACGGCGATCAGCAGGAGCCCGATCCAGCCGAGGAGCGGCGAAAAGCGAAAGCGCCTCGCCCACTCCTGCGGCAGGGCCATTGAGGCAAGGCCGCCAAGGGCGAATTCCCAGGCCCGGAAGGGAGAGAAATAGAAGGCCCAGGGCTGGGATATGGCCGTCATCCGCCAGCAGAAGGCGAAGGAGACGGCGGCGACGATGGCAAGGAGAACGAAAAGGCCGCCCTTCCCCGGCCGAAACTTCGCAAGGAGCAGCAGAAGCGCGGGCCAGACGAGGTAGAACTGCTCCTCGACCGACAAGGACCAGAAGTGGATGAAGGGATTGTTCGACGCATCCGTGGCGAAATAGTCGACGGTCCAGCGGATGAGCCAGAGATTAATCATATAGGCGGAAGCAAACAGCGAGCCCTTGGAATAGAACTGCTGTTCGGAAGGCGCGAGGATGAAATAGCCGACGAGCAGCGTCGTCAGGATGACGAAGAGCGAGGCCGGAAGCAGACGCCGCGCACGACGGGCGTAGAAGCGCCAGAGGTCGACCGTGCCGCTCCTGGCAATTTCCTGCTGCAGGTGCCGGGTAATCAGGTAGCCGGAGATGACGAAGAAGATGTCGACGCCGACGAAGCCGCCCGGCAATCCGCTCATGCCGAAATGAAAGGCGACGACGCCGGAGACCGCCAGGGCCCTGAGCCCTTCAATGTCCGGACGAAACTCGCCCGAGGATGCCGATGGACGCATATGACCGGTGCCCTGTCCCTTGGAGCATCTTGCAGTCAGGTGGAATCACCTCCCCTGCAGAAATGCGGCAAAACATTCGGATGGAGCGGTATGGCGCAGCTGCGCGAGCGCATCCCACTCCAGCGCCCTGCCCGCCGCATCGGCCGACCCGGAGCGCAAAGTTCCATCACACATTGCAGGAAATTTGCTGCAGTGCAACGCAACGGTGAGGTGATACTGCTCGACAATATGGCCTCAAAAGGGCGCCGGCCATTTGTCCCCTGCGAATGTCTTCGGGACGTCCTAGGCGACATCCCTCCCCGCGCCCCTCATCCCGCTGCCGCGACCTTCTGCCGGCTCGCGGGGAGAAGGGGCAATGCCGCGCCCCGTTATATCCCCTCGCCGCTTCTTCCGAAGCAGGTCGGAATATCCAATTGCAGCGTAGGTAAAACGAGAGATCGGGGCACGCCTCGTCCCCTCGCCCCGCTTGCGGGGAGAGGGCTAGGGTGAGGGGCTCGCGAGGTGCCCGGCAAGGCAGGGGGTGCCGCCCACCCGAATTTCGCCGCTCGCCTCAGGCTGCCTCGGCCATCTCGCCGCGTATGAGCGCGCCGAGGCGGCGGATGCCCTCGTCGATCATCTCGTCATTGGCGCAGGAGAAGCTCAAGCGCAGCGTGTTTTCGCCCGATCCGTCGGCAAAGAAGGCACGGCCCGGCACGAAGGCGACCTTGGCGGTCTCGATCGACTTCGCAAGCAGCGCGGCACCGTCCGTGCCCTTGGGGAGAGTGACCCAGACAAACATGCCGCCCTCCGGTTTCGTCCAGCTGACATCCGCCGGCATGTATTTCTCGAGCGCCGCCAACATGGCGTCGCGGCGGTGCCTGTAGACGCGGTGGATCTTCGCCACCTGTGCGTCGAAACCGCGCTCGGCGACAGTGCAGATCGCCATCTGGTTGATGGTCGAGGAATGGAGATCCGCCGCTTGCTTCAGCAGGACCAGCTTGCGGATGACCTGGTCTGCCGCGCAGACCCAGCCGACGCGAAGGCCCGGCGCCAGCGTCTTGGAGAAGCTGCCGCAATAGATGGTGCGGGTCATGTTGATGTCGCCCTTACGGGCGATTTCGAGTGCCAGGATCGGCGGGACCGCCTCGCCGTCATAGCGCAGTGCCTGATAGGCCGCATCCTCGATCACGGCGACGTCGAGCTCCTCGGCAAGGGCGAGCACCCTCTCACGGCCGGCGCGGTCGACGGTCTCGCCCGTCGGATTGGCGAAATCGGCCGAGAGATAGGCGAACTTGGCGCGACCGCCCGCTTCCGTCGCGGCCTGGACATAGGCTTCCGGCGTCCGGTTGCCGGCGGGATTCAGTTGGTCATAGGTCGGCTCATAGGCATTGAAGGCCTGCAGCGCGCCGAGATAGGTCGGCCAGGTGACGAGCGCCGTATCCTTTGGCGAGAGAAACAGCTTGCCGAGATAATCGAGCGCCTGCTGCGAGCCGGAGGTGATGAAGATGTTGTCGACCGTTGCCGGAATACCGAGGGCACGCATCTGACCCGCGAGCCATTCGCGCAAGGGCCGATAGCCCTCGCTCACCGAATATTGCAGCGCGGCGCTGACGGCCGGTCCGCCGAAGATCTCCGCATAGGCCTCCTTGAACTGCGCATCCGGGAAAAGCTCGGGATCCGGAATACCGCCGGCGAAGGAGATGATGTCCGGACGATCCAGAAGTTTCAGAAGCTCACGGATTTCCGAGGCCTTCATCCGGCTCGAACGCGTGGCGAAAATGCTTTCCCAGTTCAGCATGGGGCCCTCCCTTCGGCGAAGGCCGGACATCATCACAGAGCGGATTTTAAGTCAATATTGCTGACCTATTTCAGTCCCTCCGCCGCACGATCGCGTCTCGTTCGGCATGTTTGATGACGAAGTCGGTCGGCAAAGCGGTTGCGAGTCAATGTCGTGAAGGCTGCACACGCACGCCCTTGCAGCAGATTTCGGACCGACGCGATCACATCTCGTGCTGGCAACCGCTTCAGCGGCTCGCGCCAGGGAACTGAAACGGCACTTGGAGGTTTGGCTCCGTGTAACAGATAAACACACCAGACTCTGGAGGTCTCATCATGCTGACAAGAATCCTCATCGCTGGCGCGCTTTCTGCCACCTTCGCGTCTCCCGTGTTTGCACAGGCCGATATCATCTGCGACCAGGCAGGCATGGAGAGATTGGAAACCGACGTCAGTCTGCTCACCGACGACGCGAGAAGGGCTTATGCCGCGGACCAACTCGCCTTGGCCAAGCAAGCCCTGGCGGCGAATGACATCGACAAATGCAAGACTCACATGGCCAGCGCGTTGAGAGGCGGATCTTCCGACTGACGGTCTCGTTCGCCGGCCGACGAGATATGTTGGCTGTTATCCGACCGCCCGAGACAAGAAAGCCGAGGCTGATGCCCCGGCTTTCTCCTGCCTTGGGAGGTAAGGCTTAGTTCTTGGCCTTGTCCACCAGCTTGTTCTTGCCGATCCAGGGCATCATGCCGCGCAGCTTCGCGCCGACTTCCTCGATCTGGTGCGCATCGTTGACGCGGCGGATGCCCTTGAAGCGGGCGGCACCCGACCTGTACTCCTGCATCCATTCCGAGGTGAACTTGCCGGTCTGGATGTCCTTGAGTACGCGCTTCATCTCGGCCTTGGTTTCTTCCGTGATGATGCGCGGACCGGTGACGTATTCGCCCCACTCGGCCGTGTTGGAGATCGAGTAGTTCATGTTGGCGATGCCGCCTTCATAGATCAGGTCGACGATCAGCTTCACTTCGTGCAGGCACTCGAAATAGGCCATTTCCGGCGCGTAGCCGGCTTCGACCAGCGTTTCGAAACCGGCGCGGATGAGTTCGACCAGACCGCCGCAGAGAACGACCTGCTCACCGAAGAGGTCGGTTTCGCACTCTTCCTTGAAGTTGGTTTCGATGATGCCGGAACGGCCACCGCCAACGCCGCAGGCGTAGGAGAGCGCCAGATCGAGCGCGTTGCCGGACGCGTCCTGATGGACGGCCACGAGGCAGGGAACGCCGCCACCCTTCTGGTATTCGCCGCGCACCGTGTGTCCCGGGCCCTTCGGCGCGATCATCACGACGTCGACCGAAGCCTTCGGCTCGATCAGGCCGAAGTGAACATTGAGGCCGTGGGCGAAGGCGATTGCCGCGCCGTCCCGGATATTGCCGGCGATCTCGTTTTTGTAGATGTCGGCCTGCAACTCGTCCGGCGTCGCCATCATGATGAGATCGGCCCAGGCGGCGGCTTCCGCAACCGAGAGAACCGAAAGACCGTCGGCCTCGACCTTGGCGGCCGTCGCCGAGCCCGGTTTCAGCGCAATGCGGATTTCCTTGGCGCCGGATTCCTTGAGGTTCAGCGCATGGGCGCGGCCCTGGCTGCCATAGCCGACGATGGCAACCTTCTTGGACTTGATGAGGTTGAGATCGGCATCACGATCGTAATAGACGCGCATCGAATTTCCTTCCCTTTGCTGTCTGTTTCCCACTCGCATGTCTCCTTGAATCGACCTCGATTCAAGGAGAAAGACATGCAGCATTTCAAAGTGCTACAGCGATTTGCGCGTCCGATAGGCCGCGCGGCGCTGTAGTGGTGGCATGAGGCCACCGTCACACTTTCGCGCCGTAGAGCCTCAGGAAGGCTTCGACCGCCCGCTCCGCCCTTTGGCTGAAATCCTTCTTCATCATCCCCGCCTCTTCGCCGAGAAGCAGGCGCAGGTGCCAGTCGGCGACGACGAGCCCGTAAAGCGCGCCATAGGCCTCCTCCGCGTCGTCAAAGGCAAGAAGCCCCGCCTTGCGTCCGGCCTCCAGGAGCGCCCCTGCCCGCCGCCCGATCGGCCGCCGCCCGCGCTCCTGCAAGAGCCGCCCGAGCTTGGAGCCCTCGCGGCTCGCCTGGCCGATCGCCAGCCGATTAAGCGCCAGCGACACCTCCCCGGAGAGAACTTCGAGCAGGTCCCTGGCGAAGGCGACAAGATGCGCCTTGAGGCTTGCTGCGTCCAGCGCTTCCGCTGAAACGTCGAGCGTCCTGACCTTGCTTGCCTGGAAGGCGATCATCGCTGAAAGCAGCCCCTCGCGATCGCCGAACCACTTGTAGAGGCTTTCCTTGGAGCAATTGGCCGCGCGCGCGACGCCAGCCGTCGTCAACGCCCTTTCGCCGCCGTCGACGAGAAGGCGCAGGGCCTGCTCGAGCACCGCGCCTTGACGCTCGGTCAAGCCGGTCCCGCCCCTCGCCTCTCTTGTCGCTTCGACGCCTTGCACTTCGCGATCGCTCCATGAGTACCGTACGGTACGGTTCGCATTCTTCTATGGGCAAGCGGAAGGGACGTCAAGACCGGTTGTGGCAGGGGCGTGATTTTTGAGGCGGCTTGCGGGGAGGATGCCATGTCCGACCAGCTCGGGAGCATTGGTTCGGAGCCGATACGGCGGTCGAGATCGCTCTTCCCGCTTGAGGCACTCCCCAACATTACGAAAATATAATGAACTCAATCTTTTCGCCCGCCGCCTTCGTCTCTATCCTGCTTCGAAGTTCGCCCCGATAGAGTTGCGCCCGATAGGGTTACGCCCATGAGCAAGATGGCCGACGCGGCGCAGCAGGATGCGGCCGCCCCCAGTCCGACGGCGAGGGTCACCGTGATCCCGGCAACGCCGTCACCGCAACGCCGGAAGCGCCGGTCGCGGCTGTGGATTGCCGTCCCCATTCTCGTCGCCATCCTCGGCGCGGGCTATTACGCCTGGAGCCAGTACGGGGCGCAGCCGGCGACGGCGATCATCACCCAGGCGGTGGCGCGAGGCGACATCGAAAACAGCGTGACTGCCGTCGGCACGCTCGATGCGATCAAATCCGTCGATGCCGGCGCGCAGGTGTCGGGCCAGTTGAAATCGCTGCATGTCGCGGTCGGCGAGCGGGTCGCAGAGAACCAGCTCATTGCGGAAATCGACCCCGCTTCGATCGAGAACCGGATCGAAATCGACCAGGCGGAGCTCGCCTATCTCGAGGCGCAACTCGTGTCGAAGAAAGCCCAGCTCGTTTTGAAGGGCGCCAATATCGAACGCCAGCGCAACCTCGTTGCCACCAGCAGCGCGTCGCAGGCGACGCTCGACCAGGCCGTCGCGGATCACGTCGCCGCGGAAGCCGATGTGCAGGCGGTCGAGGCGCAGATCCGCAAGCAGAAGGCGACGCTCGCCGGCGACCAGGTCGATCTCGGCTACACCAAGATCTATGCGCCGATGGCCGGAACGATCGTCGACAACCCGGCCAAGGAGGGCCAGACGCTCAACGCCAACCAGACCGCGCCGACGATCGTCACCATCGCCGATCTTTCGACCATGACGGTCAAGGCCCAGGTCTCCGAGGCCGACGTCGGCAAACTGAAGATCGGCATGGATGCCTATTTCACCCTGCTCGGCCAGCCGGGAAAACGCTTCACCGGCAAGCTGCGCCAGATCGAGCCGAAACCGGACACGGAAAACAACGTGGTCCTCTATTACGCGCTCTTCGACGTGCCGAACCCCACCGGCGAACTGATGATGTCGATGAGCGCGCAGGTCTTCTTCGTCGAGGCCGCTGCCAAGGACGTGCTGATCGTGCCGAGCGCCGCGGTCCGAGTGAATGGCGGCGCGGACGGCAAGCCGGCTCAGGCACAGGTGACCGTCGTCACGCCATCCGGCGCGGCCGAAGCGCGTGACGTCGGTGTCGGCATCCGCAACCGCGTCAGCGCCGAAATCGTCAGCGGCCTCGAGGAGGGTGAAAAGGTGGTGGTCGACACCGGCTCCGCCGGCAACCGCGGCAACGGTGCCACGGGGTCCCGGCGCGGCATGCGCATGCTGCGACTGTTCTGAGCGCTCCGATGACCCCTCTCCTCGCGCTCGACAATGTCAGCAAGACCTACTTCAACGGCGATCTCGCCGTCGAGGTCCTGCACGACATCTCGCTCGACATCGAAGCCGGCGAATTCGTCGCCATCATGGGTCAGTCGGGCTCCGGCAAATCGACCTTGATGAACATCCTCGGCTGCCTCGACCAGCCGACCTCCGGCGACTACCTGATCGAAGGCGAAAACGTTGCCAGCTTCGACGGGGACGAGCTCGCGGCATTGCGCCGCCGCACATTCGGCTTCATTTTCCAGGCCTATAACCTCATCCCGACCGCGACCGCGCAGGAAAACGTAGAGGTGCCGGCGATCTATGCGGGCGTTCCCGCGAGCGACCGGCACGAGCGCGCCGAGGCGATCCTGCAATCGCTGAAACTCGGCGACCGGCTCCACCATCGGCCAAGCCAGCTTTCCGGCGGCCAGCAGCAGCGCGTCTCGATTGCCCGCGCGCTGATGAACGGCGGCCGCGTCATCCTTGCCGACGAGCCGACCGGCGCGCTCGACAGCCAGAGTGGCGAGGAGGTGATGGCGCTCCTGCGCCAGATGAACGACAACGGCCATACGATCATCGTCATCACCCATGAACGCGAGGTCGCCAACGAGGCCGACAGGCTCATCGAAATTCGCGACGGTCGCATCATCGCCGACAGGAGCAGAAAGCGGCGCGCCAATCCGGACGCCGCCATCGGCCTGGCCCAGCGCACGCGTGAAGGATTTGCGGCCATCGCCGACATGTCGGAGGCGATCAGGATGGCGATGCGGGCGCTTCGCGCCAACCTCTTCCGCACCATTCTGACGCTGCTCGGCATCGTCATCGGCGTCGGCTCCGTCGTCGCCATGCTGGCGATCGGCACCGGCGCTCAGGATTCGGTGCTGAGCCGCATCTCCTCCATGGGCTCCGATCTGCTTCTGGTGCGCCCGAGCATGGCGAATTTCCGCGGCAGCCCCGGCGGCAGCAATGTCACCCTCGTGCCGCCCGATGCGGACGCGATCCAGGACCTCCCCAACGTCGCCTTCGCCGTGCCGGAAATGACGAGCACGGTGACGCTCCGACGCGGCAATATCGACTACCAGACGACCGCGAACGGCACGGTGCCGCAATTCACGGAAGCGAAGTCCTGGGCCGTCGGCCGCGGCGAATTCATCAACCGAAACGACATGGAAACCTACGCGCCGGTCGCGGTGCTCGGCCAGACCGTCGTCAACACGCTCTTCGCGGACGGCACGGACCCGATCGGCCAATATGTGCTCGTCAACAAGATCCCCTTCCAGGTGATCGGCGTCATGAACGAGATGGGCGCAAGCGCCGGCGGCAACGATCGGGACGACGTCGTCCTCGTGCCGCTCACCACCGGCAGCATGCGCATCTTCGGCCAGCGCAATATTCGTACCATCACCGTCAAGGTGCAGGATGCGGCCGCCATCGATCTCACGCAGGAGCGGATCCAGTCGCTGCTCAACGAGCGGCACAAGCGAGAGGATACCCGGATCACCAATATGTCGTCGGTGCGCGAGGCCTTCACCGAGACGTCCAACACGATGAAGCTTTTCCTCGGCTCCGTCGCGGCGATTTCGCTCATCGTCGGCGGCATCGGCGTGATGAACATCATGCTGGTCAGCGTCAGCGAACGCACCCGGGAGATCGGCGTGCGCATGGCGACCGGCGCGCGCCGGCGCGACATCCTCGTGCAGTTCATCATCGAGGCGCTGGTGGTTTCCGCAATCGGCGGCGTGATCGGCCTCGTTGCGGGCCTCGCAACGGGTTATGTCGCGCAATATTTCGGGATGCCGGTGGCCTTCACCGCAGGCCCCCTGGCGCTTGCCTTCGCCTGCTCCTTCGCGACGGGCCTCATTTTCGGCTACTTGCCCGCCCGCAACGCCTCACGCCTGCAACCGGCAATGGCCCTCAGCGCGGACTGAGGGTCGCCCAATGCTTGGCCGCTTGAACCCCCCTTTGCGGGAGAGCAATCGCGAGCCCTCTACAGCGCCGCGCGTCAAGACGCGGCAGGGATCGCTGCAGAGTTGCTGCATATCACGCGTCCGGCCGACGCCGCCCCTGCGCCACCCGCTCCGGCCCCGCGATCAATTCCCAGGTGCGACCATCCGACTGCGACTGGCGGGCGAAATAGTTATAGGGCGTGCGCGACCAGTCCCTGATCGAGTTGGTCAGATTGTCGAGCACGAGGTCGCCCTCGCTGGTGCGAACCGTGAGCACCGTGTGACCCTGTCCGCGATAACGGGCAACCGTCAACAACAGGGCCGAAGCCGGCCAGCCGCGCCTGAGCAGCTCGTGCTTCTTGAGGATGGCGAAATCCTCGCAATCTCCATAGTGCGTCGGAAGGCGCCAATCGTCGTCCCTGCCGGAGGTAGATATATCGCTGCGTTCCTCGATGCGCGCATTGACGGCGCCGTTGACCTGCTTCAGCTCCGTTGATCTCGCCTCGTTCAGCACGACCATGGCGGTTCCGCCGCCGGTTTCGCACAGTCCCGGCTGGCGCGCACAGAACGGCTTGAAAGCAGGAGGAGCGAAAGCCCTGCCGGCGGTCTTCATAATCGTCCCCGCACTGGCTCCCCCCGGAGCCAAAATAAGCAACAGGAAAGCGGTCGGCGCGATGAAGCGTTTCATGAGGTCGTCTCCAGACGGGCAGGAATATCCCCAGCCCGGCGTGGAGATATAAATTGAAAAGATTGGCTCGAGGTTAATAGTGCCGAATTGGGCAATGATGTGGCAATTTCGCAAGAATTCCCAGATCAACCCTAAGTACGTCTTCTGGTTATGGCTTCATGTTACGCCGCGGTTGCAGTAAAGCATGGAAAGTTTTTTCTGGCCGACCTTTAGGACTTTCTCCCTACTCCGCGGCGCCTCCAATGATGAAAATATAACGCTTGTTAGCGGTATCGAAATACCGGATTCCACCAAGGCCCCGCCCGCCGATACGGCCAGAACGTCTCGCGCTGGGCCGATTGCGGACGCTCGGCAACTCGCTCGGCGCCTTGTAAAATGGTTGCGGCAATCAGCGCCGATCAGCGCCTTGCCAGATAGAGTGAAAACATCATTTCCGGTATAGTGCAGAGTTTGGGAAACGCCGGTGATGCGTTCAAGTCGACAGAGGCGGGTTAAAAGGACAGGAATCCTAGCTTGGACGGACGAATGGCGTACCGAACCATCTGCGCGGCCTCAACGCCGCGCGCCACGCTGCCACCACGGGTGGTGAATTTCCGTTGCTCACCTGAACACCATAAAGGAAGATTCCATGGGAGACCGAAAGCGTCCGCTGCAAACCGGAGAACCGGCGCCCTCGTTCGTGCTTCCCACGGCCAATCTCGAAGGAATGGTCTCTCTCGCCGATTTGCGCGGTCGCCCGTTCCTGATCGGCTTTTTTCGCGGGCTGCACTGCCCGTTTTGCCGGCGTCAGGTGGAACAGCTTGCCGGCGTACAGCCTGCCCTGCTCACCGCCGGGATAGAGACCCTGGCCGTTATCAACACGCCGGTGGAACGCGCCCGTCTTTATTTTCGTCACCGTCCAACGCCGGTAGTGCTTCTGTGCGACCCGGATTGCAGCACGCATCGGGCCTTCGGCGTGCCGCGTGGGGAGTTTCTACCCGATGGCAGCAGCGAACGTCCCGAATGGCCCTACCGCGCAGCCATGGCGCAGTTCGAAGCCGCCCGCATCAACCCTGCCGGCGAGTTTCCGGAACCTCTGCATCCTATGGAAGCCAATGTTGTGCTCAACGCCAGGGACGGCTTCGAGTTCGACGAGGCTGATAATGCGACCCTGACGAACCACGGTACTCAGCTCGTCGGGCACTTCCTGGTTGACGCAGCTGGCATTGTCGGCTGGGCGCAAATTGAGGCGCCCGATGGACCGAACAGCCTCTGCATTTTCCCGACCGCGGCGCAGATCCTCGCGGCCGCTGACAGCCTGGGGCGCTGAGTAGGACCGGTTGCTGTCAGTCGGCTCTGGAATCAGCTGTCGAGATCGGTTTCGAGATGAGTTTGCAGCAAGCCGTCGGTCTCGGCATACATAACTGCGTTGAGTGTGACGTACACAGGCGAACCCGCCTCGAACTGTGTGCTGCCGCGCGCGACCAGCCAGCCATCCGCACGCTGCAAGCGCGAAGCGCGCCGGCCGTCCTGGAGCGGCAAACGAGGGGCGCCCGACCAGCTCTCAGCCTCGCCGGCCACTTGCAGGGTTTGGCGGTGAAAAGCTCGACGCGACCGGGGGAATCGGGAAGCAATGGTCGCGCAACCTTTCAGCAACTCCTCGCCTCGATAATGCCCGCGCAATCGAGGACCGAATCGGATGGCCAAGGCAAATACCAGGAAGCGCAGGCGCAGCACGAAGCGGAAAAGCAGCCGGGGCAGCATGGCGCCGTGGTACCTTGCCGCGATCGTTCTCGTCGGCGGCATCGTCGCCCACGACCATTGGGAAAAATTCACCCGGTGGCCGGGCGGACGGGAGGTGGCCGCTCTGCTCTCCGAAGTCGAGTCGAAGCCAAAGCCCGCCCAACCCCGCATCGTCCGGCCGCGGGAGCATACCGGCTCCATTGCGCCGAAGCCCGCATTGGCCGTGCCGCCGCCGATGGAAAGGCCCGTGGAACAAGCGGCGCCGTTGCCGGCCCGCTCAGCCGACAGCGCCACCTTCTATTTCTGCGGCATTCGTCACGACAATTGCGTGATCGACGGCGATTCCTTCCTCTTCAATGGCGAGAGAATCCTGATCGCCGATATCGACGCGCCGGAGACGAAGCTTGCGAAATGCGACGAGGAGCGCTCGCGCGGCGCGCACGCCAAGGCGCGGCTTAGAGAGTTGCTGAATGCCGGCCAGTTTACTGTGATTGACGCTGCAGCGGACTTCGTGGACGGAGAAGCCGGCAAGCGGCGGCTGGTGATGAGAAACGGAAAATCGCTCGGCGCCGTTCTCATTGCCGAAGGTCTGGTCAGGAAACGGGCCAGCCGGCCGACCGCCTGGTGTGGCCCGACGACGGTCCGCATCTCGGGTTGATTATTACTGCAAACACCTTTTTGTCGGATAGTCAGCGAAGCTTTCCTTTTGCGTAGCTGACGAGGATGTCATGAACGCGCGAACGGCACGGAGTTTGGACGGTGTCCTATGCCTTCTCGCGAGATAAGTCGAAGATATCCGGCGCGAAAGCCCTTGAGTCAGCGGTGGTTGGGCGCTGCGTTGCCGCCAACAGCCGTACAATTTGTCCGCGGTTCCATTTGACCATCTCATCCTGGCCATGGTCTCACGTCTCACCGCGGACTGCCCAGATCCTCTATGATCTCGTCAATCTCGCCGAGGTAATTTTCCGGTTTGAGATCGAGTGCCATATCGGAAATCCCGACGCGCTTTAGCGCTTCGGATAGCGTCTGCGAGAAGACCTTGCCCTCGATTGCCGTCCTTTGTGCGGCTTCGTAGAGCAGATGATGCGCCTTGTGTCGACCGATGCGCGGCGAAAGCTGCATCATCGCCGACTCCGACAGGATGAGCCCCTGCGTGAGCTCGAGATTGCGCCGCATATTCTCGGCATTGACATGGAGGCCAGAAAGGACGCGCTCGGCGGCCTCTGCGATCGATGCCGCCAGGATGGCGATTTCGCCGACGACGACGTCGGAGATGTTCGTGGCCGAGGAATCGCCCTCGTCCATGCGGACCATGGCGGCCAAGATCATCGGCAGCCGGGCTTCCAACATGCCGCAGAGGCTGACAAGAACCAGGGCAGTCGAGGGATTGCGCTTCTGTGCCATGGTCGAACTCCCGACCTTGCCCATATGGAAGGCTTCCTCGACCTCGCCGATTTCCGACCTTTGCATGAACACGATGTCCTGCGCGATCTTGTGGATCGAGCCGGCAAGCACCGCAAGCGCGGACAGATAGTCGGCGACGCGGTCGAATGAAGATCGAAGCGGCAGCTGCGCCGGTTTGAGGCCAAGGAACAGGGCAACCTCGTCCTCCACCGCCCGCCCCTGTCCTCCCATCGCGGCGAATGTTCCGATGGCGCCGCCGAAATAGGTCAGGAACGATTCTCCTGCGCGCTCCGCCAGTCTTTCACGGCTGCGGCGGATTTCCTCGTGCCATCCGGCAACCTTGAAGCCGAAGGTCATCGGCAGGGCGTGCTGGCCGTGCGTCCGTCCGGCTTGCAAGGTGCATCGGTGTTGGAAGGCCAGGCTTTTCAGCCGTTCTTCCGTCCTTTCGAGCACGGAGATCAGATGCTGATGAGTCTTCTTGAGCTGCAGGGCAATCGCCGTGTCGAAGATGTTCTGGGTGGTCGCGCCCCAGTGGATGAAGCCGGCAGCCGGTTCTCCACACAGTTCCTCGAGCTGCTTGAGGACCGGCACGAAGGGATGCTGGGCGAAGGCGATTTCCTTGCTGAGGCGCTCGAAGTCGAACTCGTTGGCGTTGCAGCACGTCGCTATCCTGTCTGCGGCCTCGAAGGGGATGAGGCCGACCTTTGCCTGGGCAAGGGCCAACGCGGCCTCGACCTTCAGCCACGCCTGCAGTGTTGCCTCATCCGACCAGATGTCGACCGCCACTTTGCTGAACCAGTGCCGGGTGATGAACGAACTGAACATGCCGATGGTCATTCCGGACTCCTCTTCGAACGCTGACGACGCAAGGAAAAGCGGTGGCGCCGGAGGCCGGCTGCCGACGCCACTCGTGGGAACTCACTCGGCGGCGATCTTCGCGCTGTCGATAATGCCCTTGTAGGTCCCGGCCTGTGTCGTGATGAAGGTCTTGAACTCGCCGGCGGAAAGCGGCGACGCCGCGAAGCCGGCGTCGGCATAGCGCTTCACGACATCGGGGTTGGCAAGCGCTTCGGAGATCGCCTTGTCGAGGGCTGCAACGAAGTCGTCCGGCGAGCCAGCCTTGGCGAAGACGCCCTGCCAGAGCGGGAAGGTCAGGCCGTCGAAGCCCGGCAATTCGGCAAGGGTGGGAACGTCCGGCAACTGCCCGGCACGCTCCTGGCCCGAGAGGGCGAGGACGCGAATCTTGCCTTCCTTGGCGAGCGGCAAGGCCGTCGACAGGGTCAGCACGGCCGAGTCCAGCACGCCTGCCAGCAAGTCGTTAGTTACCTGAGCGCCACCGCGATAGGGCGCGTGCAGGAACTTGACGCCGGCACGCTGGGAGATGAGTTCGCCGAGCAGATGCTGCGCCGAACCGATGCCCGGCGAGCCGTAACTGACCGTTTCAGGCGCCGTCTGTGCGGCCGCCACCAGCGCCGCGAGGTCCTGATGGGGCGACTGTGCTGGAACGACGACCGCCATCGACGTGGTCGTCGTGCGTGCGGCCGCCACCGTGTCGGTTTCCCAGTTGACCGTGACCTTGGCATTGGTCATCGGCACTGCCACCGTGTCGAAGCCGCCGTAATAGATCGTGTTCGTGTCCGCGGCGCTGTTAATGAGCCTTTGCAGCGCGATCATGCCGCTCGCGCCCGTGGCGTTCTCGACGACGACGGTGCGCCCAAGGCGGGTGGCGATTTCCGGGGCGATAATGCGAGCGGCCAGATCGGCGCTGCCGCCGGCCGAGTAGCCGACGAGTAGCGTGATTGGGGCCGTCGATTGCGCTTGCGCCGCAGGCGAAGCAAGCAGCGCCGAAAGCGCCAGCGCTGCGAATGTTTTCCAGATTGAACGAGACATTGATCATTCCTCCTCTACCGAACTGATACAATATGTATCTGCGTGAAAAGTATCACTCTCACTCGCAATTGCATTAGTTCTACTCGTGTTCTGCATCAATACAAAACTTCATCCTTTTCAAAAATACATTCTTGATGATACAAATTGTATTGTGTTACGGAGGTGACGATGAGCAAGATTGAAAAGCTGCAGGACTACCTGAAATCGGTTGCTACCAATGCGCAGCCGGGGGATCGCTTGCCGACGGTGCGAAGTCTGATGCGCGACTTCAAGCTGTCCCAGCCGGGGGTCCAGAGCGCGCTCAAGGCCTTGAAGGAAGAGGGCCTGATCGACGCTCAGATCGGACGGGGGACCTTCTTTACCGGCGGCATGGCCCTGCAGCCGGCGCCGGGTGGTCGGGTCGCGCCCAAACATGGACGCAGCGTCATTCTGCTCCGGCGCCCGACCGCCACGCAGCGTGCCCGTCTCGTCATGGATCGGCTGCAAGCAATGGTGACGGCGGGCGGCGACCTGACGCTGGAAGTCGGGTATTCGGATGCCAGTCATGCGCGCCATGTGCTGCAGTCGCTGCCACGCTTCAATGCCTGCATCATCCAGAATTCATTCGAACAGATGCCGGTCGAGATGCTCGCGGCGCTCCGCCGCAAGACGGACAACATCATCGTCGACGGTGCCTGGCTGGTCGGAACCGACATCGATGCGATCGGCTTCGAATGGGGCCGCCCCGTGGAGCATGCGACACGCCTGCTGTTGTCGAGGGGCCATGACGAAATCCATTTCCTGACGACGGCTCGCCCCTTCCTCGCCAACGAGCTCGGCCTACATCGCTATCGCCAGCTCCGCGAAGAGGCGGAAACGGCTGCTTTCCTGCGCGAGCCGACCCTAATCCCGGCCCTGCCATCGAAGGAGTTCGAACTCGCCACCCTGGAGCGCATCGCAGCGATCGTGCGCGGTTCGAGCCGCGGCCGGAAAGCCGTCCTGCTCTGGGGTGTCGAGAGCGGCCAGCGCCTGCGCGCCGGCCTCTTTGCCCGCGACGTCAAGGTTCCGGAAGATATCTCCATCGTCCTGCTGGGGCGCAGCGATATCGAGTCGGAACGTGACGGCTTCTTCCATCTCGTCGGCTACAGCGCGCTCGACCAGGCGGAAGCGCTCTATGCGCGCATGAAGAGCCGCTGGGAAAATCCGCAAGCGCCCTATGGGCTGACCTTCACGCAGATGCATGAGGTCGAAGGGCCGTCGGTCTCGACCGCGACGCCATGAACACGGACGAACCCGTTTGAATGCCGGGTTCCGAGCTCGACAAGGGAGGTACCGATGGGATTGAAGATTAGGTCGGAAAAGGACTTCGGCAGCGGCCTGCTTTATCTCCTGCTCGGCGGCGCAGGCCTTGCCATCGCATGGGATTATGGCCTTGGCACCGCTGGCAGGATGGGACCCGGTTACTTCCCCACCCTGATCTCCGCGCTCCTCCTCCTTTTCGGCGTCGCGACCCTGGTCCGGAGCATCCTCGCCGAGGGACCGGCGATCGACGCGGTGAATTGGAAAGGCCTCGCCCTTGTCACTTTATCTGTCTGCCTGTTCGGTGCGCTCCTGTTGGGCGCCGGACTGCCGGCGGCACTTACCGTGCTGATTCTGGTTTCGGCCATGGCCAGCGAGAAATTCGCGATCAGTCCCAAGGCGATCGCGGCAATGATCGGCCTCGTCCTCTTCTGTTCACTCGTGTTCGTGAAGGGGCTCGGTGTGCCGATGCCGCTGCTCGGCTCGTGGTTCTCCGGCATCATTGCTTCTTGAGGGCGACACAATGGACATGTTCTCCAATCTCTGGCTCGGCCTCACCATCGCCTCCTCTATCACCAATCTCGGCTATTGCCTGCTCGGCGTCTTCCTCGGCACGGCCATAGGTGTGCTGCCGGGCCTTGGTCCAGTCGCGACCATCGCCATGCTCCTGCCGCTGACCTTCGGCCTGCCGCCCGAAACCGCATTGATCATGCTGGCCGGCATCTATTACGGCGCTCAGTACGGGGGCTCAACCACCGCAATCCTCGTCAATCTGCCGGGGGAGCCGTCATCGGTGGTCACTGCGCTTGACGGTCACCAACTTGCCCGCCAAGGACAGGCGGGTCGCGCGCTCTCGACCGCCGCCATAGGCTCCTTCATCGCCGGCACGGTCGCCACCGTTCTGATCGCGCTTTTTGCGCCGGTACTCGCGGAGGTCGCGTTGCAATTCGGCCCGGCCGAATATTTCACCCTGATGGTACTCGGCCTGATCGCCTCGGTCGTCATGGCCTCGGGATCGCTCCTGCATGCGCTCGGCATGATCTTGGTCGGCCTCTTGCTCGGGATGGTCGGCACCGACGTCAATTCCGCCATGCCGCGCTACACCTTCGACGTACCAATGCTCGCCGACGGCATCAATTTCGTCGTGCTCGCCATGGGCATTTTCGGACTCGGCGAAATCGCGGCGAACCTCGAAAACGAGGCGGAACGCACGCTTCTGACCCGCAAGGTCACGAACCTGATGCCCACACGCGACGACTGGAAACGCATTCTCGGTCCGATCGCGCGAGGCACCGCCCTCGGCTCGGTGCTCGGTATTCTGCCGGGCGGCGGCGCGGCGCTCGCCGCCTTCGGCTCCTATTCGCTCGAGAAGCGCCTGTCGCAGGAGCCTCATCGGTTCGGCAGGGGCGCGATAGAGGGCGTGGCCGGACCGGAATCGGCCAACAATGCTGGGGCGCAGACCTCGTTCATTCCGATGCTCACGCTGGGCCTGCCGTCCAATTCGGTCATGGCACTGATGATCGGCGCCATGCTGATCCAGGGCATCCAGCCCGGCCCGTCGGTAATGACGGAGCAGCCTACGCTGTTCTGGGGTCTGATCGCCTCGATGTGGATCGGCAACCTGATGCTACTCGTTCTGAACCTGCCGATGATCGGTCTGTGGGTGCGAATGATCGCGATCCCTTATCACTTCCTCTTTCCGTCGATCATCGCGCTCTGCGCCATCGGCGTCTTCAGTGTCAACAACAGCCTCTTCGACGTCTATGCCATGGCCCTGTTCGGCGTGGTGGGATACCTTTTCCGCAAGCTCGATGCCGAACCGGCGCCCATGCTGCTCGCCTTCATCCTGGGGCCGATGATGGAGGAATTCCTGCGCCGCACGTTGCTGTTCTCGAAGGGGGATCCCAGCGTCTTTCTGACGCGGCCGCTGAGCGCTGTCCTGCTCGCAATCGCGGCAATATTGCTCCTGCTGGTGGTTCTGCCCGTCGTCCGCAGAAAAAGAGAGGAAGCGTTTCAGGAGGAGTAGAGCTCGCGGGCCTAGCGCGTTTCATGACCATAGACGGGCAGCGGACCGCCGGGCGGCGGGCCAGCGACACATCGATCACGATCTCTGCGGCAGGAGGAGGACATGCCAACCAGACAATCTGTCGCTGAAAACCAGCGCCGATCTTGCACGGCAAGCGTCAATCCCGCAACTCTACGGCCTCCACGTCCTCTGTTTCCTTCTGCGTGATCAGGCGGGCGCTGTGTTGGCCGCTCAGAAAGGTCCACAGCCAGCTCCAGGCGACCGCGAAGCGGCTGCGGGTGCCAATCAGGAAATAGATGTGGGCGACGCCCCAGATCCACCAGGCGAGCGCGCCTTTGAGCTTGATGCGGCCGAAATCGATGATCGCAGCGCGCCTGCCGATGGTGGCGAGGCTCCCCTGATGGCGATAGCGGAACGGACCGGGCGCCGGCCTTCCTTCGAGCCTTGCCCGGATCGTTCTGGCGACGAAAGCGCCCTGCTGCTTGGCGGCGGGCGCGATGCCGGGCACCGGCTTGCCGTCGGCCTGGCTGACGGACGCGGTATCGCCGATGACGAAGACCTCCGGATGGCCCGGCGCCGTCAGGTCGTCCCCAACCAGGGCGCGACCGGCGCGGTCGGCGGGAATGCCGAGCCAGCTCGCCGCGGGCGAGGCCTGAACGCCGGCCGCCCAGACGAGAGTGCAGCTAGGCAGGAAGCGATCGCCGATCACCACGCCGGCAGCACTGCAATCGGTCACCGGCGTTCCGGTCCACACCTCGACGCCGAGCTTCTTCAACTCGCGACCGGCATAGCCGGAAAGCTCTTCGCTGAACGCGGGGAGAATGCGCGGCCCCGCCTCGACGAGCACGACCCGCGCCCGACGCGTATCGATCCGGCGAAATTCGGCGGGCAAGATCCTGTGCGCCATTTCGGCGATGATGCCCGCAAGCTCGACCCCGGTCGGTCCAGCACCGATGATGGTGAAGGTCAGCAGCGCATCGCGCCTTTCCGGATCCTGCTCGAGTTCCGCCCGCTCGAAAGCCAGGAGAACGCGGCGACGAATGGTGGTTGCATCCTCGAGCGTCTTCAGCCCCGGCGCCACGGCCGCCCATTCGTCGTGACCGAAATAGGCATGTGTCGCGCCGGTCGCCAGTACCAGCGTGTCATAGGCAATTGTCTGACCGCCATCGAGCGAGATGGTCCGGGCAATTGGATCGGCACCGGTCACTTCGCCCAGAAGCGTCGTCACCTCCGGCCGATCCCGGTAAAGGTGGCGGATCGGCCAGGCGATCTCGGATGTCGCCAGCACCGTCGTCGCCACCTGATAGAGCAACGGCTGAAACAGATGGTGATTGCGCCGGTCGATCAGGGTGATCCGAACCGCCGCCCCCTTGAGATCGTTGACAAGCTGCAAGCCGCCAAAGCCGCCACCGACGACGACGACGTGATGTCCTTCCGACATAGCTTCTGCCTCGTGTTGCGGGCTTCTGCCTAGTTTTGCGGCCTTCTGCCTCGTTTCGCGGGGTCAGCCTGCCGGTTTGAAGGCGGTCGCACAACCGCCAGTTCGGCAAGCGTTCCATGTCGAAAAGGCACAGCTCATTCCGCGTAGTCGACCGGGACGGCCGTGCCGCTTTTCAACACTTCCATCGAGATCGAGGCGGATACGTCGAAAAGCTCCACCTTCCGGACGATCTGTTTGTAGACGACGTCGTAATGCTCGACGCGCGGCAGCACGACCTTGACGATATAATCATAATTGCCGGTCAGCCGATGCACTTCGACGATCTCGGGTATGTCGCTGATCACCCGCCGGAACTTCTCTATCCAATCGTCGGAATGGTGCGCGGTCTTGATGAGCGCGAAAAGCGTCGTCGGTACGCCCATCTTTTCCCGATCGAGCACGACAATGCGCCGCGCGACATAGCCCGCTTCCTCCAGCCGCTGTATGCGGCGTGAACAGGCGGAAAGCGAAAGATTCACCCGGTCGGCGAGATCGCCCATGGCGACGCTCGCATCCTCCTGCAGAAGCATGAGCAGCTTTCGGTCCCTGTCGTCCAGCACGCTTACCACTCCTCACGTTCCGCCAAAACGCGCTGACAATTTGCACAAAGTATTCAGGCTGCGCAACCGTATTGCGCGCGCCAAACAAAATCCGCCTCCAAACGCAAACAAATTCCGGCCGTAGCGCGCGATAATCCGTTCATCAAACCGGGTTGCAGTGGCAACGCTCACTCCGACATTCGGTTCCGACGCTCCAATCGAAAACAAGGGGACGAGAGATGGGAAAGCGGGAAATCGGGGAATTGCGCAAAATCGGCTTGATCGGCGGCATGAGCTTTGAAAGCTCGGCAATCTACTATCGGATGATCAACGAGTCCGTGCGCGGGCGGCTCGGCGCGTTGCACTCTGCCGAAGTGCTCCTTCATTCGGTCGATTTCCAGCGGATCGTCGACCTGCAGAAGGCGGGCCGCTGGGATGAGGCCGCCCGGCGCCTCTCCGATGTCGCCCGAACGCTGGAGGCTGCCGGCGCCGAATGCGTGCTGATCTGCACCAACACCATGCACCTGATCGCGGACGCCGTTCAGGCGGCAATCGGCGTGCCCCTGGTCAACATCATCGACGAGACCGCGCTTCGGCTGAAGGCCGCCGGTTGCCGCAGGCCGCTGCTGCTCGCCACGCGCTATACGATGGAACACGGCTTCTACGCCGAGCGCATGCGCGCGCACGGTATCGAGGTGATGGTACCGGACGCCGAGGGACGCACCCTCACCCATAATGTCATATTCGACGAGCTCTGCGCCGGCCAGGTGCTGGACGCCTCGCGCGAGGCGCTCACCGCATTGGTCGAACAGGCAAAGTCGGCCGGCGCCGATGCCGTGATCCTCGGCTGCACTGAAATCTGCCTGATCCTCGACCCCGCCCGCCTGCCTTTGCCGGGCTTCGATTCCACCGCGATCCACGCCGAGGCCGCCGTCGAATTTGCCCTCGGCGGGCAGAGCGTGAGCCGCGCCGCCTGAGAACGCACCCTCCCCCAACCCTGTGCGTCACAGGATTGAGCGTGTTGGGATGACGGGCCCGCCAGAGCCGGACGCAGGTCTGCTCACACGGGCGCGTCGAACTCCGCACGCGCCTTGCGGATCGCTTCGTGATTTTCCACCGACCAGTCGACGAATAGCCTCAGCACCGCCAGGAACGAGCGCCCGAGATGGGTCAGGCCATATTCCACGCTCGGCGGCTGCGTCGGGTAAACGGTGCGGCTCAAATAGCCGTCGCGCTGCAGGTCACGCAGCGTCTGGGTCAGCATGCGCTGCGAAATATCCGGGATGAGCCGCCGAAGTTCGGAGAAGCGCAAGGGACCATCGGCGAGCATCAGGATCATCAGCGAATTCCATTTGCCGCCGATGTGATCCATCACGTCGCGCACCGGGCAATTGTCCATGTCCATCGGCACCCCGCCAATGAGGATGGCCCGCCTGCCCTTCACCTTGCCCGTCGCCTTGTTCATGACGGTTCCCTTTCCGTAACCACAGCAGAAAAAACTGCCTCCTTTACAGCTCTTAGCAGATTACGGGATAAGAGCAACTCTCAAAAAGAGACCAGCATTCAACATGAGCCCAATCATACGAAGCTGGACAGGAAACGGAAAGGAATACCATGGCTGAAACATTGCTCGTGACCGGCGCCGCAGGTCAGTTCGGCAGGCTCGTGCTCGATGCGCTTCTCGCCTCCGGCAAGACGAACCCCGCCAATATCATCGCCACCAGCCGCGACGTGGCCAAGCTCGACGATTACGCCCAGAAGGGCGTAAAGACGCGCACCGCCGACTTCGATGATCCGGCCTCGTTGGACGAGGCCTTTGCCGGCGCCGACCGCATCCTCATCGTCTCGACCGACGTGCTTGACCGGCCGGGCAAGCGGCTGAAGCAGCATCTCGCCGCCGTCGCAGCCGCGAAGACGGCGGGCGTCAAGCACATCCTCTATACGTCCATGCCGGCCCCGGAACAGTCGGTCATCCCCTTTGCCGCTGATCACCTCGGCACCGAGAACGCCGTCAAGGCAACCGGCATTCCTTACACGATCCTGCGCAACGCCTGGTACATGGAAAACCTGTTTCTGGCGCTGCCGCATGCGCTCGCAAGCGGGCAATGGTTCTCGTCCGCCGGAAACGGCCGCATTTCGCATGTCGCCCGCGCGGACCTCGCCAAGGCCGCAGCCGCCGCACTGGAAGCGGGATCGAGCGAAAGCCGCACCTATACGCTGACCGGCTCCGAGGCCCGTAGCACCGAAGAGATCGCCGCTCTGGCCGCCGCGGCGACGGGCAAGAAGCTGGATGTCGTGCAGATTTCCGACGAAGCGCTCGCCGGCGGCCTGAAGGGTGCCGGCCTGCCGGACTTCCTGATCCCCATTCTCGTCTCCTTCGACACCAACACGCGCGAGGGCCATTTCGACGTCGTCACCGACGATGTCGCGACCCTCACCGGCAAGGCTCCGCTCGGCCTATCCGCCTTCCTCGAGGCGAACAAGGCCGCGCTGGCGCAATGACACAATCTTGCAACGACGACAGGCCCGGCGGAATATGCCGGGCCTGTCGTCATTGTCCGACTGCGGCGCTAGCGCATCGGCCTAAATCGGAACCGATTTTCGGAAAGCTCGATGCGCAGATTCTAAAGAGTTACAGCGACCTTTGCGCGTCTGAAAAGAGGCGCGGCGCTGTAAAGAGCCCACACCTACCCTATCGCCTCAGCGCAGTGCTATGCTGGGCATCGCGTTGAAAGTACGCCAAACAACGCTAGGAGAACAAACGGTGATTTTTAACATCGTGGTCTTCCCTGTTGACTGGGTGCGGAACCCTCATTCGCTTGAACACCTTGTCGGACCGAGTGAACTTGTAACCGCTATACCGAGTATGGACTATGTGCGGACAGATGCCAGGCCGCAGCTAGACTGATTGGTCATGATATTCCTTGGTAAGCCAATCGAACAAATTATGGGAGTCGGCGCCCTACTTCTGCTTGCCCTCGGTTGCGCTCTCGTCCTTCAGCCTTTCCTCTCAGCGATCCTGTGGGCGGCGGTCATATCTTTCTCAACATGGCCGGTCTACCAGAGGTGCGAGCGGGCAGTCGGTGGCAATAAAAGCCTGGCGGCCGCCATGATGACGTTGCTGGTCGCCCTCGTTCTCGTCGCACCGTTCGCCGTGATGGTGCCGACGTTGACAGACAGCGTAAGCGACCTGCTCACGGCCGTGAACCAAGTTCTCGAGCAGGGCCCCCCCGCGCCACCGCGTTGGGTCGCAGGACTCCCGGTAATTGGCGAAAACGTGACTGCCTATTGGGCGAGCTTGGCCCACGATGCGCCCGCGTTCATCATTGAACTCAAGAAGCTGATCGGCCCCGCCACAAACTTGGCAGTAGCCAGCGGAGCGGTGCTCGGCGCCGGGCTCTTAGAACTCGGGCTGAGCGTATTCATCGCCTTTTTCTTCTTCCTTCACGGTCGGCAGATGGCAGCCTACGTGCGCGCAGTCGGCGAAAGATTCGCCGGCCCCCGGTCCAAAAAACTGCTCACGGTCGTCGGCGCGACCGTCAAAGGCGTCATTTACGGCTTGATCGGCACGGCCCTCGCCCAGGCCGTCCTAGCCGGCATTGGTTTCTGGATCGCCGGTGTGCCTCAGGCGCTATTGCTTGGTTTCCTTACGTTCGTCCTGGCGTTCGTGCCGGTAGGCCCCCCGCTTGTGTGGGGCTCGGTGGCGCTATGGTTTTTTGTCCAGGGAGCCGTTTGGTGGGGCCTATTCGTCGCAGCATGGGGTCTGCTCCTCGTCAGCAGCATCGACAACGTCCTCAGACCCTACGTTCTCGGCAAGACCAACAGCCTGCCCGTGTTGCTTGGCCTTTTCGGGTTCCTTGGTGGCGTCATCGCCTTTGGCTTCATCGGAGTATTCCTCGGGCCCACGCTGCTGGCGGTCGCCTACAGCCTCTTCCTTGAGTGGCACGCGGCCGAGGTCAAGGGCCGCAGGCACTCCACGTCGGCGCCTCCGGATGCCGCTTGAGTCGTATTCGGCCGCAGTCCGGGACCCAGTTCCGACGTTCGGCTCATGACGACGGCAACTTAATGAATTGTCGTCTAAATACAGGCGCTTCAGTTAAGATGGAGGGCGATCGATCAGTTCGCGATCGGCAATGCTTGCTGCTTGTGATTTCGCGCCGCCCGACCGAGCTTCCCGCGACACGTCCGGGCATCGAACGTCACCGGAACCAATGTCTATAATCTGGAGGTCGAACACATCGGCCAGGATCCACTATCCGTTGCCTTAGGTCGACTCGACTACAACGAGCGTCAAGATGGCTTCCGGGAACAGCTCGAAGGTATGCCGCGTTATTCGGTTGAAGACGAACCCGATTGGGGCGACCGGACACGTCGAGCCGGGCGCACGACTAGTACGGCTTACCCATACGTGTGACCGCGTCCCGGGAGTTGTCGAGACCGCGAGGCAGCGCATGATTGGAACGTGGACCCGAGCGGCATGTCGTCAGGGCGAATTCAATGAGTATCCGCAACCCAGAATAAGGAGAGCGCAAAATGAACTGGGATCAGATCAAGGGGAAATGGACCCAATTTAAAGGCAAGGCCAAAGAGCAGTGGGGCGATCTTACCGATGACGATCTCGACCGTGCCGAGGGCCAGCGAGATCAGTTGGCCGGCCGCGTTCAGGAAAGGTACGGTATCGCCAAAGAAGAGGCCGAGCGTCAGGTCGACGATTGGGTTCAGCGCCTCTAGCGTTTCTGGCGGCGCTGTAGTGTCGCGGTTATTCGTTCAGCGAGACAGTAGGCGTGTAAGGACCTCGGCGAGTTCCTTTTCCGTGAAGGGCTTCTTCAGAACGGGATGATCGCGGTAACCGTCTCTCATATCGTGACCGCTATATCCTGTTGAGAAAACGAACGGAACGCCGTGAGTGCCGAGCGCTTCAGCCACGGCATAGCTGTTACTGCCATTCAGATTCATGTCCAGCATAGCAACATCAAAGATTTGCGCATCAATCGCCGCGAGGGCCTGATCGACCGTAGCTGCAGCAGTCACGGACTCACATCCGAGGTCGGCCAGCATGTCTTCTATCATTATGAGGACCAGCATTTCATCCTCGACAACGAGGACTTGACGACCGGAAAGCAATCTATCCATCACGAGCCTTGCTTGCAGGGAAATTGATTGTGCAAATCAGGCCGTCCGCCCGATAGTCGAGGTGCACCGTGCCTTCCAGTTCGTGAGGCAGACCGCGCTCGATCACCCGCGACCCGAACCCTTTCCGGGACGGTGGCGTCACGGGCGGGCCATCTTTCTCCTGCCAGCGCAGCAGAAGCCTGTTGCCCGCGGACGACGGTTCAATCATCCATGAGATCAGGACTGACCCGGCCTTGTTGGAAAACGCGCCGTACTTCACGGCATTGGTCGCGAGTTCGTGGAACGCGATGCCGAGCGCAAGAGCGACTTTCGGGGAGACGCGGATGTTCCTGCCCGTGATGACAAAGTGCTCTGACACGCCATTTGCAACACCGAACGGCTCCAAAGCCGCCTTGATCAGATCGTGCAGTCCCGCACCTTCCCAATTCTCGCGGGTCAACAGGTCGTGCGACCTGGAGAGAGCAAAGAGGCGCGACTCGATGGATTCCCGGATCACGTTGGGATCAGAAGTATTCCGCAAAGCCTGCCAGACAATCGACTGCACCGTGGCAAGGGTGTTTTTCACGCGATGGTTCAACTCGTCGATGAGCATCCTGGATTGGGCTTCCTCCTGCTTGTGATCGGTGAGATCCACGAAGGAGGCGAAATGCTGGACTATCTCACCGCTTTTGTCCCGAACCGGACTGATGAGGATCGCTGCCCAGAACTCGCTGCCATCCTTGCGGCGGTAGCAAATTTCCGAACCGCCTTTGGTGGTGCCCGCAAACGCGGCGTCAATGCGCGCCTGCGCATCGGGATCGGTGCCCCGCGCCATCAGAAAGTTCAAGCTCTGACCAAGCACCTCTTCCCGGTCATATCCGGATAGATCGAGAAAAGCGTCATTGACAAAAATTATCGGATTGCCGCGTTCCTTTGCGTCCGTAAACAGCATCGCCATTCGTGTCGATTCAGCAGCGACGACAAATGGCCCAAGGTCTCTCCGAAAGCTCTCGACTTCGGCCTCGGCAACTTTTTGGCCCTGGGACTTGATTATTATTTCAGGCATGCCTTGGCCTTGTCTTGGTTTAGCAGCCAGTCAGCAACTTTATAGACCGCGCAGAAAAGACCGCGCAGAATTCTGCCGCCACTGGGAAGAAGCTATGCCTTTAGCTGGCCAGCTGGCCGAATGAACACCAAAACAGAAATATGGCCGCATATTCGGGCCTTGAGGCGTTAGTACCAGCGACCGCGGCCGAACCAGCCGCCCCCCAACAGAACAAGGATGAGCAATATTATGAGAAGCGTGGTGATATCCATGCGAGTCTCCAGTGAGTGCTCCAAGGCGCCTCGCAGCCATTATGGCCGAAGGGATGCCGGATCGTTGCACTCCAACCTCAAATAACGTTCTTCACACCTTCTTGTTCCATTGGAACGAATGTACATCCTCGGTCAGATCAGTGGTGAAGATTTTGGGATGTGGGCACATTGCATTCTTCGGCGACTTACGGGGACGGACCTGCTGCATGTCTCCTTAAATCGACCTCGATTTAAGGATAAAGACATGCAGCAATTCAAAGTGCTACAGCGACCTTTGCGCGTCTGATAAGACGCGCGGCGCTGTAGAGGAAGAACGATGTCGGCGCCACTCGATTTCTGGTTCTCGATAGGAAGCCCCTACACCTTTCTGGCCGTCATGCGGCTACCTCAGATCGCCGAAAGGGCAGCGGTCGAGATTCGCTGGCGCCCCTTCGACGCTTGCGCAATCCAGGCCGAGGCGAACGACGCCCCTTTCGCCGACCGGCCGCTCAAGGCCGCCTACATGTGGCGCGACATCGAAAGGCAAGCGGCGAAATTCGGGCTGACCATCCGCTTGCCGATCACCTATCCGCTCACGGAATTCCAACAGGCGAACCGCGTGGCCGCGCTCGCCGCCGGCGAAGGCTGGTGCCACGCCTATGCGACGGCAACCTACCGGCGCTGGTTCGTCGACCGTGAGCCGGCCGGCAGCGAACCGAACCTTTCGGCCAGCATCAAGGAAGCAGGCCAGGACCCTGCCCGCGTGCTAAAACAGGCAAACTCCAAAACCACCGTCAGAGTGCTCGACACCGCAACCGACGAGGCGAGAGAGATCGGCATCTTCGTTCGCCCTCCTTCGTCTCCGATGGCGAACTGTTCTGGGGCCACGATCGCCTGGAGGACGCGATCGCATGGCAGCACAATCTCGACCAGGGGAACCCGGGGTAGTCGGGTGGTCCGGCAACCGGATGCCCTACCTCCTGCGCGCGCTCGATTGCCGATCACTACTCACGTCTTTTCCGCGCTCGCACCGAACCACCAATCCACCGACAGCCTCCCCGCGCCCCAGGCAATGACGCCGAGAGCCATCGCCGCCCAGGTCAGATGGATGGGCCAGCCGTCGGGCACCGTGAACTGGATGACGATCGTCATCGCCAGCAGTCCGAGCGCGGCAAGCCGCGTTGCCAAGCCGAGGATCAGGAAGGTCGGCAGGAGCACCTCCGCACAGGCGACCAGGAAGGCCGTCGCGGCGGGCATCGGGAAATCATAGGGCCCGCCCGGCAGGTGCAGTTTGAACTCCGATGTGAAGAGGAGAACGGCGACATCGTTCAATTGCAGGAAACCGTCCCATTTGCTCATGCCCGAGCGCCAGAAGGGTACGGCCAGGCCGAAGCGCAGGGCAAGCTGGGCAAGGGATGCGGGCGCAATTCTCGCGACCAGGCCGTCGATGCGGGCGAGCCAACCCGCCCTTCCGCCGGCCTCGGCTTTGTCGAGGAGATTTCGTATGGACGTCAGCATCTTAGCCTCCCTGGCGGATCGCGGCTACGGCTCCGGCCTCGAGCATCGTGCGGATAGCCGCCGTAAGGTCGAATTCGGGGCAACCCTCGCCCGCCGCGGCCGCCGCGCTCTCCAATGTCTCCCCGGCAATGATACCGCCTAGAAACCGGTCCACTCCCGGCGCAAGACGGCGCACCTCGACGTCGAGCCCCGGCCTCGTCACCAGCGCGCTTTCCGCAGCCGTGGTTTCAATGCGCCCGACCGGGTCGCTCGCCCGGTTCACCGAAAAGATCGTCACCGCGGGATAGTCGGAGCGCAGGATGCGTGTCGCCGGATGCGCCTCGAAGACGAGATCGCCGAGCCGATCCGGCGGCACCGCCACAATCTCGGCCGGCGACAGCGCGGCAGCATCCGCCGCGTGATAGGAGTCGAGCCAGGCCCGCTCGATCCGCGCCACATCCGCGAGCCACGGCAGGGATTGCGCATATTCGTAACGCGCGATGAAATTGGGAAAATCCCGGCCGTATTCGAAGAGAAGCCGCGATGTCGGCGGGGTCTCGCGAACGTGGAAACGCGCCATGGCGCGAAAGAAGGCCTCTCCCGTAATGCGCAGGGTCGCAGGAAATATGTCCGCGAGCGCGTTCATGAGACTGACGGTCACATTGTTGCGATAGACATTGAAGCGTCTGTCGGCCGCCTTGCCGTTCGGGCCGGCGACGAAGGCGGGCGTCGCGCAGGAGGGATCGAGCAGTCCGGGCGTGAAGCCTTCCGGATAGCGGCATCCGTCGACAGGGCCGGAAGACGACGAGTTAACCGCGCGCATGCATCTTCTCCTGTCCGAAGGCTCTCCGCCGGTCGAGGATCGACTGCGCCGCCTTCGCCTCGGCCTTTAGCACCGGCCAATCGGGAATGGCGCTGTCCCATTCGATGAGCGTCGGGACGGGGCCGCAGCGGCCGATGACGATCTCGAAGAGCTTCCACACCGCATCGGCGACCGGGCCGTCGTGACTGTCGATCAGCAGAAGGTCGCCCTCGTCGTCCTGCTGCTCCGCATGTCCCGCGAGGTGGATCTCGCCGACATGCTCGAGCGGATAGTCCGAAAGATATTCGCGAGCGGAGAAGCCGTGATTGGTCGCCGACACGAAGACATTGTTCACGTCGAGCAGCAGGCCGCAGCCGGTGCGCTCGACGATCTCGCGGATGAAGGCAGTCTCGCTCATCGTCGATTCTTTGAACAGGAGATAGGTCGAGGGATTTTCGAGCAGAAGCCGCCGTCCGATGACCTCCTGCACCTCGTCGATATGCTCCGCAACGCGCCGCAAGGTGGCCTCCGTATAGGGCAGCGGCAAGAGGTCGTTGTAATAGGTGGTGCTGTGTGTCGACCAGGCGAGATGCTCGGAGACGAGTTGCGGCTCGTATCGCTCGACGAGCGCCGCAAAGCGGTCGAGATGAGCCTTATCCAACGGTTGCGGGCCGCCGATCGACATTGAGACGCCGTGCAGCGAGATGGGATGGTCCGCGCGGATGCGCGCGAGCGCCGCGTGCGGCGGGCCTCCCGCGCCCATGTAGTTTTCGGCATGCACCTCGAAGAAGCCGCGATCCTGCTCGTCGTCCGCAAGGATGGACGGCAGGTGCTGGTGTTTGAAGCTGGTGCCGGCCAGACCATCGATCGGGTGCGCCGGAAAGCGGAGGCTGGCCGATACGCCGCGATCCGAGTGAATTGCCAATTCGGGCATCGTTGCCTCCACTATCCGGCTCCACTTCGGCTTAAGACGGAATGTCGCGCGAGAGCGGCTCCATCGAGCCCGTGCGTCCGCCCGGCAGTTCCATCGTCGTGCAGGTGCCGCCGTCCACGAACTTCCAGGCATTGCCCTGGTAATCGACCGTCGAGGTGGCCTGGCAGGTCGTGCCCGGGCCGGCCGCGCAATCATTCTGCCCCGCCAGCGCAACGCCGTAGCACTTCTCCTTGCCGGCATCCATTGCCGCTTTGACTTCGGCTTCCGACAGCGGCGCGGCGACAGCAAAGGACGACACGGCAGCCGCAACGGCACCGGCCAGCATCGCCGAGTTGATCGAGGATTTCACAGACATGAGACTCTCCATGTTGATGGTTGTGGCACCTCGCTTTCGGGGCCACGCAAAGCCTCATTCGTCGCCATGCGGGATATGTTACATTTGCCCGTCTACACGCTTTTGTGAGAGCGGATTCGCGAGAGATCACCGTTACGTGGCTTGACTCTGTTTCAACCCATGAACGTGATCGGCCGCCGTACGAGAACATTGCCGTTCCCGCGCAAGTCGAGGAAAATTGCGGGCGGCGATGTAACAATCGGCGAAAGCCGGCGAATTGGGAGGAAAGAAGGTGGACGACAAGGATCTCGCCCGGCTTTTCCGCCTCGCCCTTGACGGCGATGAGCGGGCCTATGGCGATTTCCTCCAGCAGGCTGCGGAGCTCGTCCGCGCCTGGGCCCGCCGGCGAACGACCTTCGGCGGCCTGGACCCGGAAGACATCGTCCAGGAAACCTTGCTGGCGATCCATGTGAAGCGCCACACCTGGCGGAGCGACGGCCCGGTGATGCCGTGGCTCTATGCGGTCGCGGGGCACAAGCTCATCGACGCCCTTCGGCGGATGGGCCGGCATTCATGGATCGAAATCGGCGAGTTGGAAGGTCAGCTTGCGGCCGAGGAAACGGAGACCGCGAGGGGCTGGGAGATCGACCGGGCACTCGAGATGCTGTCGCCCGGACAGCGCTCGGTGGTGACGGCAATCTCGCTCGAAGGGCGCACGATAGCCGAGGCGGCAAGAAGCCTCGACATGAAGGAAACGGCCGTTCGCGTCGCGCTCCATCGCGGCCTTGCCGCCATTGCCAAGAGATTTGGACGCGACTGACATGGAAACACAGGAACTTATCAAGGCACTTGCGGCAGACACCCGGCGGAGCGGCATGACAATGGCACGCGCCTGGTTCTTGGCTGCCTTGGCTGCCGTGGCCACGGCAGCCGTCGTCTTCTTCGTCCTGCTCGGCCCGCGAACGGATATCGCCAGCGCGGCGGAAACGGTTCGCTTCCTCTTCAAGTTCGTCGTGACGATCGCGCTTGCCGCGAGCGCCTTTTCTCTCCTGCGCGCCCAGTCCCGGCCGGAAACGGGCATACGCGGATTGCTGCCCCGCCTCGCCATCGCGCCGGCGCTGATTGTGGCGGCCATTGTTGTCGAGCTCGCCGTCACACCGCCAGGGACGTGGTCCGCGAGGCTCGTCGGAACGAACGGCCTCGTCTGCCTCACTTTCATTCCGCTGATCGGCATCGGGCCGTTGTCACTGCTGCTCGCTGCACTGCGCCACGGTGCTCCGTCTCATCCGACGCTGGCGGGTGCCATGGCCGGACTGACGGCCGGCGGCATCGCGGCGACGCTCTATGCCGCCCATTGCACCGACGATTCGCCCTTGTTCGTCGCCACCTGGTACACCATCGCGATCGCCATGCTGACGCTCATCGGCGCACTCGGCGCGCGCCGCATCGTCCGCTGGTAGCGAGCCTATCTTAGGGAAACGCCCGCTCTTCCTGGATTGGCGGGCACGGCACCGAGCCGTAGGAACAGAACACGCAGCAATCTCCCGCCTTTGGCCGGATCGATCGCCCGCAGCCCTTGCAAGCGTAGTAATAGAGGCAGGCATCGACAGGCATCGTTTCGGCCGATTGATGCCCGCAGTCCGGACAGGTCACAATCGAGATCAGTTCCGCCATTTGCGCCTCTACTGCATGTCTCCTCGACCTCAATTTAAGGACAATGACATTCAGCGATTCAAAGTGCTACAGCGAGCTTTGCGCGTCTGATAAGACGCGCAAAGCTGTACGGCATGATAGCAAGCGGGCCGATTTCTGTCCAAGTGGATCAAACCGCCTCGCCGCAGGCGCGACGGAAGCGGCGCACGGTTTCGGCCATCCCATATTCCAGCGCATCCGCGGTCAGGCCATGGCCGATCGAGACTTCGGCGAGCGCGGGGATATGCTCGACCAGAAGCGGCAGGTTTGCGACCGTCAGGTCGTGGCCGGCATTGACGGCAAGGCCGAGGTCGAGCGCAATCTCCGCCGTGCGGCCGAGTTCGCGGGCGATCCGCTCCGCCTTTTCCGGATCATCGTAGCAGCCGCCATAGGGACCGGTATAGAGCTCTATCCGGTCCGCGCCGGTTTCCTTGGCGATCTTCAAGGCATCCGGGTCCGGGTCGCCATCTGCAAAGAGCGATACGCGAAAGCCCTTCTTCTTGAGCCGGCCGACGACATTGCCGAGCAGATTGTGGTTCTTGCGGAAATCCCAGCCGTGGTCGGAGGTCGCCTGCGCCGGGTCGTCGGGCACCAGCGTCACCTGCTCCGGCTCATGCCGCTCGACGAGTTCCAGGAAGCTCTCGTTCGGATAGCCCTCCATGTTGAATTCTGCTTTCGGGAACTCGTCGTCGATCAGGTCGCGGATCGGCTGGAGATCGGTGAAGCGGATATGGCGCTGATCGGGACGCGGGTGAACGGTGAGCCCGCTCGCCCCCGCCTCAAGGGCGATACGGCCGAGCCCGGTCACAGACGGCCAGGGAAGATCGCGCCGGTTACGCAGCATGGCGACGGCGTTGAGATTGACGGAGAGTTTGGCGGACATGGCGCGACCTTTGCAGAAGCACCCCGGAAATGGGGCATACTCGATTAATAGCAGCCTTCTACCGCAGATTTTGCCGAACCGGAATCGCCATCCGCGCGGCAACAGCGACCTTTGCGCGTCTTTTCAGACGCGCAAAGGTCGCTGTAACTCTTGAATCTGCGCATCGAGCTTTCCAAAAATCGGGTACGATTTTCGGGCCGACGCGCAAGTGCGGGTTTCGCCTTTTTGACAAAAGGCAAGTACGTTGATATCAACGTTAATGGCATGGGAAGACTTCGATCAGGCAATCCTGCCATAGAGGAGAGCGATCATGACGGCATTGACCCCCGCAAGCGAGCTGGCCGCAAGGAACCGCGCCCATTTCCCGAACGAGACTGCCGAATACCGACAGGCGCGCAACGCGCTGCTTGCCGAGGAAATCGAGCTGAGACGCCATATCGAGCGGGTGGCAGAACTGCGTCGCCGATTGCCTGCGGGCGGCGAGGTCACGAAGACCTACCGATTCGAAGGCGAGAACGGGCCTGTAACCCTTGCCGACCTCTTCGGCGACAAGACAACGCTCATCATCTACAGCTACATGTTCGGGCCGCAACGCGAAAGGCTTTGCCCGATGTGCACCTCGTTCATGGCTTCGTTGGAAGGCAAGGTGCCGGACATCGAGCAGCGCGTAGCCCTCGCCATGGTCGCCCGCTCGCCGATTGAACGGCTGGTCGAGGGCAAGAAGGCGCGCGGCTGGACGCAACTGAAGGTCTATTCCGATAGCGATGGCAGATTTACCCGCGATTATGTGAGCGCCGAGGATGCAGATGTCCCCGGTTACACCGTCTTCACCCGCCGGGCCGGCACGATCCGGCATTTCTGGAGCGGCGAAATCAACGGCGAAATGGCCGATCCCGGACAGGATCCGCGCGGCGCGCCGGACGTGGATCCCCTCTGGACGCTGCTCGACACCACGCCCCAAGGCCGTGGCACGGACTGGTATCCGAAGCTAGATTATGATGGCAGCTAACGCATCGGCCGGAAAATCGTACCCGATTTTCGGAAGGCTCGATGCGCAAGTTCAAAGAGTTACAGCGATCTTTGCGCGTCTGAAAAGACGCGCGGCGCTGTCATGCATGTCGCCCAAGAGTGTGCAGCGGCTCGGTGCGAATCGTCCCTCACTTCAGAAGTGGCTCACATTTTCCGTCGGCAAAACCTGACAACCACTAACTTTGGGGTTAAGTTTCGAATCAGGTTAAAGTTGCCCTGTCCTGGAAATCAATCCATTGGCGGCATCCTGCCGCACGCTTCGGAGCCCATCGATGATGACAGCCGAAAGGCCCTGCGACGAGACCATCCGGTCGGCACTCGCCCGGATTCTCGGCAGCGACGGCTTTCAGCGGTCGGAGCGGCTGCGCGCCTTCCTCGCCTATGTGGTCGAAAAGGAAATCGTCGGCGAAGGCGCCCAGTTGAAAGGCTATTCGATCGCGGTCGACGTCTTCGGCCGATGCCAGACCTTCGACGCCGACAGCGACCCGCTCGTGCGTGTGCATGCCGGCAAATTGCGCAAGCTGCTCAAGGTCTTCTATGAGACGGAAGGCGCCGGTGAGGAATGGCAGATCGCCATCCCGAAGGGTGCCTATGTGCCGCAATACCGGCGTCGGCGCCCCGCTGTCACCGCACCTCCGCCGCCGGCCGCGGCAGGCGCAGAGCGGCGCCCCCGCCAGCGCGGTTGGCGGCCGCGCCCCCTCTCCTCGCCATGGGCAGTGCTGACGGCATTGCCGTTGCTTCTGTTCATGCCCCTGCCCTCGCCGGAGGTGACGCTCGGCATCGAAGCGGAGGCGAAGCTCGCAAACGGATTGATGGCCAGCGTCCGCGGGCTCCCCTCCGTCAGGGTCGGCCTGGTCGGCCGACGGCACGAGATCGCCAAGCAATATGCCGCAGCACTGCGCACGGCCGCGGAGCGCTACGAGACGCTTGCGCAGGGCAATCTCGACGGCAAGGCGTTGGAGCCCGCCGCCGTGAACCAGGCACTGTCCTTTTCGGTGACCATCGCCTGGCATGACGGGGTGGAACCCGGCCTGCGCATCACCCTCCGACATGACGGCGAAGATATACCGGTCCGGGAACAATTCGTCGCAGCGCAAAAGCTTGCGAGCGAGGCCGATATTCACTTCGAGATCACCTCGCTGGCCGCTCAGCTTTTTGCGCTGGATGGCGAGATCTATGCCCACGCCGCCGTGGAAGGCCTCCAGAGCACTATGATGGAATGCATGACCGCCACGGCGCGCTACAAGAAACTGTTGACGCGCGAGAGTTTTCAGCGGGCTTGGGATTGTCAGCAGATGCTCGGCCCTCTGAAGGGCGACGAGCCTCTTTTCATCCTGTCTGCCCAGGGTCCGCTCGGACATAACGGCCATTGAGTCCGCGCGACGGCGGCAAGCCTCGCGTCCCGGTTGAACTGTGGACTGACTCTGAAGAATACAACCACCAGACGAATCTCGATGGCAGCCCTGTTCTTTTCGTTGATTCGCGCTTACGGTGAATTCCGGTGTTGGAGTTTAGTGCTTGGCGCATCGGCCCGAAATCGTACCTGATTTGCTGAAAGCTTGATGCGCAGATTCAAGAGTTACAGCGACCTTTGCGTCTGGAAAGACGCGCGGCGCTGGAGGTTGCTCGCTGGAGCTTGGCACGTTCAACCGAACGCGCAGAAAACTCCAGTCCGGAAACGCTCGGCGTCTGCCTGACGCCGACCTCAGGGCAAGCACATTTGTCTGAAGTATCCGTGCCCGTGCACGATGTGCCTCGCGAAGCAAGCAGGTCGGCGGCAACGCCGGACGAATGCCCGGAGGCGGGGAACATCACCTCCTCTCTCCGGTCGTGTAGGACGCCAAACGGGGACGTGGGAATGCCGCAAGATTCTTGGAAACATGCCGGTCACGGGGAGACATCCGGCCCTGCCGGGTTTTTGCCGAAGCTGTCCGTTCCCTATCAGGGGTCAGGCGACTGGCTCGCCATCGCCGAGATGGCAGAGGCCTTCGGCGTGACGCATCGGACCCTGCATTTCTATGAGGAGAAGGGATTGCTCAACGCCGCGCGAATCGGTCCCATGCGCGTCTATGACGGGGCGCATATCCGCCGCATGGCCGTGATCAACGCCTGCCGGGAAATCGATATGCCGATCGCCGCCATCCAGGACCTGATGACGGGGCTCGATGGAGCAACGAGCCAGGCGGAGGCCGATGGGCTTTTCGAGGCAGCGCTGCGTGCCCGTCGGCGCGAACTCGCCGCCCAGCAGTCGATCCTGCGCCGGCAGATGCAGCGGATAGCCGAACTCCTCGAGACCGCCGCAGGCGAATGCGGTGACGTTTCCGCCAGCTTGGACGTGCATCTTTCGCCGATTGAAGCCGAGTGCCTCGGCTTCATGGCCGAGGGCTACCCGGCCGCGCGCATCGCCGCGCTCATGGACATGGACCTGAAAGCCGCAGTCACGCTCGAAGCCGGCCTCATCCACAAGTTCGACGCCCATAATCGCTTTCAGGCCGTGGCCAAGGCGGTGCTCGCCGGCATGATTGCGCCGGAATAGCGATTGAACCAGAACCTGGAGCGGCGCGCATCTCACCAGACGCCCAGGGAATACGAAAGCAGCCTTTTGCTGCCTCGTCGGTTGCGGTACGGCAAGGCTCTCCTCCGAGCCAGCCCGAGTTCCGCAGCGCCTTTTCATACGCGCAAAGGTCGCTTTAGCTCTTCGAATTGCGGCGTCCCTACGGAGACATGCCGTAGCGGTGGCGACACGGACCGAAACGATCTGTCGCAATAATTGACGAGCAGAAAACTCCCGAAGAGTTGTCATTGCCCCTTGGCGGCAGTAGCATTCACACGGATCCACACGTCTTTGACGAGGGTCCCGAGACGTCTTGTCAATGAGGTGCTTCCGACCGGAACGAACCCCCTCCCCACAACGCGAGGGTCATACTCGGAAGCCTATTTCCATCCGACGCCATTCAATGGCGCCTCCGGCGATCTGTGTCGCAGACGGACGGGTATACTTGGAGGAAAATATGAACAAGCGCACCATAACTTTCATTCTCGCAGGCGGCCTGGCCCTCTCTGGCTGCCAATCCGCGATGTTCTCTCAGGGAACGACGGGAAACGAATTCGCTTGCATAGCCGGCACGGTCGGCGGCGCGGTCGTCGGCGGCCTTGTCGGCGCGACCATCGGTTCCGGTACCGGTCAGCTCTGGGCCGTTGGCTCCGGCGCTACGCTGGGCGCTGCAGGCGGCAACGCCTTGACCTGCATATGATGCAAAGGGTCGGGATGATGAAGAGCGCAGTCCTGCTGGGGGCAATTTTGGCGTTCAGCACAGCCGCGGCTCAAGCGCAAGCCATGAAACAGGGCCAGTTGGATCGGCTCGACCGCGACCGCAACGGGGCGGTCGACCGGTCCGAATACCAGGCCTTCATGACCTCGGCCTTCGCCAACCTGGACAAGAACAAGGACGGGATGCTGAGCCGCGAAGAGGCGGCGCAGACGCTGAATGCGCAGCAATTCGCCGCCACGGACGCCGATGGCGATGGCACCGTTGCCCAGGAAGAGTTCCTGAACCGCGTAATGGCGGACTTCGAAGCGGCGGATCGCAGCGGCGACGGCAGCTTGCAGTAGGTGAGAGTGAACCGGCGGACCGCTTGCCGTCGTGGCTGCCCGTCATACAGAGCCGCGCGTCTTGTCAGATGCGCAGGGTCGCCCTGCAGTTTGAATGGCTGGCAGGGGTTCTGTCGTCGGTTCCGTTCTGCGGAGAAAGTCCTCGAAGTGCGCGGCGGGCCGCCCCAGCAAAGCCTCGAAGTCGCCGGAGACGCACGCATAGCGCCGCTCCGTGATGGATCTGCACAGGCTTGCAAAGGCGTGTGGCCATGGATCCGCCATCTCGGCCCAGAGGCGCGTGAGGTAGTCGGCCGGTGACGCGGGCGTGTATCGTATTGGCCGGCTAAAAGCGCGGGCCGCCGCTGCGGCAATTTCCCCGAACGAATAGGCAATCGGTCCGGTCAGCTCATGAACCCTGCCATCGCCGCCGCCGGCGGCCGCAACCGCAGCCATTGCCTCCGCCACGTCGGCGCGGGCAATCGGTGCCACGCGCGCATCTGCGACCGGCAACGCCATTTCGCCGCTCGCAAGCGCCGGCCGGATCCAATGCGAGAGGATGAGGTCCGCATAAAGGCCACATCGGAGGATGGTCCATTTCATTCCGGACGCACGCAGCCGGCGTTCGGCATCCCGATAGACCGGCGTGAAATAGAAGCCCGACGACGCGTCGATGTCCGTGATGCTCGTGAAGATGACGTGGCCGACACCGGCCGTCGCCGCCGCGTCGACGACGTTTGCGTGGTGGCGCATCACCGCCCGCGCCTGCCCGTCGCTCGCGACGAAGACGAGGCGGTCGACGCCCGAAAATGCCCGTACGAGGCTCGCCGGCTCGTCATAATTGGCAATCCTTATTGGCGCGCCGGCATCCTCGACACGCGCCGCCCGCCCGAGATTGCGCACCATGGCGGAAACCGCATTGCCGCTTTCCGCAAGCCGCCGCAACACGGTGCCGCCGACGTAACCCGAAGCTCCCGTCACCAGGATCATGGCCGATCTTTCGACGATCTTATTCGTTGGCGCTACCGACGATAGCGCTGAAAAGTAACATAATATCGCTGCGTCACCCGGCTTGCAAAGGCCTAGCACTGCGCCCGCCCTGCAGGACGCAAAGGACACTGCGGTTCCTCGAATCCACGCATCGTGGTTTGGCCGGTGCGCTACAACGCCGCCCATCATTCTAGACGCGCAAAGTCGCAGTTAACTTTGAAGCTGCGCATCGAGCTTTCCGAAAATCGGGTACGATTTTCGGAAAGCTCGATGCGCTAGTCACGATGGCGCTGCGGCGCCAGGGCCATGGTCTGTGCATAGGCCATAGGTGACCGGTTTCCAGGCATGTTCTCGTCGAGGACCAAGGTATTCAAGTCATCGGAACGGACGTCGAGAGCAACGACGCGTTCCAGCTTGTCGAACTGCCACACCGCGTAACCGAGTTCGGGGACGTAGCCGCAATCGCACCCACAATCGCTACCGAGAATCGCCCGTGGCTCCGACGGCAGATACATGATCTGCGGCTTCGGCAGTTTGTAGCAGTGCCCCTCATAGGCATAGCCATATATGACACCAATGCTCTTGATGTAATGCTCGCCCTCGGCCTCATAATTCTTGGATGGTATGTTCAAATCAACAGGAAGAGTTATCAGGCGGCCCTGGGAATCGACGGCGGATAATATGATTTGCCGCCTATGATGGCTGACAAAAAGATCTTCGATTACGTTCAACACAACATCATAGGCTTTTTCGGCGTCCTCATCCTTTATGCCCCCTCTTGTAAGGCCCTCTTTAATTTTCCGGGCGTTTTCCTCGCTGACTGCCGGCCTGCTCACGGCGGGTCGTCCATACAGACGCACTTCGCTGGGGTTGTAGGTTTCGTATTCCGGTTCGGGCAGATTTTCCTGCGCGCCCACACCGGGATTACAGCAACAATCACTCATGCTCCTCTCCTTCCGTCAACTTCATCTTCGACCTATGATCTCTCGCCACGCGAAATTGATTTCCAGCAAAGGGGCGGTCGCGACATCAGCCGCGGCGACGACAGCATGCGCCGCGCCGGCGAGTGTGAGGGTATTCGGTTCGAGCCCCCTCAACGAGGCGGCAAGCGCCTGGCCCACTGCGTCGCGGGCGGCGGTCAGCGCCTGCTCGAACGCTAACGGCCGGGCCTGAAAGGCCTCCGCCGTTGCCGCACGGAACCGATCGAAATCAAGCTGATCCAATTCCCGCAGATCGACGTCGAGGAGCCGTCCGTCCGCACAGCCGCGCTGAACCAACTCACTGTGATAGAGCTCGACGATCGTATCGAAGATGGCGCCGATGAAGGGAAGTGCCCGGTCATGTACCTCGCCGGTCACCTCTGACATGCGGCGAAAATTGGTGGCGAGACGGACCTGGGTCTCCGGACTCGTCTCGGCAAAGCGATTGAGTTCATTGTAAATCAAAAGATTGCCTCTCGTTCGCCGCAGCAGCCGGTCGACGGCGGTGTCGAAATGCAGGAACGAGATCAGCGACACGATATCGGAAAATGCCTCCGAGAAAACGAAGAAGTCGGCTCCGCGCGAAAGTGACGTCGGCACACCGGTCTCGGAGAGGAGTATGAGATGCCCGACCTCGTGGGCGATCGTATCGAAGTTCAGCGCATAGGGCCTCCGGATTCCATCCGTGTCTGAAATCCCAAGTTCGAGAAAGCCGTAACCCGCCTGAGCGTTGTCCCAGTTCACATGGGCAACGATTTCGAGTCGCGGAAAAGTCTGGTCGAAAAACCAGCGGACCGGACGGCCGATATAGCTCTGCCAGACCTGGAGAACGAACCGGACGCAGGCATAGGCATGCACGGGAAGAAACTCGCGTGCATCGGGCGAAATGCTGTCGAAGTGGCGGTCCGGACCAGGCCGGACCGGTGGGCGACCTGGCTCGTCGAACGGCGGCAAGCGGTCGAGACCGTATGGACGCTTTTCGAAGAGCGGATCGACGACGTACATTGTCGCGTCACTGGGGCCCGGCCCGATCTCATCCGCAGGGATCGACAGCCAGACACGGTCCGGCTGCTCGTAACCGGGAATGAAGGGAGGTTGGGGGAAAATCCAGAAGCGTGTGCCTAGACGCCCGTCGTCGGACTGGAGGGCCTCGTCCCGAAGCAAGCGCATCGCACATTTGCCCCCTGATTGGAAAATCCGGCGGCTACAATTTATAAGTGTTTACTAATTTTATGTCAATGCCGCCGGCTTCAAGGTCCCTGAGGAAGGTGTTCGTCGCCACCCACCCGGGAAACCGCCGAGTGGTACTTGCCTGATGCGCAAGCGCCGGCGCGCTCTGCAGCGCAGCAATGGCGTCCAGCCTCTTCTGGCCGACCATCTGTTGTCGAAGCGCTTGCGCCGTCTCCGGGGGCCAGCCTGCCCTGTCCAGCACAGCCGCAAGGGTGCGGTCGCGGAAATTGAGGGTTCGCGCGGCCTTGGTGAGTTCGTCGCGCTCGATGGGTGTGATGCGCTTTTCGCGCATCAGCGCGGAAGAGGTCCGCTGCAGATCGACCAGCGAGTCGGTCAGCGGTGGAAAGCCGAGCTCCGCCGGTCCGGAATGGACGGCCACAGCATCGTCCGGAGCAAGCCTAAAGCGCCGATACCACCGGTAGATGAGGCCGACGCCGATCATGCCGAAGTCGTTGAGCTCCGCCGCTCTGAGCGCGCCCATGCTGGCGGCGCCGATCATCACGATGCCCTGCGCCATCGCCCAGAGGATCTCCTTGTGGCGAACAGCGGGCCGGTCCTCGAACTGGCCGTCGATCAGCACCATGGCGCGCGGACGAAAGGCATGGGCGGCGAGCAGGATATCCCCTTGCGCGGCGGGCTGCAGGTAGACGGCGTCGAGCGTAAACTGCGCCTCGGTGAGACGCAGCGTCGGGCCAAGGAAGACCAGGATCGGACTATCGACCTTCGTGTCGGCCATCTCCTCCTCACCGCAACTCGAAGAACGGGCGGGCGCCGGCAAGGACGGTTCGCACGCATTCCACGCCGGTTTCCTCATCCCTTCCGACCGGCACGGCCAGGATCGGGCCCAACCCTGCGGAAGTGATGCTGTCGATAAGCGATGCGAGATCGCTCGCCGCGCCCGGTTCCGCTGCCGCAGTGGTCGGTGGCGTCGCCTCAACGATAAGTTGGCGAGCCATCGCCACGACGGCGTCGCGGCTTCTCCTGTAGTGCCTGCGCGTTTGATCGTCGCGCGCGCCGGAGATCGCCCCCGCCCGCGCTGCGAGCGCCTCCAGCATAGCACTCGAAGCCGCCGTCGCGAGGTCGGAGCCCGCCGCATAGCCTTCGGTCGGAAGCGCCAGGATCGGCTCTCCGGCGCCTGTTTCGATCGTCTGGCACCAGACGACCGGAATGCCCGTCGGCGACGGGGCGAGCCAAAGCCCGAAGGAGACGCCGCAGCAACCGGCGACCGAGAGGATGTGTTCGACCCCATCGCCAAGACCGGTAATGGCGATGCGCGTGCGATCGAAGAAGCCGTGGGTCGCAAAGGCTCGGGCGATGGCGTCCCGCTCGACACATTCGAGAAGGCCGTGCAGGAACGCGCGGTGGCCGTCGCAGTGACAGGCGAGGCCCGTCGTCGTCCTCTGGAAAAGGCCATCATATTCGGGAGGCGGATCGGTATAACAGGTGTGCACGAGCTCCAGCGGCACCGGCAGTCGAGACCCCCTCACGACATCGAGGCCGGAGATCCATCGAATGCGCCTCGAACGCCAATCTACCGCTTGCTCTTCCACCAGGAGATTTTCGAACAATCCTTCGGCGATTCCGAGTTCGTCGGCGGTCGCGACGAAGATCCGCTCCGGCGGAATGGATTCTGCGAAGTAGCGCTCAAGCGCTTCCATGATTGCACCCACTGCCGCCTCTTCTCTCGACAGGCCGCGCCCGAGGGCCGTCACTTCGGAGAGAGCGGCGGGCCTGACGGCCTGCACCACGGGCAATCCGACGCGGTCGAGGCCTGTCAGTTCACCGATCCGGGTGATCCGTGCAGCACGGCAGAGATGCAAAAGCGCGTGAAAGCGGCTGCCCATGTCTTCGGTAGCTTTGCGATGAGCGAGCGGAAGATGCAAACCGGAATTGATCGCGTCACGGAGGCCGGTGAGAACCTCGGTCTGGCTCGTTCGTTCACTTCCGGACAACAACACCAAGCTCCCGGATCGACCGCCGGGCGCGCCTGATGAGCGCCCTTGCACCCTGGCTTTCGGCAATGTCGGCGGCGGCACCGAGGTCGGCCCCAAGCGCGTCTTTTTGCGCGCCGGCCCGGGACTTGAGCACCGCCCGGCAACGGTGCAGCTCCGCCAACCAATAGGCATGGCCGGTTTCCTTCACCTTTGCGATCGCTTCGTCCGCAACCTCGATGGCGGTCGCGAAACTTCCGGCACGCCCCAACAGGCTTGCATGCATGTAAAGATAGATCGGCAAATCCGCGACCGCGCCGAGGCTTCTCAAAAGCTCCAATCCGTCACGTAATCGCTTGTGCCCGCTTGCAAGATCTCCCCTGTGCGCCTCCGCCCAACCTCGGAACAAGAGCGCCAGGCCGGACAGAGATTGCATCCCGTGCTTCCCGGCAAACTCCGCCATGCGCTCCGAGATATGGGCGAGGTGCTCGAAATCGTCCCGATAGAAGGCGGAGACCGCCTCGGTATCGAGCGAATGCGCCTTGCTCGGGACGTGGCCGATCCGGTCGACGAATACGATCATCCGCGAAAGCGCAGCATCCGATGCCTTCGTCCGCCCCGTCAGCCACAGGGAAAGCGCCAATTGTCCGAGACCGCAGACCTTCGCGTCATGGCCACCGAATTCCGTGCGGCTTTTCTGCGCGCGTCGCAGGTCGTAGAGCGCCAGGCCCGCCTTGATCGCCTCCTGCGTCTCGCGGTGCCGCCCGAGATTGAAATCGATTGCCCAGATGCAATGGTTGACCTGGAGTTGGATTTCCGGGTCCTCGGTCGTCGCCAGCATCGACTGCACCTCCAGCGCGCGATCGTGCATGACGCGGAAATCGGAACCCGTGAGCCACCAGCCCCAATAGATCGGAAACCAGTTCGCCTGCTCCTCCATCGGCCGTCGGCGGGCGATCTCGACGCCGTCTTCATAAAGCTTGCGGGCGGGCGGTGAATTCAGGCCCACAAGGCCCGTGAGGATCGGCCCCAGCGCCGTCAGCGCCGAAAGCTGCCGTGACTCGAGCTGGCGTCCCTGGCCACACCGGCCGCAAAGGGTAAGAGCGTGTTCCAGATATTGCCGCGCCTCTATCATCGCCGAGCGGCTCGAGCTTTCCTTTCCGGCCGCAATGTACAGGTCGATAGCCTCCTCAAGGAGCCCGGCCCGTTCCGCATGCTCGGCCAGTCTCCCCGTATCGATCCACGCCGCCATCGAACGATTTTCACCGACGGCGGCATAGAGGCGCCGATGCAGCACCTGCCGCTGCTTGCGCAGGAGCGCGTTATAGATCGTCTCCTGGATCAGCACGTGGCGAAAGCCGTAGGCGATCGGTCCGGGCACCCGGATACGCGTCAGGAATCCGGTCTCGCAGAGCGTGTCTGCCGCGGCTGCGATAGCCTTCTTGCCGAAGTCGGGCAGCAACGCGCGAAGCAGCGGCAAGGTCACATGCGTGCCGGCGGCGGCCGCTGCGCGCGCCACCTCTCGCGCCGAGCCCAGATGCTCCAGCCGAGCGTCGAGGATTGCCTCGAATGCCGACAAATGCGTCGGCTTGAAGCTCTCCGACAGGCTCTTCCTGCCGGCGTCGACATTCTCAGCCACCCATTGGCAGATCTCCTCGATGAAGAGAGGAACGCCGCCGGAAATCCGTTCCGTCACCTCGAAGAGTTCTGGAAGCGCCTCCAGCCGGTGCTGCGGCCATTTGGCCTTTATCGCCAATCTTGTCTCGTCGCGGTCGAGCGGCCGTAGCGGCAGCCGCCTGGGTTTTGCCGCGTCGAGCCATTCCAGGGGCAGGCCGGGACGCGACGTCAGGACGAGGAACGCGGGGAATCGATAAATGATGCGTGCGGCCTCGCCGAGCAGATCCCGGGATGTGGGATCGATCCAGTGGATGTCCTCGACAGCGATGACGACCGGCCCGTTTCGGCAGATCGCTTCAAGCGCGCGATCGACGGCGCGATATGCCTTCTCGCGGATCGTACTGGGGCTATCGTTCTGCAGGGGCTGACCTGGCCCCTGTGCTCCGAGCAGATAGGTAAAGACATCGGTGACTTCCGCGTCCACTATGCCGTTGCGCTCGAAGAGGGCCTGCACTGCCGCCGCCGTGGGGCCCATCTGTCCGGTTTCAGCAGGAAAACTATGCAGCAGCGGATGCAGCGTCGAGCGCAACCCACCCGGCAGGCACTGGAAGAAGAGGAGATTCGCGCGCCAGTCGCGGGTCCGCCTGCGCAGTTCGCGCAGCAGCCGCGACTTGCCCATCCCGGCCTCGCCCTCAATCAGGGCAACCGCCCCGCGCCCACCCAAGACGCCGTCCCAGAGGGAGCCGATGGCAGCCAATTCGCTTTCGCGATTGATAAGGGGGCCCGTGACCCTGCCATAGGCATAGAAGCGGTCGACTTCGATCTTGTGTCCGAGCGCACGCCAGACCTTTTCGGGTTCGGCAAAGCCCTTGAGTGTCTTGCTGCCCTGGAACACGAAGGCATGCGAGCGCCCAGCGAGGTTCCGCGTGTCCTCGGAAACGAGAACGCTGTTGGGATCGGCGATGGCCTCGAGCCGGGTGGCCATGGCGAGCGCGGCGCCGGTCACCGGCTCTTCCGTCCCGCTTTCCTGCGACTGGTCGCGGACGAGCGCGATGGACGTGGCGATACCGACGCGAACACCCAAATCCTCCCGCCCGCCCTCGCGACCGACCCGTTTGCAGGCATCGACGATCCCGAGCCCTGCCCGGATCGCAAGCGATGCGGCATCCCTTGCGTCGAGTTCGATCGGAAAAAGCGCAACCCCGCCGTCGCCGGCCTCGTGCTGAATGACGCCGGATTGAGCAGCGATGGACTGCCTCGTCGCATGCTGAAAGGCGGACATCAGATCCTGATAGTCCTCCATGTCCATGAGATGCAGGAGATCGGTCGACCCGACGAGATCATAGCAGAGCGCCGTGACGATGCGCCGCTCGCCTCCCTGCGCAAAGGAACTGCCCGCGCGCCCTCCGCGCCCGGCCGCTCTCCGTGGTGTCCTGGTCCCGCTTTCGCGCAGCATGCACCACCCCCGCCTTCCGCGACACACCTCGCTGCGGCGCGCCCGCCCCAAATGCAAAAAGTATTGCTTTCCCGTATTTCCTGTTGGTGACCTGAACCGAGCTGACCGCTGCCGCGCGTCCAAAATTGCAGGCAAAGGCTGACGGTCGAACGGGCCGATGTCAATCGGCGACAGGTTGCATGCAACCGCTCATTAGCAATCCAGGCGCAAAGGGCCCACAGAGCGGCAAACAAGAAAGATGAAGGTTGATCAACTTTTCCTTGTGGACGCCCCATTGTTTATCGTTATAGTCGAAGGGCGCTATTGGGCACTGCAAGAGGGACAGAGATCGTGTCGTCGACCGGATTGCTGATCAGCTTTCTCATCACAACAGCCTTCTTCGCCTATATTCCGGGGCCGGCCATGCTCTACGCTGCAGCCCAGACAATGGCGCGCGGGCGCTGGTCCGGCCTGATGGCTGCACTCGGTATCCATATAGGCGGCTATGTGCACGTCGTTGCCGCCGCTGCAGGACTTTCCGTCCTCTTTCACGCCGTTCCCGCCTTGTATTTGGGCGTCAAGTTGGCCGGCGCCGCCTATCTGATCTGGCTCGGCTTATCGCTCTTCCGCGCCAGGATGCAGGGCCATGTCGCAGTGCCGGAAGCCCAAAAAAGGTCCGGTCAGCGCGCATTGCTTGAAAGCATCGCAGTCGAGGTTCTCAATCCCAAAACCGCAATCTTCTTCGTAGCCTTCCTGCCGCAATTTATCGATGTTGCTTCGACTATTCCCGTATGGGTGCAGTTTGTCGCCCTGGGGACGATCGTCAACCTGATCTTCTCATCGGCCGACATCGTCTGCGTGGCGCTCGCCGGTACCGTCGTGTCAAGCCTGAAGCGCTCATCGCGGGCGCAGCGTCTTGTTCAGCGCGCCGGCGGCGCTACGCTTATTGGCTTGGGGGCGCATCTCGCCTTTCAGAAGGGGTAGCGCATCGGCCCGAATATCGGTTTTCGGAGCGTCCAATAAGACGTGCGGCCCCTTAACCAAGCATCACCGGACGATCGTCAACCGTTCTGACGCGCGGGTGATGCCGGTATAGAGCCAGCGCTCGCGCGTGTCGCGGAAGGCAAAGCTCTCGTCGAAGAGGACGACATTGTCCCACTGTGAGCCCTGCGCCTTGTGCACCGTCAGCGCATAGCCATAGTCGAACTCGTCGTAGCGCTTGCGCGTGGACCAGGGAATCTCGCCCTCGACATCCTCGAAAGCCGCCTTCAGGAGCTTGATCTTGGCGGCGCCGCGATCCATGTCGTCGTCTTCGGGGCGGATCATCAGGTTGATCCCCGGCTTCACGGTTTCCTTCGACGAACTCATCACCTGCCAGAGCGAGCCGTTGAGCAGGCCCTTGGCCGGATCGTTCCTGAGGCAGACGAGCTTGTCGCCCGATTGCGGATAGTCGCTGGTAAAGCCCTTCAACTCGCGCAGGCGCTGATTATAGCGCCGCCGCGTGCGGTTGGTGCCGACAAGCACCTGGTCGGCCTCCAATACGAGGGGCTGCGTCACCTCCGCCTTGGAGATCACCCGCGCCGTGCCGTAGTCGCCATGCGTGATCTCCCTGCCTTCGCGCACTTGCATGGCGAGCTGGATGATCGGGTTGTCGCGTGCCTGCCGGTGGATCTCCGTGAGCAGGTAATCCGGCTCCTGATTGGTGAAGAACCCGCCGCCCGACACCGGCGGCAATTGCCCCGGATCGCCGAGCACGAGGATGGGCGTGCCGAAGCTCATCAGATCCTTGCCGAGCGCCTCGTCCACCATCGAGCATTCGTCGACGATGATCAGCGCCGCTTTTGCGACGGGGCTCTGGCGGTTGATGGCGAACATCGGCGCGATCGAGGTCTTGCCGGTTTCCTCATCCGCCACCTCCTCCTCCCCGCGCGGCCGGTAGATCAGCGAGTGGATGGTTTTGGCATTGCTTGCGCCCTTCGAGCGCAACACCTGCGCGGCCTTGCCGGTGAAGGCGGCAAACAATACGTCGCCATCGACATGCTCGGCGAAATGCCGCGCAAGAGTCGTCTTGCCGGTGCCGGCATAGCCGAACAGCCGGAAAAGCTGTGAGCGGCCTTCCTTCAGCCAGCGCGAAACGGCCTTCAGGGCCTCGTCCTGTTGCGGAGCGAACTGCATGCCTTGCAGTGTCAGGATTCGGGGGCTCGGCGCAAGCCCGGATTTGGACATCAGGCGGCCGGCAAGACCGGAGGCGGCCGTGCTACAGCGCCCTGCGGCGCTGTCATTCCGAAAATAGGCGCTCACACGGAATATTCTGCCGCCAAGGGCAGCCGATCGGCCTCATGCGCTGCAGTCCGCGGGCCATCCTCTTCGGCGATCGCTGTGGTGGAATCTTGCAGTCCACCTTGAGCGGGCACGATCAATGCTGCTAACCAAGCGGCGACCGCAGAATGCGCAACACGCGCCCCATGCGATCCCCCGCCGGAGTATGACCGTGAAGCCGGAACAGCCTGCCACGCCGATGCCGCCAAAGAATGCCGGGATGGGGCATCTGCACCAGGCGGTTCAATGGTTCGTGCTCGTTGCTCTCTCCCTGGTCTTCGCCGCCGTCTTGGAGGCGATCGGCATTCCGGCCGGCCTGCTGATGGGGCCGATGGCGGCGGGCGCCATCGTCGGCATGAACGGCGGCACGATCCGCCTGCCGCGCCAGTTCTTCTTCTGCGTCCAGTTCATCCTGGCGATGATGATCGCCGGCTCGATGCGGCCGGACCTGTTCGCAACCCTTTCCGGCAACTGGCCCCTTTTCCTCGCCGTCATCCTTTCGGTGATCAGCGTCAGCACGCTCTCGGGCTGGACGATCACGCGGATGCGCATCCTGCCGGGCACGACGGCGATCTGGGGATCCTCGGCCGGTGCCGCCTCGACCATGTTGCTGATGGCCGACGCCTATGGGGCGGACGTGCGACTGGTCGCCTTCATGCAATATCTGCGCGTCGTCTTCGTGGCGAGCGCCGCGGCCCTGGTCGCCCATTTCTGGGTCAGCGGCGCAGAAGCCGGACAGCCGACCGCCTGGTTCGAGCCGATCGCCGCCCTTCCCTTCCTTGCGACACTCGCGGTCGGCGTCGCCGGCGGGCTTCTCGGCAAGGTGCTGCGCGTGCCCGCCGGCGCCTTTCTCGTCCCCTTCGCCATCGGTTCAGCGCTGAATGTCAGCGGCACTTTGACGATCGAACTGCCGCAATGGCTGCTGGCGCTGTCATTCGCTCTTCTCGGCTGGAATATCGGCCTCGGTTTCACCCGCTCGATCGTGGCTCATGCGCGCCGCGCCTTCCTGCCGACGGTCGTCTCCATCCTCGTGCTCATGGCCTTTTCGGGATTGCTCGCCTTGCTGCTCATCAAGGCGGTCGGCATCGATCCCCTGACCGCCTATCTTGCCACCAGCCCCGGCGGCCTCGATTCGATCGCCGTCATCGCCGCCTCCAGCGATGTCGATCTCCCTTTCGTAATGGCACTGCAAACGGCGCGCCTGTTGATCATCACACTGATCGGCCCCGTGCTCGCCCGCTTCGTCGCCGATCGGGCGTGAGTGGACTCGATCGTGCCAAGCCGCATCAGCCCGCCGCAGCGGATCGTTCCCCAGGACGATCGGCCTTCCATGCGGCGTCGCCTCCGCGGCGCGCTGCCAGCTTCGGGTGAGTGCGTCGAGTTCCGGGCCGGAGGCGACGGAAAGCTTCGTCAGCAGGCCGCCAAGTGCGGCCACCCAGCAATCGTAGTAGTCGCTGCCATCCGCCATGCGTCCCGGCTTGTGAAGCTCGGCGGACAGGGCTTCGGCCCAGGAATCCCACGAAAACAGGCCCCGCTCGTGGAGACGCACGGTTATCGCGAAGGCTGTCGCCTGCCAGGGCTCGGCGAAGACCGGTTCGCCGTCGACGGTTTTCGGCAGCCCGGCAGAGGCGACGAGCGGAGAGGACGTCTTACACGCGCTCAAGATAACTCTCCCAGGCATCGACCGAGACGGTGAGCGAAGGATCGGCCCCCTCGCCCCAGATCTCGGGCCCATCGAACACGACCGTATAGACCCATTGCGGGTCCGAAAAAAGAGGGAAAAACTCAATGTTTTCAACGCTTAGGCGCGAAAGTGTGAATTTCTGTGCACTTCAGTGTGAATTTCCGGACTTGCTAATGTGCAGTTCCGACCAAGCAACAGCAAAATATGTTTTGAAAACAACTTTCCGAGATATTGCCGAAAGCAAGAATACTTCTTGACACTGTAGGTGGACTCGCTCTAATGAGCAACATTCCATAATAAACAGTTTTGAATTAAGGACCGCTCCGGGCGGCAATATTTCGCTATGGCAAGACAATACGGCACATATCTACAGGAACGGAACGGGTGGTTCTATTTCCTCTTCACTGTCCCGAAGGACCAGAAGGCACGCTTTGGCGGTAAGGCTCAAATCCGGAAGTCGCTCGGTGTACCCGTCACGGATCGGAAGACAGCCTTGATAAAGCTCGGTCCGCTGATCGAGCAATACACGGCGATGTGTCAGGCGACCGATACGGGCGAACTCACCTTTGAGCGGACGAAGGAAGCGGCTGGATATCTCGGCTTCGAATATCGCCCTGCTGAACAATTTCAGGCGGCATCGGTCGAAGACAGCGTTGCCATGCTTTCGAAGCTCCTAACCGCTCGTGACCTGATTCAGCCGAACGCTATTGAGCGCGCCGCCTTTGGTGGTGCGATTGATGTTCCCGCCCTATCCGCATCAAAGCTCTACGCTCGATACAAGGAAATCCAGCCCGATAAAGTGGCGGGCAAAAACGAGGTTCAGGCGCAAGTCATCTGGCGGAAATTTGAACGCACGGCTGAATTCTTCATCGCAAAAATGGGTGACCGCGACATAACAAAGCTGACAAAAAAGGACATTGTCGAGTACCGCGCAAAGCTTGTCGCTTGCGTCGAGAACGGCGAATTCAAGAGCGATGCTGGAAACAAATATCTGATGAATTTGCGCCAAATGATCCGCGAAGTTATGGAAACGGATTACGAAGGCGATTTCAAAGACCCCTTCGATAAGGTCAAGAGGATCACCGGCTTCAAGGACGACGCTGCACGACTGCACTTCACCAATGACGAAGCGCGGGCAATTCGGGTAAAACTGGACACCTTCAAGGGCAATCAGCAATTCAAGGCAATGATGCTTGTCGCCGAAAATACCGGCGCTGGCGTCACCGAACTTTGCTTCTTGGCACCGTCCGATATCGTTCTTGATGCGGAGATTCCGCACATCAAGCTTCGCCCGAATGAATTTCGTGCATCCCTAAAAACCGATGAACGCGAACGCGACTTGCCCCTTATTGGCGTTGCTCTGGATGCTATGAAACAGTACCCTTCCGGATTTGCTGACTACCGCGACCCGAACGGACCCGGAAGAGTTTACAGAGCAGCTTACGCCTTAATTAAGCCGGTTGTTCCCGACAAATCATTCGCGGGTTACAGGCATCGTCTCGTGACGCTTCTACGCAATAGCGAAGCAAAAGACCAATTCCAGAATGCCATTATGGGGCACGCGACGGAAGGAATGGGGGCACATTATGGCGGTCCCGTTTGGCTCAAAAACATGAAAAAAGCATTGGAGGACGCACTACCGGCAGACGCATAACGAGCACGAGAAACCCGAACCTTTTAACATCAACAATATGACGAAAGCGAAAGCAGCAATGCACTATTTTATTATGACCACGTCATATCCTACGACGGATATGAAAATTGCAGGAACTGGAATTCACCTACGAAGGCTTGATCAGGAACACGAAGAAGCGCGAACGATTTTTCAGGCTCTATGACCTGATCATCAACGACCTAATGCGAGACGGGTATATTCAGGCGGCACGCACAAGGGCGCTTCACAGAAAAGCAATTGCCGACGACATCAAAGAGGCATTCGGAATTGAGGTGCCTGATTTGGTGATCACTCAATAGAGAACAGACAGGAGAGGAAAATGAAGATCGAAAACCACATGGTTCAATTCACCTACTGGCAAGCGCTCGTTTGGGCGGCATTGCTCTTTTTGGCGGGTCACGAATGGGGCGGCGCGATACTCGGATGATCCGGACAACGCATGATAAATGGAAGGCTGGTGGATAAAACCACCATGACGGCAACCTTCTCCGAACCCCGCTGCGATCAACGGCGGGGTTTTGCATAAATAGCCGATGCTCAACCAATTCTCCCTGTATCTCATAATCTGCTTAATCCTGTTGCTCGTAGCGACATCGTCCGGCTTCGCGATATACCGCCGCATCACCCTTGCTGAAATCGCCGTTCTTGAGCAACAGAACGCCACGTACAAGCTTGCCGTTGACGAGCAGTCCAAGACTATCGAGACGATGCAACGCGATGCCGAAGCGCTCGCAAAGGCGAACAAGTTCCTGAACGAACGGTTTGCCGCGACCGAGTCCGAATTCGTCTCGGATGTCTATCGGATCGATGGGATTGACTTCGGGGATATTGACGGACTGCAACAACGGATCAATGACGAGTTTCAGCGCTCGATAGAGGACTTGCGGAATGCGACAGCCAAATAAACGAAACCCGCCAATCACGGCGGGTTTTTCGTTGGTGGTTATGTCTGGCGTGGATTATTCAGCGCGCTTTGTTACATGAGCAAGATACTCGGCATTCTGAAGCTGGAATGTGATTGCTTCAAGCCAAGCAGGATCGGCACGATATTCGCCACGCACGACACCGCGAAGAGACGACAGAGCTTCATTGAACAACTCTGCTTCGGTGACGGTAGCGGGCTTGGCGGGGGTTTCGGCTTCTGTCTTCTCGGTAAGAGCTTCAGCAAGCTTATCACCACGCACAAGGGTAATGCGCTTCCCCGGCTGAAGATCGGCAAGCACTTCGCTTGCATCTACGACCTGAAGCGTTTTCCCGGCAAGGAAATGGAGTTCGGCGGGGGTTTCGTTTGTCATTTTGGCTTTAAATCTCCTGTCTTTGAAAACGAAGGTGTTCCGGCGCTGCATCGGTATTGTGCCGCATTGGATGATGTCCACCCTCTCAGCACCGGAACGGAAATATTTAGAAAATTGGTGTGCTTGGCGGGGATTAAGCGGGAGTGGCGGTGCGGGCTTTTTCCCATGCGAGCCATTGACGAGCGCGTTCAAGCAGGAATTCACCAGCGTCATTGTCAAAGCCGGATTCTTCGAAGAGCTTGCCAAGTGATTCAATGCCTTCTTTCAGATTGGCAATGAAAGGTTCCGCGAGCGCGTCAATTTCGTTCCGCTTCAGGTCAACAATCTCTAATGTGCCGTAGTCCGTCACCACGAAGTCAGTAGGTTCGTAGACATTAAGCCGTTTTCCATACTCAACACCAAGTGCGCGACCATCTGGAATGGTGACCTTCTCTGCATAACCGCCGTCTTCGTAAATGCGCCGAACCACATCGATCAGAATTCTTTCCGTAACAAATTTGCCCGGAAGGTTCATGAGCATCATCATCCAAGCTTCGGTGCTGTCTGCGCTCTTCCAAGCGGTGTATGCCGGGGTAGCGGCAACGGTAACGGCGTCTTCCGGGATAAGATCGGGAATTCTTGTCATATGAAATATCTCCTGTTTTTGAAAATCAATTTTGGCGGCGGGGATTAAGCGGGATTGGCTGCGCGCTTTGCTTCAACAAGCTCATCAAGCAGGGGCAACAGTACTAAGAACTTTTCATGCCGAAGCTGGCACGTCGTTTCGAACTCATCGGACTTGGCGGACCACTCCGGATCGTGCTCTTCCATGCTGTCTATCTCTTGCTTTTGCGCACGCACAAGCGCACCCATTCGCACATATTCCGCCAGAATAGATTTCAGTTCTGCATTGTCAGAGCGCCGCATTAGCGCTTCACTTCCCATCTTTAGAGCCTCATAAAGGTCATCGCTATCGGGTCGCTTTCTATCGATGTTGTTTGCGGCTCTATGGAAGCGGATTCGGTCCATTTCTATAATATTGGTCATGCGAAATATCTCCTGTTGTTTGAAAATGAAAAAGGGTTCAGATGCGCCGGTCGGAATGGCATCTGAACCCCTGATCAAAGAGACATTTAACGTAAAGGAATACGACTCCGATCAATGGCTAAGGAATTCAGCCATCCGACCGGCTTTCGTATTCCTTATGTTTGTATTTAGTGGAATTGGAATTGATGGGCGGCATCAGTGAAGTGCCGCCGAATTTAGACGTACCGTAGCGCCAATTCCCGTGCGTTCTCGCTAATAGCGGTTTCGGCACGGTTTCTTGCCAGTTCAGCATCATTGACAGCCCGTAGCGCTGCTTCAAATGCCTTGCGGGATGCCTTTTGTTCGGGTGTCCCGGCATCACCCAACATCGTGGCGCGAGCACGCTCAAGAGCGCGGGCGCACTGTTCATAGTCAATGTGTGCGTCAATCAGTGCGGATTCTAATTCGGATCGGTTATCAAACATAGGCAAGTCGCAATTCCTCGTGTTGTTCTGGTCGCGTGTGCGCCTTTCTTTGTCGTCAAATTTTTCTCTGATCTCGCGTGCGCTCCTGATGTGCAGGAGTATATCGCGGCGGTCCCAATCTTCCGGGAATTCGTCCAAAATTGCGAACATCAGGGCAAGGAATTCCGCCGACAAATCCAGCTTGCTATCGAGAAGGTCAATCGGCTCTTCGGTTGGGGTGCGGTAGTGATCGAGTGGTATAACGTTGTTCATGTCCTTTCGTGCTCAAATGAAAGTTGGGTTGCTGATTAAACCGCCGAAGGGGAGCGGTTCCCCTTCCATGCGTATACGTTTCTTACAGTCGTTTTAGCGTCACGGTCGGTGCCTTCGCCAAAACGATTGCGCTCGCATGCCGTGGATAGGAATGCGTTGGTCTCATATTCAGTCCAGCCGTTCTTCTTCAGTTCGATGGCACATCGAAACAGATGCTCATTCCCCTTGCCTTCTCCGGGCTTCGTTTCCCATTTGGCAAGAATCGTTTCGGGGTCCAGTCGCTCGGCAGTAGCTTTTGGTGCCGGGGCATTCTCAAATGTTGCGGCTGCTTCAGGGTCGAAGACCTGATTGCGGCTAAGGAACCATTTCACGTCAAGAAACTTGGCTTCGAAAGCCATACCACCAGCCATAATGTGGCGTTTGATGAAAAAGCCATGCCCGCTATCAGGAACGGTAGGGCTAAAGAACCGGGAATTGATAGACAATTTGCTTCGGTCGATGGGATAGTCTTTCGGGCGCTTATCCAGTTCAAAATAGGTGGCAATGTCAGCAACCACCAACTCGATAATGCGCCTGTAATTTTCGGCATTGACTGCTTCGGAAAGTCCAATGACAACGCGAAAGCTGTACAGGTCCGCCGTGTTGGAACGTGACGCATAAATGAAATGGGACCAACCACAATCGTAAAGGAAATCAGATAGCGGCTTCGGCGGCAACCTCGCTTCGTCAATATCGAGGATCGCAAGCTTTGTGGATTTGATGTTTCCCTTGAGCTTGTGGTTATTGAGGTCGCTTAGATCGCCTTCCCTGAATTGCGGGCGGGGTGCGTTCGCTGGCAGGACCAGATTGTTCGCGTCTTCCTCGCACTTCGAAGTGAGCTTCCACCAGTCCATTGGGTTTTGCCGAAGGAACTTGGATTCCTTCTTCTCCCAATGAATGATTTTGAAACCGTCATACTGCTCGGTAAGCGCGTGGTCGTCTCGAATGGCTTTCGCGCGCGCGCGGCTGTTCTTTGACCGTTCGGTGGACGTCGCGGCTTCGACTTGGGCTCCCCACAACTCAGGAATGCCGATATCAAGCGGCTTAGGGTTGGCGCATTTAAACTTCCGCTGAAGCGCATTCGCGGCGGCACGATCCAAGACAATTAAATGTACCTCTGCATCACTCGCATAGTCGCGGATGCTGGTGCGCGCCATAAACTGATAATGTCCTTCGTAAGGGATCGACTCCTTCACGTCTTCGCTTGTCTGCCCATATCGGTCACGCTTGTGATTGAAGACAGCCGGGGGCGGGTTTACCGGGGCAAGGTGTAGAGCAATGTTGATGTGCTTAAACCCGTCGATACCCTTCACATTGGAAGGAAGGCGGATACCGGGAAGACCTTTGCCTTCATATTTCCAATGATAGGGATCGCCGTTTTCGTCCGCCTTGCGGGTACAGAAGATGTAAGGCGCATTACCGAGTTCCGGATGGGCGGCAACCGCATCAGCCACACAATCGAGGAAATATTGATAACCGAGTTGGTTCAGCCTGTACCAAGTGCCATGCTCTTCCGACAGGAACCAAATCTTGATCAGATGGGACTTCAGTTCGGAAACATCCTTGCGAAGGTTCTCGCAAAGCGGATGGTCCTCAAAATCAGCCACGTCCTGCCACTGATGAAAGAAATCAGCATTGTGGATGTTAGCAGCCGCGATGGTGGCAGATCGGTAAACCGAAATGATCGACGGCTTAAACGACTGATAGAAGGTGACGTACGGGGTCTCACCAGCCTTCCATTTAAGGATTTCCGATGCTCGGACTTCAACACGAACATCCTGACTGTTGGTGATTGCGTAGCAAAGATTGATAAACTTCTTGTTGTAGGAAATGACCGAGTCTTCGTCTTCGTTGCGGTACTCCTTCAAGATCGCTTCGATTTCCAAGGCGACTTGTGGTGTCAAACGAAGCTCGTAGTAGCTGCTTTCCGCCGTGATCTGGTGATCAAACAGGATGTTCATCACTTCCTGTATCCGCTTGGGCATCTTCTTAAACCGAACGGTCTTTTCGATGGTCGGAACCTCGTCAATAAAGAGGTCGTATTGTTCGGTGCCGGGATATCTACCAAGCACAACCGAATGATCGGCGAAGATGATACGGTACTTCCCGGAAGCGACAGCCGTGCGGAACTTTGACCGGCATTTCTTGTCTGTCTTGGTCGAGATGACCAAGATTTCGTCTTCGCTCGCGCCATTGGCGATAAGCCGTTCTTTGATTTCGAGGGAGAGTTTGTGCTGTTGGGTGCCGATAATCGCTTTGGTGTCTGTCGTGGCAAGGTGCTCAACAATCTGATGTGTCTTGCCTCTCGCTACACCGGCATCCATAAGAAAAATTTTCTGCTTCATTAATCGAGTTTCCGTTAAAAATTAAAGTACAAAATGAAAAGGTCTCTGTGCTGTCCGGGCAGGAACACAGAGACCTTTCAATAATTCTTTCACGTACTATTTTATCAGGAAACTCGATGCAAAGCCGTTCAACAATGACCCGTTGATAACAGAGTCATTTGCCCGGACTTTGCATCAACTGTAGTATATAGTAATCTCGACACCTTCGGAGACACACGGAAACGTGCGTTATTAAAAAACTGACGATGTCTTGATTTATTTTCGGCTCAGGTGGGATTGCCCGACACAATATGTCTCCTGAACCGTGTTTTGAATTATATAACGTTCCTATAGTACATTCAAGCACAAATTGAAATTCTGTAGAAGAAATAACTTCGTTTGATTTTAAATTTCGACTGGCTTCGTCTTCGCTCCTTCGTCGCTCAGTTTAACAGGTCTGTTCAGTTCAGCTAATTCGGGATAACGAGGCGGGAGTCTGTTACTATCGGTCTAAGAGAGGTATATTTGAGTCGAATTTCAAGCGCAGCGATTCTCTATAGATGGTCTGTCTTTAGAAAAACGTTGCATATAAAAATCGACTCAATAAAGAGTCAAGTAATCCTTCTCTTAGACTATCAATAACAGACTCGCGCGAAGCCCTTGCCCAACACGTCATCCAAGACACCTGTTACATGCCCGAAGGGCACTTGCCGAAGGCAAGACAGCCAATCCATAGCCATCGGCAACGTTCTCGATTTGATATGTAACAGTATTACATATGAACAAATTCTGAACTTGTATATACAAATACTTCTACCGTTGACCACGTATTCCGCCCGCGCCGCGTGAGCCGCCCCGGAATCCGCCCAAAACCCGTTCAATATTGAACAATACCGCTCCAAATCAGTAAAGCCCACATCAGCACGGAAGAGACCCGCCACAGCACGGTAATGACGACGAGACAGGTTATCGCATAGCGACCAACTGCCGACCCGCCGAACGCGCCAAGGGAATTCAATTTCAGTTGTTCATTCTCCGGGGAATTGCGCTTGGACAATCTGCACTCCTGCTGTTGTTGAACGTGCATAAAGCAAGTAGCTAATCGGCTCCCACGTCTAGTGTAGCTGTGCATCATTGGCGGTGTCCCGCCCGTCCGCCCGTCGCCTTTACCCGCTGTACACAGTGATCCACAGAGAGACCGGGAAATGAAAATGCAGGGCCTTTGGGCTTGGTTATAGACGCACCTTCCAGCAAGAAAACTGGTGCGTCCAATCACTATTACCGGATCACCGAGCGCTACCGAATTCCTCGTTTTTGCCGTATGGTCCACTGTTTGGCTCCAATTCCAGCGCCCACAAAAAAGCAGCCGATCCGGAAAGACCGACTACCTGAAGCGGACCGCCTTGTTCGTTCTCATTTATCACGCACAACGGACGTCATTATTTGACATTCAAATGTTGTGGATGATAAATAGTGTTTTAACAGGAGCACAATTTTGATGAAGCAATACATCGTTTACACAAGGGTGAGCACGGACGACCAAGGTAAGTCCGGTCTTGGCTTGGAAGCCCAACAGCGGGATATCGACATCTACCTAGAGCAATATTCGGTAGTGCCATACGAGGTCATAGCGACCTTTCAGGACGTTCTTTCAGGTGCCGACGATAACCGCCCGGAATTGACCAAGGCGCTTGCCCTTGCCCGTAAGACCGGCGCTGAACTGCTGGTGGCGAAGCTGGACCGACTTTCAAGAAAGGTGTCGTTCATCGCTGCCATTATGGACGATAAGCGCGTGAACCTTCGCGTTGCATCGATGCCGCATGCCGACAAGTTTCAACTACACATCTATGCCGCCTTGGCAGAGCAAGAACGCGACTTCATCAGCGCCCGGACCAAGGCAGCATTGCAGTCGGCAAAAGCTCGTGGCGTGAAGCTCGGTGGCTTGCGCGATAAGACCAACGAACGAAACAAAGCAGCCAAGGCTAAGGCGGATAGGTTCGCTGCATCGGTGCTGCCGCTGGTCCAGAAGCTACGGGATGCGGGCGAAACACTACAGGCTATTGCCGACGCACTGAACGATGCGGGCAAGCAATCGCCGCGTGGCGGACAGTGGACGGCTACCAGCGTCAAGCGGGTGATCGAACGCGCCTGAACGAAAGCCGGAAACCGCGCAACACCCTGCAAATCAAGGGTTTCTGCGCAAAATATCAATCTAATCGCGATTTTATATTCAGCGCGACCTATCGAGATACCAACCGGGACATTTAACGCAAAATCGGGTCTCGGAAGCCCTTGTTTCACAGACGTTTCACGAGGGCATTTTAAGATAGAATATCGCCCTGCCCTGCCGATCACGTCGGTTTATCATACAGCGGCTTACGTCTGTTCCGTGCCTTCGGTTCCTTCGGGCGTCGAACTATCTCGACATCGTCCAGATACTTTTCGTGTATCGAGACCGGGTGTTCGTAGCCGCGAAGATGCAGCGTCAAAAGTCCGCTTTCCCAAACCTTGACGATCTTGGCTGTTAACCGCAGATGGTCACCTTTTTCGAACTTGCTCATATACATAATCTGGCGCTGATCCGGGCGAAGAAAAGGGGTGATCAGAAACCAGCAGCAGCACACCCGCCCTACCCCCGCTGCGCGCTTAAATTTCTTATATGGTCGCCCGCAAATTTTTTATAGAAAATAGAAAATTCGGACCCCAAACGAAAAAGGCTGCTCCGAAGAACAGCCCCTTTGTCCGAATACTTGGCTCTAGCCGTTAGCTCGCTGCCTGACCTTCGGGAGACGGTACGCCATCCGGTTTGTAATGCTCTTCGATCTTCGCCCGGAATTTTTTGTCGTCTTCGTCTTTTGCCGCCTTAATCAGGTCGTCCAGCAGACCATTCACTTTGACCTTGGGGACATACAGCATCTGACCGAGTAGCTTAACCTCGTATGTGTCGCCCACGAGCTTAACGGGTGATCGCCCTTTCCCGGATACCTTTCCGTCCCTGATCGCAGTCTTAACCTTGGTCGCATCGGCGATAAATGACTCTACAGCCGTGTTCTTTGGCGGCTCGTTATAGAGGTTAAGCAATTCCAATCCGCTTGCCATTCCATGCCCTTTCAAATTCGATTTGAACCTAAATATGCAGAACACCAATTCGCAGAGAAATGCAAGCATGAAAATCAAATTCGAATTCCCCAATGGTTACAAATCGGAGATGCAAAGCGCCCGCGATGCGAACGACTTTGACGCGTGGGTAATCCGCAAGTTCATTCGTCCAGTTCGCGCGCTTATCAGTGAGCAATTCAGGATGGATATCCAGCCGGATCACTTCACTATCGATTTTGTCGAGGACGAAGACGCGGAAGCCTTTTTGACGGTTATCGGGGGTCGCGCTGTCTATGAGTGAGATTGAAACTGACATTGGTCCATTACCAGCACCGCCGAAAAAGAAGGGCGGACGGCGCAAGCGCGCGGTAAACCCGAAAGAGCAAGAGCGCTGGCAATCGGATGAATGGAAAGAGCACCTGAAGAAGGTAGGTTTCCAGAAGGGACGCGAAAAGACCGGTGGTCGCGTGGCTACTCCGAAGGAAACCAAGGAATGGATTGCCGGCAAGTCTCAGGACGTTGCGCAATTCATGTGGGATTTGATGCACGATGACACACAGCCGATCAAAGAACGTCGCGCGGCTGCTGTCTGGCTCGGTGAAATGTCTATGGCGAAGGCACCGACTGAACAGAAGGTCGAAGTCAACCACACGCACGATATCGGCGCGATGCTGCTTGAAGCGCAGCGCATGGCAACAACCAAGCTGATCGATGTCACTCCGAAGCCAAAGGTTATTGAGGATGACTCGGATGTTTAGCACTATTGGCGCATGGCTCGCCGCAATGGGCATTCAGCCTGCTCACCTGATTGCCGGGCTTGCCGGGGGCATTGTTCGCGCTCTGATCTATAAGGAAGGCACACTTGTAGAGCGTATCTTTGTAGGCGCAGTCGGCACATTGTTTGCTGCCTTCCTGACACCCTTTGCTCTCCTGATATTCGGAGCGACCGCGCCAGCAATCAGCGGTGCTGTCGGTTTCATGTTGGGTTTGATGGGTATGTCATTCGCAATTGCGTTCATCAAGATCGGCAAGGACTACGCGAACAATCCGGGGAAGCTGAAGGACGACTTGGGTTCGCTTCTGTTGCGAGTGTTCAACAAGGATAGCGACGACAAGTAGCGGAGAAAGCCGGTTTTCTAAATACCGGCATGTCCACTACAGAAAACAAACGTAAAGAATCCGAAGAACTCGCCACGCTAATCGCCCTCTATCGCGAAGACATGGAAGTTTTCGTGAAGCAGGTTTTTAACTCCACTCTCAGCCCGAAGCAGAAAGAGTTTTGCGAAGCATTCCGGACCAAGCGCCGCATTACCTTCAAGGGCGGTACTGGTTTTGGCAAAACGTTCGTTCTGGCGGTTTGCTTTTGGTGGGCACTCATCTGCCATGAGGAAGTCCAGGTCTCCATCCTTGGTCCTTCGGAACCGAACCTGAAAGCGACTTCATGGAAGGAAATTCTGAAGTTCCATGACCGAATGGCTTCGCCCTTCAACAAAGCCTTTGACATTGCCGCGACCCGCATTGCTCACAAACGAAATCCCGCTTCGTGCTTCGGCGAATACCGTCTTGCCAGCAAGGACAACGTTTCGTCCATTCGCGGTATCCACATGCGCAACAACTTCGTGTTTGTGGACGAGTCGACCGGTGTTGACGATGAAGTGTTCATCGAAGGTCTTGGCGGTATCTTCGCCGACCCCAATCCAAAGCTCTGCATAATTTCCAACCCTTCGCGTGCGTCCGGCTACTTCTGGCGTACTTGGTGCGACCCCGAACTTTCGTCCATCTGGACGCATGTCCACGGCACCTTTTGGGATAGTCCGAATTACGATCCGGAGACCTTTGAAGAGACAGCCAAATCCTTTGGCGGTCCGACGTCGCGTGACTATCGCGTGATGATCGAAGGCGATTTCCCATTGACCGACGTGGACGGGCTTATTCCACGCGAATTGATCGATGCGGCTGTTCTCAACGAAGATGCTATTCCCGCCGACAACGTGCCGATCATTTGGGGTCTCGATCCGGCATCCGCTGGTAAGGACTCGTCCGTGCTCGCAATGAGGCACGATAACAAGGTGCTTGACTTCAAGCAGTGGCAGGGACTTAACCCAACGCAACTTTCAGAGAAGGTTAGAGACCTTTATCAGCAGACACCGAAGCACCTTCGACCGGCTATCATTGCGGTTGACGGTACGGGCTTGGGTAATGGCGTTTGGTCCAATCTCAGAGATTGGGGTCTTCCTACCTATAACGCGGTTTACAAAGGCAAACCAACACGGAACCCCGAAAAATACGTCTCCTTCAAGGATCAGATTTATTGGGAAACGCGCGACTGGTTCGCATCGGAAAACGTGTCGATTCCGAATGAAGCGAAGCTGATCGAAGAACTTGCGTCGGTCCAGTACGACGACACCAGCGGTAAAATCAAGATTGAGGAAAAGAAGGCAACCAAGAAGCGGATTGGACGTTCTCCCGACCATTTCGACGCTCTTGCTTTGACGTTCTCGGTTTCGAAAACGCGTTATGCCAGCAAGTACGGATGGTCAAAGCCAATCGAATATGACTGGCTTCAGTCTTACGAGTGAACGTGTTGATTTCCCTAAATAGTCGTAAATTCCTCTCAGCAGAGACAGTTTATGACTAACGAAGAAGAAGCCATTCTAAGGACCATCACGCCACAAATCAAATCGGCTGTCACTTGGTCGAATAGCCACATTGCCAACAAGCAAGAGCAAGCGCTTAAACACTACAAACGTGAAGCGCTTCCCGGTGATGAAAAGCTAAGGGGCAAATCGAAGTGGGTTAGTCCGAAGGTCCAGCAGCATGTTGACTGGCTTTCTGGACAGCTTATCCGCATTTTCGATGCTCCTGAAAACGTCGTTGAATTTTGTGGCATCGGTCCGGAAGACGAAGCGATTGCACAACAGCAGACGCGAACGGTTAATTGGATTCTGAAGACGAAGAACAGCCATGGTGCTTATCTTCAGCCTTGGATTCAAAACGGTCTTTTGACCGGTCTTGGTGTCATCACTGCCGAATTCGAGACCTACACGGAAGAGTCCCTTCCCCGCCTTCTGAAGAACGTTCCGAACGAAATGCTTGTTGCCCTGAATCAACAGGAAGAAGCCGGTCAAATCATCATCGAAGAAGTCGGCAAAGCTCAGGTCCAGCCCGGACCCATGGGCATTGTCGAAACCCGCGACTTGAAAATCAGGACCGTGAAGCGCATTCCTTGCTTCAACATCCTGTCGGTTGCTCCTGAAGATTTCATCGTCTCGAAAGACGCCAAGTTCGATAACGAAACGGGCGGCATCGCCGCTAAGATTCAGGGGCACCGCAAGCTGATTTCCAAGGGCGATCTTTTGGAAATGGGTTTTGACGTGGATAAGGTCAACGCTCTTCCGGCTGCATCTGACAAAACGGATGGAATTGCTCTTGAGCGGTCCAAAGACCTTGCCGGTGAACGCGGTGTTGGTCCGGACGATGTCGAAGTCTTTACAATCTACACGAAAGCCAAGATTGGCAAGGACAAGAAGGCTCGGCACTACCGCCTGACTATTGGCGGTGACATCGAAAACAGCCCTGTCTTGCTCGATTATACCGAAGTGAGCCGTTTTTATCCGTATTCGGCTTTCACACCCTTCCCCATCGCCGACACACTGTTTTCGCTTGGCGTTGCGGATCGGCTTGCCGACGATCACATTTTGATTACGCGGATGTATCGTCACGTACTCGACAGCCTGTCTCAGCACGTCAATCCGATCAAGGTTTTCAACCCGGACACCACTAATGGTGACGACCTGTTGAACTCGCATGCGGGCGCGCTTGTCCGTTCGACCGATCCGACAGGCGGCATTTCCTTTAACGTCCCGCCCTTCGCTGGTGCCGATGCAATGCCGGTGATTGACCAACTGTCGCAATCGCTGGAATTCAGCACGGGCACTGGTCCGACCATGATCGGAGTGAACGCGGAAGATTTCCAACGCACGTCCGCTACTGCCGCAAACCTTCGTTCCAACGCGTCTCAGCTTCTTATTGAGATGATCAGCCGGTTTTTCGCTGACACTGGTTACAAGTATCTCGTCAAGATCGTTGTCGATCTACTCATTCAGAAGCCGGACGAAGCCGCCGAACTGGTTTCCCGATTGACGAACCAAGCCATTCCGCTGGACGAATTCAGCACTGATTATGACGTGGCAACGTCGGTCGCCTTCGGTGTGATGTCTCGTGATCAGTCGCGGCAATCGCTTACGAACCTCTTCAACATGCAAATGCAACTGAAGGCAGCGGGCATGCCGTTCATTCAGGATCAGCACGTTTACGCGACGGTTGCCAAGCTTGTCGAAACGGATGGATTCAAGAACGTCGGCAGCTTTGCCGCCGATCCAACTACCCTGCCGCCCGCGCCCCCCCCCCCGCCGCCTGTCGATCCGAACGCCGGTTTGATCGAAATCGAGAAGGTCAAGGCGCAACTGAAGTCGCAATCAGACGAACTGAACCGCCAAGCCGAATTGACCAAGTTTGCCGCTGAAATGGACCTTAAGCGCGATCAGATGGCGCAAGACCGTGAATTGAAGAAGGCGGAAATTGAAGCCAAGTACGCGGCACAAGTCGCCATCGAACAACTGAAACTTGAACAGCGCGCCCCGCGTGATCCAATGGGGAACATCATATGAAAAACGTAACTACAATCGAAAAAGCGAAAGCCGCGAAACGGCTTCAGGAAAACGAAGATTTCAAGCTGATTATGCGCAGCATAGAAGACGACATCTTCGCGACATTCAAGGCAGTGAACATTGGTGAAGCCGAAAAGCTTTCCAATGTTCATGCGCTGTCGCACGGCTTCAAACTCGTAAATGATCGAATTGCTAAATATATCGAACTGGCAATCTTTGAGGCCCGTAAGGAAGAAATTTCTGACGAATAATCGCTGAAATCTCCTTATCCGTCATCTTTTTTTGCTCAACAACCAATTTTAAGCTTAGGAAATTTATAAATAGATGGAAGACGAACTTAGCAACAACTCCGAAATGGAGACTGCTACACTTAGCAATGAAGACATTTTGGCTCAATTTGAAGCCACACTGGACATGCCGGAAGCCTCTGAAAATTCGGAACAAGCAGACGAACATGTTGAAGAACCGGATGCGGAAGAAAACGCTTCCGAGACACCATCAGATACCGACGAACCGGTTTTCGAAATTGACGGGGAACAACTCCCGCTTTCGGAAGTCCGCAATCGGATGATGAGGCAAGCCGATTACACTCGGAAAACGCAAGAACTCGCTGAACAGCGTAAAGTTTATCAAGAAGCGCAGTTCGATAAAAACCAGTTGCGAATGGAGGCCCTTCAAGGAATTGAAGCGCTGAAACAGCAAATGGCTATCGAATTTAGCATGATGCCGCCCGAACCGAATTGGGATGAACTTCTTAAAGAAGACCCACATTCGTACATGCTTGCCCAACGTGAATGGCAAAGGCGGGAAGCTTACGCCAAGCAGGTTTGGGAAGCTGAAGTGGCTCTTCGCACGCAAGCAGAAGCTTACGAGAAGGAACAGCATCAGCATGAAGTTCAAGAGTGTCAAAAGCGTCTGTTGGAGAAGTACCCCGAACTTCGGGACCGCTCCACCGCAACGCAAGTTCTTGGTGAAATGTCCGAACTCCTACAGAGTTACCGGCTCACTCAGCAAGACGTCGAAGGCTTGTATGATGATCGCGTCATCAGCATTATTTACGACTTCACCAAATTGCTAAAGGCTCAAAAAGCAATTCCCGAAGTCGTCGCCAAGATGGAGCAAAAGCCTGTCATTTCGCAGAAGCAGAATTCTTCGAAGGCAAGCGATGCTTATACCCGTGACTTCAACAAATTCAACAAAACCCGTAACGGAAACGATGCAATCGCACTCATTTCCCGTTTGCTTTAACGCTCAAAACGAGCACGTTCTAACGAAAAATAAGAGGTTTAAAACCCATGCCTACGCTTACCACGACTAACGCCACTAACGTCCGCGAAGACCTTGGCGATATCATTTCGATGATTTCCCCGGAAGAAACTCCGTTCATCACTGCTATTGGCAAAACCAAGGCTACACAGAAGACTCACGAGTGGCTTCAGGACTCGCTTGCTGCTGCTGACAAGGACAACGCTGCTGCTGAAGGCGCTGATGCTGCTGACGCTACGCTGTCTGTTCCGGTTCGTCTCTCTAATCAGGCACAGATTTTCACCAAGTCCGTTCAGGTCTCCGACACGTTCGAAGCCACGAACACCGCTGGTGCGAAGTCGGAACTCGCTCGCCAACTTATGAAGGCTGGCAAGGAAATCAAGCGCGACATCGAAGCCGCTCTTGTCTCTGCTAACCCGTCCGTATCTGCCGGTACGCGCAAGCTCGGTGGTGCTGAAGCTTGGATTGCGACCAACGCCCTGCACGGCGCTAACGGCGCGACTGCTGGCTACTCCGGTGGTCTTGTCGGTTCCGTAACTGCGGGTACTGGTCGTACCTTCACCGAAGCCCTGTTTCAGGAAGCCCTTCAGGGTGCCTATGACGAAGGCGGCAACGTGACGAAGGTCATTGCTCCCCCGTCGCTTAAGGCGAAGATCGGCACCTTCACTGGTGGCGCGACCAAGCAGCAGATGGCTGACAAGAAGACGGTTTCTGCCGGTGTTGACATCTATGACGGTGACTTCGGTGTTTATGACATCCTGCCGCACCGCTTCATGTCGAGCACGACCGTAATCGCCTTCGATCCCGACCTTTGGAATCAGGCTGTCCTTCGTAGCATCAAGAAGAACGAACTCGCCAAGACCGGTGACTCGACCAAGTACCAGCTTGTTGCCGAACTCACCCTTGAGTGCTTGAACGAAGCCGGTAACGCAAAGATCGCTGATCTTAACGGCTAAGGCTAACGACCTTGGCTGATAAGAATCAATAATAAAAGGCACAAGGTCAATGGAAAGAGCCTCTTCGGGGGCTCTTTTTTCGTGCCTATCTCATGGCTTTCGGCGCCCGCCATTCCCCTAAATACATCAAAAACATAATGGGGAATAAATGGACAACCTCAATCTAACAGCGGGCGATTTGATCACGCACGGCACCATTCTTTGGGAAGAGACGCCGGAATATCGCGTTTGGATCACTCGTGACGGCGACAAGATGTATTTCACCACGGAATACAACAGCGACATTCTTCAGGCGCTATTCGATCAAAACCAGCGTGAGGCAAACGCGTTCAATAAGAGCGGTTCACACGGCGAAATGGTCAAGGTCGCAAGTGTTCCGATCGGTCTCTATCACGAATGGGCGCGGCAGGGCATTACCGAAGACCGGGAAGCTATCCGTCGTCGTCTGAACGATACCGATTATTCGAAATTCCGCACGAATGATTGGAGGCTCTGACAATGACATATGACGAGCTTCTTGAAACGGTCGAATCCTATACCATCCGTGACGATATCCCCGTAACAACGATGATCCGGCTTGCGGAAGCGACTCTTCGCCCGATTGCCAAGCATTATCTCGCAGAGAAAACGGCAACACTTACCGTAACGGATGACATCGCCGATTTGCCGTCTGATTTCCTTGAAATGCGCGCGATTACCGGCGCATCCGGCAACATCTATAAGCCGATTTCCCCAAGCAATGCCGATGTTCAGGACGGGCAAGTTGGCTATTACCGCATTGGTGATAGCCTGTCTTTCGTTCCGAGTACGAGCGGTGAAGTCGATGCCGAAGTGACGCTTGCCTATTGGCATTCGTTCCCGGCTTTGTCTGATGTCCAGTCCAATTGGCTGTTCGACCGCTTCCCTAACATCTATCTCCGGGCAATCCTCAAGGAAAGCTTCCGTTGGCTGAAAGACCCGGAAGGCGTTGCCATCGAAGATGCAGCGCTGAAGGAAGAACTCTCCATTCTTGCTGAAGATGACCGTCGCGGACGCCAGACAGGCCCCATTATTTGGGAGTCCAGGACTTGGCAGTAATCGACGTTCCCTTCACCAGCTTCACGCCTGATCTTCCGCGACTGAACAACCCCGGTTTGGTGAAAGCCCATAACTGCACTGCCGGTCTTGGTTCGATACAGGGCGGTGTCACGCTGTTTCCGCTGAAATCGGCAAGCCTGTATTCCAACACGTCGATGGACAGCCGTCCCCTTGGTTCGGCTATCGGGCAGGACGCGACCGGAAACGCGAAGGTTTACGGCGCGTGCGCAACGAAGATTTACAAGCTCAATCCGGCAGACCGGCAATGGACCGACATCAGCCGCGTTGGTGGATACAGCACGACTGCATCAGAGAAGTGGAAATTCGTTGAATACGGATCGCTTCAGATCGGCACCAACTTCAATGACGAAGTTCAGTACATCGACATGAACGTTGACACGCAGTTTGCCAACCTTACGACATTGGTGAAAGGCAGACATATTGCCACACATAAGGGCTTTGTCATTCTCGGAAATACGTGGGATGCCCTCGACGGCGGTGTACCCTATCGCGTTCGGTGGAGTGGTATTGAAGCGCCGTCTGATTGGACGTTCTCAGCCGCTACGATGGCTGATTTTCAGGACCTCCATGGATTCGGCGCAATTCAGGGGATTGTGACTGATGATTCCTGCTATGTGATCCTTCAGCGCGGCATCGTTCAAATGTCCTTTGTCGGCGGCAGTTTTATTTTTCAATTTACAGACCGAGTAGTAGGCAAGGGCTGCGCGGTTTCTGAAAGCATTACCACGGTTGAAGGCAAGCACTATTTCCTGTCTGACGATGGCTTCTACAAGCTTGAACAAGGCAATCTAACACCGATTGGTATAGGCAAAATCAACGATTGGTTTCTTGACACCGCCGACCTTTCCCAAGCTCATTTGATGACGGTTGCTGCCGATCCGAGAAAGACCCTGATCTATTGGCAATTCGTTTCCAAAGATGCTGTTACTGGTACGCCAGACAAGCAGCTTATTTTCAACTACGTCACTGGTGAATGGACAACAGCCGACGCGACAACGGCTTTCCTTTTCAATTCGGTGTCTCTCCCTTGGACCATCGATCAGTTGGACGCGTTTATTGCAATCGACTCCGTTCCTGCATCGTTTGACGACCCAATTTGGAGTGGTGGTAAAAACATGTTGTGGGGAATGAATGCTACCGGAGCGGTCTATTCATTCGGTGGTCCTACTATGGAACTCTCTGTCGAGACGCCAGAGTTCCAGCTTGCTCGAAATATCCCGAACGAAACGGGCGCTGACATAGCAATTGTGAATGCCGTTCGTCCGCTCTTCGAAGGTGACGGAACGGCACGAATTCAAGTCGGCACTCGGAAGCTTCAGAACGAAGATATGTCTTGGTCATTGCTGAACGAATGTCATGCCGAAACCGGCTTCGCATATGTCCGGAATCGGTCGCGATATCAGCGTTTTCGAATCAACATTTCCGGCGATTGGAAGAAGGCATATTCGCTCCAGATTGACGCACAACCAGCCGGAAAACGCTAAGGCAAACGCACCTTTCTACTAAATAGCGTAATGGAAAGCGTTTATAATCATACGGATTCCCGTCAAATAGCTGACAAACTGAATTTTGCTATCCGAAGGCTTAACGGCACTAGCGCGGGTTCGGTAACGCTCGCCAATTCCGTTACGACTACGACCGTACAGAATTCAGCCGTGACCCCGGATAGCCGTATCAATTTAACGGCGACAAGCGCCGCCGCTGCTACTGAAAACCCTTGGATTTCATCGAAATCGAACGGTTCATTCGTCATTACACATGCAAATGCCGTGACTACCAGAACGTTCGATTACACGGTAAATGTTGCATGATTCAGCGGTTCAACGAAGACGAATATACAAGGGTTCGGAAGTGGCTTCTCTCTGCATTGGAGATTGCCCCCGGTCCGTTTGATGAAGCTGAACTGCTCGTCAAATTGCGTGTTGGTGAAACGTGGTTCTTGATCACTACTGATCATGCCGCATCTGTAGTGGAACTGGTCCGTATCGACGGCGAATTGATTGCCAACGTGCTGCTGATCGGCGGTGAGAAAGGAAAGGCACTCCGGGAAATCATCCCGGCACAAAAGCATTTCTGTGAATTCCTCAAACACGAGGGCTTCACAAAACTGGTGGGCACTCCCCGCAAGGAATTTCATAACATTCTGAAGGCTCAAGGCTTCGAAGAAGAACAAAAAGAATTAGTCAAGAGGCTTAATTAATGACTTCTACTCCCAAAGAAACCACGTCCAAAGTTGAGCCGTGGGATGGTGCCAAGGGTTATCTCCTTGAGCAATACAAGAATTTCGACACGCTCATTAAAGCGGGAGCACCGAAGCAATTCGAAGGCTCGACTGTCGCGGATCAGAGCAAGGCGACTCTTGATGCCTTGAAGAATACTGAAGCGCTTGCGCGGAATGGGAACACGTCGGCACTCACCAACGCCACAAACGCCGTCAACGGTGTGATGACGCAAGGGACCAACACCCAAGCCAATCAGACGCTTTCGCAGCTTCAGCAGAAGTCGAATTTCGGGACCAACCCGACTGACAATATCGCCCGGATGATTTCCCAAGGCTCTAACGTCGGGCAGAACTACACCAATGCGGCAACCGGCTTGCAAACGGCACAAGCGAACAGCCTCGCACAGTCGAACAATCCCGCGATGGCTTACCTTCAACAGACAGCATCCGGCGCGAATATCGGTCGCAACCCGTACTTGGATTCGATGGTCTCCAATTCGCAGGATCAGATTGCCAAGAAGCTTCGCGACGTAACGAACCCCGCTATCAATAGCCAAGCTGCCGCCATGGGTCGCATGGGTTCGGCTGCATATGCGCGTGAGCGCAACAGCGCGGAAAGTGCAGCCGCTAACGAAATGGCACGGGTCGCAACTGATATGTACGGCAACCAGTACAATCAGGATGTGCAGAGCCAAATGAATGCCGCTGGTCAATACGGCAACTTCTTCAATTCGGACGTTTCCAACAGGCTTAACGCCAATCAGTCGCTTGCGAGCACGAGCGATAGCCAGCAGAACGCACGACAGAACGCGCTTAATTCGAACCGCGATTTCCAAATGCAGGGCGCTAACCTTGCGTCGAATAACTACCAGAACAACATCGCCAACATGTTGAGCGGCAATAACCAGCGATTGAACGCCGCGAATGCTGCCAATAGCCAGCAGAACGCGGTTAATGATCAGCGCTTGAACGCTGCTAATATGTCTGGTCAAACCTACCAGAACCAATACCTGCCGCAACAGCAGCTTGCGAGCGTTGGTGAAGCTCGTGACACCCGTTCGCAGGACGTTCTTAACGCTGAAATCGCAAAGCATGATTATGATCAGCAATTGCCGATGCAGAACATTGCGAATTTCGTCAATCTGCTTAATGGCGGTGGGTACAGCAACACAAAAAGCCCGGTCTATAGTAACACTGCCGGTCAAGCTCTTGGCGGCATTTCGGCGCTTGCTGGTCTGCTTTCGCTCTGCGATGCCCGCACGAAAATCCTACATAAGCTTGTCGGTTACATGCCGCTTCTCAATGGCGAAAAGATCGCAATCTACGAATTCACCTACAAGGATGATCCGCAAGAAATTCGTTGGATGGGTCCGATTGCTCAAGAAGTCGAAGCGAAGACCGACACGGATACTGTCGTTGAAGTCGGCGGCACGAAGCTGATCAACGTCGAAGCAATGATTTCGGAGGCTGCATAATGGCAAGCATTTGGGATTTCCTATCGCCGACAAAAAAGAAGAAGCCGAACGATCTAACGAACGATCTTGAAGCGGTGGTCTCTCCGAAGCCGCAAAACTTCTTAAGCCAGTTTTTGCCGGAAGACCCGAACAAGCGTGAAGCACTCGCTAAGGCTCTGATCATGGGCGGCGCTTCGGCAATGGCGGCTGGTGGTCCAAGCAGCAAGCCGACGAACCTCTTGTCGGTGCTCGGTTCCGGTCTTGCCGGTGGTGTTGGCGGCTACGATGAAAGCCTTACCAATGCGGCAGACGCGGCATACAAGGGTGCGGCTGTTTCGGCGAATGCGCTCAAAATGCAGCAATCCGCGCTTGGTACGAACCTTCAGGAACAATTCTTTAAGAAGTGGGGTCCGCCCGGTCCGGGTGGCTATTCGAGTGAAGCCCTGTACGATTTGCAGCGGATGCAGTTGGCAACCGGAGACGACGAAGGCGCACGGCAGACGCAAAAGCAAATCCAACAGCTTCAGCAATCAGGGGCGGAAAAGGGCTTCATCATCGGCGAAAGCGGCTTCCAGCTTGCCCCCGGCTATGGCGAAGGTCTCTTTGACACCAAGAAGGCGGAAAGCCTTGGTAGCGCCATTGGTCAAAACGCTCAGAAGACCGCCGATCAGAAGAACTTTGAATACGGTATCGAGAACCCGGAATTCCTCAAGCACGAACTTACATTGAAGAAGGCTGGTGTCGCGCAAGACAACAAATTCTTTGGTAAATCCGGCGAACATGCAGCCGAACGCTTTGCCGGTTACCAAGAGGAAGGTCTGAAAGCCAAGGAACTGTCCAGCAACGTCAATCGGCTTGCTGATCTTGGTCGCTCTATCGGCACGGGTAAATGGGCGGAACTCAAGAAGACCGTTGGTCCTTGGGCAAAGGCTGTTGGCGTTGACGTCGAAGGACTCGACGACATCCAAGCGTTTGAATCGATGGTGTCGAAGGTTGCGCCTTCCATGCGTGTTCCGGGTTCGGGTGCGACATCTGACTTCGATGCAAAGCAGTTCCTTCAGTCGCTCCCAAGCCTTGGCAACACGCCAGACGGTAACGCGCTGATCGCCCGGACGACCGCCGCGATTGAGCAAAACAAGGTTGCCGCCGCTGAAATTGCCAACCGTGTCTATGATCCGGAAGACCCATTGTATGGCGATTGGCAAGCAGCCGAAAAGCAAATCAATGCGCTTCCCGACCCCTTCAAGGAATTCCGGGAATATCGCGGCGGTAGCTCTGGAAATGGCGGTTCCAACACCGATCCGGCTGCAACTTCGTCCGTATCGCAGTCCGCTCCGAAGACCGGGCGCGTTCAGTCCGCTCCTGTTGTTCGCGATGGTTGGGAATACTTCATCGGTCCGGACGGCAAGAAATATAAGAGAAAGCTTTGATGGCTGGATACATCACCTATCGAAACCAAGGCGCGACCCGAAATCTTCCGATTTCTGAAGACCTCTTAAAGCGCCTCAAATATCTTGAGGAAATGGGCCTTACCGCCGAAGTCTTCAGCGGCGGACAGCCGGAGAAGGGTTCCGGTCTTGCACGGATCGGCAGCACTCGGCACGATCATGGCAATGCAGCCGACGTCCATTTCTTCCGCGACGGCAAGAGGCTCGATTGGGCAAACGAACAAGATCGCCCGATTTTCGAAGAAATCGTACGGCGCGGTAAATCGGCGGGTCTCACGGGCTTCGGTGCTGGTCCCGGCTACATGCAACCCGGATCGATGCACATCGGCATGGGAACCCCCGGTGTTTGGGGAGCGGGCGGCAAATCCGATAACGCTCCCGATTGGCTTCGTGCTGCTTACGAAGGCGCACCAAGCGCCAAGCCCGATGTTGTATCCGAAGTTGTTGCTGCTGCGAACAAGCCGGAACCGGCTCCGATGCAGATCAACACCGCACCGGCACAAGCGCCATTTCAGGCACAAGCCAAAGCCAAAGCTGAAGAACCGAAGAGCCGCAACGGAATACTGGTCCAAGCCTACAACAAATTGACCGGATCGAATGTGCAGGTTCCGGACAAAATCTTCGGCATTGAAACCGACAACATCAACAAAGGCTTTGCCGGACTTGGCGACTTTGCCGAAACGCTCGCTGAAAACGATCAGGCGATAAATAATCAAATACAGTCGGCGGCAAGGACAGCACAAGCAAACCGAAACTCTGCACCTGTCGAACTGCAAATGCTCGGCAGCTATCAGCCGATGTCACGCAAAAAGAAGAAAGGAGCACTCTCCGGTTTAGGGGGATATTTCGTCTGACGATGGGTCCAAACAGTAAGAAAAAGAACAATGATTGGCTGAATGGCGCAATCCCGGTGTCGGACGATGAATGGCTTTCTCAAGCTGTTCCGGTCTCTGAAGACGAGTGGAACCAGATTGCCAATTCCGGTCCTAATGCGGATTTTGCCGATGAATCCGAAGATGCCCCGCCGCTGATCCGTGCTGAAGTCGGTGCACTCGAAAAGCCGGAAGATCGACTCAAGGCGCTTCGCAAGCATTACCCGGACGCACAGTACGACCCGGAAGACCCGGATAGCAATTTCGTCTACACCGACGAAAAAGGCGTTGTGCGCCGCTACAACGCCCCAAATTGGCTTCCCTTCTCACTTGGCGATTGGGCTTCCATCGCACCTGAAGGCGGCGAAACTGTCGGCAGCATTCTTGGTGCTGGTGGCGGTGCTATCGGCGGTGGCATTCTTGGTACTGCTGTTGCCCCCGGTCCCGGCACTGCCGCTGGTGCCGTTACGGGCGGTATTGCTGGTGCTGGTACGGGTGCGGTTGCTGGTCGTGAAGTCACACAGCGTGGTCTCAATTGGATTTTTGGTAACGAGGACACGCGTACCGGCAAAGAACAGCTTATCGATGCCGGACAGACGTTCGCCCTTGGTGCCATTGGTGAAGGCGTTGGACCGCTTCTGCTTAAACCCGCTGCACGTGCTGCCAAAGGCTATCTGATCGGCGGGAAAGCCGTTGACGACGTAGCCACGGTCAAGGGACGTGTCGGCGATATGCGCTCCATTGGTATCGAGCCGACTCCGGGCATGGTTTCCGGAAGCGAACGCCACGCCACACTTGAGCACGCACTGAAGAACACCATTCCCGGCGAACAGATCGAAGCCCGCATTAAGGACGCCTATTCGAAGACCGGTGACGAGTTTGACCGCATCACATCGGCGATGAACAACGGTAATCCTGCCATGTCTCGTGCCGAACTTGGCTCTGCCCTGAAGGAACAAGCGCAAGCCGCCAAGGATGCTGGCTTTGCGCGATCCGAACAGCTTTATGACGACGTTACGGCAAAGGTCACCGCCAAGCCGCCCGCAAGCAATACGGCGAAATACGTTACCGATTTGCAGACGGAAAAGGCTGCTCTCTCCAATACCGGGAAGCGCATTCATGAGAAGCACATTGACCGTGTCATTGAAGAAGCCGCACCGCTTATCGAGGATGCCAAAAACGGTGTTCTGGACTTCCAACAATTGAAGGAATACCGCACCTATCTTGGCGGTCTCATGAGCGATCCGGGCATTGACAAGACGCTGAAGAGCCGCCTGAACGGTATCTACAAGGCTGCTACCGCTGATATGGAAGAGACGGCTCTTGCCTCTGGCGATGATGCTGCCCAAGCATGGCGGAAGGCGAACAATCAATACCGTCGCCTGATGGACTCGGAGACGGGTTATGGCAAGGGCGGTCTTGCCGCAAAGATCGTTGATCCGAAGACCGATACTGATGCAATCCACGATCTTGTTTTCAAGAACAAGGCGAAAGGCGGCAATCAGATTGCGGCGGCTCGTCGGTCAATCTTGCGCGCGGAAGGTGGTAAGGAAGCTTGGGATAATGTTGCCGGTTCCGTTGTCGAGCGTCTTGGTAAGAAGACCCTTGAAGGTGGCGAAACTGTCTTTGACACAACCACATTCTTGAAGAATTGGAAGGACGAAGCCTTCAGCAAGGAAGCCAAGGACGCACTGTTCAAGGGCACCAAGCACCAGCAATTCCGGGATGATTTGGACAAGGTCGCTCGTATTGCCGGTAACCTTCAGCGCTATACAAAACACGATAACCATTCCAACACCGCCAAGCACTTGACTGCACTTGGTTCGCTCAATCCCCTAAGCAGGCAGAACATTTATGCGACCGCAATTGGTTCGGCATTGTCTGCCGGAAGCTTGACGGCTGGCGTTGCTGTTGCTGGTGGAAAGATTGCCCAATCTGGCGGCGCTCATGCACTGAAGGGATATCGCGCGGACCTGCTGACATCGCCTGAAGTCGTCAATTGGCTGGCGAATGTCCCCAAGGCAGAAATGCAGAGAGGCGGACTAAAGGCGCATGTGAAGCGACTCGTGGACATACGCAAGAGCGCGCCAAATCGAGTGGCAGTCGCAATCAACGAATATCTTCGGGATTTGCGCTACGACGAAACCGACAACAATGAATAAGAAGGAGGGAAAACCTCACAATGACCGATTACAGCCAAAGCGATTGGCACGAGCTTGACGCGGACAATACCGACGTATCGCCGAATGGTGTGCAAGGCGGATATGCACCGTCTTCTATTGCGCCGATCTTGCGTGCAATGCGTGGCGCTGCCAAACGCGACTTTGTTCGATCCAATGCGATCTACACCACGACGGGCACGGCAAATGCCTACGTATTGACGTATGAAGGTGCGCCGCTTGCCTATGTGACTGGCATGATTTACCGCTTCTATGCGCACGCAGCCAACACGGGCGCGGCGACTCTGAACGTGAATGGACTCGGCGCAAAAGCCATCGTGACTCAGCATGGAAGCGCGTTGACATCGGGACAGCTTCCCACGCTTCGCCCTGTTGAAGTCGTCTACAATGGTACGTCGTTCGTGCTCATTTCGAATGAGGTACACGACGCCAAATTCACCGGAACGACTTCTGTTGCTGCTCTAACCGCCAACACGTTTACGGCGAATGGCGCTATTTCCGGCGCATCTCTGACACTCGGTTCGCCGCTTACGGTTGGGCAGGGCGGCACGGGCGCAACATCTGCCGCTTCCGCCCGCACGAACCTTGGTCTAGCTGCAATTGCCGCATCCGGTTCTGCATCTGATTTGACGACCGGCACCATTCCGGACGCCCGGATTTCCGGCGCATATACCGGCATTACGACTTTGACAATGTCCGGGTTGCTGACGTCCGCTGATGTCACCGTTGACGGTGGTGGTTCAGGCAACCCGGATATCGTGCTTAAACGGCTCGGTGTCACTGTCGGTTCTCTTTACCACGACGCAAACAATCTTGTGCTTCGGAAATACAACACGACAACTGGTGCGGCTGAAGGCTATCTTCGCATCGACGGCAATGGCGTCAACGATATCAACTTCAATAACAACATCATCTGGCACGCTGGTAACGATGGTGCGGGTTCCACGCTTGATGCCGATCTGTTGGACGGACAACATGGTTCCTATTATCAGAATGCATCCAACCTGAACGCTGGTACGATTCCGAATGCCCGCATTTCCGGCGCATATTCCGGTATCACGACGCTCGATACGACCGGTAAATTGACAGTCACGAACGCTGGCGAGTGCATCAAACTTAATGGTCCTAACGCCACTGATGATCCGTATATTGCGTTCTATGCCGGTGGTGTTCGGACCGCATATATCCAGCATCAAGACGGTACGGGGACGACCAACGGGTTCGTTATATTAAATGACGTGACGGATGACAGGATCATCCTTCACAACACGAACTCAATTAACGCGCTCAAATTTCATGATAATTCGGTTGGTACACAAGATATCATCCACACCGGCAACATGAATTCGAAGGGTATTGCGCAATTTACCACGTCGTCTAGCTCGACACTGACTGATTATCCGGTTGGTTCTGTGCTGATGGTCCGTCTTGGTGACGGTGATCCTATTACCCGGAATGCTGCATATCCGGTCTATTACAGCACGGGTTCCTCGTCGGCGTTTGGTGTTACATCAGGTGGTGCATTGAGCGGAACTTGGCGCGCTCGTGGCGACTACGATAGTCCCGGTTCTGGCGCTTGGTGTGGTCTAGTACAAAGGGTGGCTTAAAGATGTTATCTCTAAATTCAGTAAATTCAATTTCAGCAACCGAAGAAGAAGGTGTGTACGTCCTCGATTGCAACATCACCGACCTTAATGATGAAACATATGATGTTAAATATTGCAGTCGTCCAACCGACACATTCGGTCTAAATCCGACAATTCGGCAGTGGCTTGCGGACAATCCGGACTTTCCGATTGAACCGTATGTCGAACACATTCCGACCATCGAAGAAGTTCGGGCGGCAATGCCGAATTTGACCGCTCGTCAGCTTCGTCTTGGTCTCGTGTCCGGGGGCTTCTCCATCGTGCAGGTAGACGCTGCAATCGCAGCCATGCCGGATGGTGTCGAGAAGGAAAACGCCAAAATCGAATGGGAGTATGCGACGACGTTCAAGCGCACACATGCTCTTATTGGAAGCATCGGCGCGGCGCTTGGTCTCACGGAAGACCAAATCGATACGATGTGGAATGCAGCGGCAAGCCTTTAGATCGAATCTCACATATTATGAAAGCCAAAAGCCGGGGTAATTCCCGGCTTTGCTTTTTATGCCAACCAAGCAGTGATTTTGTCGGACATGGCTTTATTCAAGATGGCTTGACCGCCTAAGCTGCTACCCGTCCCGCCCGCAACACGCGGGTGTGTGCCGTCGTCCGAACAGTAGCTAACGCCCGGAATTGCATAGAACTGGTCTCCGATTGCCGGATTGCTCGGCAGTGCTGAAGACATCGTAATATCGCCATTCGTGTTGCCGTTGCCGCTCCGGGTTAGACCAATATGCGTGCCGGTTTTCATCTGGACGAAGCCGTTTGAAATGGTGGAGCTTCCCCGCGAATAGTTCGAATTGAAGCGAGACGCGGATGTAACGGAACTAATCGTGCCTTCTTGAATCGCAGGCAACAATGCATTCTCACCTTGGATGACCCAACGTCCAGCATCCCGCGTAGGTTCGAACGGATCGGACCATTCAACATAGTCGTCAAAGTAGGTTCCGCCACGAACAGCCGCGTTGAAAAGACCGCGTTGCGAAGTCGGACCCGGATCAAAATGACCGTTGGTGAAGCCGTTCGTCCAAGTCGGCTGAAACTCGGCTGTATTGGTTGCCTTCCACGGCTGAATGGTTGGACTGCCTGTTGCCGGGGATGTGGCAGAGCCGGGAAACAGGAAGCTCACCACATCGGTATCAGTGTCGATTGCGGTACAGATGAAGTTGCCGATATATTCGGTCTCGGTCGCGCCAAGGATGCGATAGGGAACCCCAACTACGTATTTGCTGGCATCAGCAACCGTTGCAAACAGCGTTGTGCCGCTTGATGTAAGGGTTGTTGCCACTGCCGCTGTAGCCAAGGTCCGGGGAAGCATGGTCGCTTGTGTGAACTTGATGCCGTCCGCATTGGCGCGGGTCCGCATGTTGGTAAGATAGCCAAGCGTGCCTGTTGCCGTCGTCCCTTCCCCGAAGTCATTGGTGCCGAAGTTGGAAACGAACCGAGTGATATTCAGCTTCTTGGCAAGATCAACCTGTTTGGCGAAGTTGGCGGCGCCCGTGTCGCCATAAACTTTTGCCGTCGTGCCGGAAATGCTGGCGTGATAGGCGGGGCACTTGCCAGCCGCAGCCGTGTACACCGCACCGTTGTTGTTGGTGGCGATGGAGTCGCCAACCGCGTACAAGGCTTCCTTCTTCAGCAGCGATCTTTTCTTGTGCGTCCGGAGACCGGCAAAGCCAAGGTTTGCAATATAGGTCTGCCCGTTCGGAACGGTCGAACTGAAGTTGACCTTGAACGATGCACCAGCGGGAATAACCGTTGCCGGAATCAAGTTTACGCCTTCGACATTCCCGCCGCTGGTAACGACAATCGAGCCAATATCGGTCGTGGTGCCGCCGACCGGATATTCAACGTTGCCGGTGACGGTAAAGCTTCCGCCCGCATTCGTTGTGCCTGTCGTGCGAAGCGTCCAGCCTTGGAACACAAGGGACATCTCGGTAATGTCCGCACCGCTATCGTTGACGAAGGTTGCCGAATAGGTCTTAGCGGTTCCGTCGCCAGTCGGTGGAGCAGCGCCAGAACTGTGTCCCGGTCCATAGAGACGATGTGCCAGCCTTTTGACGACAGCGTCAAACGAACGGCGCTTCCACAAGCCCTTCGAAAAGCCGTTACCGAAGCCGATCTTCATGGATCAAGCCGCGATAACGGTAACTTTTACACCGCTTCGGATCGAAAACGGAAACGACGACCCGGCAAGGATTTTGACTCGTGGCGTTACCGATGCATTAGGCGTCGTGTTGTTGCTCGTGAAGGCAACATAAATGTCTACCAAGGCGTTAACGATCAGATATTTCCGGGAAGCATTTGTGAAGGTATGTGTCTCTCCGGTATTCAGTTCTGCGGACTCGAAATCTGCGGTCAAAACGTCGGATTCGGAATCAATATTCCCGTAAAGCAGTTGGGCAATCGCCATTTTAGTAGCTCCTAAGTTTCAGGCTTTAAGGCTATTTAGCTGCCGATGAACCTTCGAAGCGGGCGAACCCCGAAATGAGAGAATGCTAAATATGGATACTTCCTTTGGATGGGAATCGTCATGCGCATGACAAAGCCGCTGTAGGGTTTTCCTGTTGCCCTACAGCGGCTTCTTTCTGTCTGGCGTCTTCAGGCTCTTCAGATGGCTGCGATTGAGCCGAACCATGATTAGATCATTGTGGTAATCGTCGCTAAGAAGCACGTCATATTCGAACTGTAATTTGGCTTCGAAATATGAGGCTTCGGAAGCCGTCTTACACAGCCTTAGAATGGTCCTTTCGAAGCGTTCACTTCCGTGCTTCTCGACAAGGGCCTTAAGTGTCTCATTGCTGCCGAAATATTCACGCCAGTTTGAATCGGTGACCTGTTTCCGCTTGCGGGTCTTGCCCTTCAACGGCTTTAGCGTCTTGGTGTTCCGGAAGCACTTCTTCCCGATGTATCGCTTCCCCGTTTCCCGATCCCGGATGCAGTAGACGAAGCCGTAATGATTGCCGATCAATTCCGGATCGAACGGCTTGCCGTCGAAAATCCAACCGGTCATTTGCCCGCGAACAGAGCGAATTCAGCCTTACGACGCTTGGTCAATCCGGCAAGCGGCTTCAGGACGCCATTCACACGAGCCTTGTTCCAAGCCAGCCAAGAACGCTCGATTTCAGCCAATGGGGCTTTGGCATTGATCTTCTTCAGCAGTGTGGAAGATGCGAGCGCACCAATACCGAGATTGTACGCGAAGGAAACCATCGCGCCGAACTGATCGTCATTCAGCGGCACCTTTACGAGCTTGCGGACCCCGGCTTCAAACTCGACAAGATCGGCTTTCAGCAGTCGTTCGGCTTCAGCTTCGGTAATGGTCTTTCGGCGCTTTACGTCATCCTTGGTGACGGTCTTCGTGTGACCGAATCCGATTGTTGGAATGCCAGCGGGACAGAGATACGTCCGAAGTTCGCAGCCTTCGGACGTCTTGATTAGTGAGATTGCTTTTTGGGAAGTTGTGTTTGTCATCCACTATGTAGCGGCGGATGACGAAAAGACTCCGCTTGGCAGGGTCTTAGACGATCAGGAAAGGTGCTTCTTGCTCGCCTCAACAAGCTTCTCGATAGCGGCGGCAGACTCACGAATTCTCGTGAGATTGTCTGCAACCTCTTCCTGCCAAGCTTCAATGATCATCATGCGTTCAAACAGGGAAAGCTCTTCGAATTCGGGAAACGATGGAAATTCAATCACATTAGACATATTTGAATTCTCCTTGATTTGTTGATTGACCCCGCCTTAGTGCAGGGCCTTTTCCTTATGCTTCCACGGACCTTTTGGACCCCTCTTGCCCGCACCCGCACTGCATGGCTTCGGCGGACGACGATTATTCGCTTGTTCTTCCCACGTAGCCCAACGCACGTTTCCGGGTTCATAACCGCGCGAATTATCGATGCGGTCTACCGTATGCCGTGGCGACGGACGGAAGCCCATATGACGAGCGAATTCTTCGAAATCCCGGAATGAATTTTTGATGCCGCGACCGCCGTAGTTCTTGTATGCGGGATGGTTCGGGTTGTTGCATCGTGCGTTGATGTTCTGCCACGCAATATAGATCGCGCGTTTTTCCGGATCATTGGTGGACGAAAACTTTGGATACACCCCGCCTTTTGCATGGAACTCGTCAAAGATTTCATTGATATCCGGATGCTTCGACGCGGTCTCTTGTAGAGTCGCAATCACGTTTTCGAGGCGTTCAATCGTGCTTTCGAGTTTGGTGATACGTGCGTGAAAATCTGTGTTGGCAATAGCAATGGTCATTTAAAATCTCCTGTTGTTATCAGAGCGCTTCTCCTTTCGTTCGCTCTGAATCTATTTATGGAATTTCGGATTGCTGAATTGCCGATTTCGTGGATTTCTCAGAAGAAATTCTAAAAAAGTTGATGCTGAAATCGCATGAACAACAGCGACTTGATGAGCTATTGCATGATCTTCACCGGCTCTCAAAATTTGTTTTGGCTACATATTCCAGACACCAAAACAGGAGAGAACCCCGCCCATGATCGATTTCATTATTTTGCCCGACACCCCGGACGTAACGGCGCTCGAATTCGTTCGCGCGTACATTTCGTACGATTGCAAAGCCGCCCGCTATTCACCGGAAGTGCGCGATTATTCGCCCGATCAAATCGACGCGTTTCAGCGCAAAGCGATGTCAGTTAAGTGCCCGGAGACGGGCGAAGCGTGGCGGATTGTTCCCTTGAAGATCAGCGACAAGATTAGGGAACACGAGGAAGGTCAAGCGATCTTCAAGGCGCATGTCGGCGGTTATCTGAACCACCCGCTAAGAACCGTGTTGGCAAGAGAGATTGAGCGGAGTACCGCCAACCACGGAAAATCATCCGGGGTTTCTTATGGACAACGTCCGTAGGCTTCTTGCTCGGTAGGTTGTGCAGCTTTAGCTTGCCATCCACGGTTATGGGCGGGGAGCTTCGGGCGGATGGCATTTCGAGACACTTGGAAGCGCATGAACTGGTTGGTGGTGGCTGGCGTGGCGACTACCGGATATGGCGTTTTCGTAGGTTACACGTTGGGCTGGTCGCGAACGTGGACCTTCCTATCAGGAGACACGGACCTGAACGCGGTAGGCGACTTCACAGCCGGTATGTTTGCTCCGGTTGCCTTGATTTGGCTCGTCGCGGCTGTTTTCACGCAACGGCAGGAATTGAACGAAACTCGCGTCCAGTTCGCTGAAAACCAAAAGGTGGTCGATAAGCAGCTAAAGACGATTGACAGTCAAAACAAACTGTTAGTGCTCCAACATCAACAGGCTTTTGAGAACGCCAAGCAGGCGTACAAGCTAAACCTCTTCGACAAGCGCTTTGAGATTTATCAGAAGTTCATAAACTTCGATAACGAGCACAACCACAAAGACTATGACCTTGGGTCTTTTTCGGAAATGGTCAATCTGTCACATGAGGCGTCGTTCGTGTTTGATCGGTCCATTACAGAGTGGTTCTTGGATATCGCTAGACAGATCGATGATTACCTGACGTTCAAGGAACAGAACCCTTACGAAGATGGTCCGGACGGGCACGGCAATATACTGCGGCTTAACAACGAACGAAATGTGGAACTCCAACAAGCGTATGCTCGACAAAAATCACGCATTCGCGAACTGTTTCGCCCGGAAGAGCGGATCGAGAGATTTTGGAGCTACATGAACGTAACCGATCAGCCGCTTGTGACTTAGCAGCAGACCCGCACACCATCCGACAGCGGGTCACCCGTGCCCCGGCTCTTCAGTGATCGGGGTTTTCTTTGTCTGGGTGCCCCCGTCGAGCCGTCCAAAGCGGACGATTTGTGAACTTTTGTGTGAACTTTTGCGACAGGGGCGCTTGACAGCAGCCCGACATATCAGCGAATGTTCATGCGGGAAAAATGTAGGATTCCCAAAGGTCTAGGGCGATTGTAAGCGACGGATCAGCGCCGTCACCCCAAATTTCTACCGCATCAAAAACGACACTGTACACCCATTGCGGGTTCTCGCCCTTTCCGTGGGCATTGTCGTCCGGGAAGACGAAACTCCCCTGAACCGCCTCCACCACACCCGTCCTGCCGCGGGCATAGCGCGGCAGCCGCGTGTGCGTTTCCGGATTGAAGTTCTTCGTGCGCACCCTCTCGCCGACGGCAAAACGCGGCGGCGCTTCGACCGGGCGGTCGCAGGGGCCGCCCCTGGCGAGCACGTCCGCGACCATCTCGGCTTTCAACACCCCTCTCGGTTCGCGTCCCTGCCCCAGGCCATGGCCCGCGTCGAGTTCGGCCTGCGTCGCGAAACCATGCCGTTTCAAGAGCGTCTCGAGCGCACGCGTCCAGATCTCGTAATAGCTTGCCGAAAGATAGGTCGCAGGAGGCAGGCATTCGCGCGCATGCCGGCTCTCATCCAGCGTCCAGGCACCGAAGGCGCCGCAGGAAAGCGTGATGCCGAGCGCCCGCTTCTCCCATTCCGCATGGAAAATGGGTTCGTCCTTCTCCGGCGCGATCGAACCGAACCCCTGCTGCCCGCCGAGATCGTGCGGCCCGTTCATCGCACCGCCTCAGGGGAAAGGGCAAGCCCCGTGCCGATCATCGAGTCGCGCGTGACCAGCGCAGCAAGCGCCGCTTCGCTGAAGCCCTCCGTGCCGTCGGGCCGCTCCGGCACCACGAGATAACGCAATTCCGCCGTCGAATCCCAGACGCGGACTTTCTTGTCGGCCGGAAGGTCAAGCCCGAATTCCGCAAGCACGCCGCGCGGATCGATTACGGCACGAGAACGATAGGGCGGCGCCTTGTACCAGACCGGCGGCAGGCCGAGCACCGACCACGGATAGCAGGAGCAGAGCGTGCAGACGACGAGATTATGCGTCGCGGGCGTGTTGAAAACGGCGCGCATATGCTCGCCTTGCCTTCCGGCAAAGCCGAGGCTCGCAATCGCCGCCGTCGCATCGTGCCGCAGCCACTCGGCAAAAGCCGGATCGACCCACGCTTTGGCGACGACGCCGGCGCCGTTCCGCGGCCCCACCTTTGTCTCATACGTCTCGACGATCGCATCGATTGCCGCCGGATCGATTAACCCCTTCTCCGTCAACAGGGTCTCCAGCGCCTTCACCCGCGCTTCCATGTCGCTGAAATGGTTGTCGTGATGGTGGCCATGCTCAGACAAATCGCCGTGGCGGTGCTCGGACATTTCATCACTCCCCTGCCGGAATCAGTATCATTTCTAGTCCACTACGACGGAAACCGGAATCGATTTCTGAACGGTGGCGACCTGCGAGCAGGTTGCAATCAGTCACTTTCGCGCGCCGGAGTTTTGGCTAAGGTTCGGCACATGGACATCCTGATTCTCGGCGCGACCGGCTTCATCGGCTCCGCCATCGCCAGCAAGCTCGCGGAAGACGGCCACCGGGTCACCGGCCTTGGCCGCGATCCCGCGCGCGCCGCACGGAAGATGCCACAGCTTCAATGGCTGAGGGCGGATCTCGCACGTCTCACACGAAGCGCCGACTGGCGCGAGATACTTGCCGGCCACGAGGTGGTCGTCAACTGTGCCGGCGCGCTGCAGGACGGCCTTGCCGATGACCTCGTCGCGGCACAGGAACGGGCGATGCTGGCGCTCTACGAGGCCGCGCGCAACTGCCGGCTCAAGCTTGTCGTTCAGGTCTCCGCCGACACGGAGAGTTCAGGGCGCGACCTTCCCTTTCTGGCCACGAAGCGAAAGGCGGATGCGGCACTCGCCGCAAGCGGCCTTCCTTACGTGATCTTGCGGCCGGCACTGGTGCTCGGACGCAATGCCCATGGCGGTTCGGCGCTGCTCAGAGCGCTTGCCGCCCTGCCCTTCGCCATCCCGCTCGTTCATGGGGCAAGCCCGGTCGCAACGGTCGCGCTCGATAATGTTGGAGATGCCGTAAGCAAGGCCATCGACGGCACGTTCCCGGCCGGGAGCGATCTTGTGCTTGGCCACGGCGACAGCCTGACCTTGCAGGAACTCGTCCTCCTTCATCGCCGCTGGCTGGGCCTGCGGCCGGCGTCTGCAATCCCGCTGCCGGTTGGCCTTGCGCGACCAGTAACATGGCTCGCAGATCTGGCCGGCAGGCTCGGCTGGCGCTCGCCACTCAGATCGACCGCCATGGCGGTCATGTCCGGCGGAGTAAAAGTGCGCATCGGCCCGCAAATCGGAACCGATTTGCGGGGAGCTCGATGCGCAAATTCAAAGAGTAGCGATCTTTGCGCGTCTGAAAAGACGCGTGGCGCCGTAGAGCTGCAGTCAGCGGCCGAAATGCTCGATGCCGCTCCGTCGGGCGTTCAGGATCTCTGGTTTGCGCGGCTCTATCTATTGAAGCCGCTGATCATCGGCACTCTGTCGATTTTTTGGCTGCTCTCTGGCGTCCTGCCTTTCCTCGCCTTCGATGCGGCGCGGAGCCACTTCGCCGCCTTGCTGCCGCCGCCATTCGCAGGCCTCATGACCCTCGCGGCCTGTCTTGCGGATGTCGCACTCGGTCTTGCCGTGCTCGTACAACCGTGGGCGAAGCGCGCGCTCATCGGAATGCTATGCCTGACGCTTGCCTATCTGGCGGCCGCGACCCTTGCCGAGCCCGGGCTCTGGCTCGATCCGCTCGGGCCGCTCGTGAAGGTATTCCCGTCGATCCTGCTGACCCTCGTCGCTCTCGCCATACTGGATGAACGCTGATGACCCTCGAGGATCTGCTCCGCCTTCTTCACGTCCTTGGCGCCACCGTACTCTTCGGCACCGGTGCGGGCATCGCCTTCTTTCTGGTCATGGCCGAACGGACCCGCGATCCGCACATCATCGCCGCCGTCTCCGGCATCGTGGTCATTGCGGACACCGTCTTCACCGCCACCGCCGTCGTGCTGCAGCCCCTCACCGGCTACGGGCTGGCAAGCATCATCGGTTGGCCGCTCGGCGAGGGCTGGATCGTGCTCTCGCTGGCGCTCTATGTTTTTGTCGGCCTCTTCTGGCTGCCAGTCGTCTGGATCCAGATTCGCCTGCGCGATCTTGCCAAGCAGGCCGCAGTAAACAAGGCACCGATTCCGCCTGCCTTCGACCGGCTCTATCGCATCTGGTTCGCCTTCGGATTTCCGGCCTTCTTCGCCGTCATCGCCATTTTCTGGCTGATGCTGACGAAGCCGGAGATCCGGCTGTTCTGACGCCGGCTCCATGCATGCTGCCGAAAAATGTGCAGCGGTTTTGGGACACGACAGGCATAAATACAAAGAGCTAAAGCGCGTTGCACGGATACGATTGAACGCGACGCGCTTTAGCCATCCGGCGACCTACTTCGTCTCATCGTCTGCTCAGGCAGATGCTGACGAAATCGACATCGCGTCAGTTCAGCATTGGCCAGAGACTGATGACGAGCAGCACCGCCATGGTGACGTTGAACCATTTGAGCCGCGCCGGCTCGGAGAGCCATTGCCGGAGCGCCGTACCGAAGCCCGCCCAAGTCGAAACGCTAGGCACGTTGACGAGCGCGAAGACAAGGCCGACGACGAGCACGCTGAAGAGATAGCTGTCGCTGCTGGTATAGGTCGCCATCGCCGAGACGGCCATGACCCAGGCCTTGGGATTGACCCATTGGAAGGCGGCCGCCTGCAGGAATGTCATCGGTGCGGCGCTTGTCCTTCCCTCGCCGAGCGAGCGCGACGAGCCGATCTTCCAGGCGATCCAGACGAGATAGGCGCCGCCCGCGATTTTGAGCGCCGTATAGAGCAACGGCACCGAATGCAGCAGGGCGCCGAGCCCAAGGCCGACGGCGATCAGGAGAACGAAGAAGCCGCTGCCGATTCCGAGCATATGCGGGATGGTGCGCACAAAGCCGAAGTTCACGCCCGAGGCGAACAGCATCATATTGTTCGGACCGGGCGTGATCGAGGTCGTGAAGGCAAACAGGAACAAGGCCAGAAGCGTATCCGGTTGCATGACATCTCCCATTAAGCGCCGCGCGTCTTTTCAGACAGACGCGACCCAGCCCGGTATTCTCAATCGCTGCCGTCCGGCGACCAAAAGGCGCCATTTAGGTCAGCTTAGCTGACCTATTTGTAATGACCAGTGCATTCTTGTCACGGTGACAAGACTTGCACCTGCTACGCGCTCGCAATCGGCACGAAAAAAGGTCGGGCGAACCCGACCTTCCTTCTCGTCTCAACCTGCCGATGCCAGTACATCCGTGGTCAAAGGCGGGGAGACGTCATTTCCGTCGACGACCCGCCACTCGCGGAGGCCCGTCGCCGATCGACTTTGATGTCCCCCATGTAGGAAGCGCTTGCGCCGCCCGCAAGGGCAGAGATCGCGTCTTCCTTGCGCTTCCGGCGTGTTGCTGCCGCCATGGACATTTATCCGCGCGAGTTCCATTCTTGCATTGCCGAAACCTGTCCTGCGGCACTGCGCGTCTTTTCGGGCGCGCAACCGCTGCAGCGCTTCGATGACAATGCAGAGGATATCCGACGATGCACGATCCGATCCCGACCACCGCCTTCCCCGACGGCCGCACGGTTCCGGTGCTCGGACAGGGAACCTGGCGAATGGGCGAGAGCCGGGCAAAGGCGGCCGACGAGATCCGCAGTCTGCAGCTTGGGCTCGATCTCGGCATGACGCTCATCGACACGGCGGAGATGTATGGCGACGGCAGTGCCGAGCGCATTGTCGGCGAGGCCGTTCGCGGGCGGCGCGACGAAGCGTTCATCGTCAGCAAGGTGCTACCGTCGAATGCCAGCCGATCGGGGACGATCGCCGCCTGCGAGCGCAGCCTTAAAAATCTCGGCACCGATCGTATCGATCTCTATCTGTTGCATTGGCGCGGCGGGCATCCGCTCGACGGGACCGTCGCCGCCTTCGAGGAATTGAAGAAGGCCGGCAAGATCCTCGCCTGGGGCGTCTCCAACTTCGATGTCGACGACCTGGAGGAACTGATCGCGGCGCCGGATGGCGGTCACGTCGCGACCAATCAGGTGCTCTATAATCTCGGCCGCCGCGGCATCGAATATGATCTCCTGCCCTGGTGCCGCGACCGGCATGTGCCGGTCATGGCCTATTCGCCGCTCGACGAGGGACGGCTGCTCCACGATGCCGATCTGATCCACATCGCCAAGGCGCATCAGGCGACGCCAGCACAGGTGGCGCTTGCCTTCCTGAAAACCCGCTCCGGCGTCATTTCGATCCCCAAGACCGGCTCCGCCGAGCGCGCCCGCGAAAACCGCGACGCGATGGACATCCACCTGACGGCGGAGAACCTCGCCGAACTCGACCGGACTTTTCCGCCGCCGAAAAGGAAGGTGCGGCTGGAAGTCATTTGAGGCGAGAGGATGTAGTCCCCGCAGAAAAGGCCCCTCGCCCTCACATCCCCTGATGGCCGCGGTTCATTGCGGCGATGCCGGTGCGGCAGACCTCGATCAGCCCGAGCGGCTTCATGATGGCGATGAACTGCTCGATCTTCGACGGCTTGCCGGTGATCTCGAAGACGAAGTGCTCGATATTGGCGTCGATGACAGAGGCGCGGAAAGCATCCGCAAGCCTGAGCGCCTCCACCCGGTGCTCGCCCGAGCCATGCACCTTGACGAGTGCCAGCTCGCGTTCGATCGGACGGTCATGACCGAGGCTCGCCGCGCGTACGGTGAGGTCGACGACGCGATGAACGGGCACCAGCCGTTCGAGCTGGTTCTTGATCTGCTCGAGCACATGCGGCGTGCCGCGCGTGACGATGGTGATGCGCGACAGGTGCGCCTCGTGCTCGGTCTCGGAGACCGTCAGGCTTTCGATGTTGTAGCCGCGGCCGGAAAACAGACCGATGACGCGGGCAAGCACGCCAGGCTCGTTGTCGACGAGAACGGAAAGTGTGTGCGTCTCCGCAAGCTCCGTCTCCTTGGCGATGAAATAGGCAGAGCCCGTCGGCTGAAGATGTGCACTCATTATTGGTCCTCTACCCTTGTCCTTAAACGAGCTGTCGGCCCTTGGCGTCGATCGCCGTGGCGACCGCCTCGTCCGTCGCCTCGTCGGGCAACAACATCTCGTTATGCGCCTTGCCGGAGGGAATCATCGGGAAGCAGTTGGCGAGATTGGCGACGCGGCAGTCGAATATGACGGGCGCCGGCGTATCGATCATCCGGCGGATCGCCTCGTCGAGCTCACCCGGCTTTTCGCAGCGGATGCCGACGCCGCCATAGGCTTCGGCAAGCTTGACGAAATCCGGCATCGCCTCCGTATAGGAATGCGACAGGCGGTTGCCGTGCAGCAGCTGCTGCCACTGGCGGACCATGCCCATATATTGATTGTTCAGGATGAAGATCTTGACCGGCAGGCCGTATTGCACCGCGCAGGACATTTCCTGGATGCACATCTGGATCGAGGCGTCGCCGGCAATATCGATGACGAGGCTTTCCGGATGCGCGACCTGAACGCCGATCGCGGCCGGGAAGCCGTAGCCCATGGTGCCGAGGCCACCAGAGGTCATCCACCGGTTCGGTTCCTCGAAACCGAAGAACTGTGCCGCCCACATCTGATGTTGGCCGACTTCCGTGGTGATGTAGGTGTCGCGGCCCTTGCTGAGTTCATAAAGCCGCTGGATCGCATATTGCGGCATGATGACGTCGTCGCTCGGCGTGTAGGCGAGAGAATTGCGGGCGCGCCACTTGGCGATCGATCTCCACCAGTCATCGAGCCGTGCCGTGTCGACCGTCTTGGCGGCGGCCCGCCAGAGGCGGACCATGTCTTCGAGAACGGTCGCGACATCGCCGACGATCGGAACGTCGGCGCGGACGTTCTTGTTGATCGAGGACGGATCGATATCGATGTGAATCTTCTTCGAATTCGGCGAGAAGGCATTGAGCCGGCCGGTGATGCGGTCGTCGAAGCGCGCCCCGATGCAGACCATGACGTCGCAATCATGCATCGCCATGTTGGCCTCGTAGGTGCCGTGCATGCCGAGCATACCGAGCCAGTTCTTGCCGGAGGCCGGATAGGCGCCGAGGCCCATCAGTGTCGAGGTGATCGGAAAGCCGGTGAGATCGACCAGCTCACGCAGGAGATGGGCGGCCTGCGGGCCGGAATTAATGACGCCGCCGCCGGAATAGATGATCGGCTGGCGCGCCGCCTTCATCAGCGCGATCGCCTCTTCGATCTTCGTCAGTTCGCCCTGCGTCTTCGGCTGATAGCTCTTCTGAGTCGGAACGGCCGAAGCCGGCGTGTAGGTGCCGGTCGCAAACTGGATGTCTTTCGGGATATCGACGACGACCGGACCCGGGCGGCCGGATTGCGCGATGCGGAAGGCTTCATGAATAATGCGCGCAAGATCGTTGACGTCCTTGACCAGCCAATTGTGCTTGGTGCAAGGGCGGGTGATGCCGACCGTATCGCACTCCTGGAAGGCGTCGGAGCCGATCAGCGCGGTCGGAACCTGGCCGGAGATGCAAACGAGCGGGATCGAGTCCATCAAGGCGTCCTGCAGCGCCGTGACCGCATTGGTCGCGCCCGGCCCGGAGGTGACGAGCATGACGCCGACCTTGCCGGTGGAGCGGGCATATCCTTCGGCCATATGGCCGGCGCCCTGCTCGTGACGGACGAGGATATGCTCGATCTCTTCCTGCTGGAAAATCTCGTCATAGATCGGAAGCACGGCGCCGCCGGGATAGCCGAAGATATGCTTGACGCCGTTGTCTTTCAGAGCCTGGAGAACGATCTCCGCCCCGGTCATCTGGTTTTCAGTTCCGCTCATTAGCCTGCTTCCGTCCCTTTTTCAGGTTTTGGGTGATTAGCGTGTTTGAAGACATAAAAAAAGGCCCCATCAGGAGCCTCGTTCAGCGCATGGGTGGCTACCGCCGGATGGTTACACCATCCTGCCCATGCGCCGCCCCACCACAAGAATAACCGCGAATTTTTTCATGGGGCGATTTGATAAACAGAAAACACCGGACCGTCAACGCCGTTTTCGAATAATCGCAACCACTTATTAAAGTCGTTCCTTTATCCTTCGGGACAATTCGCCCGAGGTGTCAATTGCTCAACAGTGACCTGCAGTCCCCGAACCGAGCTGGGGAGAAGGATCGTCGCGACGGCATGAAGCCGGGGAACCGTTTCCTCGGCCGGGTTGTCGCGTGCAACGGTTCGCGGGCAACGATCGCGACGGTCGCCGAAAATGGCGAGACCTCACTGACCGAGCTTTGGTCCGTCGGCCGGCTGATCTCCATTTCCGTCGGCGAGAACCGGGTCGTGGCCCTGGTCTGCTCGATGCACACCGCATCCGAGGAATGGAGCGAGGAGACGAACAACACCATCCGCATCGAAGTCGAATTGATGGGCGAGGTCTTTGTTGGGTCCGACGGGCGGGAGGAGTTCTCCGCTGGCATCAGCCGCTATCCCTATCTCGGCGCGATCGCCCACCGCATCCGTGCCTCCGACCTCGCCCGCATCTATGATTCCAAGCAGGCGGACAGCTGTGTCATCGGCAAGCTGACGCAGGACGAGAGCCTCGACGCGACGATCCACGTGCCATCGATGCTTGCCAAGCACTTCGCCATCGTCGGCACGACCGGCGTCGGCAAGTCGACCGCCGTGACGCTACTGCTCAACAAGGCGATCGCCGCCGATCCGAAGCTGCGCGTGCTCATCCTCGATCCGCACAACGAGTTCGCCGCCGCCTTTCCGGACCATTCGGTCGTCATCGAGACCGACACGCTCGAGCTGCCCTTCTGGCTCTTCCGCCTGGAGGAACTGGCCGAGGTGATCTTCCGTGGCCGCCCCCCGGTGCCGGAAGAGCTCGATATCCTGCGCGACGTCATCCCCGATGCCAAAAAGACCTTCAAGGGCGGCGACTCGGGCCTGATGCGCCGGCAGACGGAAAAGAGCTCGATCACCGCGGACACCCCGGTGCCCTACCGCATAGCCGACCTTCTGGCGATGATCGACGAGCGTATCGGCCGGCTCGAGGGGCGCACCGACAAGCCGCATCTGCGCTCCCTCAAAGTCAGAATCGTCTCGGCGATCAACGATCCGCGCTATCATTTCATGTTCTCTTCGAACACGATCACCGACACGATCCAGGACACGATCGCCAAGATCTTCCGCATACCGGGAGAGGGCAAGCCGATCGCCACCTTCGAGCTTGCCGGCATCCCTTCGGAAGTCGTCAATTCGGTCGCCTCGGTGCTCTGCCGCATGGCCTTCGAAATCGGCCTCTGGGGCAATGGCGGCATCCATATGCTGGTCGTCTGCGAGGAGGCGCACCGCTACGTGCCGGCCGACCCCTCTTTCGGCTTCCTGCCGACGCGTCAGGCGATCGCCCGCATCGCCAAGGAGGGCCGCAAATACGGCGTGTCGCTCGGCATCATCACCCAGCGCCCCGGCGAACTCGATCCGACGATCCTGTCGCAGTGCTCGACGGTCTTTGCCATGCGGCTCGCAAACGACCGCGACCAGGAGATCATCCGCTCGGCCATCTCCAACTCCTCCATCTCGACCACCAGCTTCATCTCGTCGATCGGCAATGGCGAGGCGATCGCCTTCGGCGAAGCCGTGGCGGTGCCGATGCGCATGCGCTTCAGCCGCGTGGAAGAGGCGAGGCTGCCGCGCGCACACGGCATCACCGACAGGGTCGAAGAGGATGCGCCGCCCGTCGATCTCCGTTCGATCGTCAGCCGCATGCGTGCCATGAACGGACCGGATATTTCAAGTTTCCAGCAGAGCTATCTGGCTGCGGAAAGCGCTCACACGCCCGCCGACGAAGAGGAAGCGTGGGACGAACCGGGCACCGATGCCGCTCCCTCCCGCGCCGAAGGCATGCGGGAGCCGGCGCTGGAGTCCTATCGGCCGGAGATGCTTCCGCACGCACCCGAACCGGTCAATCCCCAGCTCGAGCGCTTCAACCAGATCCGCGAGCAGATCCTTTTCGGTCAGGCGGAAAGGGATGCCGCTCGGCAGCAGCAGCGCCCGCCATTGCAGCCGGAGCGGAGCTTCGGCTCGCCCGCCCCCGAAGGGCAGCGTCAAGGATCGCTGCGCGAAAGCCTGCTAAAGCGTCCACTCGGAAGCATCATCCGCAAATAGCGGGAGCCCACATGGCCTGGGAGGCGACGGTTCCAAACCGGACACGGAAAGCTGCGCGGATCGGAAAACCTGTTCGAACGTTGATGCATGGCAAGAATGCCACAGCACGACGGAGGCAAACATGGATGATGATGAGGCATGGGAACTGGAACGCAGGTTGTGGCTCGAAGGTCCCGGCGTATACCGATCACTTGTCGATGACGAATGCCTGATGGCGTTCCAGCCGCTGGGCATCCTCGCCGGGCCAGAGATCATTCGATCTCTCGACGGCGCCCCGCGTTGGCGGGATGTGACAATGACGGAGAGACGGATTGCCCGGCCGGCCGAAGCAATCATCGTCCTCGCCTACCGCGCCCACAGCCGGCGCGATGCCGAGGCGCCATATGCAGCCCATTGCACGTCCACCTATGCGAAAATCGGCGACGACTGGCGGATGGTGCAGCATCAGCAGGCGCCGGCGCCCTGATCGCCAGCGCATCGGCCCGAAAATCGTAATCGATTTCCGGAAAGCTCGATGCGTAGATCCAAGGAGTTGCAACGTCCTTTGCTGCGCTTCCTCGTTCGCGTCGAATGGCGCTCTGTCCGTGGGGTGAAGGACTGCCTCAAGATCAAGCCAACCGGTCTGCAAAGGCCGACTTCACAACGACTTCAAGGTCTACTACTTCCCTCAACTGCGCGATGAGTGAAGATCTTGGGCTGGGTCAGCGGTGGCGAGGAAGCTGTGCTGAAGGTAAACGGCTCGGGTTAGCGCTTTGCTACAGCACCTCGTGGGGGCTCTCGACCCGCTGCCAGCTTTCGTCGAGCTGGTTGCGGAACCATGTCATCTGCCGCTTGGCGTATTGCCTCGTGGCGGCCGCCCCGGCGGCGATCACGTCCGCCTCGGTGATGTCGCCACGCAGCATCGCTGCGATCTGCTGAACGCCGATTGCCTTCATCACCGGCATCTCCGGCGAAAGTTTGAGCGCAAGGAGCGCGCGGACCTCTTCCACGGCACCGCTTGCGAGCATCGTCTCGAAGCGCCTGTCAATTCGATCGTGCAGGAGCGCTCGATCCGGTAGCACGACCAACTTCATCGATTGCTCGGGATCGATAATCACCGGGCCGCGGCCCTGCTGATAATGGCGAATGGAATTGCCCGTCGCCTCGATTACTTCGAGCGCCCGGACGATGCGCTGCCCGTCCCCCGGCCGCAGCTGTGCGGCGGTCTCCGGATCGCGCGCGGCAAGCTCGGCATGGAGTACCTCGGCACCCTCCGCCTTCAGCCCGTAGCGCAGCCGCGCGCGGATGTCCGGCGGGATCTCCGGCATGTCCGAGAGCCCGCCCGTCAGCGCCTTGAAATAGAGGCCGGTGCCGCCGACGAAGACCGGCAGCCGTCCCTCTTCCCGCAAACGCGCAACCAGCGCTTCCGCCTCTCGCAGCCAGGCGCCGGTCGAATAGGGCTGCCCTGCCGGTACGTGGCCATAGAGGAAGTGGTCGATACCGCTCATCTCCGACTCGTCGGGGCGCGCGGTCAGGACCTTCAGCGTGTCGTAGACCTGCATGCTGTCGGCGTTGATGACCACGCCGCCGTGCCGGCGGGCCAGCTTCACGGCAAGTGCGGACTTGCCGCTGGCCGTCGGCCCGGTTATCAGGATCGCGTCCATATCTTGCTCAAGGTTCTCAATCATGGCTCTCGTTGCCACGCTTATCGCCAATCCGTCAAATCCTGTGCTGACGCCCGCATTGGCGGAGGCGGCGGCGGAAACCGTCAGAGCATCCGGCCTCTATTGGCTCGCCGACGGAATTGCCTGCGACATCGCGCTCGCGGACGGCAGCGATGCGGACGCGGCCGAGGGGCAGTTGCGCGCCGTCCTCGGCGATGCCTCCGTCGACGTCGCCGTGCAGGATGCCGAGAGCCGCCGCAAGCGATTTCTCATCGCCGACATGGACTCGACCATGATTGGCCAGGAATGCATCGACGAGCTTGCCGTCGAAGTAGGCCTGAAGGAAAAGGTCGCCGCCATCACCGCCCGTGCCATGAACGGCGAGATCGCCTTCGAGCCGGCGCTGATCGAGCGCGTCGCCCTGCTCAAGGGCATGCCGGCAGCGGTCATCGGCGAGGTCATCACCAAGCGCATCACGCTGACGCCCGGCGGGCGCGAGCTGATCGCCACGATGCGGGCGAAGGGTCATTACACGGCGCTTGTTTCCGGCGGCTTCACGGTTTTCACCGGCCCGATCGCGGAAAGGCTCGGCTTTCACGAGAACCGCGCCAACATCCTTCTTGAAGAGAACGGCAAACTGACCGGCGAAGTGGCCCGGCCGATCCTCGGCAAGCAGGCGAAGGTCGATGCGCTGATCGACATTTCCGAACGGCTCGGCATCTCGACCGCTGACGTAATAGCCGTCGGCGACGGGGCGAACGACCTCGGCATGCTGCAGCTTGCCGGCAGCGGCGTGGCTCTGCACGCCAAGCCCGTCGTCGCCGAACAGGCGAAGATCCGCATCGACCACGGCGACCTCACCGCGCTCCTCTACCTCCAGGGCTACCGCAAGACGGACTTCGTCACGTGATCATTCACGAGACCGAACGGCTGCGGATCCGCAACTGGCGCGAAACCGACCGGGATCTCTTTGCCGAGATCAACAGCGATCAGAAGGTGATGGAGTTCTTCCCCTTCCGCCGCAGTCGCTGTGAGGCCGACGCCCTCCTCGATCGCCTCGCCCTCACCATCGAAGAGACCGGCTTCGGCTTCTTCGCCCTCGCACTTCGCGACGGCGACGCGCCGATCGGCTTCTGCGGCCTTGCACGGACCGACCTCGAACCGCATCTGCCGGACGGCACCTTCGAGATCGGCTGGCGGCTCGCCATCCCCCACTGGGGCAAGGGCTATGTCACCGAGGCGGCCCGCGCACTGCTCGCCTACGGCTTTGCTGAAAAGAATCTCGAAGAGATCGTCTCCTTCGCGGTGCCGGTAAACACGCGCTCCACCGCCGTCATGCATCGCCTTGGCATGCGGCCTGATCCGGCGCGCGACTTCGATCATCCGCGCGTGCCCGACACCCACCGTCATTTGAAGCGCCACGTGCTCTACACGATCACGGCCGACGAGTGGACGCGCCACGCCCGGCGGACGGATTAGCGCATCGAGCTTTCCGAAAATCCGGTACGATTTTCGGGCGCGATACGCTGAGAGCCGAGCGGCCTACTCCACCCGCACTGTTATGAACCGCAACTCGCCACTCTTGTTGGCGATCATCAGCAACGCATTGCGCCGGCCGTCCGCTTTCAGCGCCGCGACCCGAGCCGTCACGTCTTCAGGCGTTGCCATCGCCTCCTGGCCGACTTCGACGATAACGTCCCCGGGCTCGAGGCGGCGCTCGGCCGCGGGGGAGTTCGGCCTGACCTCCGTCACGACCACACCCTCTATCTCTTCTGCAATGCCGAAAGTCTTGCGGCTTTCCTCATCGAGCACCGCGAGCTTCATGCCAAGCACGGCGTCGCTTGCAGGCAATGATGCAGCCGGCGGTTCGCCGGGCTCCGCTCCCTCGCCCTCCGGCGCCGTCACCGCCTTTGCCAGTTGCTCCCCATCTTCGAGCCTGCCGAGCGTGATGCGGACCGTCTGCTCCTTGCCCTCGCGGATGATCACCACATCGACCGCCTTGCCCACCGGGCTTTCGCCGACCGCGCGGATGAGGTCGCGGATTTCGGCAATATCCGCCCCATCGAAGCGGGTGATGATGTCGCCGGCCTTGATTTCGCCATGGGAGATCGGACCGCCTTCGATGATGCCGGAGACGAGTGCGCCATGCGGTCTTTCCATCTTCAGGCTTTCGGCGATGTCGTCACTCACCGGTTGAATGCGCACGCCAAGCCAGCCGCGCCGCGTCTCGCCGAACTCCTTGAGCTGGTTGACGACATTGACCGCCAGTTCCGTCGGCACCGCAAAGCCGATGCCGACCGACATGCCGGTCTGCGACAGGATCGCCGTATTGATGCCGATCACCTCGCCGTGCATGTTGAACAGCGGTCCGCCGGAATTGCCTCGGTTGATCGCCGCATCCGTCTGGATGAAATTGTCGTAGGGACCGGCATTGATGTTGCGGCCGCGGGCGGAAACGACGCCGACGGAGACGGAAACGCCGAGGCCGAAAGGATTGCCGACGACCATAACCCAGTCGCCAATCCTGATCTGGCGCGAATCGCCGAAGGCAACGGCCTTGAGCGGCCTCTGCGGCTCGACCTTGAGCAGGGCGAGATCGGTCTTGGTATCCATGCCGACCAGCTTCGCCTTCATCGTCGTGCCGTCCGAAAAATTGATCTCGATCTCGTCCGCGTCCTGGACGACGTGATTGTTGGTGACGATATAGCCGTCGGGATCGATGACGAAGCCGGAGCCGAGCGAATTGACCGTGCGCGGACGGGCGCCCCCGCCGCGCTGGCCCTTGAAGAATTCTTCGAAGAACTCCTGATGCGGCGAGCCCTCCGGCACCTGCGGCATCGGGGCATTGTCCTCGCTGGATTTCACGTTCTGCGAGATCGATATGTTGACGACGGCATCGAGGATCCCTTCCGCGAGATCGGCGACCGAGGGAGGCCCGATCAATGGCCGCGGCATCGCTGTCTCGGCATATGCGCTGTTGGAGAGGATCAGTGCCGTCGCGGCCGCCAGCACCACGCTGCGGAAATATTGGGGTCGTTTGGACAAGTCGCTAGGCTCCCATCATTGCTTTTGCGTCGCGCCGACCCGGACCCTTGCCGGGCCCCGCATGTCGACCGCCATACGCTTTTGCGAATTATACCGCCTACTGCATGTCTCCTTAAGTCGAATTTGACCTAAGCACAAAGACATGCAGAAATTTCAAAGCGCTACAGCAACCTTTGCGCGTTTCAGACGCGCGGTGCTGTAGGCGACGTGTAGCAGCAGGCCCGCGCGACACATTCTTCCCCTGAAGATACGGCGGAATTCCGGACCGTCCAGACACGATTTCCTGATCCGGTGCGGAGCATCCCTTCAGGTGGTGATTTCGTGCCCATACTCCTTCAGCGCCTGCAAGGCCTTTTCGAGATCCGATCCCGCCACGAAGACGTAATCGGTGCTGAATGTGGAATTGGCAAAGATACCGACCCCTGCGGTCGTAAGCGGATCGAGAACGGAAGCCAGGACGCCGGGCACATCGAAGCTGAAATGCTGCTCGATACGCAAGCAGCGCCAGCCAAGCGAACTCTGCACGCTGGAGGGGACGCGGGCCGCTCGACAGACGAGAGTCATCTCTTCGCGGGAACTCGAGACGGTCCAGAACCCCGGCCCGGGCAGCCACTCCGGAATAGCAGACCCGATCGTGAAACGGGTAATGGCATATTCGGCGTCGACCAGCCGGATCAGCAGTCTTTGTGGCATTCGCATTATCCTCGAACCAACCAAACAAGTCCGACGCCCATGGCCACCGAAGTGACTCCGGCCAATCGGAGCTGATACTCCGGGACATACGGCAATCGCTTCGCCATTTCCACAAGAACCAAAGGGGCCAGTGCGTACACCAGCCCCTCGATGATCAGGAAAAAAGCCAATCCGGTCAGAAAATCGGACATCGTCCGCTCAGTCTGCCGCCACCGGGGCAGCCGGGGCAGCCGGTGCCGGCGGTGTGGCCGGCGCCTCCCCTTGTTCGGGCCCGTTTGCGTTATTGAAATAGCGGAAGAACTCTGACTGCGGCGACAGCACCATGGTCGTGTCGGGACTGCCGATCGCCTGCGAGTAGGCCGACATCGAGCGGTAGAACTCGAAGAAGCTCGGATCGCGCTGGAACGCGTCGGCAAAGATCCTCGTGCGCTCGCCCTCGCCTTCACCGCGCAGGATCTCCGAATCGCGTTGCGCTTCGGCAACGATTTCGACGACCTGCCGGTCGGCGATCGCGCGCCGACGCTGGCCCTCTTCGTTACCGCGCGCGCGGATGAGCTCGGCCTCCGCCAGGCGTTCGGCCTTCATTCGCTCATAGGTCTGCTGCGAGACCTCCTGCGTCAGATCCGTGCGGCGGATGCGAACGTCCTCGATAGTGAGGCCGAGCGATTCCGCATCTGGCCTGAGGTCCGCACCCACCTCTCGCATCATCGACGCGCGCTCGTCGGAGAGCGCCGCCTCGAAACCCCTCTGACCGTAGACGCGACGCAGCGATGCATCAAGACGGGTCCTGAGCCGCGCTTCGGCCGATTCGCGGTCGCCGGAAACCGTTTCACGGAAGCGGCGGGGATCGGCGATCTTGTAGACCACGAAGGCGTCGACCTCATAGAACTTGCCACCCGAGACCTGCACGCGGATGTCGTCGAGATCGAAGCGAAGCGCCTGGTCAAGAACGTATTGCACGCGGTCGGCATCCATGAAGCCAAAGGGCAGCTTGAAATAGATGCCCGGCTCGGTCTTCACGTCGCGGATTTCACCGAAGCGAACGACGATCGCCTGCTGGCGTTCATTGACGACGAAGACCGACGAATAGGCGATGAACAGCACCGCGGCGAGCGCGATGAGGATGATGGAACTGCGATTGTTGATCATTGCGTACCTCCCGACTGCGCGGGCCTGCCGATTTCATTGAGCGGCAAATAGGGCAGGACGCCCTGGCTGTTCGTTTCGCCAAGAATAATTTTCCTCGACTTGCCGAAAACGCCCTGCATCGTCTCGAGATAGAGCCGCTTGCGGGTGACGTCCGGCGCCTTGGAATACTCGTCGTGAACGGAGATGAAGCGCTGCGCCTCACCCTCCGCCTCCTTGACGATGCGGTCCTTGTAGGCCGCCGCCTCTTCGCGGATCTGCGCCCCCTGGCCACGCGCGCGACCGAGCACCTGGTTGGCGTACTGGTTGGCTTCCTCGACGAAGCGGTCCTCGTCCTGTTCGGCGCGCTGTACCTCGTCAAAGGCATCAGCGACCTCGCGCGGCGGTGCTGCGTCCTCGATTGCGACCGTGTTCACGGAGATGCCGGCGCCGTAGCTGTCCAGAGTCGCCTGGATCGTGTTGCGGACATCCGTTGCGATCGCCTGACGGTTATCGCGGAAGATGTCCTGCGCCGGGCGCCTGCCGACGACTTCGCGCATGGCGCTTTCTCCCACCTGCTGCAGCGTGTCGACGGGGTTTTCCACGTTGAAGAGAAAGGCCTTCGGATCGGTAACCGCGAAGAGCACTGCGAATTGGACATTGACGATGTTCTGGTCGCTGCTCAACATCAGCCCCGAGCTCGACTGACTGCCTCCACGGCTGCCGATGTTCAATTGCTGTTCCGTCACCTTGGCATATTCGACGGTCTCGAACGGCCAGAAGTGATAATGCAGGCCGGGCATCGAGATCTCGTCCTTAGGCTTACCGAAGCGCATTTCGACGCCGCGTTCGTCCGGCTGAACGGTGTAGATGGAATTGAGCAAGACAAATCCGGCGATCAACAGGCCGGCTATGACGAAGATGCCGCCGTTGAAGCCGCCGGGGACGACACTCTTCAACTGATCCTGGCCGCGCCGGATGATCTCCTCGAGATCCGGCGGCCCGCCTTTTCCGCCCCGCGGCCTGTTCCCCTGGCCCCACGGTCCTTGATTGCCGCCGCCGCCCCAAGGGCCGCCGCCGCCATTCTGATTGCTCCAGGGCATCAAAACCTCTCTTGAAATAAGACTCCCAGATTGACCTCGCCTCATGCGGCCGGTCAAAGATGTGACCCCGTTATAGGTACCAACTGCATTGCTTTCAACGCGATACGGCCGAGTTCACGGTAAATGACTTAAATTTAATGACGCACCTGCATGGGAAGAGGGAAACCAGAGCCGGCTCAGGGGCCCGCACCGTTCATGCTGGCGTCGCCAGCCGCCCTCTCGCGCCGCCGCCAAGTGACGAAATGCATCGCATGGCTGTCCTTCTCGCTGCGCGGCAGGTCTTCCTCGAACACTTTTTCGAATATGGTGGAGTCGATCGCCGGAAAGGCCGTGTCACCCTCCACCTCCGCCTGCACCTCGGTCACATGCAGCACATCGGCAATGCCGATCGACTGACGGTAGATCTCGCCACCGCCGATGACACAGATCTCGTCGACGCCTTGGGCCGCCGCATGGTGCCGCGCTCTATCGAGCGCCGCCTCCAGCGAGGACGCGAGCTCCGCCCCTTGCGCCGCAAAGACGGGATCGCGGCTGATGACGATGTTCGGGCGGCCGGGCAAGGGGCGCCCGAGCGAAGCCCAGGTCTTGCGGCCCATCACCACGGGCTTGCCCATGGTCAGCGCCTTGAAACGTTTGAGATCGGTCGAAAGCCGCCATGGCAGCTCCCCTTCCCGGCCGATGACCCCGTTCGCCGCGATCGCAACGACGATGACGATTTTCGGATCGCTCTTCACTTCAGTCATGAAAACCACTCGGTCTGCTGTCGATTTCGCGGGCCCGCAGAAGCGCGGGACGATCGGTCACCACGCGCACATAGCGGTCGATGACCTCGCTGTCCGGCAGGATCCCGCGCATCCACTGTAATGCGCTCGCGAGCAGGAGGTCGGCAGCGCTCATCCTCTCACCAATGAGATAGGGCTGGCGTGTGAGCACGTCGATCACATGCGCGCACATTTCCGTATGGAGCCTCGCCAAAACCGGATTATTAGCCGTCACGCCAGCGACATGGGCGCTGGCCGCCGGCTCGATCACGCCGGCATAATAGGCAAGCCAGGACAGGTAGGCGCCGCGCTCGGGATGGCCCGGCGGCCGGCCAAGGCCGGAATCGGGGTAGAGGTCGGTCAGATATTGCACGACGGCGACCGACTCCCAGATCAGCGCTCCATTGTGCAGCAGGGCCGGCACCTGTTTGTGGGGATGAGGATTGTTTTCGTCCGGCCCGCCCGAACCGTCCCACCGCCGGATGTCGACGTAGCGGATTTCAAATTCGGCGCCGATTTCCTCCAGCAGCCAAATGATCCGCGAGGAACGTGACAAGGGCGCGTGAATCAGCGTCAGCATCGTAACCTCCCATCTCTGCCGGAACGGCCGCCCTTGTGAAACAGCCGACTCCGCGGCGACCTACCGACAGCGATCCGCAACCTCGGTCAGACCGCGACCGGCGCCTTGATATGTGAATCGGCCTCGTAGCCGACCAGCGTTAAGTCCTCGGCCTTAAAGGAAAACAGGTCATTGACCGCTGGGTTGATTTCCATCTTCGGCAGCGGCTTCGGCGTGCGCGCCAGTTGCAGCCGCGCCTGGTCGAAATGGTTGTGGTAGATATGCGCGTCGCCGAGCGTGTGCACGAAATCGCCGGGCTTGAGCCCCGTCACCTGCGCCACCATCATCGTCAGCAGGGCATAGGAGGCGATGTTGAACGGCACACCCAGGAAAATGTCGCCGGAGCGCTGGTAGAGCTGGCAGGAGAGCTTGCCGTCCGACACATAGAACTGGAACAGGCAATGACAGGGCGGCAGCGCCATCTCGTCGACAAGCGCCGGGTTCCAGGCCGAAACGATGTGGCGACGGGAATTCGGATTGGTCTTCAGCCCTTCGATCAGCCGGGCGATCTGGTCGATATGGCCGCCGTCGGGCGTCGGCCACGAGCGCCATTGATAACCATAGACCGGCCCCAGCTCGCCATTCTCGTCCGCCCATTCGTCCCAGATGCTGACGCCGTTTTCCTTGAGATAGGCGATGTTGGTGTCGCCTTTCAGAAACCAGAGAAGCTCATGGATGATCGAGCGCAGATGCAGCTTCTTCGTCGTCAGCACCGGAAAGCCTTCGGAGAGATCGAAGCGCATCTGGTAGCCGAAGACGGAACGCGTGCCGGTACCGGTCCGGTCGCCGCGATCGCTGCCGTTGCTCATCACATGATCGAGAAGCTCAAGATATTGCCGCATTAGTTGCTCGCCGCCGATTCGTTCCTCTTCAAAATAGGGCGAACTCCGCCAGGAACCAACGGGGCAATGGGTTTTACACCACCGCCGCCTGCGCCGCCGGAACATCGCCGCCTTCCGGCGATTGGAGGGAGAGATCCTGGAGATGACAATGACGAGCAAGCCTAGCACCCGATTCTTTCCCAACCGGCGCACCGTCTGGGCACACCAGGAGGAGGGGTCGTTTGAAAACCTGAAGGAAGCTGCGCTGGCGGCCGCGGCGAGCGGCACGGTTGCAAGCCTGGTGACGACGGCCGCGCTGGCGCTGCTCGCGACATCGGAGGGAAAAAGCGTATTCCAGCCGACCAACGCCACCAGCCATTGGCTCTACGGTGAGCAGGCCGGCCGCGTCAGAAAGCTGGACGCGCGCCATACGCTGCTTGGCTATGGCACGCATCATCTGTCTTCGATCTTCTGGGCCCTGCCCTTTGAAGTGTGGCTGGCCTCCGGACGCTCCAAGTCCCCCGCGACGGTGCTCAGGAAAGCCGCGCTGACTGCGACGCTGGCGGCGCTCGTCGACTATGGCTTTATGCCGAAGCGGCTGACGCCCGGCTGGGAAACGGTTTTGTCCAGGCGATCGGTCGGCGTGACCTTTGCGGCAATGGCGATCGGCCTTGCGGCGGGCGGCCTGATTTCGCGGAGGCGGCAGCCTTAGGCCGGAGATGATTTCCTCTCACTGCACCGAGCAGCCCTTCGCAGGGCCCGCGGAAAAAGCAAGCACCGCCGTCGCTTGCGGCGGTGCTTGCCCCATCATTTCTCGGGCCGCCGGTTGGCGGCGTGGTCCTGATACTGCCCGGTCTTCACGGCGTTGCCGTCGAGGCCCCGCGCGTCCGAGTGCTGCTTTTTGTCGCGGTTCGAAAGAACGTCGTTTTCACCGAGCATTTCCTGCTGCACCTCGGTCTGCGCCCCGCTTCCCGAGCCCTTGCCCTTGTCGGGCTTGCCGATATTCTTCTTGCTGGCGTGAGCCATGGCGATCTCCTTTATCCTGACATCCGGATGCGGCCGCTCAGCTTCCGGAATCCTTGTGGTGCCTGCTCTCCTGATTTTCACCTCTCAGAATGCTGCGGTCATCCTCCTCACGGGCATCGGCATGTTCGGTATCGAGGCTTCGCCCCTTGCGTTGCGCCCTGCGTAGGGCGTCGGAGCGTTTCAGCTCCGCCTCCGCGTCGAAGTCCTTGCCCGCATTGGATGTGTCCTCGCGGCCCTGAATAATGCGCTGCTGCTGTTCATGCGTCTTCCTGCCGACCATGGTTGTCGCTCCTATTTGTTGGTTCGCCCGCGCTGGGCAGGATTTGCGCCACCCTGGGCCGTGGCGTCGTTCGCCACATCACCTTCCACGGTACTGTCGCGCTTCAGGCGCTCGTAGTCGGAGGGGCTTTTGATGCCCTTTGACTGGCCGATGCCGGGGTCCTGTTTCAGGTCCTTGTCGCTCGGGCGCCGCGTCTTCGGGTGTTTGGATGTGATCATGAGACTGCCTCTCTCGCTGTCGGATCTGCCGTCTTGGAGCTTAACCGGGGCCGGCGCCTAAAGTTCCCCGAATGTCCGGGCCGGCAAGGACCCAGCCGGCCGGCGCCTTCATGCGGTCGAGGCTCTTTCCAGAGGAAACAATCTCAAGCAATCGCAGTTAGGTCCTAGACATCCATGAATGAGACAGCCGGACAGTTGAAAGGAGGTCAGCCATGAGCGCGACAGGTCTCGACGTGTTCGACAAGACCCTGCAAACCACCAATATTTGGCTCTCCGAAATCATGGAGGACCACGGACCCGACCGGAGGGTGGCATGGCACATTCTGAACGTGGTGCTGCGCGCCCTGCGTGACCGCCTGCCCCTGGAAGTGTCCGCCCATCTCGGCGCAGAGCTTCCGCTGCTCGTGCGAGGGGCGTTTTATGACCAATTCCGCCCCTCGCTCCAGCCGGACAAGACAACCCGATCGCTCGACGACTTCCTCGCGATCATCGCCGAGGGGATGAAGGACAGCAGGCCCGTCAATCCAGCGGAAGCGGCGAAATCGGTGTTTAAGGTCCTGACGCGGCATATCGACCTTGGCCAGTCGGCAAAGGTTCGCAATGCCCTGCCGAAGGAGATCCGAGCATTGTGGCCGATAGCGTCGGCGCCGCGGAATAACGGCAGCGAAGGTCTGCTGCGGCCTCTGCGCGTCTCGAAAGTCGCGCAGGGGCGGTCGGTGCCTGTCATATTCCCGTCAGCCCCCCTTTTCTTGGGGCCCGGAAAGACCTATATGACGGGTGCCGTCTTCGGCGGCTATGGCAATAAACGGGCGATGCAATAAACCCATTGGACCCGGGGGCGGTACCCGGCGCCTCCACCAAAAACCGGTCGTCTCAAGCGCTCGACCGGCTTTTGATGGGGGCGAAATAGGATCGACAAGGGCGTAAAGATCGACTTTTTGCTCGGCATTGTACCACCGTTATCGGGCTAAACTTATAGTTGCAAACGACAACTATGCTGAAGCACGTCTCGCTGCCTAACGGCGGTGCGACACTTCAAATCAAGTCCTTCCGGGTAGCACCGTAAGGCGGGGTCCGAAGGCACCTGGCAACAGAAGCCTTCACCTTCTCCCCCGCGATGAAATGGTCTATAGATGCTCGAGAATGACTCGCCATAAACGGGCGGGGCAATGGAGCACAGAAAGGCTTCCACGCATCGAACCGATGCCGAAGCCGTCTTGAATGGCTGCATGATTCGAGAGTACGACGATCGAGCCATGCCGCACGAAGAGATTGAAGAAAGACGGGGACCACATGGGCCAGGACCACATCCGCTACGATATTCTGGCGCAGGACGCGCTTCGCGGCGTCATTCGTAAGGTTTTGGCCGAAGTCGCCGCAACGGGTCACCTGCCCGGCGACCATCACTTCTTCATCACCTTCCTGACCGGCGCTCCCGGCGTTCGCATCTCGCAGCATCTCAAGGCGAAATATCCCGAGCAGATGACCATCGTGGTCCAGCACCAGTTCTGGGAGCTCAAGGTTTCGGAGACTGGCTTCGAAATCGGTCTTTCCTTCTCCGACACGCCAGAGAAGCTGGTGATCCCTTTCAACGCCATCCGCGGCTTCTATGACCCGTCGGTGAATTTCGAGCTGGAGTTCGACGTGGCCGCCGGCGAAGAGGACGAGTCGGAATCGGCGGAGATCACCGCCTATCCGGTGAGCGAAACCGACGATGCCCCTGAGGCAAACGTCGACAAGCCCGGCGACGGCCAAAAGGGCGGCGGCGCCTCTGTTGTCTCGCTCGATTCCTTCCGCAAGAAGAATTGAAATCAGGAACGAGGGAAATGGCTGGCGACGTCGTCAATCTGCGTCAGTTTCGCAAGCGCCAGGCCCGCGCCGCGAGCGAGAAGCAGGCTGAACAGAACCGGATCTCCTTTGGCCGTACCAAGGCGGAGAAATCCCTGACGAAAGCCTTGAACGAGAAGGCGACGAAGTCGCTCGATCAAGGTAGGCTGGAGACCGCTCCGTCGAGGACGCCCGGGAAAGATGAGTCCGACGGAAAAGAGCGGCCCTGATGCAGGCCGCCCCAAGAGTGCGCGGCGGTTTTGCAACCACGACATGCATTACCTTTGAATGGCTTTAGGCGCGACGCGCTTATAAGCCGTGCGTCCTTACGGACGCACAAAGGACGCTGTAGGCCTTTGAATCTACGCATCGTGCTTTCCGAAAATCGGGTTCGATTTTCGGGCCGATGCGCCAAGCCGCCCGTCCCGAAATGCGATTCTGCAGCAAGGACTTGGCTCCGCTTCCGGAATCGGGTTGCGAAGAACTTGAATCAACCTGTGAGGCAAGGAATGATCGCCAAGCATTCGGCGACGCTGCACGGACACCGCACCAGCTTCACCCTTGAAGACCCCTTTTGGCAGGAGTTGAAATCGATCGCGAAGAGCCGCGGTATTCCCTTGGCACGGCTGATTGCCGAGATTGACGACAACCGCGACCCGGAGGGCAACCTCTCCTCCGCGCTTCGGCTCTATGTTCTTGCCTGGGTCAAGAGGCGCGCAGACGCAGCGGGCCCGTCGTAAGCCTGCCGGCGGGCATTTACAGCGCCGTGCGTCCATTTAGGACGCTGCAATTCTTTGAAACTACGCATCGTGCTTTCCGAAAATCGGATACGATTTTCGGGCCGATGCGCTAGATCACGATGATTTTAAGGTCGGATCGACCTAAAATCATAAACGTGATCGATTCTAGGAAGTTAGCGCGGGCTGCGGGCGGAAAACCGCGCACAATTTTCCTCATCCCGCGCTTGCTTTATTGAACCGTGATGTCGGGCAACATCTCGAAATTGAGCCCTTGGCCGGCCGGCGGCCCCGCATTCTCCCCAGCGCCCGGCGGCGACAGGACGTCTCCTCGCTGCACGTCCTCGATCGGCGCCGCCCGTGGCTGAGATGGCGGCAGCTGCCGCATGCGCAGGCGCTCTTCCTCCGCAGCACGCCGTTCTTCAGCCGCCCGCGCTTCCGCCATGGCCTTCATCCGCGCCGCCTCTGCCGCAGCAGCCTCGCGCCGGCGCTCCTCGGCAATGGCCCGCCGCCGCTCGATCTCTCGCTTCTCCGCCTGCGCCTTGTAAAGCTGGACCTCCCGGCGCAGGCGCTGCTTTTCGAGCACGTTCGCCTGCAGCCTCTCCACGCGCCGCCGCTCCTGTTCGTAAGCCCGAAGCGACAGGAAATTCGCCAGATCGGTGACATCTAAGGAGACGCCGGGCGATTTCAGCAGGCCGGCATAGTTGATGCGCACCCGCGGTTCGGCACCGGCAAGCGCTTCGTCGCCTGGGCCAAAGGCGAGTTCGATCGCACCATTCATGCGCCCGGCCGGAAGGTCGATTGACGCCTCGCCGGTAAGCTTCGCCTTGCCGTCGGCGGCGGTGACGTTCTGCATCCGGACCGTACCGCCGGCTATGCTGAACGGCACCTTGACGCTTTCGACTACCGACTGCCCGCTGAATATCTCGTTCTCGGCGACCTTGCGGATGTTATCGGCCGAGATCTGCGTCTTCGTCGCATCGGCCACCGCCATCAGTTTCGGCAACGCCGCCGTATTGATCCCCTTGAGCGTCACGCCGCTGAAGACTGCCGTTCCCGAGCCGCTTGCCGATTGCGCCATTGCCTGCGGCGTGCCACCCGAGGCTTCCATGGCCACGGCGAGATCGAAGCGACCGGTTGCCACCGGCCCGTCCTGCCGCGTCCATCCCGCCGCAGCCAAATCGCCGCCCTTGAGGTCGAAACGCGAGCGCAGGAAGCCCGAGCCGTTGGCATTGCCAAGTTGCAGCCGTCCCGTGAGCTTGCCTCCCAGCCAGTCGCCGGTTGCCTCGCTGAGCGCCACCTCCTCGCCCTTCCATTCGAGCTTTCCACTGAAGTCGGTCACGGCGTCGTAGACGCCCGGCCAGAAACGCCTCGCCTTGACGTTGACGTTGACGTCGAGGTTCGTCCAGGCCGGCTGCGGAACCGGCGCCGTCGACAATTCGCCGGTGGAGGCATCCTGCACCTGACCGAGAATTGCCTCGCCGATCCAGCCGAAATCGAGCGCATCAAGTGCGAGTTCGCCCTGAGCCTTGCCCGGCACCCTGCGGTCGATAGACAGGGCTCCGGCAAAGCCGTTGCGGTCGGCCTTGCCTTCAACATTCAAAAGCGTGACGCGCTCCGGGTCGGACGTTATTTCCGCCGCCAGCGTCATGGGAAGGCCGCTTCCCATCTGCGGCAGGGCGATTCCCTTAAGCAGGAGATAAGGTTCAAGATCCTGGGTCTGAAGCGTCAGCTTCCCCTGCCCTTCGAAGAAATGATCGCGGGCGAGATCGACGGTGCCCTTGGCGGCAAGCGACGTCCTTTCCGTGGTGAAGGTCAGCGTGCCGTTGGCCTTGGTATCGTCCCCGCCCTGCAGCTTCACCGCGAGGATCCCGTTGGCATCCGCGTCGAACGGCAGCGGGTCGAGACCGGCTTGGCCGAGAAGAACCGGCGTCCTCGGATTCTCCAGCGTCGCCTCCAGCAGCATGTTCCTGCCGGCGAGCGCCTGGGCGACGTCCGGCGCCTGATAGCTCGCGGCGATCTTGCTGCCGTTGGCCGTGCCGATCACACCGAAGGTAACCGGCGCATCGCCTTCCTTGCTGCCGGCGGTGAGCGTCACGTCGAGAGCTGCGTCGGCGAAATACGGGCCGGCCTCCATCAGCCGGCGTAGTGCCGGATGGTCGGCCATATGCCGCCCGATCATTTGCAGGAAAGGCGTCATTTCCTCGGCTGCGAGCTTCATCTTTGCCGAAATCACCGGCTTTTCGAGACCGCCGCTCATCCGCCCGGAAAAGGCGAGCTTGGCACCGGAAAGCGCTCCGACCGCCACCCGCTCCGCCTGTAGCTGGCCATTCTTCAGCGTCAGCACCGCCTGAACATCCTCCGCCTCCTCACCGAAGGCGGAAAATCTATCGGCGGAGAGCTCGGCGGCGATCGCATGCTTGAGCAGCGTTCCCGTCGACGCATCGCCGGCAACGAGCCCGGCTAGCGCCTGTAGTGCCTCCAGGTCGATATGGTTGCCCTTGAGCTGCAGCGACAGCGACGGCTGCTGCTCCGGGAAGGACAGACGCTCTATCCTGCCCTTCAACGTCGCGGGACCCGCTGCCACCTCAAGGTTCTCGAACTGTTGGAGCGTATCCGTCAGGTTCACGGTGGCCGCGAAGCCTGCCGATTTCAGCCGGCGTATGGCCGGATCCACCGATCCTGCCAGCCAGTTGGCGAGCCCCGATGGTTGGTTCGAGGCCATGACGATGTCGCCGCGGAAAGCGCGGTCGTCGCGGAGGTTCAAGCGCCCTTTCGCCTCCAGTTGAGTGCGGCCGGGCAAGAGCGCCACGGCATCGTCGATGATCCATCCCGCACCATCCGGCCTGACGTCGAGACGCACGTCGCGAACGGTGGTGTCGCCGATGACGATCGCCGGGAGCCTGAGGCTGGCGCGGCCGGGCACCTGCGGGATCGGGATATCGGCGGCGAACGCCATCATGGTTTCCAGCCGCTGGCGGAGCGATGTCGCCGGATCACGATCGGTTTTGCCATTGCGCCCGGAACTGCCGATCCGGCTGACATCGATCTGCTGCCCGTCGGCGATCAGGAGGAATTTCTGCTCCTTGCCGGTATCGAGCGTCGCCTCGCCGGTGACGATATAGGGATCGTCCGGCGGGCCGATCTCGGAGCGGTATTCCGGCACACGAATGCTTTCATTGGTCAGCTGAAAATCGCCATTGATGCGCAGCGCTCCGCTTGCCTTGACCTCGTCGGCAGGACGGTTTTCCGTCAGCGTGAAGCGGCCGGCATAGACCGGCTTGAGATCGACGATCTTGAGCTCGCCGTCGAGCTCGACGCCGAAGGGCCGTTCGTCGGGCGTCAACTTTGCCCGGAGGCTCAGCACCCCCCTCTCGTCCACTTCATTGGTTGAAAAGGAAAAGCTGCCCGCCTCGCCGTCGAGCACCGCTCCACCTTCTATCTTCCAGGGGCCGGCGAGCGTGCGCGCCGAAACGTCGGCGGAAAGATCGGTCACCCGGCGCGTACGGCCGGTCTGCTCGTCGACGAACTCGATCTCGCCATCGACGATCTCGATCTTCTCCAGTGTCACGGTTCTGGCCGGGATCTCCGCTCGCGGGCCACGCGCCCAATCGAGCGTGCCGTCGGGCTGCAGGCGGATGCGTGCCTTGGGCCGGTCGAGCCGCATGTCGTAAATCAGGGCCTCGCCGCTCAGGAAAGGCGCAAGCTCGGCACTCATTGCGAAATGCTCGACCCGGATCAGCGGCTCGCCTCCGTCTGTCGACCCGACACGCACATCGTTGAGCGTCACCGTCGGGAAGGGAATAAGACGCGCGTCGACGCTGCCATGCACCACCACGGGCTTGCCCATGATCCGGCTTGCCTCACGCTCGAAATCGGCGCGGAAATTGGTCCAATCGATGAACAGAGGTGCGATCAGCGCCGCAAACAGCGCGACAACCAACAGGCCGCCAATGATTACGAAGATACGCGCCAGCACCGTGTCACATTCCCATCTGCTCAGGGCCCTATGCGAGCCTCTGCCTCAGGCAAAAATCTTGCCCGGATTGAAGATATCGTCGGGATCGAGCGAATGCTTGATCTGCCGCATCAGATCCACCGCCTCGCCGAGTTCGGCCGCGAGGAACGGCATCTTGCCCTGGCCGATCCCGTGTTCCCCCGTACAAGTACCATCCATTGCCAATGCGCGGCTATTCAGCCGTTCGATGAACGCCTCGACCCGCTCCACATCGGCGGCATCCTTGTCGTCGAAAACCACGCCGACGTGGAAATTGCCGTCGCCGACATGGCCGACGATCGGTGCGATCAAACCGTTCGCGGCAATATCCTCTTGCGTCGCCGCAACGCAATCGGCAAGACGCGAGATCGGCACGCAGACATCGGTCGCCAGGATGGCGGCGCCGGGCTTCAGGCTCTTCTGCGCCCAATAGGCGTTGTGCCGCGCTTTCCAGAGCCGCGCCCGCTCCTCCGGATTTGTCGTCCAGACGAAGCCTTTAGAACCGAATTCCGACGCTATTTCGGCGAAGTGGCGCGATTGCAGCTCGACGCCGTCGGCGCTGCCGTGAAACTCGACGAAAAGCGTTGGCGTCTCCGCGTAGCCCAGGCCGGAATAGGCATTGCAGGCCTTCATCTGCAGCGCGTCGAGCAACTCGATGCGCGCCACGGGAATGCCGGACTGGATCGTCAGGATCACGGCGTTGCAAGCATCCGCGATGGTCGGGAACGGGCAGACACCGCCGGAAATCACCTCCGGAATACCCTGCAGGCGCAGCGTGACCGAAGTGATGATGCCGAGCGTGCCCTCGGCCCCGACGAAGAGCCGCGTCAGATCGTAACCGGCCGAGGACTTGCGTGCGCGGTGTCCGGTGCGGATCTCGCGCCCGCCGGCAACGACCGCCGTCACCGCGAGCACATTTTCCCGCATGGTGCCGTAACGCACCGCATTGGTGCCCGAGGCACGCGTCGATGCCATTCCGCCGATCGAGGCATTCGCACCGGGATCGATCGGAAAGAAAAGTCCTGTATCGCGCAGATAGGTATTCAGTTCCTCACGCGTCACGCCCGGCTCGACGGTGCAGTCGAGATCCTCCGGATTGACCTCGACGACGCGGTTCATTCGCGACATGTCGACCGATATGCCGCCGTGCGGCGCATTGATATGGCCCTCGAGCGAGGAGCCGGTCCCGAAGGCGATGAGCGGTACGCGATGCGCCGAGGCGATCTCGACGATCTCGCGCACTTCGACGGCATCCTCGGGAAAGACGACCCCGTCCGGCAATTGCGCCGGAATATAGGTCGTGGTGTGAGCATGCTGGGCCCGGATCGCCTCTCCCGTCTGGAAGCGGTCGCCGAAGCGGGCGCCGAGAAGTGCCTTGGCCGCCGCGATCCCGCTATCGTTTCTCGCGCCCTGCTTGATCGCCTTCAACGCCACTCGTTTTCCCTTCCACCAACGCGTATCCCGGGATACGCGAGAACCGCCATAGCGGTCGAACAGCCGTGCAACCTATCCTCAATTCGACGCAGAATTAAGGAGTATGCGGCCGGACGGAACGCGACCAGCATCCGCGCCGCTTTCAGCCGGCGCCGCCGATCATCGCCGCCGTCTTCCTTCAATTCGGCCTGCAACCATACCCGGTCTTGCCGCCGCCTCCTCGGCCACTCGGCCTGGAAGCGCTTTCATTTCAATGCGCTACTGTGCAAATCGGAATCGATTTGTCCAGAAGTTCGAGCCGATTCGCGCACTGGCGGCGCCGAAATGGCCGGCGGTGATACCCGCTTGTCACAAGCTGCCCCGGAGGAGCCGACAGGGCCGCGCGTGCTATCAGCGCGAAGGTCGCTGTCGTCACTGTGAAGCGCCGCATGCCATTGTCCTCAAGGCGTGTGTCGGCTCCAGGAGACATGCGGTACGCCAAAGATGCAGCTTTTGTTTGCGGGTCCATGGGGTATCATGTCCGAAAACGGGAGAACGTATCATGTTCGGCCTGCTCGCTTTGCTCACCGCTTCCGTCTTCATTGGCGCCGCCATCTACATCAACATCGCCGAACAGCCGGCAAGGCTTCGGCTCGATCATCGGTCCGCGCTTGCGGAGTGGGTTCCGGCCTATCGCCGGGGCTTCGAGATGCAGGCTTCTCTCGCGATCCTTTCCGGCCTTCTGGGCGCCGCCGCCTGGTGGCAGACCGGCAACGCGCTGTGGGGCCTCGGCGCCGCCGTCATCATCATGAACTGGCCCTACACTCTCTATGTCATCATGCCGATCAACAAGCGCCTGGAGACGACGCCTGCGGACCAGGCGAACGGCGAAACCCGCGAGTTGATCACCCGCTGGGGCAAGCTCCATGCCGGGCGCAGCGCTCTCGGCGCCGTCGCCGCGGTCATTTACCTCGCCGCCGCCTATGCAATGATAGCCTGAAGCCGCGCTCAACCGGCCTTGGGCGCATTTTCAAGCAGGACCGCCGCATCCATCTCCTCGTGCAACTTGCGCTCTTCGTCCGCGTGAGGCCTGGTGAAGCGGGCGATCACGAGATAGGCGACTGGCGTCAGATAGAGCGTGACGACCGCCGCAAGACCCAGGCCGCCGACGAGGACCCAACCGAGTGCGGTTCGGGCTTCCGCTCCAGCCCCGCTTGCCAGCACCAGCGGCACCGCGCCGACGACGGTCGCGATCATGGTCATCATCACCGGCCGCAAACGAATATTGGCCGCATCCTCGATAGCGCTGCGCACGTCCTGCCCCCGGTCGCGCAACTGATTGGCGAATTCAACGATCAGAATGCCGTTCTTCGCCATGATGCCGACGAGCATGACGAGCCCGATCTGGCTGTAGATGTTCAGCGTGTTGCCGGTCAGGATCATCGCGAAGACGGCGCAGGCAAGCCCGAGCGGCACCGTCGACATGATGATGATGCCGCTGACGAAGCTCTCGAACTGCGCCGCCAGAACCAGGAAGATGATGACGATCGCAAAGCCGAAGGTGATGAAGAGGCCGCTGGCGTTCTCGTCGAGCGTCGCCGCCTCCGCAAGCGGCATCAGCCGCGAGCCGGGTGGCAGGAGCGGCTCGGCCATTTCCTCCACCATCGCCAGGGCTTCCCCGAGCGCCAGGTCGTCTTTCAGGCCGGCCGAAAGCGAGACCGCACGCAACTGGCTCTCGCGCGAGAGCTGCGGCGCCACGGCCTTCTCCTCGACGGTTGCGATCGTCGACATCGGGACGATGCGGCCGTCCCCGGTCTTGACGAAGATATTCTGTAGATCCGTCGGATCGTTGAGCGGCGTCGTCGAAGAGAGCAGCTTGACCGGGTAGGACTCGCCCTCCACGAAGATGTCGACGACGCTGCTGCCGTCGAGCATGGCCGGCAACGCCCAGGCCAGGCCGCTGATGTCGACGCCAAGGTCGGAGGCCCGCTCGCGATCGATCGTCACCGACAATTGCGCCTGGTTGGCCTCATAGTTCAGCCGAACGTTCTCGAACCGGCCGCTGTCCTCGATCGCGCGCACGAGTTTCGCCGCCGCATCGCCGAGCTTCGTGTAGTCATTGCCGACGAGCGCCACCTGAAGGCCGCTGCCGGCGCCGCGAATGCCGAGGCTGTTCGACTGGATCGTGAAGGCGCGGACGGAGGGTATGGCGGCCGTCGCCTTGTTGATATCGGCGACGATCTGCTGTTGCGTGCGCTCGCGATCCTCCCAGGGCGTCAGCCTCAAGACCATGAAGCCGCTATTGGCCGAACCACCCTGCCCGGAAATCGAGAATACGTTGCCGACCTCGCCCGATTTCACAAGCGGCTGCAGCGCATCCTCGATCCGCCGCATCTGCGCCTGCGTGTATTCGAGCGAGACGCCCTGGGGCGCGTTGACCCTGAGCATCACCAGCGAGCGGTCCTCGGAGGGCGTCAATTCCGATTTCAGCGTCAGGAAACCAGTTGCACCCGCCGCGGTGAAGAAGGCGGCCACGACGAAGACGACGAGCGGCGCGTTGAGGCAGGACCGGAGCGTTGCCCGATAGAAGGCGGAAGCGCGGGCGCCGAAGCGGTGCATGAAACCATGATGTGCATGCCCCTCGCTCGTCAGCATGCGCGACGCCAGCATCGGGCAGAGCGTCAGGGAGACGAAGGACGAGAGGAGCACGGCGAAGGCAAGCACGAAGCCGAACTCGCGGAAAAGCCCGCCGGTCTGCCCCGGCAGGAAGGAGAGCGGCACGAAAACCGCCGCCAGCGTCGCGGTGGTCGCCAGCACCGCGAAGAATACCTCAAGCGTGCCGTGCACCGCCGCCGCCCGCGGTCCGAGCCCGCCGGCCCTCCGCCGCACGATATTCTCGAGCACGACGATGGCATCGTCCACGACGAGGCCGGTGGCGAGCACGATCGCAAGCAGCGTCAGGATATTGATCGAGAAGCCGGCGAGATAGACTGCCGCAAGCGTCCCTATCAGCGCGATCGGCATTGTGATCGTCGGGATCAGCGTTGCCCGCCAGTCGAGCAGGAAGAGATAGATGACGAGCGTGACGATGGAGATCGCAACCATGAGCGCGATCTCCACCTCGTGGATTGCGCCATTGATGAAGATCGCATCGTCGCTCGTTACCTGCAGATCGGTTCCCTGCGGCAGGATATCCGACGAGATCGTATCGACCACTCTGCGGACGCCCTCCGATATGTCGAGGGTGTTCGATTGCGCCTGGCGAATGACGCCGAGGCCGATGCCTTGGCGGGCGTTGGAACGCAAGGCTGAGGTGCCCGTGTCCGGACCCAGCGTCACCGTCGCCACGTCGCCGAGCCTGACATTGTCGCCGAGGATCAGGTTTTCGAATTGCTCGGGCGTCTGCAGGTCGGCCGTTGCCCGGACCGAGATGTCCTGGCTCGAACTCGTCAGCGACCCCGCCGGCACGTCATAGGAAGCGGTGGCGAGAGCCTCGCGCAGGTTGGCGACGGTAATGCCGCGCCCGGCAAGCTTGGCCTGGTTCAGGTCGATGCGGAAGATCTTCTCCTGCTCGCCATAGACGGTAACGTCGGCAACGCCCTCCACGGCCGCCAGCCGGTCGCTGATCTCGTTCTCGACCAGAAGCGTCATGTCTTCCATCGACATCGTGTCGGAGGTCAGCGCCAGGCGCATGATCGGCTGGCTGTCCGAATCCGCCTTTACGATCCGCGGCTCGTCGGCATCGTCCGGCAGCTGGTTGGTGATGCGGCCCAATGCGTCGCGCACGTCGTTGGCGGCCTGGCCGATATCGGTCGTGTCGGAGAAATCGAGCGTGACGCGGCTGCGGCCAAAGGAAGACGTGGACGAGATGCCCTTGATGCCCTGGACGCGGGAAACAGCGCCTTCGATGACCGAGGTGACCTCGCGGTCGATCGTTTCAGGGGACGCTCCGTCGAAATTCGTCGTCACCGAGATGACGGGCTGGTCGACTTGGGGCAGTTCGCGAATTTCGATGCCGTTCCAGGCGGCAAGACCTGCCACCACGATCAGCATGTTGACGACGAGCGCAAAAATCGGACGCCGGATGAAAAGCGCGGTAAAACCGGTCTTCCCACCCTCTCCCGCGCCTGGCAATCCTCCGGGATGACCGCCGAAGCCGATGTTCATTGCGCCTCTCCCGCCACCTTCTGCTCCGGTTCGGCCGGGGCTTCGCCGGCAATCCGCACCGTGCCGCCGTCGCGCAGCCGCTGCACACCCTCCGTCACGACGCGGTCGCCCTCGGCGAGCTTGGCCTCGACGAGAACCGTGTCGGAGTTGCGCTGGATGATCCTGATCGGCACACGCTCGCTCTTGTCGCCCTGGATCCGCCAGACATAGGCCCCTTCCGAGCTCCATTGGATCGCCAGCGGATCGACGGTCGGATAGCGGTCGCCGTCAAAGGCCATGGTGACCGAGAACGACATGCCGGCGCGCAGCATGTCGTCCGGGTTTTCAATTCGCGCCCGCACTCGGAGCGTTCGGCTCGCCTGGTCGAGGCGGTTGTCGATCGCATGGATGACGCCGTCGAGCGGCCGGCCGGGCTGGGCGATCGCGCTCGCGGTCACCGGCTGGCCGACGAAGATCTTGCTGGCGAAACGTTCCGGCACCCAGAAATCAACGAGGATTTCGGACCGGTCGTCGACGACGGCAATCGGCGTCGATGTGGTGACGTAATCCCCGATATTGACCGTGATGATTCCGACCATTCCCTTCGAAGGGGCAACGATGTCGCGGCGCTTGAGATCGAGTTCCGCCGTGTTCAACGCCAGCTCGGCCGCCTGCAGCGCGATCTCCGCGTCACGCACGTCGACCGCCGTCACGACGCGGGCGCTGCCGAGATTGCGGTAGCGCTCAACCTTTTCGCGGGCGCTGTCGCGGGCCAGCCGCGCCTGTTCGGCGGCGATCATCTGCTCGTCGCTGTCGAGCCGCGCGATCACCTGGCCCGCCTCGACCCGGTCGCCGGACCGGACGATAATCTGGGTGAGGTTGCCGGTTGCCGCCGGCGTCACGGTGACGGATTGGATGGCCTCGCCGCTGCCGATGACGTTCAGCCTGTCGTTGGCGACTGCCGTGGCGGCGGGCTTGACCACCACCAGAGCCGCCCCGCCCGGGCCGCCGCGTCCGCCCTGGCCGCGCCCGCCATTGCCTTGGCCGCCCCCTCCGTCGCCGCCCTGCGGAGGCGACAGCGCATCGATGAGAGGGTGGGAAACCCCGATCGCCGCCAGCGTTTCCCCCGCACCGGGGGCAAAACGTATCCAGGCAGCGCCCCCGACGACGAGAACGACGAGGCTGACCGCGAGTTGCTTCCAAAAGCGCATCCATGTCTCCGATTTATGTGCACGCGACCGCGCGGTGCGCACCGGGAGGAACGTTCCGAGTTGTCGTGAGTATGGTTGTTCGCGCGCCCTCGGGCAATCTCGGAACGCCAATCATTACGCAATTGTAATGAAAGCAAAATTTGTTGGCCGCAAGATGGCGTCTGCCATAATGGGAGAAGACGCGGTCACCCTGGAAAAGCATTGTTTACAGCCGCCACGGCTCGGCTATCCTGCTTCTTGACTGCGGCATTTCCAATCAGGTTTCGCTCAATCAGGGGAGCAGGGGCAATGTGCGATGCGTGCGTCATTCAATCGGTAAAGGAGCGGATGCTTTCGAGGCGAGACTTCTTCCGCGCGGCCGCGGTCGGCACGGCCGGGATTGCGGCGGCAAGCATGGGAGCCGCGCCGCCGGCGCTTGCCGAGGGCCACGCCCGCGTTACCGACCTCACGCATGAGCTTCACGAGGAATTTCCGACCTACTTCGGTCAGCAGCAATTCTTCCGCGAGCAGAAGTTCAGCTTCGCCGAACACAAGTTCAACCTGTTCGAGCTCCGCGTGAACGAGCACACGGGCACTCATGTCGATGCACCGCTGCATTTCTCGGCCGACGGGCTGTCGGTTGCCGAACTTCCCGTCGAAAAGCTCGTCGTGCCGCTCTGCGTCGTCGACATCCGCAACAAGGCCGCGGCCGATCCGGAAGCCCAGGTGACCCCGGACGACATCAAGTCCTGGATGGCTGCAAACGGCGAGATCCCGGAAAACGCCTGTATCGCCATGCTCTCCGGCTGGGCCGATCATGTCGGCACGGACAAGTTCCGAAATGCCGATGCCGACGGCAAGATGCACTTCCCGGGCTTCCATGTAGAGGCCGCCAAATTTCTGCTGGAGGAAACGCAGGCCGCCGGCATCGCCGTCGACACGCTCTCGCTCGACCACGGGATTTCGCCCGATTTTGCCACGCATTACGCCTGGCTTCCCGGGGGCCGCTGGGGGCTCGAGGCCGCAGCCAATCTCGATCAGCTGCCGGCCAAAGGCGCAACACTCGTTCTCGGCGCCCCGAAGCACAGGGGCGGTACCGGCGGCCCGGCCCGCGTCTTCGCACTCGTCTGAGCAAAGGAGAGCGCATGAGCACCGTCGCGCCACCGTCCGATCCCGAAGCAAACCCTCGCGTCAAGGCGGTCTTCGACGACATCCGCGAGACACGCAAATCGGACTTCGTCAACAATATGTGGCTCTGGCTCGCTTTCGACCCGGATCTGCTGGAGCGCACCTGGGCGGAGGTCAAGGCGGTGATGGCGACGCCGTCGGCCCTCGATCCCCTTGTCAAGGAGATGCTTTATATCGCAGTTTCCGTCACCAACGGCTGCGGCTACTGCATTCATTCCCATACGGCTTCAGCCAAGGCGAAGGGTATGACGGAGGTGCAACACGCCGAGCTACTGCGGGTCATCTCGCTTGCCGCCAAGACCAATCAGCTCGCGACCGCGCTGCAGGTGCCGGTCGATGCGGTCTTCGACGCGAACGGCAACAATGATGCGCGCGGTGAAAATGCCAGTCTTTCCACAGGCTTGCTGAGCCCGGCAGAGAATCCGGAATAAAAGAGGAACATCCTTTCTGGCCTTTCGGCCCCGAATCACTACATTGGGCCGCATGAGCAAAGGTTTCGACGACATTCCCTTCTTCGACGAGGAGCCGGCACTGCGCAAGCCGCCCCCCGCCACAGGCGGGATCGCCGCGCGTGCCATGGCTGCCCGCGACAGGTCCAAGCGCCCGGATTATCTCTCCGGCCTCAACCCGGAACAGACGGACGCCGTCGAAACGCTCGAGGGCCCGGTATTGGTGCTCGCCGGCGCCGGCACCGGCAAGACGCGCGTGCTGACCACCCGCATCGCCCATATCCTTTCTACCGGCCGTGCCTATCCCTCGCAGATCCTCGCCGTCACCTTCACCAACAAGGCAGCGCGCGAGATGAAGGAGAGGATCGGCGTGCTCGTCGGCCATGCGGTCGAGGGCATGCCCTGGCTCGGCACCTTCCACTCGATCGGCGTCAAGCTCCTGCGCCGCCACGCGGAACTGGTGGGCCTGAGGTCCGATTTCACGATCCTCGACACCGACGACGTGGTGCGTCTCATCAAGCAGCTGATCCAGGCGGAAGGCCTCGACGACAAGCGCTGGCCGGCCAAGCAATTCGCCGGCATGATAGACAGCTGGAAGAACAAGGGCCTCGACCCCTCGCAGATTCCCGAGGGCGACGCCCGCGCCTTCGCCAACGGTAAGGGCCGCGAGCTCTACGCCGCCTATCAGAACCGGCTTCTGACGCTGAACGCCTGCGACTTCGGCGACCTGCTGCTGCACCCGATCCGGATGTTCCGCGCCAATCCGGACGTGCTCAAGGACTATCACGACAAGTTCCGCTACATCCTCGTCGACGAGTACCAGGACACCAACACGGCGCAGTATATGTGGCTGAGGCTCTTGGCACAGCGGCCGCAGGCCAAGTCCGGAGAGATATCTTCCAGTTCGAACAAGAACGGCGACGGTATAAACGTCCCGGGCGAAGCCCGAGCCAGCGAACGCTGGCCGGACGACGTTTCGTCCGCCCCCGCGGAGCGTAGCCGCGCAAGCGGCGACAGCGTGAGCGCGAAGAAACCCACACAACAAATCAATATTTGTTGTGTGGGCGACGACGACCAGTCGATCTATGGCTGGCGCGGGGCGGAGGTCGACAACATTCTGCGCTTCGAAAAGGACTTTCCCGGCGCCAAGGTCATCAAGCTGGAGCGCAACTACCGCTCGACCGAGCACATTCTCGGCGCCGCGTCGCACCTGATCGCCCACAATGAAGGCCGCCTAGGCAAGACGCTCTTCACCGAGCGCAGCAATCCGGACGACGAGAAGGTGCATGTGCACGCCGCCTGGGACTCCGAGGAGGAGGCCCGCGCCATCGGCGAAGAGATCGAGCAGCTCCAGCGGGGCAAGCACAATCTGAACGACATGGCGATCCTGGTGCGCGCCTCGTTCCAGATGCGCGAGTTCGAAGACCGCTTCGTCACCCTCGGCCTCAATTATCGCGTCATCGGCGGCCCGCGCTTCTATGAGCGGCTCGAGATCCGTGACGCCATGGCCTATTTCCGCCTGGTCTGCCAGCCGGCCGACGACCTTGCCTTCGAGCGCATCGTCAACACGCCAAAGCGCGGCCTTGGCGAAACCACGGTGCGCACGCTGCACGACTATGCGCGCAGCCGCGACATTCCGATGCTCGCTGCGGCAAGCGAAATCATCGAAACGGACGAGGTAAAGCCGAAGGCGCGCAAGGCCCTCTTCGACGTGGTCACCGATTTCCGCCGCTGGCAGACGCTGCTCGAGACGACGCCGCATACGGAACTTGCCGAACAGATTCTCGAGGAAAGCGGCTACACGGCGATGTGGCAGGCGGACAAGTCGGCCGAAGCCCCCGGACGCCTCGAAAACCTCAAGGAACTCATCCGCTCCATGGAGGCCTTCGAGTCGATGCGCGGCTTCCTGGAGCACGTCGCGCTGGTCATGGATGCCGAGCAGAACGAGGACATGGATGCCGTCTCGATCATGACGCTGCATTCGGCCAAGGGCCTGGAGTTCGATACGATCTTCCTGCCGGGCTGGGAGGAAGGGCTCTTCCCGCACCAGCGCGCGCTCGACGAGGGCGGCCGCGCCGGGCTCGAGGAGGAACGCCGCCTCGCCTATGTCGGCATCACCCGCGCCAAGCGACGCTGCCATATCTGGTTCGTCTCGAACCGTCGCATCCACGGCCTCTGGCAATCGACCATGCCGTCGCGCTTCCTCGACGAGCTGCCGATCGATCATGTGGAAGTGGCCGAGCAGGAAGCCTCCTATGGCGGCTATGGCCGCGGCGGCTACGGCCAGTCGCGCTTCGACAAGGCCGATCCTTTCGAGAACAGCTACCAGACGCCCGGCTGGAAGCGCGCCCAGCAGCACCGCTCGGATGCCACCCGCGACAACTGGGGCACCCGCTCCGGCCACGCCGTCGAACGCATCGGCTACGGCGAGTCCGGTCCGCGCACCCGCACCATCGACGGCGAGCTCGTCGCCAAGTCGACGACCGCGGAACCTTCCCGCTTCCAGGTCGGCGACCGCGTCTTCCACCTGAAATTCGGCAATGGCAACATCGCCGCCATCGAGGGCAACAAGCTGACGATCGACTTCGACCGTGCAGGACAGAAGCGGGTTTTGGACGGGTTTGTGGAAAGGGTGTGAACCCGCACTCAAATCACCATCCGATACATCACGAACCCCGACTTCTCGGCGAGCTTGTCATAAAGCTGCATCGCCGTGAGATTCGACTCGTGTGTCAGCCAGTAGACGCGTGACGTGCCGGCGCGTCGTGCGGCGTCGAACACGCCGTTGATCAGGGCCTGGCCGACCCCCCTCGCCTGGACGGCCTCACTGGTGAAGAGGTCCTGGAGATAGCAGTTCGGCTGGATTGCCGTGGTGCTGTGGTGAAAGATGTAGTGGGTGAGCCCGACCAGCCGGCCATTGTTTTCCGCGACCAGCGCATACATCGGCTCATAGGCATCGAAGAAGCGCGACCAGGTCATGAGGGTTATGTCCGCGTCGAGCGCCCTTTCACCGGAACGTCCGTTGGAGGCGTTGTAGTGCTCCCAGAGGACCAGCCACTGATCGTAGTCGTTGCGAACGACCGGACGGATGGAGACGTTTTCGCTCATCGTCGAACCCACAGGAAAGACCACCCTTTGCGGGGGCGCCAGCATAAACCCTCGAAATGACGCGGTCCATCAGCCGCTCATCACACATTGTCACCTCCGCGCGCCATTCGCGCGTGGCCTAAAGCCCATGAAATTGTCCTGGCGTTGAACCGCGCGTTAACCGCGGCTCAAGTCGCTGTCCACTAAAATTGCAGTGAATTTCTCCGACCTTCGTTAAGACCCCACCGGTACGAATCGGCATTGCTTATCGGCTGGAACTCAAGCCGCTTTTGATTTTTAGCACGACAGGCCGTTTCGAAATGACCTTTCTCCCTGCCGTATCCGTACTTGCGCTGTTGGCCATACTGCCGGTTCTCCTGTCCCTTGAACGCACTGCCGCCGGAACCCATGAGCTTTCGGCCGCCTGCGCTCTGTCGGCGGTTGCGATCGGACTTATGACCGTGGCGGCGGCGCTCGGAATGCCGCTTGCCGCGGTGTTCGGCTATGCGGCACTGATAGCCGCCGTCGTCTTCAAATTCCTCGCCTTCCGGCGTCTCCTCGCCCTGACGGCACCACCGGCTGTTTTCATAGCCGTCGCCCTTGCTGCCGGCACCGCCGGCCTCGTCGTTGCGATCGGCAGTCACGACGGTACCGCCGCGCGCGTGATCGTCGGCACCGGCCTCGGCGGCTGCCTTCTTCTCGTGATCGGTCTTCCGACCCTCGATCGCCGGGCGGCGGCCAAGCCCGCCTTCCGCCTTGCCGCCGTGGCAGCGCTGACGATCGCCTGTGTTTCCCTCATCCACGCCCTCGGCCCCATGTCCGCGGTGGCGCTCCAAGCTGCGCCCTCCCCCGCCGTCGCCTATGATTTCTCGCTGGCAGTCCTGCAGACGCTCGGCCTGCCGTCCCTTTTCCTGGCGTTGATTCTCACGCTCCAGAACCGCATGATCGCCGACCTCAAGACGGCGATCGCTCGCGACGAGCTCACGGGCGTTCTGTCGCGCGGGGCGCTGATCGAGAAGGGCGAGCGGATTCTCGCCTTCTGTCTTTCGCGCGATTGTCCGGCTTCGTTCCTGCTGCTCGATCTCGACTATTTCAAGCAGATCAACGATCACTACGGCCACGCCTGCGGCGACATGGCACTTGCCCATTTTGCCGAGACGGTCTCGGGCTTCCTTGGCGATCGCGGCGCCTTTGGGCGGATCGGCGGCGAGGAATTCGGCATCGTCCTGCCGAACCACACGGAGGAACAGGCGGCCGCTCTCGCCGAGGCGATCTGCCGCCTCGTGCGCGAAACACCGGCCGGCCGGACGCACCAGCGCGTCCGACTGACGGTCAGTATCGGTATCGCCGCCGCCGAGCCCGGCGATTCGTTCATGGACGTGATGATCCGCGCCGACATGGCGCTCTACGTGTCCAAGGCGGATGGCCGCGACCGCTGTTCGCGTGCCAGACACCGCCATGCCGACGCCAGTGCCCGCGCGCTCGCGGCGGCCGCCGCCCAATTGCGCCAGGCCGATATCTCCGGCCAGGAGCGAATGCGCCAGAGCGCATAGACACGATGATTTTAAGAAGTTAGCGCGGGATGCGGGCGGAAAACCGGGCACAGTTTTCCTCAACCCGCGCTAGCGGCGCGAGAGCGCTACAGCGCCGCGTCTTTTTAGACGCGCAAAGGTCGCTGTAACTCTTTGAATCTGCGCATCGTGCTTTCCGAAAATCGGTCGCGATCTTCGGGCCGATGCGCTATCGCAATCGGCGCCGTTTCCACCTATGTGAAAGCTATCGCCCATAGGAGGATAATCATGTTCCGCCGCATCCGCATCTTGGCCGTCGCCGCCCTCGCCCTTTCTGCCGCGGCCGTCGTCGCCGCCCGCGCCGAGACCGTCGGCGAAGTTGGTGTCGACTGGCTCGGCAACGACATCAAAATCGATGCCGTGCGCGATCCGAAAATCGGCGGCGTGACCTGCCACGTCACCTATTTCGACCGCAGCGTCATCGATCGCCTCAAGAACGGCAATTGGTTCGAGGATCCTTCGAACAATTCGATCGCCTGCCGGCAAACGGGTCCCATCACGATCGGCGGCATCGATCTGTCGAAAGAGGGAGAAGAGGTCTTTCGCTCCGGACTGTCGCTGATCTGGAAGGACCTGCTCGTGACCCGCATCTACGACAGGGCCAACGACACGCTCATCTATTTGGCGCATTCGCGCCAGGTGACGGATGGATCCGCCAAGATGTCGATCTCCACGGTTCCGCTTTTCGGACAGTCGGTCACCTGGGAAAACGGGCGTCCCGACTGATCCAGTCTCAGGACCCCGGAAAAAAGGGATGGCGAATGCCGCCATCCCGCTTCGTAGGATTCCCGTTTAAAGCGTCACCGCCTCGGGGGAACGATTCCGCGATAATACTGGCCCTCACCGGGCGTGTACTCCGGATAAGGATCGCGATCGATGGTCCGGCCATCGAAGATGCTGCCCGTGGGCATGAGGTCGATGCTGCCGGTCGGCATGCGATCGACATCGGCATCCGGTGTCACCGTAACCGGCGGCAACGACATCAGCGGCCGGCTCTCTGTTACCGGACGATTATGGGGATCGATGCCCTGATAATAACCGTCCGCGAAGGCCGGTGCAGCGCCTCCAACGAGCGCGGACGAGAGGACAAGTACGGGGATTGACGTCTTCAGAGATAGTCTCATAGCGTTCACACTCCTTTGTCCGTTAAGCATCCGGCCACCTACGAATGCCGAAATTCACACCGCCGCTGCCCTCGTCGGGCGCGCAAGACGGGCTACCGTTCTTTGCTTGTCGCGCATACTGTCCTTAAATCGGGTAACGATTTAAAGGGACGCGCAATGAGCTAACGCCACATTGTGGCGGATGTTTCGGCGCGAGCGTTGACGTTTGGTCACGTATGCTCATACGAGCGTGATGACATTTGCGCGGTATTTAGCTTGACGCACCTCCAAGGCGGGGCGATCCGCCCCCCGCCGCAATCGTTGCGGCACGAGCGGTTCAAATCGGCGGTCCGGAACTGTCCATTCACGGAACGGGCGCCGGAGGGATGATGCCCTGGTAATAATCGCCTTCTCCGCCCGCATGATATTCATTCAGATGCCGCTCACGGATCTCTGAGGGCGTCAGGTTGTAGATCGGCGCTGGACGAACATAGACCGGTCCCATGAGCGCCGGATCAACGTAAATGCTGCCCGTCGGCATCGTGTCCACGTAGACGCTTCCGGTGGGTGCGGGGTCGACATAATACGGGCTCACTGCCCGCGGCACGACAATGACCCTGTTCTGGGTTCCCGGCGGGTTATGCGGATCGATGCCGGTATAAAAACCGTTGGCAATGGCCGTGGTGGTAGCGCCAGCAAGGGCGCTAGTAAGTGCGAAGGCCGCTAAGGATGTTCTGAGCGATATACTCATAGCGAAGCTCCTGTTCTGATCAGCACCCGCAGGCGTTGCGAATGCTGGGAGTAGTCGCCATGATAACTCGTTTCCCGCTCTAGGTGTTCCTGTCTGCATCGGCGATGTGTCTTTTCGGAGAAGGGCCGCTCTCGCGGCCCTAAACGTCAGTGACGTGACAGCCTACGGGACGCCGCGCGTCATCCGGGACGGACGGCGCCGTAGGGCTATTGAATGGTGATTTCCGAATAGCGGTGCCGATGTTCGGCCGATGCGCTAGGCCGCCTGTGCCAGTTCGTCGGCGATAACCGTATCGAGATTGAGGAAGCAGACCATCGACTTCTCGAGCGCGACGATGCCGCGGCAGAAGGCGCGCTGGGCCTCCGGGATGATTTCCGGCGCCGGTTGCAGATCCTCTCCGCGAATGGTCATCATATCCGAGACCTGCTCGACGAGCAGGCCGACCAGCCTGCCGTTGATGTCGGTGACAATGATGGCCGCACGCTCCGACGGTTCCGTCATCTTCATGCCGAGGCGGCTCGCCATGTCGATAACCGGGATCACCGCGCCGCGCAGGTTGATGAGGCCGAGCACGTAGGGCGGCGTGTGCGGCATCGGCGTCACCGGCGCCCAGCCGCGGATTTCGCGGATGGCCATGATGTCGATGCAGAACTCCTGGTCTCCGAGGTGGAAGGAGACGATTTCGAGATAGGCACCGGTCTGTTTGATTGCGTTGCTCATGATTAGAATTCTTCCCAATTGTCACTGGACGGCGCGGCCGCCGATGTGTTGCCGAATGCGCCCGCCAACTTGCCCATGAGCGCCTTGGCGGGGGATGGAGCGGGTCGGGCGGATGCCTGCACGGGCGCGGGTTTGCGCAGCGACACCGGTCGTGCGGGCGCCGCCGCTGTCGCCGGCGCCTTCTCTGCCTTGGCCCCGCCGGTCTTCATCGCCGGCTGCGCCAGAGATGCCGTCGGAGCCGCGACGCGCATGGGGGTTTCGCGCATCTCACCATTGCGGAACTGGTTGACGAGTGCACTCAGCCTTTCGGCGTCCTGTGCAAGGGTGTGGCTCGCCGCATTGGTCTGCTCGACCATCGCAGCGTTCTGCTGCGTCATTTGGTCGAGCTGACCGACGGCCGTGTTGATCTCGTTCAGTCCGGTCTGCTGCTCCCGGGCCGCCACCACGATCGAACTCATGTGTTCGTTGATGCGCGCGACATTGACGCCGATGCGGCCGAGCGCGTCGCCCGTTGCCTGCACCAGCTTGACGCCGCTTCCGACTTCTTCGCCCGAGCGCGTGACCAGCGCCTTGATGTCCTTCGCCGCGCCGGCGGCCCGTTGGGCGAGCTCGCGAACCTCTTGGGCGACGACGGCAAAGCCCTTGCCCGCCTCGCCGGCCCGCGCCGCCTCAACGCCGGCGTTGAGCGCCAGCAGATTGGTCTGGAAGGCAATCTCGTCGATGACGTTGATGATCTTGCCGATTTCGTTGGACGCGCCTTCGATCCGCGCCATGGCGGCGATCGCTTCGCCGACGATACGGCCGGATTCCTCCGCATTCACGCGCGTCTCGCCGACCATGCGGCTCGCCTCCTCGGCGCGTTGTGTCGCCGTTTTCACCGTGGCGGTGATCTCCTCGAGTGCGGCGGATGTCTGCTCCAGCGAGGCGGCCTGCCTTTCCGTCCGGCGCGCCAGATCGTCGGCGGCGCTGCGCATCTGACGGCCATTGGCCTCGATCGAAACCGTGTTTTCCTTCACATCGGCAAGGGCATGGCTGAGCCGCTCGACCGCATTGTTGAAATCGCGCCGGAGCGCATCGAGGTCGCCCTCGAAGGGCTCGAGAATAGCAACGGCGAGGTTGCCCTCCGCGAGTTGATTGAGGGCACGTCCCAGGGCGTCGACGGCGGTCCTGATAAGGGCAACCGCCTGCTCGCGCTCGGTCGCCTGGCGCTCCCGCGCCCGGTCCATCTCCTGCCGGTCGGCGGCGGAGGATTGCTCGAGAGAGCGCGTTTCGATCGCCGCGGTACGGAACAGTTCGACCGAGCGCGCCATCTCGCCGATCTCGTCGCCACGCTCAAGCGTCGGCACCGCTGCAGAAAGATCGCCCGACTGGATCCGCCGCATGCTGTCGCGCAGACCGAGTATGCCGCGGCGAAGCACGCCACCGTGGAACCAGATCAGCGCAAGCATGCTGCCCATTGCCAGAATTCCGGCGATCGCCTGGAGGAACAGCGCATTGTTCGATTCCGCGCGCGCCTCGTCAATTCGTTCGGCGGCGAGTTCGCCGGCAGTTTCAGCTATTTCGGTCAGCACCGCGCCCATGCGCTCGCCGGCACCGTCGATCACGTCGTCGATGCGCGCGAAATCCGCCGCAGGCGCCCCAGCTTCCACCATCTGCTTCAGGTCGACCTCGACGGCCTTGCGCATTTCGGCAAGGTCGCTCCCGAATGTCGAAAGGAGCTGCTCCTTGCCGACAAGGCGCGCCAGCGCTTCCAGATCCTTCGTCTTCGCATCCAGCAAGGCGAGCGACGTCTTCATCCCTGTCAGGCGCTCCGGCCGTATCTGGCGCTCTTCGCGATCGATGATCGTATCCATGGCGATCAGCACGACCTCGATGCCGGCGAAGCGCATTTTCTCGGCCATGCTCATGCCGTGTTCCGCGACCAGCGCCTTCTCGAGGGCCTCCTCCGACCGGCTGTTCTGATACCAGCTTACCGCCAGCACGGAGCCGAAACCGAGCAAGGCGGCACCTGCAAGTGTCGCCAACCTCTGGCTGACCGAAAGGTGGCGCTTGGCGGTGGAATGTTCGTTCATGGATGGGGAGCCCGTGACACGGACCTGCCGCCGCCGGCATGGTCCTTGGTTGCGGTCGATGCGGAAGCCGGACTTGATCAAACCGGGTGACGTCATGTCAGAGGGAAGCGGTGCACTTCTCCGCACTGACGGACTTTGGCAAACAGACCTTAACCATTCGCTAAAACAAGCCCCCGATCATCGGAGACAATCTGCAAATTGCCGATTTCCTTCCCGCACGACGATGCTATGATCCGTGCATGCGTACGGAAACGAAGAAAGCGATCTCTCCCCTCGTCATTGCCTTCATCGGGGCGGTGCTCACGCTCGTCTCTCTGTTCGCGTTTCAGGGCTGGATTGCGCATGGCGCGGACATCTTCCTCTCGCTTGCGCAGGCCGGCCTTTCCTGGTGCTTCTGAGCCGGGGGAAGGCTCCACACCTTTCGATCAGCCAGCGTTACGCCATTGCGGTAGAGCCTCTTTCCCGCGATGCCTGCGGCAATTGTACCTTTGCGCGGAACTGAGTGACACGGTATCAAGGCTTGCGCATTTTCGACGGCGGACGATGGGCCGCAACGGACCGGTGGCAATGATGAAATCCATACGTATCGTTCTCTGGGCAGCCATCCTCGTCATGGTGGCCGTTCTCGGCTGGCTGACCTACGACATGACGCAGTCCAGGCAGCAGGCATCCTCCGGCCCCTTCGGCGTGCCCTTCACGCTCGTGGCCGAGGACGGCCAGCCGATCACCGAAAAGGCGTTTGCCGGCAAGCCAACCGCGCTTTTCTTCGGCTTCACTCATTGCCCCGAAGTCTGCCCGACGACGCTGTTCGAATTGAACGGCTGGCTGGAGAAGGTCGACCCCGAGGGCGACAGGCTGCAGGCCTATTTCATCACCGTCGACCCGGAGCGCGACACGCCGGATATTCTCGCCCAGTACGTTTCGAACGTCTCCAACCGCATCACCGGTATTTCCGGCTCTCCCGACAAGGTCCTGGAAATGGTCAAGGGCTACCGCGTCTACTACAAGAAGGTGCCGACCGACGAGGCAACCCCAGACGGCGACTACACTATGGACCACACCGCCTCGGTTTTCCTGCTCGACGCGAATGGACAGTTCAGCGGCACGATCGCCTATGGCGAGAACCCGGATACCGCCGTCAGGAAGCTTGAAAACCTGATCAAGGGCTGATTTCACCCCGTTCCATTCCGCTCGAAAATCGAGTGCTTTGCCTTCGCGTCGCATTCGTGATAGCGGCGGATCGACTCTACGGCGCCGCGCGTCTTATCAGCCGCGCAGAGCTTGCTGGAGCACTTGGAATTGCCGCATGCGTTTTCCTTGAATCGAAGGACATGCAGGTAGCGCTGCGCGCCCCGCAAGGGCGCTGCCGTAGCAGAAGGAAAGAAGCTTGAGCGAGATACGCCTTTTCGTCAGCACCACGGAGAAGCAGGCTGGGGCCGTTCTCGACATCATGACCGCAGTCTTCGGAGAAGAGGACTTTGCGATCGCGACGATGGAGATCGACGAGACGCGCGACGTCTGGGAGGCCTCAATCTATATGATGGCGGACGAGGAAGCGGAGGTGAAGGCGCGGCTCGAAGAGGCGCTCCAGCCCGGCTTCTCCCATCTCCCGATCGAACGGGAGGTGTTGCCGGACATCGACTGGATCGCCAAATCGCTTGAGGGCCTCGCTCCAGTGCGTGCCGGTCGCTTCGTCGTGCACGGCTCCCATGATCGCGACAAGGTGAAGACCGGCGAGGTCGCCATTGAAATCGATGCCGGCCAGGCCTTCGGCACCGGCCATCACGGGACGACCGCCGGCTGTCTGGAAATGCTCGCTTCCGTCGCACGGACACGGCGCATCCGAAACGTCCTCGATCTCGGCACCGGCAGCGGCGTGCTGGCGATTGCCGCCCGGAAGCTCCTGCATGTGCCGGTGCTCGCGACCGATATCGATCCGATCGCAACCCGCGTCGCCACCGAGAACGCACGCCGCAACGGTGTTGTGACGGGGCTTGCCTTCGCGACCGCGCCGGGCTTTCACTCCACGACCTTCAGCGCCAACGGCCCCTTTGATCTGATCATCGCCAATATCCTGGCGCGGCCGCTGATGAAGATGGCGCCTGAACTCGTCGCCAACCTCGCCCCCGGCGGCTCGGTCATTCTCTCCGGCATCCTGGCAGAGCAGCGCTGGAAAGTGCTCGCCGCCTATAACGGCCAGCATCTCGAACATGTGCGCACGATCTGGCGCAACGGCTGGGTGACGATCCATCTGGCGAAGTAGCGTAAGTCGCAGGCGCCGGGCTTGCGTGCAACTTCCTCGGACTCGTTCCTTCCAGTGCTTGTCACAGAGATGAGAGTCCGAGAGGCTTGGCGGCCCCCGAAAGACGAAAAGGCCACCCGGTCGATCATGAACGGGTGGCCTTTTCGAAACAAAGGCGATGCCGGAGCATCGCCCGCTGGCCGATCGAGACCGACCAGTTGCCCGCGAGCCTGAGGAGGAGGAGCGCTCGAGCGGGCTCTACCGTTCCGAAGTTGGCCACCCTGAGGGAGGAGGAGAACAGATGACCAACCATTCTCGGAACTGCAGCTTTTTTGAACCGGGAACGGTCGTCCCTGTTCGTTGGGCGCGCTTATAACCCATAAATTCTGTAGGGAAAGATGTTTTTCTCGCATGGGTGCCATGCGCCTGGCGCATAAATATGACAAATGGGCTCGATCAAGGACAAGCAGTCGGACCGGCAGGATATCGCCTCTTTCCCCTGAAGCGGGCTTTCCGCTAACATGGCGAACTCACCCGCGATCTCGCCAAACCTCACCGGACGTATCCATGTTTCAATCCTTCGAAGTCACCTCCACGCCCCAGTTCGGCAGGGAGCGCATCGCGGCCTTGCGCTCTGCTTTCGCGCCGCTCGGCATCGACGGCTTTCTCGTGCCGCGCGCCGATGAATTCCAGGGCGAATACGTGCCAGCCTGCTCCGAGCGGCTTTCCTGGCTGACCGGCTTCACCGGCTCGGCCGGCGTCGCGCTCGTCACGGAGCGTGAGGCGATCGTCTTCGTCGACGGCCGTTACGTCACTCAGCTCAAGGAGCAGGTCGATGCAAGCGTCTTCACAGGAGGCGATCTCGTCGGCGAGCCGCCGCATGTCTGGCTGGAACGCCATGCGCCGACGCGCTTCCGTCTCGGCATCGATCCCTGGCTGCATACCGCGGCCGAAGTCCGCCGCCTGGAAAAGGCGCTTGCGGCGATCGACGGCAAGCTCGTCTTTCTGGGAGACAATCCGCTCGACCGGATCTGGACCGACCGACCCCCCGCCCCCCTCGGTCGCGTAACGATCCAGCCGCTCGAGCATGCCGGTCGGCTGGCGAAGGACAAGCTTGCGGAGATTGCCGCATCTGTCGGGAGGGCGAAGGCGGCGGCCGTCGTGCTGACCGATCCCTCCTCCGTCGCCTGGGCGTTCAATATCCGCGGGAGCGACGTGCCGCATACGCCGCATCCGCTGGCACGCGCCATCATCCAGGCGAATGGAAGCGCCGAAATCTTCCTCGACAAGCGGAAGACCGGGATAGAACAGGAAGCCTACCTCACGCAGCTCGCCGACATCCTGCCGCCGGCCAGTTTCGAGGATCGCCTCGTGACGCTTGCTTCGAGCGGTGCAGCGATCATGGTCGATCCGGATCTCTCGCCGTTCGCGATCGGCGAACTGATCCGCAGCAAGGGTGGCGTGGCCATCGAAGCAACCGATCCGGCCCGCCTGCCGCGCGCCTGCAAGAATGCGGCGGAGATCGCCGGAGCGGTCCGCGCCCACCTGCAGGACGGGGCCGCGATGGTCGAATTCCTAGCCTGGCTCGACATGGCCGACCCCGGCAGCATCACGGAAATCGGCGCGGCGAAGCGACTGGAGGCCCTGCGTACCGCAGTCGGCGAACGCATGCAGAACCCGTTGAGGGACATCTCCTTCGACACCATCGCCGGCGCCGGTGGGCATGCGGCGATCATGCATTACCGGGTGACGACGGATACCGACCAGGCAATCGAGGCCGGGACCATGTTCCTGATCGATTCCGGCGCGCAATATGTCAACGGCACCACGGACATCACCCGCACGGTGGCAATCGGTTCCGTGCCGGAGGAGCAGAAGCGCTTCTTCACCCTGGTCCTGAAAGGCATGATCGCCATCAGCACTTCTCGCTTCCCAAAGGGCACGCGCGGCGTGGATCTCGATCCGCTCGCCCGCATCGCGCTATGGAAGGCCGGCGCCGACTATGCCCACGGCACGGGCCACGGCGTCGGCTCCTATCTGTCCGTGCATGAGGGGCCGCAGCGGATCGCCCGCCTCGCGACCCAGGAATTGCTGCCGGGTATGATCCTCTCGAACGAGCCGGGCTACTACCGCCCCGGTGCCTTCGGCATCCGCATCGAGAACCTCATCGCCGTCAGGGAGGCGGCCGAGATCGAAGGCGGCGACCAGCCCATGCTCGGCTTCGACACCCTGACCTATTGCCCGATCGATCGCCGGCTGGTGCTGCCGGCGCTGCTGACGGACGAGGAACTGGCCTGGCTCAACGATTATCACGCCGAGACGCGCGAAAAGCTGATGCCCTTGATTGCCGATGAGGAGACGCGCACTTGGCTGACGGCCGCTACGCAAGCGATCCGCCGCTGAGCCACAGCGCCCGCGCGTCTTTTCAGACGCGCAAAGGTCGCTGTAGCTCTTTGATTCGGTGCATCGGGCTTTCCGAAAATCGGGTCCGATTTTCGGGCCGATGCACCACGCGAAACTGAAAGAAGAGAAGGGAGGCCCGGCGGCGTGGGTGGGGCTACAGGGGCAACCGGGCCTCCGTTGGGAGGTTCGATGTCTCAACCAACGCCACCGTCATATTTCACGCAGAGCCGTCGCGTAACCCGGGAATTCTACGGGTTCTGCACGATTTTTCGACGGAAATCGCAATTTCCGGTCCCGCAATCCTTCAAGAAACGTGAAAAGCGCGGCGTTGCCGGCCTGCCGGGTCAGATTCCAAGCAAACGTTTCGCCTCGCCGAGCGCTGCCTCTGAACCGGCATGATCGCCGGCATTGTGCAGCTCTTCCCCCTGCTGGCGCAATTGCTTGACCCTGTTCATGTCGGCCTCGGAAAGAGAAGCCGTCTGCAGGGCCGCGTCGATCTCCGCCATTTGGCTTGGGCAGGAATTTGCAAAAACAGTTACAGGCGCGAGCGCCAGAAAAAGGGCAATCGAGATCCTGGTCAACATGGTTGCTTCCTCCACAACCGGCGGCCTGTTCCGCTCGCCGGCAACGGGAGCATGATAATCCGCGCCCGGCCCGTCGCCAAATCCCGATACCGTGATGTGCCGTAATGACGGCTACAGCGCCGCGCGTCTTTCTAAACGCGCAAAGGTCGCTGAAACTTTTTGAATCTGCGCATCGAGCTTTCCGGGAACCGGTTCCGATTTTCAGGCCGATGCGCTAGAGGAAGCCATGCCGGATCGCCATCACCACAGCCCAGCCGACGACCAGCATCCGGAGCGTCGAAAAGCGGAGCCCGACGGCGAAGGCGACCAGCATCGATGCCGCAACATCGATCCCGCCATAGACGAAGGCGGGCGCCACCAGCGTCGTCAGTACCGCCGCCGGCACGGCATTGAGCGCCGCTTCGAGGCGCGGCGGAATGTGCTTCAACCGGGTGATCAGCACATAGCCGCCGACCCGGGTCGCAAAGGTCGCGACCGCCGCGGCAAGGATGACATAGATCAGATCGAGATGCTGGGCGGCGTCCATGGCTCAGTTCTCCTGCTCCACCGGATCGCGTTTTCCCTCCGCCCGCTCATTAGGCAGGCAGGCGGCGAGGACGATGCCGGCGAGCGCGCCGATGCTGACATGCCAGGGCGAACCGACGAAATGCATGGCCGCGACCGAGGCGACCGCACTGGCCGCCACCACCGGCAGGAAGCGGTCGCGCCTGCGGAAGCCGAGCACGAGCCCGAGAAAATAGATCGGCAGCAGCACGTCGAGCCCGATCGCCTGCGGATCGCCGATCATCTGCCCGAAGACCGCGCCCACCGCCGTGGTGACGAGCCATAGGAAATAGATGACAAGGGCGAAGCCGAGATACCAGGAGAAGGTCACGGGAAGACCGCGCTCCGCCCGCCTTTCGCTCTCGGCATATTGAGGGTCGACGAGCAGGAAGAAAGCGAAGAACTTCTGAATTGGCGTGTAATGTTTGACGTGCCTCGCAAGCGAGGCCGAATAGAGCACGTGCCGGAAATTGACCGCGAAGATCGAAAGCACGATCAGCCACGGCTGGACACGGTTGCCGAAAAGCTCGATGCCGACCATCTGACTGGCGCCCGCGTAGACGGTCGCGCTCATCAGCACCGCGTCGGCAATCGAAAAGCCGTTTTCAACCGCCAGCGCACCGAACAAAGCGCCAAATGGCGATGCCGCCACGATAACGGGGAATCCCTCGCGCAGGCCCTCGCGAAATTCACCTCTGTTCATGAGAATCCTCCGGCGGACACCAAGGGCGTTAAGGCGCATCGGCAAGCCGCTTCGGACAGATAGGAGCTACGGCAGAAAACGACAATTCAATTAGGCTGATGCAATGATTGAATCTTCTGATGGTTGGAAAAGCGATCGTCGCCGCTGCTGTTCACAGCGACGCGACCGCGCATCCGCACAGATGGTGCCTTGCCGACGGTGACGCTTCTTTGGATGGCTGCGCCGTGGTGGGGGCGTCTCCCGCACCGCCTCCAGGCCTTGCTCAGCGCTTCACCTGGAACGTATGCTCGATTCCCGGAAACGTACGGGCCTTCACCTCGTTGGCATAGTCTTCCGCCGCCTTTGAGATCGCCGGAGCGAGCTCGGCGAAGTGCTTGACGAAGCGCGGCTTGAAATCGTTGAACAGCCCGAGCATGTCGTCGGAAACGAGGATCTGGCCGTCACAGGCGGGCGACGCGCCGATGCCGATCGTCGGCGACCGGAGCATTGCGGTGATCTCGCGGGCAACCGGCTCCACCGTGCCCTCGATGACGATCGCGAAGGCTCCGGCATCGTCGATCGCCTTGGCGTCACGACGGATCTTCGCCACTTCCTTGTCGTTGCGCCCGACCGAGCGATAGCCGCCGGTGGTGTTGACGAGTTGCGGCATCAGCCCGATATGGCCGAGCACCGGAATGCCGCGGCAGACGAGGAAGTCGACCGTCTCGGCCATCTCCGCCCCGCCCTCGAGCTTGACCGCGCTGCACCCGGTTTCCTTCAGGACACGCGCGGCGCTGCGGAAGGCCTGTTCCTTCGATTCCTGATAGGAGCCGAACGGCAGGTCGACGACGACGCAGGCGCGCTCTGCGCCGCGCATCACCGCCTGGCCATGAGCGATCATCATGTCGAGCGTCACGCCGACAGTGGTATCGAGGCCGTAGAGCACCATCCCGAGCGAATCGCCGACGAGCAGGAAATCGACGTGCGGATCGAGGAGCCGCGCAACCGGCGTCGTATAGGCCGTGAGGCTGACGATCGGCCGCTCACCCTTCAGGGCCTCGATATTGGCGGGGCTGAGCCGCCGCTTGGTGTTCTGGACGCTCATTCTCAGGCTACCTTTGCATAACGGGCGGAGTTCGGTGCGATGACGCGATTGTCGAGCAGCTTCGTCGACCCGAAGCGAACGAAAAGCAGGAGCAGCACCGGCTTATCGCCGATCTCCCCGATCGGTTCGAGGCTCTCCGGGTCGCGCAACGCAACCACTTCGGGACAGGCGAGCGGCTCGGACGAAAGAAACGCTGTTACCCCCTTCTCGACCGTGCCGGGATCGGTCTCTCCGCTTGCAATCAGCCGCTCGGCCTCTTCCAGGGCCTTGGGCACGATCGCAGCGACGCGGCGCTCCTCCGCGGTGAGATAGACATTGCGCGACGAACAGGCGAGCCCGTCGTCCTCCCGTACCGTCGGCACGCCGACGACGGTCACCGGCTGCGCCAGATCCTCCACCATGCGGCGGATGATCTGCAACTGCTGGAAGTCCTTCTCGCCGAAATAGGCGCGGTCGGGCTGGACGATGTTGAAGAGCTTGGTGACGACGGTCGCAACGCCGGCGAAATGCCCGGGCCTGACCGAGCCCTCGAGCTCGGAACCCAGCTTCGGCAGGTCGACCACGGCCTCCATCGGCCGCGGATACATGTCCGCAACGCCGGGTGCGAAAAGGAAGTCGACGCCGCCCTCTTCAAGCATCTTCTCGTCGCGGGCGAGATCGCGCGGGTATTTGGCAAGATCCTCGCTCGGCCCGAACTGCAGCGGGTTGACGAAGATGCTCGCGACGACCACGTCGTTTTCGCTGCGTGCGCGGCGCACCAGTTCCATGTGACCGACATGGAGATAGCCCATGGTGGGAACCAGTCCGATCGACTTCCCGGCGCGTCGGTGCTCGGCAAGCGCCGCACGCAATGCGGCGATGGTGGTGATGGTCTTCATCTCCGGACCCTCCAATCCGCCGGGGCTGTGGCAAGATGCGCCCCGCTTCGCTGATATGGCTAGCCGCCAGCCCCGCGAAAAGGCAATTGCACAAAATTTGGCGGCAAAGCTCTATCTTGTGCGGCGCAAAAACACAAATGGAAATGGCGGAAGCGTGGCGACATCAAGGCGGGAGCGACAGGAGAACCCTGGGCTTGAAGCGCTGCGAGAGCGGCGTTTCAGGCAACCGGCTCGCCGATTGTGGCGGCGCAGTCCCGGATGACCGAGGCCTTGAAAGCCGTTGCCACCGCGCCAGATAAATTTCCCGCCACCTGTCGGCCAGCGGCCTCTGCCCGCGTCCTTGGCCAGTCACGTCAAACAATCACGAGGAAAATCCATGCGCATGATCTTCGTCAACTTGCCGGTCAAGGACCTCAAGGCCTCCCGCGCCTTCTTCTCTGCCCTCGGCTTCACCTTCAACGAGCAGTTCTCCGACGACACCGCCGCCTGCACCGTCGTCGACGAGAACATCTTCGTCATGCTCCTGACCGAGCCGAAGTTCCGCGATTTCATCACCGGCGAGATCAGCGACACCGCCAAGGGCACCGAAGTCATCACCGCCCTCTCCGCTTCGAGCCGACAGGAGTGCGACGACATGCTGGAAAGGGCGCTTGCGGCAGGCGGCAAGCCCTGGAAGCCGGCCATCGACTACGGCTTCATGTACGGCGTCAGTTTCCAGGACCTCGATGGCCACGTCTGGGAATTCATGTGGATGGATATGTCAGCGCAGCAGGCGTGAGCGACGGGCGGGACCCGCAGCGCCTTCGGGGTCCCTCTACGCCGCCGACGCGGCGTAGAGGGACCCCCTCCTTCAGGAAAAGCCGCGAAGGCTTTGCATACGATGCGAGCGACGGAATTCCTGGCGCGGCTGTGACTGCAATGCACCTCTCCGGCGCGGCATCCCCGCGCCCGCCGCGGCTCAACTGCCGATCAGCGCCAGCCACTCGTCCTCGTCCATGGTCTGGATGCCGAGCTCGCGCGCCTTTTCGAGCTTGGAGCCGGCGCCAGGGCCGGCGACGACGATGTCGGTCTTCTTCGACACCGAACCCGCGACCTTGGCCCCGAGGCTCTCGGCCTTCGCCTTCGCCTCGTCGCGCGTCATCTTTTCAAGAGAGCCGGTAAAGACGACCGTTTTGCCGGCGACCGGACTGTCGGTCGTGACCGGCGTTTCGGCGCTCTCCGGCGTCACCTCTTCGAGCAGGTCGGAGATGACCTTGACGTTGCGCGGCTCCTTGTAGAATTCGACGATGGCGCGTGCGACGACCTCGCCGATGCCGTCGATACTGTTGAGCTCGTTCCAGGCGTCACCCGAATAGCTGCCCGCCTCGTTCATCGCCGCGCCGAAGGCCTCGTAGCTGCCATAGGATCGCGCCAGCAGCTTCGCCGTCGTCTCGCCGACATGGCGGATGCCAAGGGCGTAGATGAAGCGGTGGAGCGCGATCGAGCGGCGGGCATTGATCGCATCATAGAGCTTGCGCACGCTGACCCTGCCGAAGCCCTCAATGTTCTCGAGCTTCGTCAGCGAAGTCTCCTGCCGGCGCTCCAGCGTGAAGATATCGGGCGCGGTGCGGATCTTCAGATTCTCGTCGTCGCTCTCGAAGAAGAACTCGATCTGCTTGGAGCCGAGCCCTTCTATGTCGAAGGCATTGCGCGAGACGAAATGTTTCAGGTGCTCGACCGCCTGTGCCCGGCAGACGAAGCCGCCCGTGCAGCGGCGCACCGCGTCGACCTTGCCGGACTTCTCATTGATGTCGCGCACCGCATGGCTGCCGCAGACCGGGCACGCCGTCGGGAAGCTGTAGGGTGCCGCCCCCTCCGGCCGCTCATCCATCACGACGTCGACGATCTGCGGGATCACGTCCCCTGCCCGCTGTACGATCACCATGTCGCCGATGCGGATGTCCCGGCCATCGCGGATCGACTCGCCATTGTTGCCGACGCCGCGAATATAGTCCTCATTGTGCAGGGTCGCATTGGTGACGACCACGCCGCCGACGGTGATCGGCTCCAGCCGCGCGACCGGTGTGAGCGCACCGGTGCGGCCGACCTGGATGTCGATGCCCTTCAATCGCGTGAAGGCCTGCTCGGCCGGGAACTTGTGCGCGGTTGCCCAGCGTGGGCTACGCGAGCGGTAGCCGAGCCGGGTCTGCAGGTCGAGCCGGTCGACCTTGTAGACGACGCCGTCGATATCGTAGTCGAGATCCGGGCGCTCACGCTCGATCTGGTGATAGTGCTCCAGCAGCTCGTCGGCGGAATGGAATCGGCGCATCAGCGGATTGACCGGAAAGCCCCAGGCCTTGAATGCCTCCACCATGCCGAACTGCGTATCCGCCGGCATTTCCGAGACTTCGCCCCAGCCATAGGCGAAGAACCGCAGCTTTCGGCTCGCCGTCACTTTGGCGTCGAGCTGCCTGAGAGAGCCGGACGCGGTGTTGCGCGGATTGACGTAAAGCGGCTTGCCCTGCGCCGCCATCTCGGCATTCAATGCGGCGAAGTCCGACTTCGCCATATAGACCTCGCCGCGGACCTCGAGCACATCCGGCGCCCCGGCCGGCAATGTCTGCGGGATCATGCCGATCGTGCGGATATTGGCGGTGACGTTCTCTCCCGTCGTGCCGTCGCCACGCGTCGCCGCCGTCACCAGACGTCGGTTTTCATAGCGGAGCGACATGGAAAGCCCGTCGATCTTCGGCTCGGCGGTAAAGGCAAGCGAATGGTCGGGGATGAGACCCAGATAGCGATAGATGCTCGCCACGAAGTCGCGCGCGTCCTCGTCGGAGAACGTGTTGTCGAGCGAGAGCATCGGCCGCGCATGGAGGACCGGCTGGAAGGTGAGCGACGGTGCCGCGCCGACCTTCCTCGACGGGCTATCCTCGCGGATCAGCGCCGGAAAGCGGGCCTCGATCAGATCGTTGCGCCGCTTCAGCGCGTCGTAATCCGCATCGCTAATCTCCGGCGCATCCTGCCCGTGATAAAGCGCATCGTGGCGCGCGAGTTCAGTGACCAGGAAGGCAAGCTCCTCGGCCGCTTCCGTATCGCTCAATTCATCGACGGGTTTCTGATTGTTCGACATGCGCCACGACTCCGAAATGGGAGTTGTCTTATAGCAAAGATCAGCGACGGGAAGATCAGTTCCCTCGCGTTTTCAACGCCTTTGCGTTGGAAAGATCACCCATTCCCCGCCAGCAATCTTGCCGCGGCCGCTCTCGCTTCCTCGGTGATCGAAGCGCCGGCCAGCATGCGGGCAATCTCCTCGGTGCGCGCGTCGTCGTCCATGCGGGCGACACGAGTCGCGATCGTTTCGGCCCTCTCCGCCGACGGCCCCTTGGAGATCAGGAGGTGTGTCGCCGCGCGGGCGGCGACCTGCGGCGCATGGGTGACGGAAAGCACCTGAACGGTCTTCGAGAGCCGCTTCAGCCGCTGGCCGATGGCATCCGCAACCGCGCCGCCGACGCCGGTGTCGATCTCGTCGAAGACGAGCGTCGGCGCCGAGCCGCGATCGGCCAGCGCCACCTTGAGCGCCAGCAGGAAACGCGAAAGCTCGCCGCCCGAGGCGACCTTCATGATCGGCCCCGGACGGGTGCCGGGATTGGTCTGCACATGGAACTCGACGACGTCGATACCTTCTGCCGTCGGCGTGGCCGGGTCGGTGGCGACCTCGACCATGAAGCGCGCCCGCTCGAGCTTCAGCGCCGGCAACTCTTCCATCACGGCGGCCGAGAGCGCCGCCGCCGTGTTGCGGCGCTTCTCCGAAAGCGCGCGGGCTGCCGCGTCGAAGGCGGCCCGTGCCTCCGCGACTTGCACCTCGAACTGCTTCAACTTCTCTTCGCCCGCATCGAGATCGGCGAGGTCGGAAATCATCCGTACGGCGAGAGCCGGCAGTTCGACGACCGGGACGGAATATTTGCGGCTCGCGGCACGCAACGCAAACAGCCGCTCCTCGACGCGCTCCAGTTCCTTCGGGTCGAACTCTGTATTGCGCAGTGCCCGTTCCACTGCCATCTGCGCGTCGGAAAGCTGATTGAGCGCGCCGTCCAGAAGCTCGACGGTTTCTTCGAGCAGGCCCGGCGCCTCGTGACTCTTGCGCTCGAGCCGCCGGACGAGCGAGGCGATCAGAGGCACTGGCGAGGCGTTGCCGTTCAGGAAATCGGACGCCTCGCTGATATCGCCTGCGATGCGCTCCACCTTCATCATCCGCGCCCGGGCTTCCGCCAGCTCCTCCTCTTCGCCGTCGCGCGGTGACAGCGTTTCCAGTTCCTCCACGGAGGAGCGCAGGTAATCCGCCTCCCGCGCCGCCGCTTCCACCTTTTCACGATGCTTCTTCAGGCCGCGCTCCGCATCCTTCCAGGCACGGTAGAGCGCCGCCACCTCGTCCGCCGCCTCGACGGTGCCGCCGAAGGCGTCGAGCAGCGCACGATGGGCGTCGATGTCGACTAGCGCCCGGTCGTCATGCTGGCCGTGAATCTCGACGAGCGTCTGCCCCGCCTGACGCATCAACTGCACGCTCACCGGCTGGTCGTTGATGAAGGCTTTCGTGCGGCCATCTGCCGATTGCACGCGGCGGAAGATGAGATCGCCGTCGTCGTCAATGCCGTTTTCGCGTAGAAAGAGCCGCGCCGCGTGCGCCGCCGGCACGTCGAACACGGCCGTCACCTGCCCCTTGTCCTCGCCGTGGCGGACGAGCGAGCCGTCACCGCGCCCGCCGAGTGCCAGCGACAGGCTGTCGAGGAGGATGGATTTGCCGGCGCCGGTTTCGCCGGTCAGCACGGAGAGCCCGGCGTCGAAGCTGAGGTCAAGCCGTTCGATCAGGACGATATCGCGGATCGAGAGCTGCGCGAGCATCCGATTTCAGATCTTCCTAGAGCAGTTCCAGCAAAAGTGCGTAGCGGTTTTGCATTCGGAATTGCGTGAAAACAAAAGGCAGGGCGCGAGGCAATCAGGCGCCGATGAGCTTCTTGCCGGCGCGCGCGATCCAGGACGTGCCGCTTTCGCGCGGTTCGAGACCGCCCGACTGCAGCAGCTTATAGGAATCGGCGTACCACTTGCTGTCCGGGTAGTTGTGTCCGAGAACCGCCGCCGCCGTCTGGGCCTCCGCCGTCACGCCCATGGCGTAATAGGCCTCGACGAGACGCGCCAGCGCTTCCTCGACCTGATTGGTATTGGAATATTGCTCGACGACGACGCGGAAGCGCGAAATGGCGGCAAGATATTCCTTGCGCTCGAGATAGTAGCGGCCGACCTGCATCTCCTTGCCGGCCAGCTGATCGCGGGCGAAACGGATCTTTGCCTGCGCATCGTCGACATATTCGGACTCGGGATATTTATCCACGACCACCTGCATCGCTTCGATCGCCTTCATCGCAGGTTTCTGGTCCTGCGTCACCGCCGGAATCTGTTTCGTATAGGCGAGGCCCTGGATATATTGCGCATAGGCCGCGTCTTCCGACTGCGGATAAAGGTTCAGATAGCGATTGCTGGAGTTGATCGCCTCCTGGTACTGGCCGTTGCGGTAAGCGACGAAGGCATTCATCACCAGCGCCTTGCGTGCATACTCGGAGAAGGGATGCTGGCGGTCGATGGCCTCGAACTTGCGCGCCGCTTCGGTGGTCTTGCCGGCATTGAGGTTGGCGAGACCCTGGTTGTAGAGCACTTCCGGCGGGTCCGTCTCGGCGGTGAGTTTGGTGATATCGATGTCGGGATCGTTCTGGCAGGCGGTGATCAGGCTGCTGCCGGCGAAGGTCGCAAGGACGACCGTGGCAACGCGCGCTGCTTTTCTCATCTCAACAGAAACTGCAAGAACCATCGGATATTCCCGTTTCCCCCTACAACGCCGCGCGTATGATCCGACGCGCAAAGGTCGCTGTAGCATTTTTAAGTTGCTGCATGATTCCTTAAATCGTTCTCGATGTAAGGAATCATGCAGTCGCGGCCAGCACCCGCCAGACTTGCGGGTTTTAGAGCAAGTTGCCTAAAGACCGCAACGTCATGATCGGCAATTCATGCAAATTTGTGGCATTGTGCGGCGCCCTGCGTCATTTCAGGCGCACAGGTGGCGCCGAAACCGCGAACGACTTGCCGACTTCGCCTGAAAGAAAATGCCGACCCCTCAGGGCCGGCGACTGGAGAACCGAGGAATTCTGTTACTATGCCGACCAGGGTGCAAAGCCGGTGGCGGCAACCGCGACCATGTCGCGCGAGCGGGTGCGCTGACGCTGGCTCGCGGTTTCCACCACTTCATAGGCGCTCGGATCGCTGAGCAGAGCCTTCAAGGCATTGGCGTTCATCTTGTGGCCGCCGCGATAGGACCGGTAGCAGCCGAGGAACGGCGCGCCTGCCAGCGAAAGATCGCCGACAGCGTCGAGCGTCTTATGGCGAACGAACTCGTCCGCATAGCGAAGCCCCTCGACATTGATGACCGTGTTGTCGTCCGAGATCACCACTGAATTCTCAAGCGACGAGCCGAGCGCAAAGCCGCCCGCCCACAGCCGCTCGACGTCGCGCATGAAACCGAAGGTGCGCGCCCGCGACAATTCCCGCTTAAAGACCGCGGGGGTGAGATCGCCCTTCCAGGACTGGCGGCCGATCAGCGGACAATCGAAGTCGATCTCTACCTCGAAGCGCATGCCGTCATAGGGCATGAACTCCGACCAGGAGGCGCCCGATTCGACGCGCACCGGCTTCAGGACGCGGATGTAGCGGCGCTTCACTGCAAGCGCCTGGATACCGGACTGCTCGATGGCCTCGATAAAAGGCTCCGAACTGCCGTCCATGATCGGCATTTCCGCGCCGTGCACCTCGATCAACAGGTTGTCGAGGCCGAGCGCGTAGATCGCCGCCATGACGTGTTCGATGGTCGCGATCGAGGTCGCCGGCGAAAGGCCGAGAACCGTGCAAAGATCCGTATTGCCCACCTGCGACGAAACGGCCTTGAATTCGCTGACACGCCCGTCCGCTAGCACTCGCTGGAATACGATGCCGGCATCGGCCTCGGCGGGATGGAAGGTAATCTCCACCTCGGAGCCCGAGTGAACGCCAATCCCCTTGAGAGTTACCGGGCTTGCAATCGTCGTCTGAAACCCGAGCAGTTCAATTCCCATTCTCGTCGTCACTTTCATTTCACGGCCAAGGCCAATCTGCTAACGAGTACAGCGACATTCGACACCTTCGGCTCGATACCCGTAATCGAACCCACAGCGCCCAATCGAATCGCATGCACCCCCAAATCCGATCGTGAAAATAAGAGTTCGGAGGCACCATTCCAAATCACTGTTCGTTTCGTTTTGTTACGCAATTCAAATGCGCACAATAGAACGGGTAAACCACCGATTTTGCAACGAGAATTTAAAATGCCCGGGCGTGAGCCCGGGCATCGGCAAGGCGAAGGAACGACCTTCGAATCAGCTCGACTGGCGGCGCAGGAAGGCCGGAATTTCGAGCTGATCGTCGTCGTGCGCACGCATCTGCGGCGTGACGCGGCCCTGATCGTCGAGCTGGCCGCGCCGCGGCGCATAGAGGCTTGCCTCCGGCGACAGCGGCCGGCGCTGCTGCGAGGCGGCGCTCGGCGCGGCTGCGGTCATGTCGGCAGAGACGTTTTGGGTGTCCCTTTCGCGCAGACCGAGCGAGCTCGTGATCCGGTTAAGGAGCCCCATCGGGCCACGCTCTTCCTGCAGCGAGGGCGCCGGCTGCGTGCGGCGTTCCATCTCGGCTTTTACGACCGGCGGAAAATCCTCGACCTTCGGCATGCGGACCGGCTCGGCATGCTGGCGCACGACGGCGGCCGGTTCCTGGCGAACCGGCTGCGGCTGCGGCTGAGCCTGGGCCTGTACGGGCGCATCGACCGGCCGCTGTACCGGCTGAACCTGGCGAGCTACGGGAACGGCTTCCACCGGGGCGAGGCCGGCAAAGAGTTTGCTCTGCGGACGAAAGGCCTCTTCCTGTGCCGGCTGCGCAGGGGTTGCGACCTGAGCGCGGGTGGCGATATCCAGCTCGCGTTCCATCTCGGCCTCACGGATCGCCAGAGCGATGTGATCGACCGGCTGTGCCGGCTGCGGCGCGGCCTGCTGAAGCGGCGGCTGCGGTTGAGGCGCGGGCTGCTGCTGCACCGCCGGCTGCGGAACAGCGGCGGACGGGCGAACGATCGGCTTCGGCGCTACCGGGCGAAAGTCGGCAGAGCGGCCGGAACCTTCCGCCACCGCGCGATCGATACCGGTTGCGACGACCGAGACTCGGATCAGGCCCTCAAGCTCTTCGTCGAAGGTCGCGCCGAGGATGATGTTGGCGTCCGGATCCACTTCCTCGCGGATACGCGTCGCGGCTTCGTCCACCTCGAAGAGGGTGAGGTCGCGGCCGCCGGTGATGGAAATGAGCAACCCTTGAGCGCCCTTCATCGAGGTCTCGTCGAGCAGCGGGTTGGCGATTGCGGCTTCGGCAGCGGCCATGGCGCGGCCCTCGCCGGAGGCTTCGCCCGTGCCCATCATGGCGCGGCCCATCTCGCGCATCACCGAGCGGACGTCGGCGAAGTCGAGATTGATGAGGCCTTCCTTGACCATCAGGTCGGTGATGCAGGCGACGCCCGAATAGAGAACCTGGTCGGCCATGGCGAAGGCGTCCGCGAAGGTCGTCTTGTCATTGGCGATACGGAAGAGGTTCTGGTTCGGGATGACGATCAGCGTGTCGACCGACTTCTGCAGGTCGGCGATGCCCTGGTCGGCAATGCGCATGCGGCGCCCCCCTTCGAATTGGAAGGGCTTGGTGACGACGCCGACGGTGAGGATACCCTTGTTGCGGGCCGCCTGGGCGACGATCGGGGCCGCGCCCGTGCCGGTGCCGCCGCCCATGCCGGCGGTGACGAAGCACATATGGGTGCCGTTCAGGTGATCGATGATCTCATCGATGCACTCCTCGGCGGCCGCCCGGCCGACTTCCGGCTGAGAACCGGCGCCGAGACCCTCGGTGACGGCGACACCCATCTGGATGATCCGCTCCGCCTTGGTCATGGTGAGCGCCTGCGCATCCGTGTTGGCGACGACGAAATCGACGCCCTGGAGGCCTGCGGTGATCATGTTGTTGACGGCGTTGCCGCCGCCGCCGCCGACGCCGAAGACCGTGATGCGGGGCTTCAGCTCGGTAATGTCCGGCTTCTGCAAGTTGATGGCCATTTTACCGTTCCTTCTCTTTCTCTGGCCGCCTTGCCGAGTCGGCCAAATCCTTGAAAACTCAAACACCCGGTTTCGCCGGCAACTGGTGCCCGGCGAAGCCTAAAAGCTTTCCTTCAGCCATTGCCCCACGCGGGCAATGCGGCTGTTGCCGCCGCCGAAGGCCGAGAACACGCCGCCGTCGCTGGCATGGGTCTCGAGATCGGCAACCTGCGGGTAGATCATCAGTCCGACGGCCGTGGAAAATGCCGGCCCCTTTGCTGCGGCCGGCAGACCGGAAACCCCGAGCGGCCGACCGATGCGGACATTGCGCGCCAGCATGCGTCGAGCCGCCTCCGGCAGGCCGGTCAGCTGGCTCGCACCGCCCGTCAGCACGATCCGCTTGCCGACGACCGGGCTGAAGCCGGAGCGCTGAATGCGGTCGCGGATAAGCTCCAGCGTCTCCTCGATGCGGGCCCGCACGATGCGGGAAACGAGCTCACGCGGGACATGGGTCGGCTGGTCGCGCTCATCCTCGCCGATCGGCGGAACCGAGACGATATCGCGCTCGTCGGCGCTGTTGGCGAGCGCCGAGCCGTGCACGACCTTGAGCCGTTCCGCATCCTCGATGCGGGTCGAAAGACCGCGCGCGAGGTCGGTGGTCACGTGATGCCCGCCGAGGCTGACGGCATCCGCATGGATAAGCTTGCCTTCGGCGAAGACGGAGATCGTCGTCGTGCCGCCGCCCATGTCGATTGCGGCACAGCCGAGTTCGACCTCGTCGTCGACAAGTGCTGCCAAGCCGCTGGCATAGGGGGTGGCGACCATGCCTTCGACCGAAAGATGCGCGCGGTTGACGCAGAGCTCCAGGTTCTTTAGCGCCGCCCGCTCCGACGTCAGCACATGCATGTCGACGCCGAGCACGTCCCCGAACATCGCCAACGGGTCACGAATGCCGCGCTCGCCGTCCAACGAGAAGCCGGTCGGCAGCGAGTGGAGGATCGCCCGGTCCGTGCGCTGGGACTGCTGGCCCGCGGCGGCAAGCACCTTCCGCAGGTCGTTGGCATCGACTTCCTGGCCGCCGAGGTCGATCGTCGCGGTATAGACGTCGCTCTGCAGGCGCCCGGCCGAAACGTTTACGATCAGGCTGTCGATCGTCAGGCCCGCCATGCGCTCGGCGGCGTCGACCGCAAGCCGCACGACGCTTTCAGCAGCATCGAGATCGGCGATCACGCCATTCTTGACGCCGCGCGACTTCTGATGGCCGATGCCGATGATTTCGATGTTGTGGGTGCGGCCGGGAAGAATCTGGCTTTCGGCGCGTGGCGTCAGCCGGCCGATCATGCAGACGACCTTGGTCGAACCGATATCGAGCACGGAGACGACATGAGACCGCTTCGAGGAAAGCGGCTTCAGGCGCGGAAGACCGAAACTGGAGGAACCGAACAGGTTCATATCCGCTTCTCCTGTTTCTCCAGCTCCTTCAGCATCTTCTCCCTCGCCTTGAGCGCGACTTCCCGGCGCGCCACGGCATCCGGGGTCAATTGAATGGTCGTCCGATCGTCGAGCCGCAGATCGACGGCGGCAATGTCGCGCTCGAGAAGCTGATGCCCCTCTTCCATATCGGCGAGCACCCTCATCGCCCGGGCAACGCCTTTTTCGGGAAGCTTGACGACGATGCCGTTCTTGAGGACCAGATCCCAGCGCCGCCCCGCCACACGCACGAATGCCTTCACGCGTGCGCGGAATTCCGGCCAACGGGAAAAATCGTCGTAGAAGTTGGCAGCCGCCGTCTCGGCATCGCGGCCGACAAAGAGCGGCAGCGCGGCGAACTTGTTGTCGCGCAAAGGCGCAATGACGCTGCCGCTGCGCTCGATGAGCGAAAGGTCCGATCCGTGCTGCCAGATACCGAAGGCCTTGCGCTCCGCGAGGTCCACCTCGATCGTGCCGGGATAGACCTTGCGCACGGTGACGCTCTCCACCCACGGCAGTTCGCCGATCAGCCGGCGCGCCTCGGCGATGTCGAGCGCGACCAGCGACGTCGCCCCGTCGAGCCCAAGCTGCTGGAGAATATCGATCTCCGAGGTCTGCTCATTGCCGGAAACGCGCACATCCTCGATCGCAAAGCCTGCGGCGGTCGTCGAGGCCTGGGCGAAATTCTGCGTGTGACCGCCGAGCGACATGCCGTAGAGGCCGGTCGCCAGCAGGAAGGCGGCGGCGGAGAAGGTCCCCGTATGCGCAGGAAAACGGACGCGGCCCGTACCGAGCCCGACGAGCAAGCGTACGCTTTTGCGCAGCGGACGCGGCAACACGAACGCGCCATCCGCTTCGGCCGAAACGCCGAGCGGGTGACGAACCCTTTTGCCCCTGTTGCCCCTCAACGCAAGCACGATGCGTCCTCCACCATCCACCTGAGAAACTCGCCAAACTGAAGGCCTGCATGCTGCGCCATTTCGGGCACCAGGGAGGTCGGAGTCATGCCGGGCTGGGTGTTGATCTCCAGCCAGATAAGCTCGCCCTCGCCGTCGCCACGATCATCGAAACGGAAGTCGGAACGACTGACGCCGCGGCAGCCGATTGCCTGATGCGCCTTCAATGCGAGTGTTTGTATTTTTTGGTAAATATTTGGTGAAATCTCAGCGGGAATGACGTGTCTTGAGCCACCTTTTACGTATTTGGAATCATAGTCGTAAAAGGCGTGACCCTGCGGGATGATTTCAGTAACGCCGAGAGCCATGTCGCCCATCACGCCGCAAGTGAGTTCACGCCCGGCGACATAGCGCTCGACCATGACCCGGTCGCCGTAACGCCAATCGCTCGACGTGATGACCTGGGGCGGATGCGACTGATCCTCCTTGACGATGACGACGCCGAAGCTCGAGCCTTCGCGCACCGGCTTGACCACGTAGGGCGGCTTCATCGGATGATCGCTGCCGAAAGCATGTCGATCCATCACCAACGCTTCGGCAACGGGTATGCCGGCAGCCTTGGCGACATGCTTGGCCTGCGCCTTGTCCATGGCGAGCGCGGAGGCGAGCACGCCGGAATGCGTATAGGGAATTTCCAGATACTCCAGAATGCCCTGGATCGTGCCGTCCTCGCCGAAGGGGCCGTGGAGCGCGTTGAAGGCGACATCCGGGCGAAGTTCCGCAAGTACCGCCGCAACATCGCGCCCGACATCGACGCGCGCAACGCGATAACCCTCGGCTTCCAGAGCGTCCGCGCAAGCTGCCCCGGAAGACAGGCTCACGGGCCTCTCCGAGGAAAATCCACCCATCAGGACAGCAACATGCCTGCCGCTCATTCAAACCCCCAAAACAATACGCCACTATCGCGAAGCTTGCTTGCGCCTGGCTGATTCCAGCCGTGAGTCGCGAGATCGCCGCGTAGGGCCACTACAACGACATTATGGTTAATGAACCGTTTACTTTGGTTAACTCTTGTTGCGGTGCCAGTGCGCCGCGGTCCGAGCAGAATCAACCGACACCAGCCGTTGCGGCTGAATCGGGGCTTTCTAAGGCGGAGGCAGGAAATGTGGCGCAGACCGGATCCGCCGGTGCATCGGCAGAGATACGAAGGGCCATGGCGCCGGCCGCGGCCCATTTTCATGTAAACAGGCCGCCGCCTCAGGCGACGGCGCGGCCGAGGAATTCCTTGATCTCGTAGCCGGGCATGAAATTGCCGACGCGCTTGATCTCCCATTCGAGCTTCACGCCGGAATGCTCCATCACGCGAGCGCGCACGGTCTCGCCGAGATATTCGAGTTCGTAGCCGCTTGCCTGACCGGTATTGATCATGAAATTGCAATGAAGCGGCGACATCTGGGCGTTGCCGATCATCACGCCGCGGCAGCCGGCCTCGTCGATCAGCTTCCAGGCGGAATGCCCCTCCGGATTCTTGAAGGTCGAACCGCCGGTCTTCTCGCGGATCGGCTGCACCGTCTCGCGATGCTGGCGCACCGCGTCCATATCGGCGCGGATCTTCGCCTTGTCCTCCGCATAGCCCTCGAAGATCGCATGCGTGAAGATCAGATCCTTGGCCGCGTCGGAATGGCGATAGGAATAGCCCATGTCGGCATTGGTCAGCACATGCTTGTTGCCCTGGCGGTCGACCGCATGGACCTCGACCAGCCGCTCGCTCGTCTCGCCGCCATTGGCGCCGGCATTCATGCGCAGCGCGCCGCCGATCGAGCCGGGAATTCCGTAGTAGAAATAGAAGCCGCCGATGCCGTGGTCGAGCGCCATGGCGGCGATGTTCTTGTCCGGGCAGATCGCACCGGCCTTGATCCGGTTTTCGCCGACGAGTTCGAGATCGCCGAAGCCCTTGGCCGAGAGCCGGATGACGACGCCCGGAATGCCGCCGTCGCGCACGAGCAGGTTCGAGCCGACGCCGACCACCATCACCGGCATATCCTTCGGGACAAGCTTCAGGAAGGCGATGAGGTCGTCCGTGTCGTGCGGCTGGAACATAACCTCGGCAAGACCGCCCGCACGAAACCAGGTCACCCGGTCCATGGGCGCATCGGGCGTGATGCGGCCGCGGATTGCGTCGACGCCGTTTCCGAGCGCCTCGATGATTTTCTGACCGTCAACCTGCTTCATGCTCGATTTCCTGAGATGTCCGCGAGTTCCTTGGGCAGGGCCGCGGCCCAATAGGTAATGCTGCCTGCCCCCAAGAGAACCACAAAGTCGCCCGATTGCGCAATCTTCGAGACGGTCGGCGCCAATGCTTCCGGGCCGGAGAAGTAGCGCGCGTCGCGATGACCGGCAGCCTTGATGCTGCTGACGAGCGCTTCGGAGCTTACGCCGTCGATCGCCTCCTCGCCCGCCGCATAGACCGGCGCGATCAGGATCGTATCGGCATCGTTGAAACAGGAGGAGAAGTCTTCGAAGAGGCTCGACAGCCGCGAGTAGCGATGCGGCTGATGAATGGCGATGACGCGGCCGCGGCAAGACTCGCGCGCCGCCCTGAGGACAGCTTTGATCTCCACGGGATGGTGGCCGTAATCGTCGAAGATGCGCGCCCCATTCCACTCCCCGGTCAGCGTGAAGCGACGCTTGACGCCGCCGAAGGAGGCAATCCCGCGCGCGATATCCTTCGGCTTGATACCGAGACGTTGGGCGACGGCAACGGCCGCCGTAGCGTTCGAGACGTTATGCCGGCCGGGCATGGGCAGGCGCAGGTCCCTGAGTTCGATAACCTGGCCGGTGCGGCGGCGGCGAATCACGACATCGAAAACGGAAGTCGCCCCGTCCATGCGGATATTGTGATAACGCACATCGGCCTGCGGGTTCTCGCCATAGGTGACGATCTTGCGATCCTCGATTTTGCCGACCATGCCCTGCACCTCGGGATGATCGAGGCAGAGCACGCCGAAGCCGTAGAAAGGCACGTTCTCGACGAATTGCCGGAAGGCGGCGCGCACCGCATCGAAATTGCCGTAGTGGTCGAGATGCTCCGGATCGATATTGGTGACGACGGCGATGTCGGCGGGAAGCTTCAGGAACGTGCCGTCGGATTCATCCGCTTCGACCACCATCCAGTCGCCCGCGCCCATACGCGCATTCGTGCCATAGGCATTGATGATGCCGCCATTGATCACGGTCGGATCGAGGCCGCCGGCGTCAAGCAGCGCCGCCACCATTGAGGTCGTCGTCGTCTTGCCATGCGTGCCGCCGATCGCGATTGCATTGCGGAAGCGCATCAGTTCAGCCAGCATCTCGGCGCGGCGCACGACCGGGAGAAATTTCTCGCGCGCGGCAATGAGTTCCGGATTGTCCTGGCGGATCGCTGTCGAGACGACCACCACTTCGGCGTCGCCGAGGTTTTCGGCCCGGTGGCCGATCGAGATCTCGATGCCCTTCTCGCGCAGGCGCTGGACATTGGCGTTGTCGGCCTGGTCGGAGCCTTGAACGCGGTGACCGAGATTATGCAACACCTCGGCAATTCCGCTCATGCCGATGCCGCCGATACCGATGAAGTGTACGAGCCCGATCGTCCTCGGCATTTTCATGAGCGTGTTTCCTTGAATTTCGCGACTGTCGAACCGCTGGCAATAGCCTCTACCAAGGATGCAAGCAAGCGCGCCGCCTCCGGCTTGCCTGTCTCGCGGGCCTTTGCCGCCATGTCGGCCAGTCCCTCTGGATTGTTCATCGCGTCGGAGAGAAGCTTGCCGAAGCGCTCGGCGCCGAGTTCCGCCTGCGCGATCACCTGCGCCCCGCCCTTGGCCGCAAGGGTCGCGGCGTTCGCTGCCTGGTCGTGATCGAGCGCATAGGGATAGGGCACGAGAATCGATGGCCGGCCGATGGCGGAAAGCTCGGAGACGGTCGAAGCGCCGGAGCGGCAGACGACGAGATGCGCCGAAGCGAGCCGCGCAGCCATGTCCGAGAAGAACGGGGAAACCTCGGCCCGAATGCCAAGCTTCTCATAGGCGGAGATCACCCCTTCCCGGTCCTCCGGGCGCGCCTGCTGCGTCACCTTGAGCCGTTGGCGCTGCCCGTCGTCGAGGCGGCAGATCGCCTGCGGCACCGCTTTGGAGAAAAATTGCGCACCCTGGCTGCCGCCGAAAACGACGAGATGGAACAGCCCGTCGCCGGAAGCCGCATAGGGGGACGTGGCCGCCTCCAGTACGGCCGGGCGAACCGGGTTCCCCGTCGTCACGGTCTTCATGGAAAAGGCTCCGACGCCTTCCTGGAGGAACCCGCCCGCAACCGCCTGCACCCGCGAAGCCAGCATTCGGTTGGCGCGGCCCATGACGGCGTTCTGCTCGTGGATTAGCGAGGGGACACCCATCTGGGTCGCGGCGAGCAGCGGCGGCACCGTCGGATAGCCGCCGAAGCCGACCACGGCGCGCGGCTTGAGCCGCGTAATCAGCCGCCGCGCGGCCCGCAAGCCCGTCCAGAGCTTCCAAAGCGACCGCGCCAGCTTGACCGGATTCTTCGAGCCGATCGTCGCGGACGGCACGACATGGATCTCGTCCGCCGGGAATTTGCCGGCGTAGCGCTCGGCGCGGCTATCGGTCACCAGATGCACGGAATAGCCGCCGGTCTTCAGCTCATGCGCCAGCGCTTCCGCGGGAAAGAGATGTCCGCCGGTGCCGCCGGCGGCCAGAAGAACGATGCCCTTGTCGTAGCCCATATCCATGTCCTACTCCGCCGGGACCCCGACGCCGGATCGGAAGAGGCTGCGCTCGACCGCGCGCTTTTCCGGCCGATGCCGCGTCAGGGCCAGGATGAAACCGGCCGTCACGCAGATAGCCACCATCGACGAGCCGCCATAGGAAATCAGCGGAAGGGTCATGCCCTTCGCCGGCAGCAGTTCGAGGTTGACGCCGATATTGATCAGCGACTGGATACCGATCTGCAGCACCAGGCCGGCGACGGCAAACCTGTTGAAGTCGTTGCGTTCGCGGAAGGCATGGTTGAGGCCGCGCATCACCAGGAAGGCAAAGATCATCACGATGATCATGCAGAAGAGGATGCCGAACTCTTCCGCCGCCACGGAAAAAACGAAGTCGGTGTGGCTGTCGGGGATGATGCGCTTGACCATGCCCTCGCCCGGGCCGCGGCCGAACCAGTCGCCGCGAATGATCGCCTCGCGCGCCGTGTCCACCTGGAAGGTGTCGCCCTCGCCGGTGAGGAACCGGTCGATACGGCCTGCGACGTGCGGCAGCACGGTATAGGCGGCGAAGAAGCCGCCCATCGCCAGGGCGGCAAGCACGATGATCCAGAGCCACGGCATGCCGGCCATGAAGAACATGCCGCCCCACACCGTTGCGGTCAGCACCGTCTGGCCAAGGTCCGGCTGGGCGACGAGCAGCACACCAACGATGCCGAACAGGAGGATGGACAAAAGATTGCCGGGGATTTCCGGCTGTTTGGCGTGCTCGGCGAAAAGCCAGGCGCAGACGACCACGAAGGCGGGCTTCATGAACTCCGACGGCTGGATCGAAATGCCGGCGATCGAGATCCACCGCAGCGATCCCTTGACCTCCTGTCCGACGAACAGGACGAGGACCATCATCGCGAGCGAAGCGCCGAGCAGAATGATCGCCACCCGCCTCACCTGCCGCGGAGAGAGGAAGGAAATGCCGATCATCACCGCAAGCGAGGGAAACAGGAACACCGCGTGGCGCTTGACGAAGTGGAAGCTGTCGAGGCCGAGCCTCTCGGCAACCGGAGGGCTGGCCGCAAAGGAGAGCATGAACCCGACCCCCATCAGCAGAACGAAGGTCGCCAGAAAGAGCCTGTCTATCGTCCAGAACCAGTCGGCCACGGGGCCACGTTCGGCTCGGCTTACCATCTGTCTGTCCCCTTTTCCGGCGCCTGCGCGCCCGTCCAAAAACCGCTCGACTGCCGCTCCCCTCCTCGCGGCCGTCAGATGAGCATGGCCACACCTTCGAGCGCCGCCACATGGCCGACGAAGGCATCTCCCCGCACCTCGAAATTCTTGTACTGGTCGAAGCTTGCGCAAGCCGGGGAAAGCATCACGGCCGCAAAACCTTGCGGATCCCGCGCCGCATCCGCCGCCGCATGCGCCACCGCTTTCTCGAGCGTCCCGGAAATCTCGTAGGGCACCGCCTCGCCGAGTGTCGCGGCGAAGGCCGGCGCCGCCTCGCCGATCAGGTAGGCCTTGGCGATTTTCGGGAAAAATGGCGCCAGTGAGGTAATGCCGCCCTCCTTCGGAAGCCCCCCTGCAATCCAATAGATCCGCTCATAGCTCGAAAGCGCGGGCGCGGCCGCATCGGCATTCGTCGCCTTGCTGTCGTTGACGAAAACGACTTCGCCCATCCTCGCGACTGGCTGCATCCGGTGCTTGAGACCCGGGAAGGTCGTAAGCCCCTCCACGATCTCCTTCTCGTCGACCCCGACGGCGAGGCAAGCGGCAACGGCCGCAGCGGCGTTCTGGGCATTGTGCCCGCCGCGCAGCGTCTCAATGCCGGAAAGATCGGTGACGAGCACGGCCGTGCCCCCGTGAGCCCGCATCAATTGCGAGCCTTCTGCATAGATGCCGTCCGCAAGCGCATGGCGGCGCGAGATTCGCGCGACCTTCGTGCCGGCCCGCTCGACCCGGTCGGCGACCAGGCTCGAGAAACTGTCGTCGACGCCGACGATGGCGGTGCCGCTTCCCGCCACCAGCCGCTCCTTGATATCGGCATAGTGCTGCATGGTGCCGTGCCGATCCAGGTGATCGGGCGTCAGGTTGAGCAGGATGCCGGCCGTCGCATCAAGCGTCGGCGCAAGGTCGATCTGGTAGGAGGAGCACTCGACCACATAGAAGCGTCCGGCCTCTGGCGGATCGAGCGTCAGCACCGCCGTGCCGATATTGCCGCCGAGCTGCGTGTCGCGCCCGCTCGTCTTCAGGATATGCGCGATCAGCGCCGTCGTCGTCGATTTGCCGTTGGTGCCGGTGATCGCGATGAACGGGCAATCGGGCGCATGTGCTCGGCGCTCGCGCACGAAAAGCTCGACATCGCCGATGATCTCCACGCCCGCCTGACGAGCAAGATCAACGCTCCAATGCGGCTTCGGATGCGTCAGCGGCACGCCGGGCGAAAGCACGAGGGCGGTGATGGCCGGCCAGTCCGCTCCGTGCAGGTCCATCGTCGCAATGCCGGCCGCGGCGGCCTTGGCGACGCTGTCGGGATTGTCGTCCCAGGCGGCAACCTCCGCGCCGCCGGCAACCAGCGCCCGGGCCGTCGCCAGCCCCGAACCGCCCAATCCGAAGAGTGCGACCTTCCTGCCCTTGAATGTGGTGACCGGTATCATCGCCGCTCACCTGAGCTTCAGGGTGGAAAGACCGACCATGGCCAGGATGACGGCGATGATCCAGAAACGGATCACGACCTGGCTCTCCGTCCAGCCCTTCTTCTCGAAATGGTGATGGATCGGCGCCATCAGGAAGACGCGGCGGCCGGTGCGTTTGAACCAGAAGACCTGGATGATGACCGACAGCGTCTCGATGACGAAGAGGCCGCCGATGATGATCATGACGATTTCGTGCTTGGTGGCGACGGCGACGGTGCCGATCAGACCGCCGAGCGCGAGCGAACCGGTGTCGCCCATGAAGATCGCCGCCGGCGGCGCATTGAACCAGAGAAAGCCGAGGCCCGCACCAATGACCGCGCCGAGAATCACCGCAAGCTCGCCGGTGCCCGGCACGAAATGGATCTGCAGATAGTTGGCGAAGACGGCATTACCGGCCAGATAGGCGATCAGGCCGAAGGCTGCGGATGCGATCATCACCGGCCCGATCGCAAGCCCATCGAGACCGTCCGTCAGGTTCACGGCATTACCCGCCCCGACGATCACGAAGCCACCGAACAGCACGAAGAAATAGCCGAGATTGAGCATCAGGTCCTTGAAGAAGGGGAATGTCACTGACGAGCCGAAGGTGGAACCGGCGCTGCCGGCGGAAAGCGCCGCCCGCATCATGAAGAAGACGGCAATCGAGGCGATCACGAATTCGATGCCGAGCCGCGCCTTGCCGGAAAAGCCCTTGTCCGATTGCTTCGTGACCTTGAGATAATCGTCATAGAAACCGATGGCGCCGAAGCCGAGCGTCACCAGAAGCGTCGACACGACATAGACGCTCGAAAGGTCTGCCCAGAGCAGCGAAGAGCCGACGATGCCCGCGAGGATCATCAGGCCGCCCATGGTGGGCGTGCCGGCCTTCTTGAAGTGCGTCTGCGGCCCGTCGGCACGGATCGGCTGGCCCTTGCCCTGGCGGATGCGTAAGGAATCGATCATCGCCGGGCCGAACAGGAACACGATCAGGGCCGAGGTGAAGAGAGCTGCGCCCGTGCGGAAGGTGATGTAGCGAAAGAGGTTGAAGAATTGAAGGTGGTCCGCCAGGTCCACGAGCCAGATCAGCATAAGGGACTTTCCCCAAAAGGTTTGTAACCGGACATCGTCCGACAGAATCATCTGATAGACGATACCCGCTTGCGTTCAACTATGTTAAGACCATTTCCCCTGGCCGAGCGCTCTATCCACCAGCACGAAAGCAGTGGCAAAGCCCCTAAGCTTCCCCCGTCTCGGCCGTCTGTTCGGGATAGGCGGCACGAAGCGCTTCGACGATCTGCCCGCAGCCGGTGCCCTTCGAGGACTTGACCATCACGACGTCGCCGGCAGCGACCGCGCCGACCGCATAGGATGAGAGGTCGCCGACCGATTCTCGATAGACCACGGAAATCTCCGGCGGCAGGGCATCGCGCAGATGCGCCATTGCCGGTCCGGCGAGCCAGACGTCGGCAATGCCAGCCTCGACGACCGGCGCCGCGAGGCCGGCATGTACTTCGGCGGCATGCTCGCCCATCTCCAGCATGTCGCCGAGGATCGCGATACGTCGCCCGCCGGGCGCCGGTTCGGCATCGCGCAAGAGTGCGATCGCCGCCTGCATCGACGCGGGATTGGCGTTGTAGCTTTCGTCGATCAGCGTCATATGGCCTGTGCCGATCCCCAGACGGTGCCGCACGCCCCTGCCCTTTTCCGGCCGCATGGTCGCCAGCGCGGCGACGACACGCTCGATGTCCGCCCCGGCGAGTTCGGCCGCGGCGATCACCGCCAGCGCATTCTCGGCGATATGGCGGCCGGGCGCACCCATCGCGACCTCCAGCGTCCTGCCGCCTATGCCCGCCCAGAGCACGGAGCCTTCGGCACCGCCGGCAAACTCGACCAGACGATAGTCGGCCTTCGGATTGGCGCCGAAAGAGTGGATATGGCTGACGCCCGCCGCCTGGGCCGCCATTTCGAGCAGGTCATAGTGCGGTGTGTCGCGGTTGATGACGGCATGACCGCCTCCGACGACGCCCTCGAATATCTCCGCCTTCGCCGAAGCGATCTCGTCGAGGCTTGAAAAATTGCCGAGATGGGCAGCGGCAATGCTCGTGACGAGCGCCACATGCGGACGCACCATCCGCGTTAACGGACGGATTTCGTCGGGATGGTTCATGCCGATTTCGAAGATGCCGAAATCGGTCGCCTCCGGCATGCGGGCGAGCGTCAGCGGCACGCCCCAGTGATTGTTGAAGGAGGCGACCGATGCATGCACGCGCCCAAGGGGCGCCAGAACGTGCCGGAGCATTTCCTTGGTCGTGGTTTTGCCGACGGAGCCGGTGACGGCGATAACCTTCGCGGCGCTGCGGTCGCGCGCCGCGCAGCCGAGCCGGATCATTGCCTCGAGCACGTCGTCGACGACGATCATCGGCGCGATCAGCCGTCCGAGCGCCGGGATCTTGGCTTCGCTGACGACGAGCAGCGCAGCGCCGTTGGCAAGCGCGATGCCGGCATAGTCGTGGCCGTCGACGCGATCGCCCTTGATCGCGAAAAAGGCTTCGCCCTCGCCGATCGTGCGGCTGTCGATCGAGATCCCGACGATGCCTTCCGGCAGGGTACCGACCGGCCGGCCGTTCATCGCCGCCAGAAGATCGCTGCTTGTCCAGAGCCAGTTCAAGTCATAGTCCTCCGAGGGCCTTCAGCAATTCCGCATGGTCCGAGAACGGCAGCGTCACGGAACCGATCGTCTGCCCCTCCTCATGCCCCTTGCCGGCGACGATCAGCGTGTCGCCGGTCGTCAGCATGCCGACCGCAGCGCGGATCGCCTCGGCGCGGTCGCCGATCTCGGTCGCACCCTTGGCACCGGCCATGATCTCGGCGCGGATTGCCTCCGGCACCTCCGAGCGGGGATTGTCGTCGGTGACGATGACGACATCGGCAAGCCGGCTGGCGATTTCGCCCATGATCGGCCGCTTGCCCTTGTCGCGGTCGCCACCACAGCCGAAGACGAGAATGACCCGCCCGGTCGTGAAGGGGCGCACCGAATCGAGCACGTTCTGCAGCGCGTCGGGCTTGTGCGCATAGTCCACATAAGCAAGCGCGCCGTCCTTGGTCTGGCCGACAAGTTCCAGCCGGCCCGATGCGCCCTGCAGCTTTTCGAGCGCAGCGAACGCAGCCGCGGCGGGAATTCCCGTGGACATGGCGAGACCGGCGGCGACAAGCGCATTGGCCACCTGGAAATCGCCGGCGAGCGGCACGTGGACTTCGAAGATGTCGTCGCCGACATGCACCTCCGCCGACTGCTTGTGGCGAAAGTGCTCGACGCGCTTCAGGGCGAGGAACTCGCCATTGCGTCCGACGGTGCGCACGTCGTGACCTGCCTTGCGGGCAGCGGCGATCGCCGCCGCCGACCATTGATCGTCGGCGAAGATCACCGCCGGTGAGCCCTTCGGCAGGAGCGCCTCGAAAAGGCGCATCTTCGACGCCATGTAGTGCTCGACTGTTGGATGGTAGTCCATATGATCGCGGCCGAGATTTGTGAAGGCCGCGGCCGCGAGCCTGACCCCATCCAGCCGGTTCTGGTCGAGCCCGTGGCTCGATGCTTCCATGGCCGCATGGGTGACACCGGCATCGGCAAGCTCGGCGAGCAGCCCGTGCAGCGACACCGGATCCGGCGTGGTGAGCGATCCGTACGCGTTACGGCCTGGCGCTATGACGCCGGTCGTCCCGATCATCGCCGCCGGAAGACCGGAATGCGCCCAGATTTGGCGTGTGAAGGAAGCGACCGAGGTCTTGCCTGCGGTTCCCGTCACCGCGACCATGGTCTCGGGCTGACGCCCATAGAAGGCGGCGGCGCCCTGCGCCAGAAAGCGGCGCGGCTCCGAGAGCGTGAAGACCGGGACACCAGCATCCGCATGGGGATCGGCAGCGACGACCGCCGCCGCGCCGCGCGAGATCGCGTCGGCGATATAGGCGGTCCCATTCGCCTTAGTCCCGGCAACGGCGACGAACAGATCGCCCGGCTTCACCTGCCGGCTGTCGGCCGTCAGTCCGGAAATCTCGACATTTGCCGACTCATCCTTCAGTTGCGCCGAAAGTTCCGGGAAGTTTGGTCCCGCCAGGTCCCTGATCTTCATGAACCGCCTGTCTCACATCGATATCGACCCACCGCGTGCATGTCTTTGAAAACGCAACGGGTCGCTGTAACACCTTGAATCGCCGCATGGTTGATCCCGGATCGGCTTCGATTTCAGGAACCAGGCAGCGGATGACGAATCGTCCGCATTCTCATTTCACGGTCAATAAGACACAAGCAAGGCAGAACCGTCTTCTCCGAATTTCGGCTCGACCCCGAGAAGCGGCGCGGAGCGGCTGATGATGTCGCGCACCATCGGTGCGGCGTTCGAGCCGGACGTCCGCCCCCCCCCTTCGCCGGTCTTCGGCGCATCGATGAAGGTCAGCACCACATATTGCGGGTCGTAGATCGGAAAAGCCGCGAGAAAGGCGTTGAAGTTCTGGTCGTGGGCGTAACGACCATTGACGACCTTGTCGGCCGTTCCGGTCTTGCCGCCGACATTGAAGCCGGGGACGAGCGCCCGCTTGCCCGAGCCCGCAATGCCGTTCCAGCGCAAGAGATAACGCATGTCGTCGCTGGTGCTGTTCTTGACCACCACGCTTGCGAGATTGTTCGCCTCCTCTTCCGTGCGCGGCAGGAAGGTCGGCGGGATGAGCTTGCCGCCATTGACGAGGGCGGCACCCGCAACGGCTGTCTGCAGCGGCGTGGTCGAGACGCCGTGGCCGAAGGAGATGGTGATCGAGTGGATCTTCTTCCATTCGCGCGGCTGCGACGGCGCCTTCACCTCCGGAAGCTCCGTCGGAAGCTTCGTCAGCAGGCCCAGGCGCGTCAGGAATTCCTGGTGACCCGGAATGCCGACGAGGTCGGCGATCTTGGCCGTGCCGATGTTCGACGAATATTGGAAGATTTCCGGCACGGTCAGCACGCGGCGCTTGCCGTGGAAATCCTTGATGGTGAAACCGCCGATGCGGATCGGCGCCGTCGCGTCGAAACTGTCGTTGAGCGTCACCTTGCCGGAATCAAGGCCCATCGCGATGGTGAAGGTCTTGAAGGTGGAGCCCATTTCGAACGTGCCGTTCGACATGCGGTTCATCCAGCCCTCTTCGGCACCTTCGGCCGGATTGTTCGGGTCGTAATCCGGCACCGAGGCCATGGCCAGCACTTCGCCGGTGCGAGCGTTGAGAACGACCGCGCCCGCCGCGATCGCCTCGTAGTTCTTCATGCCGGCGGCGATGACGTCGCGCACGATGTTCTGGACGCGCAGGTCGATCGAGAGCCTGACCGGCTCGAGCTTGGCGTCGCTGGTCAAGCCGATGGCGGCCAGATCGGCAAGACCCTGATTGTCGATATAGCGCTCCATGCCGGCGATGCCGCGATTGTCGATATTGACGTGGCCGACGATGTGGGAGGCGGTCGGGCCGCCGGGATAGAAGCGGCGCTTCTCCGGCCGGAAGCCGATGCCCGGAATGCCGAGCGCCAGGATCTCGCTCTGCTGCTTCGGAGTCAGCTGGCGGCGCAGCCATTGAAAGCGCGAATTCGACTTCAGCTTGTGGTAGATCTCGCGCGCATTGAGATCGGGCAGCACGGTCGCCAGGCGCTCGATAGCCTCGTCGGCGTCGACGATCTTGTGCGGCTCGGCATAAAGCGAGACCGTGCGGATATCGGTCGCCAGGATTTCTCCGTTGCGGTCGAGGAGATCGGGACGAGACGCCATCAGGCTGTCGGCGCGGCCGATCGAGGAAACCGTCTCGGGCTGCGCCATGCCGTATTGCACCAGTCGGCCGCCGATCACCGCATAGACGATGCCGAAGCTGGCGATGATGATCGCCACGCGGCTCTTCGCCTGGCTGGCACTCTTTTTGCGGGTCCCCTGGAAGGTGACGTTGAGACCCGTCTCGGGAGCGCGATTGTTGCCCCCGGCGGAGAAGTGCGCCTTGCTTTTCAGCAGCATTATCCGGGAGAGAAAGGACATCAGTGCGCCACCGAGCCTGTGTTGATATTGTCGGCCTGAATAACGGCGGCGATGCCGTCTTCCGGCGCCTCCTCCCCCTCCGGCCGCGGCAGATCGGCCCGCAACATCGGCAGCTCCTCAGGTTGAGCGAGTTGCGTGGATGGTGTCGGTGCAAGCTGCAGGTCCGAGGCAAAGGCCGCCACGAGCCGTTCCAGGCGGTTCGGCTGGGTCAAGAGCGCCCAATCGGCCTTGAGCAGGTCGATCGTATCCTCTTCGAGCTTGATCGCCGCGTCGAGCTTGCGGACTTCTTCAAGCTTGTTCTCGGCCTGATGCTTGATCGTGTAGGTGACCGCAGCGGCGGCCGTCATGATGACGATCAGGACGATATCGATCGTTCTCAGCATCGCTACTTAGCCCCCTAACCTCGCAAGACTCGCCAGTTCCGGTAGATTGAAAATGGATGGATCGCTACCCGGCGACGGCGCCTCCGTGCGGATGCCGGCCCTGAGCTTGGCAGATCGGGCGCGCGGATTGCGGGAGGCTTCCTCGTCACTGGCCGCGATCATAGACTTGCCGACTGGCGTGAAGGTTGCGACACGCGCCGCCACCATCGGCATATGCCGGGAGCCGCCCGCCTTGCCCGCGCGATCCTGGAAGAAGGCCTTGACGATCCTGTCTTCGAGCGAATGGAAAGTGACGACGACGAGACGTCCGCCGGGTTTCAGCACGCGCTCGGCGGCAAAGAGCGCGTTGGCAAGCTCGCCGAGCTCGTCATTGACGAAGATGCGCAGCGCCTGGAAGACCCGCGTTGCGGGATGGATCTTGTCCTTGGCCTTGCGCGGCACGACTGTTTCGATGAGGCCCGCAAGGTCGCGAGTCGTCTCGAAAGGCTGCTCGGTACGGCGCTTCTCGATCGCCCGGGCGATGCGGCCGGCCTGCTTTTCTTCGCCAAGAAAGCCGAAGATGCGGATGAGATCGGAAACCTTGGCGCGATTGACGACGTCGGCGGCGGTCACGCCGCTCGCCGACATGCGCATGTCGAGCGGGCCCTTTTTCTGGAACGAAAAGCCGCGCTCAGCCTCGTCGATCTGCATGGACGAGACGCCGATGTCGAGCACGACGCCGTCGAGCCCTTCGTCCGGCGCATGCCCCGCCAGTTCGGAAAACCGCGAATGAACAAGCTTGAGCCGCCCGCCGGCCGCGGCCGCCATGGCCTGCCCGGCAGCGATCGCGGTCGGATCGCGGTCGAGCGCAATCACATCCGCACCCGCATCGAGGAGCGCCGAGGTGTAGCCGCCCGCGCCGAAGGTGCCGTCGAGAATGACCTTGCCGGGCGCCGGCTCGAGCGCCGCCAGCACCTCGGCGAGCATGACGGGAATGTGACGAACCGGTCCGCCATCGGCTTCAGAAGTCCTGTCGCCTTGATCCGCCACCATTCCGCCTCTCCACACTAACCCGGGCGCAACCCCCGCTGCTTGCGCCCTTCCCGGGCCTCCGCCTGCGCCCTCGCAAACGCCTGCGGCTCCCAGAGCTGAAAATGATCGCCCCGCCCGACGAAGGTCACCTCCGTCGAAATGCCGGTGAAGTCGCGGATGAAATCCGTGACCATCAGCCGACCCTCCGGGTCGAGCTTCAAGAAGACGCCGCCCCCATGAACGAGGAGCGACATCTGATTGGCCGCATCCGAAAACGGATCCTCGACCGCCATCTGCCTCTCGAACCGGTCCAGAAGCTCCGGCCCACCGACGCTGATCGCCGGAAAGACGAAATCCTGGAAACAATATAACTCCCGCACGCCCGCCTCCGAAAGCACGGCGCGGAAGGCCGAAGGCACGGAGACCCGCCCCTTGGCATCGATCCGGTTCGTCGCATGTGACAAGAAGCGGTTCATGACGCGAAACGGCCGCCCCCGATTGACGGGTCACAGTCATCGACCCGCACGAATACCCGCCTGCGCACGCAAAACATCCCCGCCGGACACGAGCGCATCCGCCTGAACCCTCCGAAGAAGGAGACCTCGAATTTCGCGATGACGGGCCACGACGCGGCCCTTGCGCAGTACCATTATGGGATAACATGGGACCATATGGGCGTCAATGGGATAAGGCCGAAATCAGCCTCCTGAATGATCAAATATTGATAGGTCGTTAAGTTTAATAAAGGGTTACGAGGGTACCCCTAATCCGTTGGAATCCCGAGGAAATGCGGCTGCTGACAAGCACCGGGACGAGATCGGAATTGGCCTGCGCCGCAGGCAAACCTTAAGGAGCGGCCGCGGTTCCTCTCTGACGCTTGAAAAAGAAGCGCCACCCGTTCCGCGGACCCGCGCCCGAAACTGATACGGAAGAAAAAATCGCCAGTTGGCCTGTAAGCCGGGTTCTGTATGGCCCCGCCTCCCGAAGGAAACGGAACGTGGCAGCCATTCATCTGGGGCTGCGCTTGCGCGCAGCCTCGTGCAACCCACCCGGATGACGGGCCTGGAAACCGGCTGGGCGCTTGCGCGCCCGTGTCATCCCTATTCGGTCTTGCTCCCGGTGGGGTTTGCCGTGCCGTCCATGTTGCCATGTCCGCGGTGGGCTCTTACCCCACCCTTTCACCCTTACTCCGCGAAGCGGAGCGGTTTGCTTTCTGTGGCACTTTCCCTGGGGTCACCCCCGCCGGACGTTATCCGGCACCGTGTTTCCGTGGAGCCCGGACTTTCCTCACCCCGCGGCCTTTCGGCGCTTGCGGGGCGCGGCTGCCCGGCCAACTGGCAGAGGCTCATTAACCGACCAGGCCGACAAGCGCCAGAAAAATCGCGCCTTCTGCCGATTGATCGCCGGCTCACTGAAATGCGACGGCGAAATCGGTCTCGTACTCGTTTGCATTCAGGCGGCCTTCCATGGCGAGCATTGCCCCAAGCCTGCCGATCTCGTCGGAGCTCTTGGCGGCCTGGCCGTTGCCGCCCGCCAGAACGGCGATGCGGTCGCCGGCAAAGCCGATATAGGGATAGCCGTGCCGGGTGAACGACGTAACGCAAGGAGAAAAATGGGTCGAAACCGGCGTGAACGCCGGCATCGCCTCGCCGAGCAGCCCGTACAGGTGGGAGGCCGCTTCGGCGCTGCCTCCGCTGCGGAACCAGTCCCGGACCGCCGGCTCGCCCGCAAGCACCCGATCGGTCGGGTCGCCGCCAATCTTGATGTAGTGTTTGCCGTCGGCATAGGCAACGGGTGGCAGCAGGTAATAGCTTTTATCCTGCTCCGGCGCCGCGACGATCAGCGACGGCATGCCTTCGAAAGCAGGAAGATCGTCTTCACCGACCTCGGCAAACAAGACGGTGCGCGCCTTGACGGCAAGACAGATCGGCTTCGACAGCAAAGCCGTCGAAAGCGAAAACCCGCCGGCGGCGACAAGCACGCGGCGCGCCTTGATAGCCTGGCCGTCGGCGGTGGTCACGAGCACCTGCTCCGCCTCTTCCGAGACTGATACCACTTCGCAGCGGATGATCCGAGCACCCTGTCTTTCCGCCGCCCTGGTCTGGGCGCGAACCAATGCACGCGGATTGATATAGCCTGCGCCGCTTGCCTCGTGGACGCCCGCATGGCCGGCCGGGAAACGGAACCAGGGGAAGCGCTCCGCGAGTGCCCCGCCGCCGATCAGCGGCGCTTCCACGCCCAGCCTGTCGCGGGCACGCTCGACCTTCTCGAGATAATCGAAATCGCCGCCGGGAGCCGGCGCCGCGATCAGGCAACCGCTCTCGAAATAGAAATCCATCCCGCTCGCATCCGCGATTTCCGGATAGCGAACGATCGAGCGGCGGGCAAGACGCGCCCAGACCGGGTCCGTATCGATCGTGCGGGTGATGCGGGCATTGTCGTAGTGGCTGGCGAACACGCCGCCGTGACTTGCCCAGTCCTCTGGTTCGTCCGGTCCGACGAGCGCAACGCTGGCGCCGGCCAGGCTGAGGTGACGCGCCGCCGTCGCACCCATCATGCCTTTGCCGACCACGACGAAATCAAAGCTTTCCGACATGCGCTTCCCCGATTGCTTCGCTGCGGGAATAGCATGTGGATTTTCAACGGTACACCGGAACGCGAGACCTATCCGGCTACCTCCTGCACCGCGGCCGATCCGACAGCGCCGCGGGTTTTCTCAGGCGCGCAAAGGTCGCTGCAGCGCCTTGGATTGCTGCAGGTCCATGTCCTTGAATCACGGTCGACCAAAGGAGACATTCAGCCGGTCGGCTTCGCAACGAGCTGCATCGATCTCAACCGACGGTTAATCCAGGATCTTCTTGACCTTGCCGCAATACGCCCTCGAAACGGGGTTCATCCGCTTAGCGCCGTGGCCTGCATTGTATTTCAGGATTGTGCCGCAAGTGCTGCCGTCCGAAAGCTCCTGCGCCTTGGCCAGATACATCATGCCGAACTTGATGTTGGTTTCCGGATCGTAGAGCCCTTTGGCCGAGCCGGAATAGCCCATCATGCGGGCGGTGGCGGGTTTGATCTGCATGAGCCCGATCTCACCGGCCCTGCCCCGTGCTTTCGCATTGAAGTTGCTTTCGACCTCGACGACGGCATGGGCGAGATCGATGGGAACGCCATATTCCTTGGCGTAGGAATGGATGAGGACCTTATATTGCGATTTCGGCGAAAGGGATGGTGTGGGAAATCCTGCAGTCCTGGTAACGGACTTCAGGGACGAGGTTTTGATGGCTCGGTCGACACCCCCTGCATACGACGTACCCATCCCGGCAACGAACATGCCAAAGCATGCCGCCACCGCAGCAACAGACGATATTCTCATGTAGTTTGGAGTCTCCGGTCTGGGGAACTGGCCGGACGGCGCACCCCACCGTCACGACCGATTTCCCGATCGATTTCGTTGGCAAGGTCCCCGGTCTTCTGCCTGCGTCCCCTGCGGTTGACGCGGCGAAAATGACCCCCCCATCATGGTAAACATGTGGCAAGGCGAACAATTTGTGCATAAAGTCGTCGAAGGCGCTAATTTAGTGCGATCGCAGATTGCAACCTATGCGCTGAATTTCGGCAGTGCGGCCAGCAGGCGGTGTAGCGTATCTATGGTGGAGATGTCTGCGATCCCGTCCACCCGCGATTGCCGGAAATGCCGTTGAAAAGCGGCCACGACGCCTTCGGTCTGCTCGCAGAAATTGCCCGTGACTTCAATGCCATAGCCGTAAAGCGAGAGCATCGATTGCAGTGCCTCCACCGGCTGTCCGCGATCGCCGCGCTGGAAGAAGCGCCCGCCGCCGACCGGTGCCGGTTCGACCCAGTGACCGACCCCCTGTCGAAAGAGCTCATTCCAGGGGAATTTTTCTCCCGGATCGACCTTGCGAATCGGCGCCACATCGCTATGGGCAAGCACCCTTTCGGGGGCGATTCGCCAGCGTGCGCCACAATCTCGACACAAATGGATGACCGCTGAGACCTGCGCTTGCGGGAAATCCGGCAGCCCGCCGGGATGGCCGGGATTCGCGATCTCGATACCGATCGAACGGGAATTGACGTCGGACTCGCCCTTCCACAAGCTCTTGCCCGCATGCCAGGCACGGCGACCCTCCGACACGAGCTGGTCGACGCGACCGTCCTCATGCACGAAATAATGACAGGAGACCTGGCTTTCCTCGCGACAGAGCCAGTCGAGCGCCGAAGCCGCCGTCTCCATGCCGGTGTAATGGAGGAGGATCATATCCGGCCCGCGCCCGCCCGCGCGCTCCCCATGGTTGGGTGACGGCACGAAACGGGCTCCGGCGAAATCGCAGCTCGTCGATGTCATGCGGCGCGGCGTTCTCTCTCGATCGCCTCGTAGGCCGCATTCAGCGCGGCCATACGATCATTGGCAATGGCATGAAATTCCTCCGGCACGCCGCGCGCAACCAGCATGTCCGGATGGTTCTCCGAAACGAGCACGCGATAACGCTTGCGGATCTCGGTGAAATCGTCCTTCGGCGAAACGCCGAGTACCTGATAGGGATCGCGACCGTCGGCATGAACGTGACGCGCCATCATGCGTTGAAAGCGCGCCTCGTCCATCCTGAAGATCTCGGCGACTCGCAGCAGAAAGGCGAGCTCCTTCTCGTGCACGACGCCATCGGACTTGGCGATATGGAACAGCCCGTCGACGATATCCTCGAGAATGGGGCAATTGCGCTCGCAGGAGGCGCAAAGCGAAGCCATCTTCTCCGCATAGGCCTCGAACCCAGCCACGTCCTGACGTGCGAGGTTATAGAGCCGGGCGACGTTCTTCGCCTGGTCCGCCGGGAATTTGAAGATATCGCGAAAGGCCGCGACCTCGGCCTCGCTCACGATGCCGTCTGCCTTCGCCATCTTCGCCGAAAGGGCGATCATGGCAACCGAGAAGGCAACCCTGCGACGCGTTTCCGGATCGCCCTCGAAGAGGGTTCGGACCGCCTCGACAACGCCCGCAAGCGCATTGCCGGTGGTCGCGACGATCTTGAGGAGGCTATCCCAAACTGTCATGAGTGCGATTGTTCCCTTTCCACCACCGAGCATGGCCAGATGTGGTGGCAAATTGCAAGCGGCTGCCCGCGCCAAACGTCATTGGAATGACGAATTTGTGATGGCCCCTCAATAAATCATATAACCGTAAATCGCAATCGAATTCGCGCGCTGGCCTATGAGCTTCCGTCGAGTCTCGAAGCCATGCGCGCGATCCACAGGCCTGTCATTTTACTTCCACCCGATTTGCGCTAGATCACGGGGTATCTTTGACCGAGGACCTTGAAACGCGATCTGCGTTCCGGTTACCCCTTTGCCGAAACCCCGAGGAGGAAACATGGCCAAGAAGAAAGTCGCAATGCTGACGGCGGGCGGGCTCGCACCTTGCCTTTCATCTGCTGTCGGCGGCCTGATCGAGCGCTATACGGACATCGCACCCGACTACGAGCTCGTCGCCTATCGTTCCGGCTATCAGGGCCTGCTTTTGGCCGACCGCATCGAGATTACGAAAGAGATGCGTGAGAAGGCCCACCTTCTCCACCGCCATGGCGGTTCTCCCATCGGCAACAGCCGTGTGAAGCTCACCAATGCCGCCGACTGCGTGAAACGCGGTCTGGTCAAGGAAGGCGACAACCCGCTTCGCGTGGCGGCCGACAGGCTGGCGGCCGACGGCATCAGCATTCTGCACACGATCGGCGGCGACGACACCAACACGACCGCGGCCGATCTTGCCGCCTATCTTGGCGCAAATGGTTACGACCTTACCGTAGTCGGCCTGCCAAAGACCGTCGACAACGACGTGGTGCCGATCCGCCAGACGCTCGGCGCCTGGACGGCCGCCGAATACGGCGCGCGCTTTTTCGACCATGTCAGCAACGAGCAGAGCGCCGCCCCGCGCACCCTCGTCGTCCACGAGGTGATGGGCCGCCATTGCGGTTGGCTGACCGCGGCGACGGCACGCGCCTATATGCAACTGTCCGGCGGCAAGGACTATGTCGACGGCTTCATGATGAACGAGCAGCTGAAGAACATCGACGGCCTCTATCTGCCGGAGATGAAGTTCGATCTCGAATCGGAGGCGGCGCGCCTGCGCGCAATCATGGACCGCGCCGGCTTCGTGACGCTGTTCGTCAGTGAAGGCGCCTGCCTCGACGCGATCGTTGCCGAACGCGAGGCGGCCGGCGACACGGTCAAGCGCGACGCTTTCGGCCATGTGAAGATCGACACCATCAATGTCGGCAACTGGTTCTCCAAGCAGTTCGCCGCGCTTCTTGGCGCCGAACGCTCGATGGTACAGAAATCCGGCTACTATGCCCGCTCCGCCCCCGCCAATGGCGACGACCTGCGCCTCATCCAGAGCATGGTCGACCTTGCGGTCGAAAGTGCGCTCAACAAGATCTCCGGCGTCACCGGCCACGACGAGGACCAGGGCGGCCGCCTGCGCACGATCGAATTCCCCCGCATCAAGGGCGGCAAGCATTTCGACACGTCGGTGAAGTGGTTCGGCGAGGTGATGGACACTATCGGCCAGAAATGGCAGGCGACCGACTAAGCAGACTTGCGTTGGCAGGCCGTTTTTCGCGCCCGCCGATGCGCTAGGTTCAGCACCTATTGACGGCTCCGTGCTCGCATGGCTTCCTCCCGGCGATTGCCCAGGAAATCAGTTGCACGGAGCCGTTTTCATGTCGTTCGAACAATGGTTTGCCTTTGCCGCCACCTCGGCGGCTCTCCTCGCCGTTCCGGCCCGACTATTCTGCTCGTCATTTCCTATGCGGTCAGCCACGGTCGCAAAGCGGCAGGGCGCAACCGTCGCCGGCGTTGCGCTCGGGGACTTCACGGCGATGACCGCCTCCATGCTCGGTCTTGGCGCTCTGCTCGCCACTTCGGCGACGGTTTTTACGATACTGAAATGGATTGTGCCGCCTATCTCGTCTGGCTCGGCATCAAGCTCTGGAGAGCCCCCATTGCCGTTGCTGGCGAGGGAGGTGGCGAATCCGCGACGGAACGGCCTTTGCGGATTTTTCTGCACGCTTACGCTGTCACTGCGCTGAACCCGAAAAGCATTACCTTCTTCGTCGCCTTCCTGCCGCAATTTCTGGACCTTTCAAGACCGCTCGTGCGGCAGATGGTCGTTTTCGAAGCGACGTTTCTGGCGCTCGCTGCCGTGAACGCGATGCTCTACGCATCGCTCGCCTCGACCGCAGGAAGCACGATTCGCATGCCGCATATCCACCGGATCGTCAACCGCGACGGAAGCTCGCTGCTCATCAGCGCGGGTATCCTGTCGCTCGGATTCAAGCGCGCAACGGCGTGAAAACCGCCCGCCTGCTTGCCGCAACAGGCGGCATGGGATAAGGGAGATTCAAGCGCAGCGGACGGCAGCCGCTGATTTGTGGGGGGCTACGGGGCCCAGAAGCACGAAAGTGACAGCATGGCGAAAATCCGTATCTCCCTTAGGAAACAGGCGCTTGCGGCGACCGCACTGGTTTCCGTCGCAATTGCCTCCGGGTGTTCGACGGTCGAGCGAACCTCGCTCGGTGAGCTGACTGCCGTGCAGACGGTTACGCCGGTCCCGAAGCCCGGCGGGGAGATGGCGGCCCATGCCTTGCCGGCGACGGCCGGTGCGGCGCCCGAAGCATCCGCCACGCCTGCGGCCGAGGCAGCCACGAACGCTAGCGACGGGTCGACAACCGTGACGATGGCTGAATCCGACACCGCGTCGAAGGATGCGACGCTCGCCTTCGCCGCGCCGCAGACGACCGCAATTCCGGTCGCCAAGCCCACCCAGGCCATTCAAGTGGCGATGGCAGGGCCTGCTGCGGCATCCCTGTTGCCGGAGGCAACCGCCGCTGCCGATTCCGTACCCGGCGAGCCGGCCGCCCCGCTCCTCGGCATTGCCGCCGCGATGGAATCGGATTTCGACACCGGTGAACCGGTCGGCCTCGAGACCCTCGTTGCCAAGCGCATGATCGTTCCGACCGAGCGGCCCAAGACCGGGGTCATCGGCTCGGCGGTCGATGCCGTCGCCAACGTCATTCCCGATTCGCTCAAGCTCACCAAAACACCGACGAGCTCCCGACCCGAACTCGACCGGCTGATCGAGCACTATGCCGAACTCAACGGTCTTCCGGTCGAACTCGTGCATCGTGTGGTCAAGCGCGAGAGCAACTACAATCCCCGCGCCTACAGCAAAGGGAATTACGGATTGATGCAGATCCGCTACAACACCGCCAAGGGACTCGGCTACAACGGTCCGGCCGACGGCCTTTTCGACGCCGAAACCAATCTCAAATACGCGACCAGATATCTGCGCGGTGCCTGGATGGTTGCCGACAACCAGCACGACGGTGCCGTGCGGCTCTATGCCAGCGGCTACTACTATCACGCCAAGCGCAAGGGCATGCTCGACCAACTCGGCATGCGTTGAAATTCCGGCTGAGACTGCGCTCAATCGAGCGCGTCGATGACCTTGGCGTTCAGCGCCTGTACATTGTAACCGTCGCGCCAGGGCGTGAGGCCAAGGCGGATGACGGCAAGGCGAAGAGAGGGAACGAGCATGATGGCTTGCCCGTCATGCCCGAGCATCCAGAAGCTATCCGCCGGGAACCCGCCCGTACCGGCCCTTATACCATTCGCCGTGAGCCAGACCTGGCCGGAGCCGTAATCGCCGCCGGAGGCTGCGGTCGGATTGCGCATGAAGTCCACGTAGCCCTCCGGCAGCAACGCCCTCCCCCTCCAACGTCCATCGTCGAGCAGGAATTGCGCAAAGCGTGCCCAATCCTGCGCCGTCGCATACATGTAGGACGAGCCGACAAAGGTGCCGCTTTCATCCGCCTCCATCACCGCGCTTTTCATGCCGAGAGGTTCGAACAAAGCCTCGCGCGGATAGGCGAGCGCGGCGGCCGGATCGTCGAAGCTCCGCATCCAGAGCCGGGAGAGAATGTTGCTGGTGCCGCTCGAATAGCTGAACTTCGTGCCGGCCGCCGCCCCGAGCGGTTTCGATGCGGCAAAACCGGCCATGTCGCTTTCGAGAAAAAGCATGCGCGTCACATCGGTGACGTCGCCGTACTCCTCGTTGAACGCCAACCCGCTTTGCATCGCCAATAGATCCGCCAGCTTTATGGCGGCGCGTCCGTCGCCATTCCATTCTGGCAGCAGGCGGTCCTCCTCCGCGTTCATACGCCTCTCGGCAATACGCATGCCGACCAGCGCCGCCGTGACCGTTTTCGTCATCGACCAGCCGAGCAAGGGAGTATCGCGATCAAACCCGGGGCCGTAGCTCTCCGCCACAAGGCGGCCATCGCGAATGACCGCGATGGCGCGCATGCCGGTACCCGCCAATTCCGGATCCTCGACAAGGGCCTGGATCGTCGGGTCGATCTCCGCCCGGCTCCCTGCCGGCCAGCCGGCTTCGGGATCACCGGCTGCGGCCTCCATCGCCCCGCCGCTTGCCGCCGCCGGATTTGCGAAAGCCTGGGCGACGCCATTGCCGCTGTTCATGCAGCCGAGCCCGGGCCGGTGGACCGCACGGCCGGGCGCGGCGAACCCGAATATGCGCGCGGTCACACGCTGCTCCTCGTGATCCACGGATACGCTGACGAATTTCAGCAGGGGATGGCCGGGGGCTTGCACATCCACGGCGAGCACCTCTTGCGGGTCGCGCCCGGCGAGAAAGACATTGGAGCAGACGATCTTGGCGGCGTATCCGTCACCGACCTTGAGGAGCTCCGGCGGATAGAGCGTCAGCCAGCCGGCGGCCGCTGCCGGCGCCGCAACGGCCAAGGCTCCGAATTTCTTCGACAACCCTCGCATGATCACTCCTGTTCCCCATGAGGAAATCAGAATTGCCGGAAAAGCGAAAGCCCCTTCGGCGGGCAGCGCCTGATTTGCCGCACAGGCTCCGAGCAAGTCATGCGCAGCCTGCGCGCACCCCGTCATCAAAGTGTAGTCGAGTCATTCTAGAAGCGGCTCAGTTTCAACTTGGATGGCAGCAATATGACGGATCTCGCACCCGATGCCGGCTTCGGCAGAAAGAACACGAAGCTGAAAAGCGCGCTCCTCCAGCATAAGGCTCTCTCCTTGGCAGGCCTTTCCGAGCGACTGTTCGGCCTGCTCTTCTCCGGCCTCGTCTATCCCCAGATCTGGGAGGATCCGATCGTCGACATGGAGGCGATGCAGATCCGACCCGGACACCGGATCGTGACGATCGGCTCCGGCGGCTGCAACATGCTGACCTATCTTTCCGCCGGCCCGGCCCGCATCGACGTGGTCGACCTCAATCGCCATCACATCGCGCTCAACCGGCTGAAGCTCGCGGCCTTCCGCCACCTGCCGAGCCACAAGGATGTGCTGCGGTTCCTCGCCTCCACAGGCCTGCGCACGAACAGCGACGCATTCGACCTCTTCATCGCGCCGAAGCTCGACGCCGCCAGCCGCGCCTACTGGACCAGCCGTGACATCTCCGGCCGCCGCCGTATCGGCGTTTTCGGCCGCAACATCTACCGCACCGGCCTGCTCGGCCGCTTCATCTCCGTGAGCCACCTGCTCGCGCGGCTGCACGGCATCAATCCGGCGGACTTCATCCAGGCGCGCTCGATGCGCGAACAGCGGCAGTTCTTCGACGACAAGCTCGCGCCGCTCTTCGAGCGCCCGGTCATCCGCTGGATAACCAGCCGCAAGAGCTCACTCTTCGGGCTCGGCATCCCGCCGCAGCAGTTCGACGAGCTCGCAAGCCTCAGCGGCGAGAGGTCGCTCGCAGCCGTACTCCGGCACCGCCTCGAAAAGCTGACCTGCCATTTTCCGCTCCGCGAAAACTACTTTGCCTGGCAGGCCTTCGCGCGGCGTTATCCGCTGCCGCACGAGGGCGATCTGCCGCCTTATCTGCAGGCCTCGAATTACGAAACGATCCGCAACCACGCGCATCGCGTCGCCGTCCACCACGAAAGCTTCACCGAGCTGCTCGCCCGCAAGCCCGCCTCCTCGGTCGACCGCTACGTGCTGCTGGACGCCCAGGACTGGATGAGCGACCGGCAATTGAACGACCTCTGGAGCGAGATCACCCGCACGGCCGATGCCGGCGCGGTGGTGATCTTCCGCACGGCGGCGGAAGCCAGCATCCTGCCGGGCCGGCTCTCGGCCGCGCTGCTCGACCAGTGGGACTACGATGCGGAAGCCTCCCTGCGGCTCGGTGCGCAGGACCGCTCGGCCATCTATGGCGGGTTCCATATCTACCGCAAGAAAGCATGAGCGGCGTGCAGCAAGCAGCAAACAGCCATGCGCGGCTCATGGACCGAATGTACCGCTACCAGCGGTACATCTACGATTTCACCCGCAAATACTATCTCTTCGGGCGCGACACGCTGATCCGTGACCTTCAGGCTCCACCCGGCGCCTCCGTGCTGGAGGTCGGCTGCGGCACCGGCCGAAACCTTGCCGTGATCGCAGATCTCTATCCGGAGGCACGTCTCTTCGGGCTCGACATCTCCGCCGAGATGCTGGCGACCGCCAGGACAAAGCTCAAGCGGCACGGCCGTCCGGATACGGTGCTGCGCGTCGCCGACGCCACGAATTTCAGCCCAGCCTCCTTCGGCGAGAAGGGCTTCGATCGGATCGTCATCTCCTATGCGCTGTCGATGATCCCCGCATGGGAAAAGGCGCTCGGGGCGGCGATCGACGCCCTCAACCCGGGCGGCTCCCTGCACATTGCCGATTTCGGCCAGCAGGAAGGCTGGCCGGGCGGCTTCCGCCGCCTGTTGCAGGCATGGCTGAGGCGCTTCCACGTGTCACCGCGCGAAACACTCTTCGACGTCACCCGCGAGGAGGCAGACGGTCGCGGGGCAACGCTCGAGCTCAAATCGATCGGCAGAGGTTATGCCTGGCTCGCCGTCTACCGCCGCCCCGCCGCAGAATGAATGTCGCACTTCGAAGTGCTGCATGTCCTCGTCCTTATGTCGAAGTCGATTGAAAAGACATGCAATCGCGGCGACGCAATTGTCGCTTGAGCTAACGCAATTTTTACGATGATATGGTGAAAAGGAGGCAAGCCTCCCTGGGGGACATCGCAAAACATGGAAGCCATCGCGTGAGGCAGGATCGTCGTTCGTCTCCAAACGGAACCCCCATGCGCCGGCTTCTCCTGGCTTTGTTGCCAATCGCGACCCTTCTTTCCGCCTGCTCGGCCACCGATTACGATCTGGTGAATACGGCCTCGATCCCGGCACGTTTCCACGATACCGATCCGCAGGATTTCGGCGACCGCACACCGCACCATCACAGCATCCACGGCATCGACGTCTCCAAGTGGAATGGCAATATCGATTGGGCGAAGGTCAAGAATTCCGGCGTTTCCTTCGCCTTCATCAAGGCTACCGAGGGCAAGGACAGGCTCGACGCCCGTTTCCACGAATATTGGCCGCAGGCGCGCGCCGTCGGCATCGCCTATGCGCCCTATCACTTCTACTATTTCTGCTCGTCCGCCGATGCGCAGGCCGACTGGTTCATCAACAATGTGCCGAAGAGCGCCGTCTATCTGCCGCCGGTGCTCGACGTCGAATGGAACGGCGAATCGAAGACCTGCCGCTATCGGCCGGCACCCGAAACGGTGCGCTCCGAAATGAAGCGGTTCATGGACCGGCTGGAAGCCCACTACGGCAAGCGGCCGATCATCTATACTTCGGTCGATTTCCATCGCGACAATCTGGTCGGCGTCTTCAAAGACTATCATTTCTGGGTACGTTCCGTCGCGAAGCACCCCAAGGACATCTACGTCGACCGTCGCTGGGCCTTCTGGCAATACACCAGCACCGGCATCATACCGGGCATTGACGGCCATACGGACATCAATACCTTCGCCGGGTCCACCAGGAACTGGCAGAAGTGGGTCGCCGCCGTCTCGCAGGCGCGATAGCCTCCAATTCAACTCGGATCCGCTCGCGCGGCCCCTGCATTTCTTCATTCGGTCATAATGCTCTGGAAGAGCATCGACGGATTTGCTCGACGGACAGGATCGCAGCCAGTTGCCGCGACTGCATGTCTCCTAAAATCGACCGCGATTTAAGGAGACATGCAGCAGTTCAAAGTGCTGCAGCGACCGGCCATGGAAAAGGATTAAAAAATGCGCAAGGCCCTTCTCTCCCTCGGAATGCTCGCACTTGCCAGCACCCCGACACTGGCGCAAACCACCGCGCCAGTCGCCTGCGGCGGCGATCTCGGCACCTTCCTGGAGGGCGTAAAGGCCGAGGCGATCGCCCGCGGCATCCCCGCCGAGGCCGCCAACCACGCGCTTGCGGGTGCCGCTATCGACCAGAAGGTGCTGAGCCGCGACCGCGCCCAGGGCGTCTTCAAGCAGACCTTCATGGAATTTTCCAAGCGCACGGTCAGCAAATCGAGGCTCGATATCGGGGCTCAGAAAATGCGCGAATATGCCGAGGTCTTCGCCCGCGCCGAACAGGAGTACGGCGTGCCGGCGCCGGTCATCACTGCCTTCTGGGCGATGGAAACGGACTTCGGCGCCGTCCAGGGGGATTTCAACACCCGCAACGCTCTGGTGACGCTTGCCCATGACTGCCGCCGCCCGGAAATGTTCCGGCCGCAGCTTCTCGCTGCGATCGAGATGGTCCAGCACGGCGACCTCGATCCCGCAGCGACGAACGGCGCTTGGGCCGGCGAGATCGGCCAGGTTCAGATGCTGCCGGAGGACATTATCGCCTACGGCGTCGACGGCGACGGCGACGGCCATGTCGACCTGAAGAAGAGCGCGCCGGACGCAATTCTGACGGCGGCGAAATTCATCCAGAGCCTCGGCTTCAAGGCGGGCCAGCCCTGGATCCAGGAAGTGACCGTCCCCGATCGGCTTCCCTGGGAAAAAACCGGGCTGCAGTCGGGCATGACGGCGGGCGACTGGTTCGCACTTGGCGTCACTCCGCGCGACGGCAACACCGCCAACAGCGCGCTCGAGGCATCGCTGGTGCTGCCGCAGGGCCACAAAGGCGTCGCCTTCCTGACCTATCCGAACTTCAATATCTATCTCGAGTGGAACCAGTCCTTCATCTACACGACGTCGGCCGCCTATTTTGCCACCCGCCTTGCCGGTGCACCGCCCTATCGGGCCGGAAATCCGGAACCCGGGCTGAGCGACGCGGAAATGAAGGCGCTGCAGGAGAAGCTGCAGGCGCTCGGCCACGATGTCGGCAAGATAGACGGTATTCTCGGGGCCGGCACCCGCACCGCCTTACAGAAGGAGCAATTGAAACGCGGGCTCCCGGCCGACGGCTGGGCGACACCCGCTGTGATGAACGCTCTCTGACATCGCCGGTAGCGAACTGCTATTCTTGCAAGAAGCGGGTGGCAACGCCCGCTTTCTTCCATTACTGCTTGCACAAGTCTAATTTGCTGGAACGGGTATGCGCTGCATTTGCCCACTTCCGCCGACCATCGATGGCAGACAGCGCATGCAATATGCCGGGACCGGAAATACGCAGATGAGCGTTCGCCTCTGGGCGCTGTTGATGCTGCTCGGCCTGATCTGGGGCGGCTCGTTCTTTTTCGCCCGCGTGGCTGTCCTCCATGTGCCGCCTTTCACCCTCGTGCTCGCGCGTGTCGCCCTTGCCGCTCTTGCATTGTATCTCTATATTCGCGGCCGCTACGGCCTCTACCCGGCGCTCGCCGCGCGCTGGCGCGAATTCCTCGTGATGGGGCTCATCAACAACGCCATCCCGCATGCCTTGATCTTTCTCGGCCAGACGCATATCGGCGCCGGCCTCGCGGCCATCCTCAACGCGACGACGCCTGTCTGGACGGTGCTCATCGCCAATATGGCGACTGAAGACGAGAAGCTGAGTGCCGCAAAGATCAATGGCTGCCTGCTCGGCCTTGCCGGAACGATCGTCCTCATCGGACCGAACGCCCTGTCGGATCTCTTCGGCAGAGCGGGCGACGTTCCCCTCTGGGCGCTGGTCCTGCCGGTTCTGGCGGCGGTGAGCTACGGCTTTTCCGCCACCTACGGCAAGCGTTTCCGCAATCTGGCGCCGACCGTCACCGCAACGGGACAGTTGACGGCATCCACGATCCTCATGCTGCCGGTTGCCGCCTTTGCCGACATGCCATGGACCTTGCCGATGCCGTCGGTAACAGCCATCGGAGCAATCCTCGGCCTTGCATTCGTCTCCACAGCCTATGCCTATATACTCTTCTTCCGGATCATGGCCGAGGCGGGCGCCACCAATACCTCGCTGGTGACCCTGCTCGTTCCGCCAAGCGCGATCTTGCTCGGTTATCTTTTCCTTGGAGAAAGGCTGCAGCCGATCGACTTCGCCGGCATGGCCCTGATCGCGGCCGGCCTTGCGGTTCTCGACGGACGCATCCTGAGACCGCGTCGCCCGGCCTGATGAGATTCGGAAAACGGCACTCTCCGGCCTGTTCACGCGTCGTTACAGCCGTTCATATTAACTCGCCCGCAGTAATTATGAAAAAAATGTGGCATTGGAAATTCGCCTGCCGCGCCAATACCTTAAGGCTGTGAATATGCGCGACCGGCACGCCGCTTTTCGCGCTGCAGCACAAGTTTCGCTTTGAAGTGCCGTTCTTTCGCCCTATGTTTTACCCGTCAACGCAGGGAGGATCATCCTATGGGACTTACACATTCGTTGAATGTCCTTATGATCAGTGCAGCGTTCGCATTCGTGGCCGTTATGCTCTTCATCTGATGCAAGGCCGCTGAAAGTCCAAAAGGAAGAGGGACTTAAGTTTCCGGGAAAATAGAGACCGAAGCAAATACTGGCAGGCAGGCCGCTCCGAGAGCACCCGGCCTGGAGTTGCAACAAGACCAAAGCCCATGGACGAGGATGCGTTCATGGGCTTTCGCTTTCTGGGGCTTTTGTTTTCAGGCGGGCGGCGCCATCGCTACAGCGCCCCGACAGGCCGCACAGCGCTGTAGAACGATGTTGCACCCCTGCCACAGATTCCCGTGGCCCGTACAATTCGCAATTGCATGACTTGCCGATCGGCAAATCTGATGTAAGATACATACGCTCGCAATTTCAATCGAAGGAGGCGTGAAATGGATTCTGTTGTCATGTTTGTGCGCCTCTCTTGCGGAGCGGCTTTTCTGTCGGTGCATCATAAATCGACCGGAAGCCGATTTGCCTCCAAGGCTTTGTAATCCCTGGATTTCCGCAAAGCGGCATCTTTCCCAATTGACCTGACGTGACCGGCTGACGGAGCGATGTCTCGCGACTTCTGCTGCCGCATCCGCGCGTCTTTTACCATCGAGAGGACCTGGCTGCGATATTGCGCCGGGACGGAAAATCATGCGCGATACACAATCCGCGGTTGCGAATGCCCTGACCGCCACGGTCGACGAACTCTGCCAGCAATTTGGCGTCTGGAAGACCGCACATGCATTGGCCCGCGCCGCCTGGCGGCGTCGCCAGATGACGAATCAAGTCTCCCACCTGTCAAATCGAATGCGCCGGGACGTCGGCCTGCCGGAAAACGACGACGCGCCCGGGCAAATCAGATCTTTCCTGTGGGACGTCAGGATTTGAGGCTACAGCGCCTTACGTCCTTATGCATGTCGCTCAAGACTGTGCAGCGGTTTGGGACAACGACAGGCATAAAAACCAACGGCCTAAAGCGCGTCGCAGGAGTACGCTTGATCGCGACGCGCTTTAGGACGCGCAAAGGCCGCTGCAAACTCTTTGAACTTACGCATCGTGCTTTCCGAAAATCGGGTCCGATTTCCGGGCCAGCCAGCCAGCACAGCGATTTGGAGGTCCCAAATCGTCTTGGCCAATCTCCATAAATCGAGCGTGCAGACTGCCGCTAAACCTCGGTTCACCGAGCTCCCGCGGCCGTCTTGATCGACTCGTCGACCGCCCTTTCCTCGGCCTTCACCGGCGAACGGACATAACCGAGGAGCTCACACACGGCGGCGACGAGGGGCGAGCGGTTCATGGTATAGATATGAAAGTCGCGCACGCCGCGCCGGACGAGATCGACGATCTGCTCGGCAGCGATATGGCTCGCCTCCCGGAACCGCTCCGCAGGCTGGTCATCGAGATGCGCAAGGCGCGAGGTGATCGCATCCGGCACCGTGGAGCCGCAAAGCCCGGCGAATTTCATCACCTGTGAAAGATTGTTGATCGGCAGGATGCCGGGGACGATCGGGACGTCGATGCCCGCGCGCCGCACCTGATCGAGGTAGCGTTCGAAATGGTCGTTGTCGAAAAAGAATTGCGTGATCGCCCGTGTCGCGCCGTTGTCGACCTTGCGCTTCAACATGTCGATGTCAGCCGCAGCGTCGCGGCTTTCCGGGTGTTTTTCCGGATAGGCTGACACCGAAATCTCGAAATCGCCGCGCGCGCGCAGTGCCTTGACGAGCGCCGCAGCGTTCTCGTATCCGCCCGGAAACGGCTGGTAGGCGCTGCCGACGCCTCCCTGCGGGTCACCCCTCAACGCCACGAAATGGTGGACACCGCAGGCCAAAAACTCTTCCACGACCGCGTCGACCTCGGACCGTGGCGCGCCGACACAGGTCATATGTGCGGCCGTGTTCCGGAAACCCATCTCTCCGATCATGCGCCTGACCGTCGTCAGCGAGCGGGCCTTGGTCGAGCCGCCGGCGCCGTAGGTTACGGTCTGGAAGGCCGGGGCGAAGGACGCTAGATCCGCCACCGTCTGGAAGAGTTGCGTTTCCATTTCCTCGTTCTTCGGCGGGAAATATTCGAACGAGAGCCTGATATTGCCGCGCTCGCTCGGATGTAGCGACGTTCTTTCCATGCTCAAACTCCCCCCGCCTGGAGACGCTGGCGCGGCATATCCGCGATGTTGCTGGCGACGCGCTGGTCGCGGGCCAGCCAGATGGTGACCGTCAGTTTCCCCTCATCGGCATCCTCGGGCGCAAGGTCGGTCGTCTTCTCGGGCGCGAGACCGGCCCGCTGCAGCCACTCGGCCATCGTCTGTTGTGAAAAGCCGAGGCGGGCATGCGCATGCTCGTCGCGCAGATATTCGAGCCCATGCGGGGCAAAATCGATGATGACGAGCCGGCCGCCGGGCATGAGCATGCGCGCGGCCTCCGCGATCGCCGCCTCCGGCTCCGCCAGGTAATGCAGCACCTGGTGGATCGTCACGAGATCGAAGGTTTGATCGTCGAGCGGCAGATTGAAGATGTCGCCATGGCGGATCGACGCCTTGGTGATGCCGGCCTTGTCGAGGTTGGAGCGGGCCACCGCCAGCATGTCGCGGCTGGCATCGACGCCGATGCCGCGCCGGTAGATGCCTTCGAAGAGCTGCAGGATACGGCCGGTGCCGGTGCCGAGATCGAGCAGGCTGTCGACGGGTTCGTCGCCGACCATCGCCTTCAGCGCCGCCTCGACGTCGCCTTCGCTCACATGCAGGCGCCTCAATTCGTCCCATTCGGCGGCATTGCGGCTGAAATAGGCCTGCGCCTTTTCCGCACGCGCCTTCTTCAATGCCACAAGCCGCATCGCATCGCGCGCGAGAACGGCATCGTCGGCAGCGGCCGCCGCTAAGAGCTCGCGCACCAGCGCCACGCGGCCACCTTCCTGGCGCAACCGGAAATAGGCCCAGGCGCCTTCCTGATAGCGATCGATCAGGGCGACTTCGCCCAGGAGCTTCAGGTGCCTCGAAATGCGGGGCTGCGACTGGCCGAGAATTTCGGTCAAGTCGGTTACGGTGAGATCGCTGGCGGCAAGCAGCGCCAACAGGCGCATGCGCGTCGGTTCCCCCGCCGCCTTCAAGACGTCGACCAGTGCATCCAAGCCAAGTGTGTCACGATCAGCCATCGCATTCCCCATCAACACATAAAGATATCTTTATGTGAATTGCAGATGGTGCGCAAGCGAATTTGCGCAGGAAGGCAAAGGGACGTCGTTGGAAAGTCAGGCCGACAGTCGACCTTCCCCCGCGCTCGTCACGGAAATCCGCCACGGCGCATCCGCGCCGTCAATGCTGCCGGCTCGCGGCACTCGACTCGGCACCTCGTTCCTGTGCTTGTCATTTGGAATCCGGCGCACAAGTCCTATCGCATCGGCCTTGAAAATCGGACCCGATTTTCGGAAGCACGAGGCAGCTTCAAATGCTTACTGCGTGCTGTCTGCGTCCTGAAGGACGCACGCGCCGTAGGGCGGAGAAACGGACGTGCCGTTCGGCGCCGTCCCCATTCTCCGAGCCATCACAATAATGGAACCTACCCTCTGGCCCAAGCGACCGCGCCGCCTCGCGAACGAAGCGGCCGGTATGTGGGTTCCGGCACCGGACATCCCGGGCCGACGCCCTACCGCGTCAGGCGCTTATAGGTCACCCGTGTCGGGTTGACCGAATCGGGGCCGAGGCGGCGGATCTTGTCCTTCTCATAGTCCTCGAAGTTACCCTCGAACCACTCGACATGGCTGTCTCCCTCGAAGGCGAGGATGTGGGTCGCGAGGCGATCGAGGAACATACGGTCGTGGCTGATGATCACCGCGCAGCCGGCGAAGTTCTCGAGCGCATCCTCGAGCGCGGCCAGCGTCTCGGTGTCGAGATCGTTGGTCGGTTCGTCGAGCAGGATGACATTGCCGCCGGATTTCAGCATCTTGGCGAGGTGCACCCGGTTGCGCTGGCCGCCGGAAAGTGTGCCGAGCTTCTGCTGCTGGTCGCCGCCCTTGAAGTTGAAGGACGAGCAATAGGCGCGCGAATTGACCTCGTGCTTGCCAAGCTTGATGACGTCGTTGCCGCCGGAGATCTCTTCCCAGACGGTCTTGTTCGGGTCGAGCGCATCGCGGCTCTGGTCGACATAGGCGAGTTGCACGCTGTCGCCGATGCGGAAGGAGCCGTCATCCGGCTGTTCCTGGCCGGTGATCATCCGGAAGAGCGTCGTCTTGCCGGCGCCGTTCGGGCCGATGACGCCGACGATGCCGCCCGGCGGCAACTTGAAGCTCAGCCCATCGATCAGCAGTTGGTCGCCATAGCCCTTGGAAAGATTGTCCGCTTCGATGACCACCTGGCCGAGCCGCTCTCCGACCGGAATGATGATCTGCGCGTCGCCCGGGCGCCGATCGGCGGCCGCCTTGACCAGCTCGTCATAGGCGCGGATGCGTGCCTTGGACTTTGCCTGCCGGGCCTTCGGGCTCGAGGCGATCCACTCCTGCTCGCGGCTGATCGCCTTCTGTCGGGTAGCCTCCTCGCGCCCCTCCTGCGACATGCGCTTGCCCTTGGCTTCGAGATAGGCGGAATAGTTGCCCTCATAGGGAATGCCGCGACCGCGATCGAGCTCGAGGATCCAGCCGGTGACGTTGTCGAGGAAGTAGCGGTCGTGCGTGATCATCAGCACGGCACCCGGATATTCACGCAGGTGCTTTTCGAGCCAGGCGATCGTCTCGGCGTCGAGATGGTTGGTCGGTTCGTCGAGCAGCAGCAGGTCCGGTTGCGAGAGCAGCAGCTTGCAGAGCGCGACGCGGCGCTTCTCACCGCCCGAGAGGTTGTTGACGTCGGCGTCGCTCGGCGGGCAGCGCAGCGCATCCATCGCCATTTCCACCTGGCTGTCGAGATCCCAGAGGTTCTGGCTGTCGATGATGTCCTGGAGCTTCGCCCCCTCTTCCGCCGTCTCGTCGGAATAGTTCATCATCAGCTCATTATAGCGGTCGAGGATCGCCTTCTTGGCTGCAACGCCTTCCATGACGTTCTCGACCACGGTCTTTGCGGGGTTGAGCTGCGGCTCCTGCGGCAGATAGCCGACGGTGGCGCCTTCCGCGACCCAGGCCTCGCCGGTATATTCATGGTCGAGACCGGCCATGATCCTGAGAACGGTCGACTTACCCGCCCCATTCGGGCCGAGGATGCCGATCTTGGCATCCGGGTAGAAGGACAGATGGATGTTCTCCAGGACCTTCTTGTTGCCGTAGGCCTTGTTGAGCCCGGCCATGTGATAGATGAATTGACGTGCCATAAAGCATGCTCCGCATCGGAAGGGGAATTTTGCCCGCTATGTAGGCGAAATATGGTGGCGGGGCAATCCGCCAAAGGCTTTGCCCACGCCGATCCCCGCTCGCGGAGTGTCGTTCGGATCAGGCTCGCCCGGCGGCGTCCACGATCCCCTTCGCGCATTTGAACTCGGTTGTTCCGGCCGCCTGGATCAGGCCCTGGAGATCCGCCTTGCCCGAAAGATCGCCGGTAAGCCCGACGGTGAGGCCCGTGATCACGCTGCGTCCGGCAACCGTCTGGCAGCGCATCCGCACCCGCTCTCCCGCACCCGCTCCGAAGCTCCTGTCGAATGCCGCCTTGATCTCGGCTTCGCCGACCTCGGAGCCGATCCTGTCGGCAAAGAGGGCTCGCACGGCGGAATCGTTCAACTGGTCGAGCAGGCGAAGCTGCAACGCGAAATAATCCTCGGCATTCGCCGCCTGGCAGGTGCCGCTGCGCAACCATTGATGCCGGTCGAGGCCGGATTTCACGCCCGGCATGGCGACGAGCAGGCGCGCGGCAGTCTCGTCCGCTATGGCGAGTTTCGGCAGGTCGAGCCAATCGCCCTTGCGATCGCGGGTCTTCAGCTCTGCCTCGACGCCGCAATAGCTTTTCCTGAGCGGCCAGAGACCGTGCAGCGAGAAATGCGTCGCATCGAACCGCTCGGCCGCCTGGTCCACGCACTCCTTGCGCGTCGGTCGCGTCTCGCAGAAACCCGGCTGCCAGCTGACCGCCAGGACATATTGCGTCCGGCCAGCCTCCGCCGCCACGCCGCCCTCCGGCGCTGCTTCTTCCTGCGCCGCCACCGGGGACATAAGTCCCAGGCCCAGTACAAGCGCGGCAACCCGCGCTACTCTCACCATTTCCCGCACTGCCATAATGGCCTCCGTTGAAAACAAAACAAGAACAAATGAACAACAAAAGCGGGAATATTGCAACCCCTGCTGAACACCTTCGGAATTCTCCTGATCTCATGCGCAACGAGCAACAAGCGGCGATTGCCTTTGCCGGCCAAATCGATTTGATATCTCGGCGCGGATTTCGCGCTCTGTCCGTTCGGAGGCGGTGTTGCGGGCTTTGAGGAATTGTTCGGGGGATCGCATGTTCGGGCAGATAGATACGCATCAAAGCCCGACGGGCGCATTGCTCGCCTGGCGCCACTGGCCTGCCCTCAAACCGACCGCCATTCTGCTCGTCAGCCATGGTCTCGCCGAACATGCGCAACGCTACGCACGTTTTGCCGAGGCCATGGCCGCCCACGGCTTCCATGTCTACGCCCACGACCATCGCGGACACGGCCACACCCGCGCACCTGACGCGCCGCTGGCGACATTTGCAGCAAAGGGGGGCGCCGAAATGGTCATTGCCGACTTGCGCGCCGTCCGCGAGATGGCCGTCGCCCGTCATCCCGGCCTGCCGGTCATCCTCTTCGGCCACTCCATGGGCGGTCTAATCGCCCTCAATGCAGCCGAAACGGATCCTCGATCCTATGACGCGCTCGCCGTCTGGAACTCCAATTTCCGGCCGGGCCCTGCCGGCCGCGCGGCCCAGGCGATCCTCAGGATCGAGAGAATGCTGAAGGGTTCGGACGTACCGAGCCTCTTCCTTTCGCGTCTCACCTTCGGCGCCTGGGCTCAGGCCATCCCGAATCGGAAGACTGCTTTCGATTGGCTGTCGCGGGACGAAGAAGAGGTCGCGAAATATATCGCCGATCCGCTTTGCGGCTTCGATCCCACCGTGTCGCTGTGGATCGACGTCTTCAAACTCGTCTACGCCGGAGCGCGCGCCGACCGGTTGGCGCAACTGTCCGCGCACCTTCCCGTTCACCTCGTCGGCGGCACCGCGGATCCTTCGACCGATGGCGGCGCGGCAATTTGCTGGCTTGGCGATCGCATGAAGGCGCGCGGCATGACGGACGTCACGGTCGTTATCCACCAGGGCATGCGCCACGAGACGCTCAACGAGATCGGCCGCGAAAAGGCGACGCAAGACTTTGCCGCCTGGTGCCAAAAAGCGGTGGGCGCGAATCCCCCGATAGGCGCACGATCATGACCGATATCACTCTTTCCCGGCCTGCGCCCGATCACCGCGTCACCTACGGCTTGACGCTGATGGTTCTTTCGGTGCTGATTTCGCCGGTGATCGACATTTTCGCCAAGCTGGCGATCGCCACCGTCCCGTCGGCGGAGATCACCGCCGTGCGCTTCCTGCTCCAGGTCGTCTTCATTCTCCCAATCGTCTTCGTCCGGCGCACGCTCCTCGACCTCACCTGGAAGAAAAGTGCGCTGCATGCCTTGCGCGGCGGTCTCCTGGTGCTGACCATGCTTTCCTTCATCACGACGCTGAAAGTGATGGAAGTGGCCGATGCCATCGCCATCTTTTTCGTCGAACCGATCATCCTCACCATTCTCGGCAGCATCTTCCTGAAGGAGACGATCGGCTGGAGGCGCTACGCAGCCTGCGCCGTCGGCTTCTTCGGCGCCATCCTCGTCATCCAGCCGAGCATGCAGGAGGTCGGCCCGATCGCGCTGCTGCCGATCGTCGCGGCTTTCACCCTCGCCGTCTTCCTGCTGGTCACCCGCATGGTCGCGCAGAACGAGGATCCCTGGTCGATGCAGTTCCATGCCGGCATATGGGGCGGCCTTTTCTGCCTCGTGCTGCTGGGATTCGGCGAGGGTACGGGCTCGAGCGTCTTCGATCCCGTCTGGCCGGAGGGTCACGCCTGGTTCTATCTATTGGGTGTCGGGATCACTGCCACCGTGTCCGGCGTGCTCGGCGTCTATGCCTATCGCGCCGCACCGGCCTCGGTGCTCGCGCCGTTGCAATATCTGGAAATCGTGTCGGCGACGATCTTCGGCTGGCTTGTCTTCGGCGATCTGCCGGATGCGCTGAAGTGGCTCGGCATCGCTATCATCATCGGCTCCGGGCTCTATATCATCTGGCGCGAGCGACAGGTGCAGAAGACCGCCGGCACGCCGCCGGTCACGCCGGCAATCTGAGGTGCCGGACAGGACATTGTGACAAAGCATTGGGAGGTGTTCGGATGAAAACAGGAGGGCAACTGGTCGTAGAGGCGCTGGTGGCGAACGGCGTCAAGCGCGTTTCCTGCGTACCGGGTGAAAGCTATCTGGCAGTTCTGGACGCACTTTACGACACCGATATCGACGTCGTCGTCTGTCGCCAGGAAGGCGGCGCCGCGATGATGGCTGACGCCTGGGGCCGGCTGACCGGCGAGCCCGGCATCTGCATGGTCACCCGAGGCCCCGGCGCGACGAACGCGTCTGCCGGCCTGCACGTCGCCCGGCAGGATTCGACTCCGATGATCCTGTTTATCGGCCAGGTGCAGCGCGATGCCCGCGAACGCGAAGCATTCCAGGAAATCGAGTATCGCCGCGCTTTCACCGAGGTCGCGAAATGGGTGGGGGAGATCGACGACCCGGCGCGCATCCCGGAATTCGTCACCCGCGCCTTTGCCGTCGCCACCTCCGGCCGCCCCGGCCCGGTCGTGCTGACCCTGCCGGAAGACATGCTCACCGAGAGCGCAGATGCCCCCGCCGCGCGCGCCTACCAGCCGGTCGAAAGCCATCCGGGACCAGCTCAGATCGCCCGCCTCGAGGCGCTCATCTCGGAAGCGAAGCGGCCGATCGCCATTCTCGGCGGCACGCGCTGGACGGCCGGGAGCGTCGCCGAATTCGAGCGTTTCGCCGAGCGCTGGCATCTGCCCGTCGGCTGCTCCTTCCGCCGCCAGATGCTGTTTGACCATCTGCACCCGGTCTATGCCGGCGATGTCGGTATCGGCATCAATCCGGCGCTCGCCGAGGAAATCCGGCAAGCCGATCTCGTCCTGCTCGTTGGCGGCCGTTTCTCGGAGATGCCCTCCTCCAGCTATACGCTGATCGATGTGCCCTATCCGAAACAGAGGCTGGTCCATGTGCACCCCGATCCCTCCGAACTCGGACGCGTCTATCGTCCGGATCTCGCGATCGCCGCGAGCCCTCGCGATTTCGTGGCCGCGCTTGAAAACGTAAAGCCTGCCGCAGAACCCGCCTGGTCCGCCCGCACGGCGGCCATGCACGCAGCCTATCTCCGTTGGTCGACGCCGCCGGAGACGGGACCGGGCGACGTGCAGATGGGGCCAATCATGAACTGGATCGAGGCCAATACGGCCCCCGACACCATCTTCACCAATGGTGCTGGCAACTACGCCACCTGGCTGCACCGCTTCCATCGCTTCCGCCGTTACGGAACCCAGGCGGCCCCCGCCTCCGGCTCAATGGGCTACGGCCTGCCGGCGGCGGTGGCAGCCCAGCACCTCCACCCCGACCGCGAGGTCATCTGCTTTGCGGGCGACGGCTGTTTCCTCATGCACGGCCAGGAATTCGCGACCGCGATCCGCTACCGACTGCCGATCATCGTGCTCGTCATCAACAACGGCATCTACGGCACGATCCGCATGCACCAGGAGCGCGAATATCCCGGCCGCGTCAGCGCCACGGATCTCACCAATCCGGACTTTGCCGCGCTTGCCCGCGCCTATGGGGGGCACGGCGAGACGGTGGAGCGGACGGAGGAATTTGCCGAAGCCTTCCGCCGGGCCCGCGCCAGCGGCAAGCCGGCCATAATCGAGATCAAGCTCGACCCGGAAGCAATCACGCCGACCCGCACGCTCACCGAAATCCGCAAGGGTTGAGAGAGTCGGCGTGTCGTCAGCCTCGGATATGCAGCGTCTGCTGGTAGACGGCGGTGGAGCGTGCGCCGGAGCGGCAGTAGCCAAGCATCGGGCGCGGAAATTCGTCGAGCGCGTCGACCATGCGGGTGACGGCGTCTGCCGTGACCCCCATGGGGCCGATCGGGATATGGGTGATTTCCAGCCCCAATTCCTCAGCGCGCGCGGCGATCGCATCGAAGGTCGGCTGGTCGGGCGCCTCGAAATCCGGACGGTGGCAGACGATGGACTTGAAGCCGAGCCCCTTGATCTCGTCGAGGTCCTCGACCGTGATCTGGCCCGCGACCGAATATTCGTCGTTGATCTGGCGAATGTCCATGATGGCGTTTCCTCATGAGTCCTTTGCCTTGGTGTAGGCCGGGCACCCCTCGGCGTCAATCGCCAAGCGGCTTCAGGAGATCGCGAAGGCGAGCGCATAGTCGCGGCTGCCGCCAGGCTCCAGGAGGTCGAGTTCGCCGCCCGCAAAAAGCTCCGCCCGCTTCGCCAGCCGGTGCGACGCGGGCTCGATGCTGATCACATCGGCACTGCCGCGCTGGCAGCGCCACATCTGCAGGAAGGGCAGCGTCTCGGCCCGGAACCGCACGTGGAGGCTGCGCCCTGCAAGCCCCGGCAGCGGGGAAAGCGAAACCTCCGCCCACGCGTCGGCGCCGACGACGGCGGGCAGGCAGAAATGCGCGCGCTCCCCCTCGCCGAAGCGCCAGGCCAGCGAACCGCCCTCGACCGATGGGCTTTCGATCCGCGTTTCCTCGCCGAGGAGACGGCCGGCGATGTTCATGTGATACATCATCATCGGCGCAAAGGCCGTGGGTCCGATATTGACGACGCGATCCTCGAGCAGCACACTCTGGCCACCCCGCTCGACCCGCCAGCAGCGCTCGATCGCCGCCCTGCCGCCGCAGGCAAGCGCGACTTCCGTAATCGCCGTGCAATGGCTGCCGGCGGAAGCCATGTCCGTTCCTGCCACCGGGGTCCCGGGCAGTGAGCCATGCAGCGGATAGCATGCGCCGTCACCACGGCCCTCGACCGGCTCCGGGTGACGGATATGGTCGGGGCCGCAGGTGAAGAAGAAGCCGGCCAGCGCGCGGTCGATCCGCGGGTCTCCGTCGAACGGAATTGCGTCGCCCGGCGAGAGGTCGACGCCCGCAACGACGAAGGCAGCGATGTCGAGTGCCGAGGAGCGGTCGAACAGGAGATAGACCTCGCCCGTTTCGACTGCATTGCCGCCTGCCCCCACGCCCGTCCGCACTTCCATCCCCTTGGCCCTCAGAATCAGCTGTGACGAGGGCAGGATAGCTCAATTGGGCCAGTCCTTGCTCGCCGCATCAGCTTGAACCATCCCGCGCTGGAAAACGTTGAATTCAAGACGGTCGAGAGTGGCGGCGATCGGCCGTTGCGCTCGCGAAGGGTCTCGCCTAACTAGGTTTTAAGGGAATGTTCATGATGAATTCATTTTTTTCACATTAACGTCGAAATCGCCATGTACCGCCGCGAGGCAGCCAGCATGAAAACAGGTTCTATCGTGACGTCAACGACCCGCATCGGCCTTTCGCTTCTCGCCGCCGCCGGCCTTGTGGCCGTGTGGCTTGCACCGGCGCGTGCGCAGGAAGGCTATGGCGGCTATTGGCACCGCGGCGAGATTATGCTCGTCACGCCCGAGGGCGACATTCTCGACTACATGCCCCGGGAGGACGAAGTGCACGTCGTGCGCGATCGCCGCGGCCGCACGCTGCTGATCGACGACTGGGGCAATATCGTTGCGACCGTCGTGCCGAATGACGGCTATGGCGTCCGCCGCCGCCGCGGCTACGGCGTCGACGTCTATTCCAACCGGCCCGACCGCGGATACGACTACTCCGAGCCGGGCGAATTTACCGGCACCGTCCCCGATTACCGTGACGTGACGCCGGCACCGGTGGAGCGCGAGGAGCTTCCGAACAGCCTGCCCTCGCTGATCGAAGGCGACCAGGCCGCCTATGATCCGCAGTATGAGGACCCGTTGAGGCAACCTATGCCGCCGACGGCCCCGGTCCACGGCAAGTCCCGGGCGGAGGTCGCGGCGTTGCAAGTCTTTCTCGACCGGGAAGGTTTCTCGCCCGGCGTGATCGACGGCAAGATGGGGTCCAACGTCACCAAGGCGATCGAGGCCTGGCAACAGGCAACCGGCGAAACGCTCGATCCAAACAACACCGAGGATATCCTCGAACGGCTGCGCTTCAACGGCGGCCTGCCGATTACCACCTATACCATTACCGCGGCCGATGCGGCCGGCCCCTATGTCGCCTCGATTCCGGAAGATTACGCCCACAAGGCCCAGCTCCCGCATCTTTCCTTCACGTCCACCGCCGAAATGCTTGGCGAAAAATTTCATATGGACGAGAACTATCTGCGCGAGCTCAATCCCGGTGTGGATTTTTCCATTCCGGGCACCACGATCAAGGTGATCAATCCAGGCCCGAACAAGAACGGTAAGGTGGCGCGGATCGTCGCCGACAAGGGACGCAAGCAGGTCCTCGCCTATGACGAGGCGGGGAAGATGATTGCCGCCTATCCGGCGACGATCGGATCCTCGGACACGCCCTCGCCCAGCGGCACCGTGACCGTCGAGCGCATCGCCTTCAACCCCGGCTATACCTACAACCCCAAGATCAATTTCAAACAGGGCTCGAACGACAAGATCCTGCAATTGCAGCCGGGACCGAACGGTCCGGTGGGCACCGTCTGGATTGCACTCTCCAGGCCGACCTACGGCATCCACGGCACCCCGGATCCGTCGAAGATCGGCAAGACCCAGAGCCACGGTTGCGTGCGCCTGACCAACTGGGATGCGACCGAGCTCGGCAAGATGGTGAGCGCGGGCGTCACCGTCCAATTCGTCGACGAGCCCGGGGCGCCGATTTCGGCGGATGTTTGGAATCCTTATTAATTCGCCTACAGCGCCGCGCGTCTTTTCAGACGCGCGAAGGTTCGCTGAACTCTTTGAATCTGCGCATCGAGCTTTCCGAAAACCGGATACGATTTTCGGGCCGATGCGCTAAGCTCGACTGGGCGGAGGGCGGTTCTCGCCTGCCTTTCGTCGTTTCGTCCAGCATCGTCAGCCTTCATGACTTCATGAAACATTGTCATGAAAATGTTTGCCGCATTCGCTCTATCAAAGGCAAAGAATCCCGGCTGATAAAGGAATATCCGCGATGGCGACGGAGCGCCCTCTTCCCAATCTCTGGCATGCGACGGCACCAGCTGCCCCCGGGACGGCGCCGCTAACAGGGGAATTGCGGTGCGATGTGGCGATCATCGGCGGTGGCTTCACCGGTCTCTCGGCTGCTTTGCACCTCGCCGAAATGGGCGTGAAGGCAGCGGTGATCGAAGCCAGGACCATCGGCCACGGCGGCTCGGGCCGCAATGTCGGTCTGGTCAATGCCGGCATGTGGGTGAAACCCGACGACCTCATCGCCACGCTGGGAGCCGAAGCCGGCAACCGTCTGCTGCATGAGCTCGGCGCCGGCCCCTCCCTCGTCTACGAGCTCGTCGCCAAGCACGCCATGGCATGCGAAGCGGTGCGCAACGGAACGCTGCACATGGCCGTCAGCGCCGAGGGACTGAACGAGATCCGCGAGCGCGAGGCGCAGTGGCAGAAGCGCGGCGCACCCGTCGAGGTGCTCCCGGCCGAGAAGGCGCATGTGCTTTCCGGCGCCGAAGGATTCACCGGCGCCCTGCTCGACCGGCGGGCCGGCACGATCCAGCCGCTCGCCTATGCAAGGGGACTCGCCCGTGCGGCGATCGCCGCGGGTGCCGAGATCTTCACCGACACGCCGCTTCTGGCCGCCGAACGCAAGGGCGACCTGTGGAAACTGGAGGCCGGCCGCGGCACGCTTACGGCCAGGCATGTCATAGTCGCCACCAATGCCTATGGCGCGATGGTGAACGGTACGCCATGGAAGGCGCAGACGCGGGAACTGACGATCCTTCCCTTTTTCCAGTTCGCAACCAATCCGCTTGCCGACAGGGTCGCCGAACGCATCCTGCCGGAACGTCAGGGGGCCTGGGATACCGGCCTCGTGATGACGTCGTTCCGCATGGATCAAGAGAACCGGCTGATCTTCGGTTCCATCGGTCGCCTCGATGCGATGGCCGAAGGCACCCACCGCGCCTTTGCCGCCCGTTCGCTGCGCAAGCTCTTCCCCTATATCGGCGATTTCCGCTTCGAATATTGGTGGGATGGCCGCATCGGCATGACCACCAACAACCTGCCGGTGGTGCACGAGCTCGCGCCGAATGTCATTTCCGTCAGCGGCTATAATGGCCGCGGCATCGCGCCCGGAACCGTATTCGGCCGCGCGCTCGCCCGCCATGTTACCGGCGATGGCTCGGCAATCCCGTTGGCACAGACGCCGATCACGGCGGATCCCTGGCGGAACGTCAAGTCCGCCTTCTACCACGCGGGCGCGCAGGCCAAGCACTTCATCGACCGGCGATTCTGACGGCAGTCCGCCCGCCGAGCGAGATCGTGCGCCGCTGCCGGCGCCAGTGGATTCCGGCTCAATCAATGGCAAGTCCGTGCACCGCCAGCATCCGGCGGAAATCCGTCGTCACGCCGCGCGCGGCAAAGCCCAGTGAAGGCGCAAGGCAAGGGAGCGGCGAACGCGCACGGGGAGGATCTCCTGCACCTCGCGGGCAAGGGCAAAGGCATTCTCGCGCGCCTTGTCGAGATTGCTGACGCGGTTTGCATCCATCGTCTGCAGCGTTCCGCCGCATTCGAATATCTCGCGATAGGCGGCGCGCTCGACGATCGGGGTGTCGAGAACGGAAACCCCGCGGGCGGCGAGCAATGCCTTGATCGTCTGCAGCGCCCGGGTGGTGACCAGCGAGTTGACGCGGGTGAGAACCACCGAGTGATTGATGCGCGTCCTCGCCTTCTCTTCGATCTGGCGGATGAGTTCGAGGATCTGCACGGCGCCGCGCGCGTCCATGGCGCAGCCCTGAACGGGGATCAGCACCTGATCGGACAGCCCGAGCGCCAGCGCGACGATCGCGTCCTTGGCGCCCGCAAGGTCGATCACGATGAAGTCGACCGCATCCTTGAGCTCGCGGATATGACAGGGCAGCGAAGCCGGCGTGATATGCGAGATCACTTCGAGATTGGGGATGGTGCCGGATAGCTCGGACCAGCTGGTGATCCAGCGTTGCGGATCCGCGTCGAGAATAACCACGCGGCTTCCCTGTCGGGCAAGCTCCGTTGCCAGGATCAGAGCCGCCGTCGTCTTGCCGGCGCCACCCTTGGCATTGGCGAGTGTAATGACCGCCATGTTCCACCTCGTTCTTTCATGCTCCATCCCCCCGCGCCCCGGGGCAGATTCGATTAACGGAACCTTTCAGAACATGGTTAACAAAATGGAAATTTTTGACTGCCAAAGATTAACCGCCGCGCCGCCGCTTAAGGCCTTTACGCACCGGAAAGCCCGGGAAATCGGGGATTTCCCGGGCTTTGAAGAAATTAACGAGCGACGCCTTCAAATGCACTCGACAAAGAGTTTCCTTGCCGCCTCGAGCGTCAGCTCCACCGGATTGCCCCCCGCCGTCGGATCGACGATCGCCATTTCCGCCATCTCGTCGATGCGGTCGGTGCCGACGCCGAGGGCCGCGAGGTTGTCCGGGACGCCGAGTTCCTCGCGCAGTTGCAGCACATAATCATAGAAGCCGTCAAAGCCGCCGGAAATACCGAGATAGGCGGCGGCGCAGGCAATCTTCTCCTCGATCGCCGGCTGATTGAAGCGCAGAACCGGCGGCATCACGACCGCATTGGTCATGCCGTGATGGGTGTTGTAGATGGCGCCGACCGGATGGGAGAGCGAATGGATTGCGCCCAGCCCCTTCTGGAAGGCGACTGCCCCCATTGCCGCCGCGCTCATCATGTGGGCGCGGGCCTCGATATCGGTACCATCCTTGTAGGCGCGCGGCAGATATTCCTTGACGAGCCGCATGCCTTCGAGCGCAATGCCGGCCGACATCGGGTGGTAGAAGGGCGAGGAATAGGCTTCCAGGCAATGGGCGAAGGCATCCATGCCCGTGCCGGCCGTGATCACCTTCGGCATGCCGACCGTCAGTTCCGGGTCGCAGATCGTTACTGCCGGCAGGAACTTCGGATGGAAGATCACCTTCTTCACATGGGTTTGCGAATTGGTGATGACGCTGGCGCGACCGACTTCCGAGCCGGTGCCCGCGGTGGTCGGCACCGCGATGATCGGCGCAATACCCTCGACATTCGCACGCGTCCACCAGTCGCCGATGTCCTCGAAATCCCAGACCGGCCGCGTCTGGCCGACCATGAAGGCGACGCACTTGCCGAGATCGAGGCCGGAGCCGCCGCCGAAAGCGACGACGCCGTCATGGCCGCCATCCTTGAAGGCCCTGATGCCGGCCTCGAGGTTGACGTCATTTGGGTTCGGATCGACGTCCGCGAAGATCGCGCGACCGAGACCGCCGGCATCGAGAATGTCGAGCGCGCCCTGCGTGATCGCCATCGGCGCGAGACCGCGGTCGGTGATGAGCAGCGGCTTTTTCATGCCGACGGCCTTGCAATGGTCGGCAAGCTCCTTGATCCGGCCGGCACCGAATTTGATGGCGGTCGGATAGCTCCAGTTGGCAGTGATCGTCATGCTGTGACTTTCTTCAGGTGATAGGATTTCGGGCGGGTAAGATTGTGGAAGCCGATGATGGAGAGCGACCCGCCGCGACCCGTCTCCTTGACGCCGGTCCAGCAGAGCGCCGGGTCGAGATAGTCGGCGCGGTTCATGAACACTGTCCCGGTCTCGAGCTCGCGTCCGATCCGCGCGGCGTGCTCGGCGTCCTTGGTCCAGAGCGAGGCCGTCAGCCCATACCGGCAATCATTCATCAGTTCGATCGCGTGCGCGTCGGTCTTCACCTTCATGATGCCGACGGCCGGGCCGAAGGTCTCCTCGCGCATGAACGCCATCGAATGGTCGACATCGACGAGAAGCTGCGGCGCGAGATAGGCACCGCCGTCATCCTCAGGGAAGAGCTTGGGATCGATAAGCGCCTGCGCCCCCTTCGCTACCGCATCGGCGATCTGGGTGCGCACGGTCTCCGCGAAGCGCTTGTTGGCCATGGGGCCGAGCGTCGTTTCCGGGTCGAGCGGGTTGCCGAGCTTGTAGTTGGAAACCCACGCGACCGATTTTTCGACGAAGGCATCGTAGAGCGACTCGTGCACATAAATGCGCTCGATGCCGCAGCAACATTGGCCGGAATTATACGTCGCGCCGTCCATCAGCGTGTCGACCGCCGCGTCGAGGTCGGCATCCTCCATCACATAGCCCGGATCCTTGCCGCCGAGTTCGAGCCCCAGCCCGGTGAAGGTTCCAGCCGCCGCGCGCTCGATCGAGCGCCCGCCTTCCACCGAACCCGTGAAATTGATGAAGTCGAAGCATTTGGCGGCGATCAGCGCCGCCGTCGTCTCGTGGTCGAGGAACAGGTTCTGGAAGACGTCCTCCGGCACGCCGGCCTCGACAAAGGCGCGCACTAGGCGCTCACCGACGAGGATCGTCTGGCTTGCATGCTTGATGACGACCGTGTTGCCCGCAATAAGCGCCGGAGCGACCGTGTTGATCGCCGTCATATAGGGGTAGTTCCAGGGCGCGATGACGAAGACAACGCCATGCGGCTCACGCTCGATCCGACGCTCGAAGCGCTCGCTGTCTTCAACGACGAGCGGCTTCAGCGCATCGGCGGCAATTGAGGCGACGTAGTTGGACCGTTCGTTGAACCCCTTGAACTCGCCGCCATAGCGCACCGGCCGGCCCATCTGCCAGGCAAGTTCCGGCACCACCTCTTCGGCCATGTCGTTGAGCCTCGCGACGCCGGCAAGCACCAGCTTGACCCGTTCGTCAAGCGGACGCTTCGCCCACGCCTTCTGCGCCAGCCGCGCTTTCGCCACCGCCTCTTTCGCCTGCTCGGTCGGCATGGCCGCGCGTTCGGCATAGACCTCGCCATTGACCGGCGAAATACATCTGATCATCGTCATGATCGTTTCCCTGTTCGTTACTAAAAATCGTCTTCGAGGCTCTCCGCCTCTGCCGCAACCCTCGCTAGGCGAAAAGGCTGTATATGGGCAGGCGAGCGCCGCGAGCGCCAAAGCTCCTCCCCCTTTTGGGGAGGGGTTGGGGAGGGGTAAATCGGCGCATGGCTACGCCCGTTCGAACCCGCGCGCGACCTCCCAATCGGTGACGCGCCGGTCGTATTCCTCCTGCTCCCAGCGCGCCGCACGGGTATAATGATCGATGACGTCGTCACCGAAGGCCGCCCTGAGCATCTCCGATCCGCTCAGGGCTTCGGCCGCCTCCCTCAGCGTATGCGGAATTTCGCGCACGTCCTTGCCGTGATAGGCATCCCCGACGAAGGGCGCTTCCAGCTCCAGCTTGTTCTCGATGCCCGCGATGCCGGCCGCAAGCAAGGCGGCGAAGGCGAGATAGGGGTTGAGATCGGAGCCCCCGACCCGGCACTCGATGCGGATGCCCTTGGTGCCGTCGCCGCAGAGGCGGTAACCGGCCGTGCGGTTGTCCTTGCTCCAGATCGCCTTGGTCGGCGCGAAGGTGCCGGCCATGAAGCGCTTGTAGGAATTAATGTAGGGGGCGAGGAAATAGGTGGTCTCGCTCGCGTGGGCGAGCAACCCGGCAACGTAGTGCCGCATCAGTTCGGACATGCCGTAGCGGCCGTCTTTGTCGAAGAACATCGGCGTCTCGCCGTCGGCGCTCCACAACGACTGGTGGATATGCGAGGAGGAGCCGGCGGCCGAGTAGTTCCACTTGGCAAGGAAGGTGATCGCCTTGCCGCGCTGCCAGGCGATCTCCTTGCAGCCGTTCTTGATGATCGCATGGCGGTCGGCCATCGCAAGTGCATCCGCATAGCGGACGTTGATCTCTTCCTGGCCGGCGGACGCCTCGCCCTTGGAGTTTTCCACCGGGATGCCGGCGCCTTGCAGGCCATTGCGGATCGCCCGCATCACGTCCTCTTCCTTGGTCGTCTGGAAGATGTGGTAGTCCTCGTTGTAGCCGCTGACGAGCTGCAGGTCGCGGTATCCGCACGCCCTCGCATCCTCGTAGGACTGGTCGAAGAGGAAGAATTCGAGCTCGCTCGCCATGAAGGCCTTGAGGCCCATGGCTTCGAGGCGCGCAACCTGCTTCTTCAGGATGGCGCGCGGCGAATGCGGCACCTCCTCATGGGTATGGTGGTCGAGCACGTCGCAGATGACGAGCGCCGTGCCTTCGAGCCAGGGTATGCGCCGGAGCGTCGAGAGGTCCGGCTTCATCGTATAGTCGCCGTAGCCCTTCTCCCAACTCGTTGCCTTGTAGCCCTGGACCGTCTCCATCTCCAGGTCGGTCGCCAGCAGATAGTTGCAGCTATGGGTTTCCTTCCAGGCGCTTTCGACGAAATATTCCGCATGAAAGCGCTTGCCCATCAGACGACCCTGCATATCCACCTGGCAGGCGAGCACCGTGTCGATGCGGCCCTCGGCCACATCTTTCTTCAAATCATCGAATGTGTAGTTCGCGCTCATCGAGAAGTCCTGGTTGCGGTGTTGAGCCGGCTTGCGTTGGCCTGTCGGCATCCGGAACCGCGGGTGCGGCTCCGGACGCGAGTTTCAAGATGTTCGTGATCAGCTGTAGCGGTAGGGCGGGCCCGCCTTCTCCATCACTTCACGATATTTTTTGAGGATCGCCACGACCTTGGCCGCCCGCGGGCTGGTGGCCGCGATCTCATCCCAGAATTTCAACGCTTCCTGTTCGACGGTCTCCCATTCCTCGTCAGGAATGGTCGTCAGTTCGAGCTTGGTGCCCTCGGCGCGCAGCATAGCCTCGCCGCCCCAATACCAGTGCTGGCGGTAGTAGTGCGAGGAATCGATGCAGAGACGGAAGAGCGTCTTGAGATGCTCCGGCACCTCGTCCCAACGCGCCGAGTTTGCGAAGAAGGAGCCGCACCAGGCGCCGGAAATATTGTTGGTGAGGAAATACTTGGTCACGTCCGCCCAACCGACCGTGTAGTCCTCGGTGATGCCCGACCAGGCGAGACCGTCGAGTTCGCCTGTCTGCATGGCGACCTGAACGTCTTCCCAGGGCAGCGTAACCGGCACGACGCCGAAGCGCGTCAGGAACTTGCCGGCCGTCGGGAAGGTGAAGATGCGCAGGCCCTTCAGGTCCTCGAGCGACTTGATCGGCTTGATGGTCGCGAAGTTGCACGGGTCCCAGGCCCCGGCCGAGAGCCAGGTGACGCCCTCGACCTCGCCATAGGCCTCGGCCCAAATCTCGTTGAGGCCGTACTGATGGAAGAGCGTCGGCACATCGAGGCTGTAGCGCGAGGCGAAGGGGAAATAGCCGCCGAAGACTTTGATGTCGACGGGCGAAGCCATGGAATCGTCGTCGCTCTGGACGGCGTCGATCGTGCCCGCCTGCATTGCGCGGAAGAGCTCGCCCGTCGGCACCAGCTGGTCGGCGGTGTAGAGGTCGATCTGCATCTCACCATTGGCCGCCTTGTTGAAGGCGTCGATCGCCGGCTTGATCACGTGCTCGGCGAGCGCCGGGCCGGCATAAGTCTGCAGGCGCCAGGTGATCTTCGATTGCGCACGCACGGCCGGCGCCGCCAGCGCCGTCGTGCCGGCGGCGGCAGCGAGCCCCGCCTTCTTCAGAAAATCGCGTCTGTTGGTCATCTTTCTGTTTCCCTCTATCTTTCTTGGTTCAGTTGCACTTCTTCATTTTATTGGAACCCTCTCCGACGGCGGAGAGGGCATCGTTTCTTGCAGCGCCGAGCGCTGGCTCCCGTCAGCCCCTTACATAGACGTGTTGCGGCAGCCAGAGTGCGATCTCCGGAAAGGCCGTCACGATCGCCAGGCCCACCACCATCACCGCCACGAAGGGGAATACCGATTTATAGATGTCCATCAGCGTGATCTCGGGTGGCGCCATCGCCCGCATCAGGAACAGGTTGTAACCGAATGGCGGGGTCATGTAGGCGATCTGGCAGGTGATGGTGTAGAGCACGCCGTACCAGATGAGATCGAAGCCGAGGCTGCCGACGAGCGGAATATAAAGCGGCGCGACGATGACGAGCATTGCCGTGTCGTCGAGGAAGGTGCCCATGATCAGATAGGATATCTGCATCAGAATCAGCACCTCCCAAGGACCAAGGCCCCATTTTTCAAGGAACAGGTACTCGATCGCCTTGACCGCGCCGAGACCGTCGAAAACGGCGCCGAAGCAGAGCGCGGCCAGGATGATCCACATGAACATGCAGGATATCCCGAGCGTCTGCTCGACCGTCTTGTCGAACACGTTCCAGGTCAGCCGTCCCTTCCACCAGGCGGCCGCGAGCGCGGAGATCGCACCGACCGCCGAGCTTTCGACGAGGCTGGTGACGCCCATGACGAAGAGGCCCATCATCAGGAAGAAGATCATGAACGGCAGGATGCCGGCCCTGAGCAGCTTGAGCTTTTCGGCAAGCGGAATATTGCGCTCTTCCTTCGGCAGCGCCGGCCCCAGATGCGGCTGGATCTTGCAGCGGATGACGACGTAGAGCGAAAACAGAAACGCCAGAAGCAGGCCTGGGAAGACGCCGGCGAGCCAGAGCTGCCCGACCGGCTGGCGGGCAATCATGCCATAGAGCACCAGAACCACGCTTGGCGGCACCAGAATGCCGAGTGAGCTGCCCGCCTGGATGACGCCGGAGACCATGGTCTTGTCATAGCCGCGTCTCAGCAGTTCCGGCAGCGCGATCGTCGCGCCGATCGCCATGCCGGCAACGCTGAGGCCGTTCATGGCGGAGATGATGACCATGAGCCCGAGGGTTCCGAGCGCAAGCCCTCCGCGCAAGCCCCCCATCCAGACATGGAACATCTTGTAGAGGTCCTCGGCGATGCCGGATTCCGACAGCATGTAGCCCATGAAGATGAAGAGCGGCAGCGTCAGAAGCGGGTACCACTTCATCAGCTTCATCGAGGCGGCGAAGGCCATTTCGAAGCCGCCATTGCCCCACAGGAATGCGGCGGCGACAACGCCGACGACGCCGATGGCGGCGAAGACGCGCTGGCCGGTCAGCATCGTCATCATCATCGACGAGAACATCGTAAAGGCGATCATTTCGTAGCTCATGCGATCGGCCTCCCGACGGCATGGGCCAGGTCCTTGATGAAGATGGACGTCGCCTGGAGGAAAGTGAGCACGATACCGATCGTCATGATGATCTTGATCGGCGCCATGTAGGGCGCCCAGGCCGAATAGCTGGTCTCGCCGTATTTCAACGCGTAGGCGGTGCTGGAAATGCCGCCGTAAAGCAGAAACGCCAGATAGACGAGCAGCATGATGATGGTGACGGCATCGACCATGGCGCGTGTGCGCAGCGTCCAGCGGCCATAGAGCAGGTCCATGCGGACATGGCTGTCGAGCTGCAGCGAGTAGGCCCCGCCCAGCAGATAATAGGCAGCCATGACGAACTGCGCCATTTCAAGAGTCCAGAGCGACGGCAGGAGCCATGCCTTCGAAATCGATGAATAGAGGAGGATGCCCATCATCGCGAAGATCAGATACATGGTTGCCCTGCCGACGCGCCGATTGAACCCATCGACGACGCGGACATAGGTCTTTAGATATTCAGGCATGGCGGCGCCCCCGCCGGGCGCATGCGTCATCCGGTCGAGGAAACGCGCCTCCCCTTGCTGCCGATCCAAGCATTGGCTGTCATTCTCCTGTTCAATAGATCACCGGTCGTCACCGCGAGCGCTGCCGCTCCCCAGGGGCTTTTTATTGTGCGGACAAGGCGGCCACACTCTTGGCGAGCAGCCCTTCCAGATATTCGGCCATGCCCCTCTGGCCGACTTCATCACGGATGAGATCGTTTCTGATCTCGATCATCACGTTGGGCAGTCCGTAGCGGACGCCGTATTCTATCAGACTATGCGTCACCCCGTCCGCTGGCCCGTAAGGCTCGTTGCGACGGACGTCGTAGGTACCGTCCGCCGCCGCGACCGCCAGCATACGGTCGGCCAGCCGACTGTCGGCATCGTGGAGAACGCCAAGCTGCACGGTGCGTAGCCTGCCGAAATAGACCGGGGTGAAGCTGTGCATCGTGACGAGCACGGGCTGCCGGCCCGCCGCCTTGCGATCGACCATGAAGCGCGACACGGCGTCGTGGAACGGCCGGTAGAGCTCGTCGACCCGCGCCTGGCGCTCGGCCGCCGACATCGCCCTGTTGCCCGGCACCTCGTAGATTTCGCTGACAATGGGCATCGCCACCTCCGATTCCGGCGGCCGGTTGCAATCATAGGCAAGACGGGAGAACCGCTGATAGATCAGCGCGCCGTCGAGCTTTCTGGCGAGCAGCTCGCCCACCGCGAGCGCACCCGGATCCCAGGCGATATGGCTCTTGAGCGCGTCCTCGGAGAGCCCGAGCGTTCCCAGGCGCTCCGGCAGGCGGCGTGACGCATGCTCGCACAGGAAGACGAAATCACCCTTCGCGTGCGTATTGGTGATGGCGACCGGATTGCCTTCCGATTCAGTCAAAAGTCGCGTCACAACCGGCGCCCCCATCAACAGCCCTGCCGACGAAAATCGTGAAAAGAATTCTTCACAGGAAAGTGGCTGTCAACCAAAATCTGAAACGATCTCTTCAAAAATCGATTGACTCGTCGTGCGGCAGCAATGTTAAATCCGTTCAAGCTGGCGGAGACCGGCTGAGGGGTTACAGTGAACGGCAACACGACATCCATGACCGTGTCGGATGTGATCAACGCACATTTCCCGGCGCTGACGCGCGCCGAGAAACGCTTGGCGGAGACACTTCTCGACAACTATCCCGTGTCCGGCCTCGGCTCGATCACCACGGTCGCCGAGAACGCGGGCGTCTCCACGCCGACGGTTGCCCGCATGGTGCAGAAGCTCGGCTTCCGCGGTTTTCCCGATTTCCAGGCGAGGCTCCACCAGGAACTGGAAGCGACGATCTCCAATCCGATCGCCAAGCACGATCGCTGGGCGGCAAGCGCGCCGGGGACCCACACCCTCAATCGTTTTGCCGACGCGGTCATGGGCAATATGCGCCAGACGCTTTCGCAGATCGAACCCGCCGAATTCGACACCGCCGCGGCACTCGTCGCGGATCGCAATCGCCACGTCTATCTCGTCGGTGGGCGCATCACCCGTTCGATGGCGGACTATCTGTTCACCCATCTTCAGGTCATACGCACCGGCGTCACGCAAATCGCGGCCAATCCGAGTTCCTGGCCCCACTATGTCCTGGACATGAAGCAGGGCGATGTCCTGATCCTTTTCGACATCCGCCGCTATGAGCAGGAAATGGAGACGCTCGCCCGCTTTGCCCGCGAGCGTGGCGTCGAAATCGTTCTCTTCACCGACCAGTGGGGCTCGCCTGTCGCCAAATCCGCGTCCAAGGTTTTCCGTGCGCGGATCGAGGTACCCTCGGCCTGGGACAGCTCCGTCCTTCTCCTGTTCCTCGTCGAGGCGCTGATCGAGGCCGTGCAGAGTTCCAACTGGGAGGAAACCCGCGATCGGATGAAGACCCTAGAGGGCCTGTTCGACTCGACCCGCATTTTCCGCAAGCCGGTCTAGGAGGTGCCCGGCAATATCTGAAGTCAATTGATGAACCATGTGGCAAGCGCAATGCTTCGACCCTTGAGGAAGCGGCCTTCCGGCCACCGCATCCTGGCTGTAACCCGGGCGGCGACTGTCACATAAGTTTCATCACAGCGCTTTAACAGCATCGCCGAAATTAACGGAAACCCAATAAGGAGAACGCCAGTGATTTCAAAGACTCAACGCCTGCTCTCGCTCTCGACCGCCATGCTTCTGGCGACGACGGCCATCGCCGCCGCCGAGCCGAGCGAGGAGCTTATCGCCGCTGCCAAGAAGGAAGGCATGTTGACCACCATCGCGCTTCCGCACAGCTGGTGCGGCTACGGCGATGTCATTGCCGGCTTCAAGGAGAAATACGGCATCGAGGTCAACGAACTGAACCCGGACGCCGGCTCGGGCGATGAACTCGAAGCCGTGAAGGCCAACAAGGGCAACACCGGGCCGCAGGCGCCTGACGTGCTCGACATCGGCCTCTCCTTCGGCCCGACGGCCAAGGCCGAAGGCCTGATCCAGCCCTACAAAGTCTCCACCTGGGATACGATTCCGGACAGCGCCAAGGATCCGGAAGGCTACTGGTATGGCGACTATTACGGCGTTCTCTCCTTCATCGTGAACACCGACATCATCAAGGAGGTGCCGAAGGACTGGGCCGACCTGAAGAAGCCCGAATACGCCAATGCCGTAGCGCTCGCCGGCGATCCGCGCGCGTCCAACCAGGCGGTGCAGGCCGTCTACGCCGCCGGGCTTTCGACTGGCGAAACGGACGCCGCCAAGGCTGGCGAAGCAGGCCTCGCCTTCTTTGCGGAGGTCAACAAGGCCGGCAACTTTGTTCCGGTCATCGGCAAGTCGGCTTCGCTTGCCCAGGGCTCGACCCCGATCATCATCGCCTGGGACTATAACGGTCTCTCCTGGCGCGACAGCCTGAACGGCAACCCGCCGGTCGAAGTGGTCGTTCCGAACACGGGCGTCGTCGCCGGCGTTTACGTCCAGGCGATCTCGGCCTATGCGCCGCATCCGAACGCCGCCAAGCTCTGGATGGAATATCTCTATTCGGACGAAGGTCAGCTCGGCTGGCTGAAGGGCTATTGCCACCCGATCCGCTTCAACGACCTCGTCAAGAACGGCAAGGTTCCGCAGGAACTGCTCGACAAGCTGCCGCCGGCAGAAGCCTATGAAAAGGCTGTCTTCCCGACGCTCGAAGAGCAGGAGAAGGGCAAGCAAGCGATCACCACCAAGTGGGACAGCGTCGTCGGCGCCAACGTCCAGTAGCTGAAACAGCCTCCCCGCCCTCACGGGCGGGGAGGCACAAATCTTGACGACGGACCGCCGAAAGCCTTCATGACCACCACGACCGCAGCAGTACCCCTGATCAGCAAACGAACGATCGTCGATTGGCTCGGCATCGCGCCCTTCGCGATCTTCGCGTTGATGTTCCTGATTGTTCCGACGCTTTACCTCGTCACCGGCGCGTTCCTGACGCCTGAGGGCGCATTCACCTTCAAGAACATTAGCGACCTGTTCACTCCGTCGATCATCAGCGCCTATTGGATCTCGATCCGGGTCTCGGTCGCCTCTTCGCTCGGCGGCGCCTTGATCGGCTTTTTCCTTGCCTGGGCGATCGTGCTCGGCGGCGTTCCGAAGTGGATCCGCTCGGGCCTGCTCACCTTCTCCGGCGTTGCCTCGAATTTCGCCGGCGTGCCGCTCGCCTTTGCCTTCCTGGCGACGCTCGGCCGTACCGGCCTGGTCACCGTTTTTCTGCGCGATTGGTTCGGCTTCAATCTCTATGGCACCGGCTTCAACCTATTGAGCTTCTTCGGCCTCAGCATCACCTATATGTATTTCCAGATCCCGCTGATGGTGCTGATCCTGACGCCGGCGCTCGATGGCATGAAGAAGGAATGGCGCGAGGCCTCCGAAATTCTCGGCGCCTCCACCTGGCAATATTGGCGCATGGTGGCGCTGCCGATCCTGTGGCCGAGCCTGCTCGGGACGACGCTCCTGCTCTTTGCCAACGCCTTCGGCGCCATCGCCACGGCCTACGCGCTGACCGGCAGTTCGCTGAACATCGTGCCGATCCTGCTCTATGCCCAGATCCGCGGCGACGTGCTGCACAATCCGAACCTCGGCTATGCGCTGGCGCTCGGCATGATCGTCATCACCGGCATTTCCAACATTCTATACATCTGGCTGCGGATGCGCGCCGAACGGTGGCAGAAATGAAAGCACAACGCCTGGGCGCCTGGATCGCCATCGCCATCGGAGCGAGCTACTTCATCGTTCCGCTTCTCGGCACGCTGGAATTCTCGCTGCGCATGCGCCGGGGCGAATATTCCTTCGACGCCTACCAGTCGGTTTTCGCCGACATGCAGTTCCGCGAGACCTTCAGCTATTCCATGCTGATGGCGCTGCTGACCATCATCTTCGGCATGCTGCTGGTGGTGCCGACCGCCTATTGGGTGCGGCTGCGCCTGCCGCAGGTGAGGCCCATCGTCGAATTCGTGACGCTGCTGCCGCTCGTCATCCCGGCGATCGTCATCGTCTTCGGCTATCTCCGGCTCTATAACTCGTCGTCGGTCCTGCCGCTCACCGGCTCCACCACCGGCACCAATTCGCTGCTGATGTTCTCCTACATGACGCTGTCGCTCCCCTATATGTATCGCGCCGTCGATACGGCGATGCGGGCGATCGACGTACGGACGCTCACCGAAGCCGCAGAAAGCCTCGGCGCCAAATGGCCGACAATCCTCTTCCGCTGCATTTTCCCGAACGTGATGAGCGGCGTTCTTTCCGGCGCCTTCATCACCTTCGCCATCGTCATGGGCGAATTCACCATGGCGGCGCTGCTCAACCGGCCGGCCTTCGGCCCTTACCTGCAGCTCGTCGGCGCCAACAAGGCCTATGAGCCCTCGGCGCTTGCCGTCATCGCATTCGCCATCACCTGGCTCAGCATGGGGCTGATCCAGCTCGTCTCCCGCTTCCAGAAATCCGCTCCGGCCAAGGCTTGATCAATATGGCATTCCTGACACTGACCAATATCCAGAAATCCTTCGGCCCGGTTCAGGTCGTGCATAATTTCAACATGGGCATTGAGAAGGGGGAATTCGTTTCCTTTCTCGGGCCCTCCGGCTGCGGCAAGACCACCATTCTCCGGATGATCGCCGGCTTCGAGACGCCGTCGGGCGGCTCGATCCTGATCGACGGCAAGGACCAGGGCACCTTCAAGCCCAACCAGCGCAATATCGGGATGGTGTTCCAGGCCTATGCACTGTTCCCCAACATGAACGTGCACGACAATGTCGCCTTCGGCCTCAAGGTCGCAGGCGCTTCAAAATCGGAGATTGATACACGGGTGAAGCAGATGCTCGGGCTCATCAAGCTCGAGCACCTGGCGGACCGCTTCCCCTATCAATTGTCCGGCGGCCAGCAGCAGCGCGTGGCGCTCGCGCGCGCGCTTGCGGTCAAGCCGCAGGTGCTGCTGCTCGACGAGCCCCTCTCCGCGCTCGATGCGAAGATCCGCATTTCGCTGCGCGAAGAGATCCGGCAGATCCAGCAGCAGCTCGGCATCACCACCGTGTTCGTGACGCACGACCAGGAGGAGGCGCTGTCGATTTCCGACCGGATTGTGGTCATGAATGCCGGCCGCGCCGACCAGATCGGCACGCCCTTCGAGATCTACAACACGCCAGCGACCCGCTTCGTCGCCTCCTTCGTCGGCACGCTCAACATCATCGAGGCCAAAGTCACCGACCCCGCGGCGGGCAGCGTCACCATAGGCCACCAGTCGGTTACTTTGCAGGAGCCGATTGCCGGCCTGAATGGCGGGGATATGATCTCGCTGGCGCTCCGGCCGGAAGCGGGTTCGATTGCCGAAAGCGCCACGGGCGACGCCTCGCTGTCGGGCGAGGTCGTGGCCACGAGCTTCCTGGGCTCGGTCATCCGCACCAAGCTCAGGGTCGGTGGCGACGTCATCTCCTTCGACATGTTCAACAATCCGGGCACCCTCCCGCCTGCGGCCGGGGAGAATGTCACACTCCGCTTTGCGGCCAAGGACCTGCTGGTCATCCGCGAATAGGCCATGCCCCCCGGTCGCGACCTGTTCTCTGTGGCCGGTTCCCCGAAAAGTCTGTCGTGAATTCTCGCTTTTGCGTCGTATGCCGCGTTTGACCGGCGCCAATCCGTCTCTATAGTCGCAAGTGTTCTCAGGGCGGGGTGAAATTCCCCACCGGCGGTAGCGATGGTCGGATCGAAGGATCCCACGATCGAAGCCCGCGAGCGCTTCCAGCATCTTGCTTGAAGGTCAGCAGATCCGGTCAAACTCCGGAGCCGACGGTTACAGTCCGGATGGAAGAGAGCAAGCAGGAGCGAGCCCCCTCCCCGGGGCATCGCGCGTGCCTGTTCGCCCGACGGGATCATTGGAAAAAATGCCAACCCTGAAAGGCTTGAGATCATGACCATTCTTTCTCACCCCTCCACCAGAATTGCCATCGTCCGCGCCCGCTGGCACGCCGACATCGTCGACCAATGCGTCACTGCCTTCGTTACGCAATGGGCGAAGCTCGGCGGCAATACGGCCGATGTCGAGATCTTCGACGTGCCGGGCGCGCTCGAAATCCCGCTGCATGCGCAGACGCTGGCGAAAACCGGACGCTATTCGGCGATCCTCGGCACCGCCCTCGTCGTCGATGGGGGCATCTATCGCCACGATTTCGTGGCCGGGACGGTGCTCGAGGGGATGATGCGCGTCCAGCTGGACACGGACGTACCGGTGCTCTCGGCCGTTCTGACGCCCCACAACTTCCAGGAATGCGAGCCGCTGATCGCCTTCTTCCGCGACCACTTCGTCACCAAGGGCGAGGAAGCGGCGAACGCCTGCGCGCAAATTCTCGACGCCCGCGCGAAGCTCGCGCTCGTCAACGCCTGATCCGAGGGAGGCGCGATCGGCTACTGCATGTCTCCTTAAATCGACCTCGATTAAGGACATGCAGAACTTCAAAAGGCTGCAGCGACCTTCGCGCGTCCGAAAAGACGCGCGGCGCTGTAAGTCGCGCCTCCAGCTTTGAATCCATTCCTCATCCGGGAGCGCCAGGCCCCTGATCCGACTGACGAAATCAGCGGCCGTTCGATCGGCACCTCAAATGCTTGAATCAATTCTTTAGCTTCAGCCGCCGGCGCGTTTCGCTCGGGCTCTCGCGATAATGCGCGCGATAGCTGCGCGAGAACGACGAAGAGGAATTGAAGCCGGAAATCGCCGCGATGTCGGCAAACTCCATCCGCGTCTCGATCACCTTGCGCCGCGCTGCATTGAGCCTCAGCGCCAGATAGTGCGCGTGCGGCGCCACGCCCATCGTCTCCCGGAAAAGGTCCTGCAGGTACCGCGCGCTGACGCCGACCCGGCGTGCCAGCTTTGCAAGCGTAAGCGGCGCCTCGACGGTTTCCTCCATCAGCCTGACCGCCGCGCCGACCCGGGAGTCGAGAATGCGCATATTGCCGATCGCCGGCACCTGCAAAAGGTCCCCGCGTGTGCGCTCCTGTTCATAGATGAAGAGGCGTGAGACTTCGAGCGCCAGCGAATAGCCATGCGCCCGCCGGATCAGTTCCAGCATCAGGTCGAGCGTCGGCAGCGATCCCCCGGTGGTGATGCGCTTGCCGTCGATGACGAAACGCTCGCGCACCATCGTCACCTGCGGATAGGTCGCAGCAAAGTCCTCGAAGTCCTCCCAATGGGTCGTCGCGGAGAAATTGTCGAGGAGGCTCGTCTCGGCAAGCAGCCAGGAGCCGGATTCGATCCCCGCCATCACCTCGCGGTGGCGCGCCGTCTGCGACAGCAGCATCTTCAAATGCGAGGTCGCGCTGCGCCGCCAATTGTAGCTCGACAGGACGAAGAGCGGCGCCGCCTCGCGCTGCGGCCGAAAGGGACCGGCGACCGGGATCGGAATGCCGCTCTTCGTCTCGATCGCTTCACCGTCCGGGCTGAACATCGTCCAGCTGTAAAGGCTGCGGCCGGCAATGCGGTTGGCGGCCCGCAATGGCTCCACGACCGAGGCGACGAGGATGAGATTGGTCTCCGGCAGGACCAGCAAATCGACGTGCTGCACCCGCGAAGCAATAAGATCCATTGCGAAACTTCCTCATCCTTTCCAATAATGTATAGGATCGTTCCGCTTATGGAAAGCAGCGTCGACCTTTCTGGCTCGTAATGGGCTCAACGAAAAGGGAGACAGCTATGCCGCTCAGCATGAACCGTGAGGTTTTCATAACCTGTGCAGTCACCGGTTCGGGAGACACCGTTTCGAAATCCAGCCACGTTCCGGTGACGCCGAAACAGATCGCCGAAGCGTCGATCGAGGCGGCCAAGGCGGGTGCGGCAATCGTCCACTGCCATGTCCGCGATCCGGAGACAGGCGCTCCGGCCCGCCGCCTCGACCTCTACAGGGAAGTGACCGACCGCATCCGCTCCGCCGATGTCGACGTGGTCCTAAACCTGACCGCCGGCATGGGCGGCGACCTCATCTTTGGCAATGTCGAGAGCCCCCTTCCGGTCAATGAAAAAGGCACGGACATGGCCGGCGCCACCGAGCGCGTCGCCCATGTTGCCGAATGCCTGCCGGAGATCTGCACGCTCGACTGCGGCACCATGAACTTCTCGCTCGGCGACTATGTCATGACCAACACGCCGTCGATGCTGCGCGAAATGGCGCGCCAGATGACCGCGCTCGGCGTGCGTCCGGAAATCGAGGCCTTCGATACCGGCCACCTCTGGTTCGCAAAGCAGCTCGTCGAGGAAGGTCTGATCGAGGATCCGGTGCTGATCCAGCTCTGCATGGGCATTCCGTGGGGCGCCCCCGACGATCTCAACACCTTCATGGCGATGGTCAACAACGTGCCATCGACCTGGACCTTCTCGGCCTTCTCGATCGGCCGCAACGCCATGGCCTATCCGGCTGCCGCGATCCTTGCCGGCGGCAATGTCCGCGTCGGCTTGGAGGACAATCTCTATGTCGCGAAGGGCCGGCTCGCGACGAATGCCCAGCTCGTCGAAAAGGCGGTGACTGTGGTCGAGGGCATGGGCGCCAGGATCATCGGACCGGAAGAGGTTCGCGAGAAGCTGAAGCTGACGAAGAGGTAAGGCAAGAAACCCCTCCCACCCCTCCCCACAAGGGGAGGGCTTAACCGGCCGCGCCGGCCGCGGATCGAAAGCAACGTCGGCATGCCTTGCTGAGCGTGTCGAACGACGAAGAAGGCGGCAGACGAGTCTGCAAGAGGGAGAGAGAGATCCGGAGCCACCCAACCCTCCCCCTTGTGGGGAGGGTGGCCCGAAGGGCCGGGAGGGGTTCCCACGGAGCAACAGGATGGATAACGAATGACCATCATCACAAAGGCCGCCTGCATCGGCGGCGGCGTCATCGGCGGGGCCTGGGCGGCGCGCTTCGCGCTCGCCGGCATCGACGTCAATATCTTCGACCCGCATCCGGAAGCCGAACGCATCATCGGCGAGGTCATGGCCAATGCCGAGCGCGCCTATGGCATGCTGACCATGGCGCCGTTGCCGCCGCGCGGCAAATTCACCTTCTGCAAGAGCATTGAAGACGCCGTTGAAGACGTTGACTGGATTCAGGAAAGCGTTCCCGAGCGGCTGCCGTTGAAGCGCGGCGTCATCACCGAGATCGACGCGGCCGCCCGCCCCGACGCGCTGATCGGCTCATCGACCTCGGGCCTGCTTCCTTCTGACCTGCAGGCGGAGATGAAGCATCCCGAACGCATGTTCGTCGCGCACCCCTACAACCCCGTCTATCTGCTGCCGCTGGTCGAACTCGTCGGAGGGAAGAAGACCTCGCCCGAGACGATCAGGCGCGCTGAAGCAGCCGTCGCCGAGATCGGGATGAAGGGCGTCGTCATCGCCAAGGAGATCGAGGCCTTCGTCGGCGACCGGCTGCTGGAAGCACTCTGGCGCGAGGCGCTCTGGCTCATCCAGGACGACATCTGCGACACCGAAACGCTCGACGATGTCATGCGCTATTCTTTCGGCATGCGCTGGGCGCAGATGGGCCTCTTCGAAACCTATCGCATCGCCGGAGGCGAAGCCGGCATGCGCCACTTCCTCGCGCAGTTCGGCCCCTGCCTCAAATGGCCCTGGACCAAATTCACCGATGTGGTCGACCTCGACGACGCATTGGTCGAAAAGATCGGCGCGCAGTCGGACGCGCAGGCCGCGGGGCGGTCGGTCCGCGAACTCGAACGCATCCGCGACGAAAATCTCGTCGGCATCATGCATGCCTTGAAAGCCGGAGACGGCGGCAAGGGCTGGGGCGCCGGCAAGCTGCTGGCCGATTTCGAAAAACGCCTCTGGGCCAAGGGCGGCGATCAGTCGAAAACATACGATGCCTCGCGGCCGCTGCGTCTCGTCGACACCAAGGTCAACGCCGCCTGGGTCGACTACAACGGCCACATGACCGAGCATCGTTATCTGCAGCTCTTCGGCGATACGTCCGATGCGCTGCTCAGGCTGATCGGCGTCGACTTCGCCTACGTGCAAGCGGGCCACAGCTACTACACGGTCGAGACGCATATCCGCCATCTCGGCGAGGCGAAGCCTGGACAGGCGCTCTACACGACGTTGCAGCTTCTGAGAGTCGACGAAAAGCGCATCCACTTCTTCACCAGCATTCATGATGCGGCCTCGGGCGACGTGATCGCTACCGCCGAACAGATGATGCTGCATGTCGACGCCAAGGCCGGCAAGTCGGTGCCGGCGCCGGCGGAGGTCATGGCGAAGCTGACGCCGATCGCGGAAGCGCATGCGAAGCTGCCGCCGCCGGAAGGCGCGGGGCGGCACGTGGGGCAGAGGCGGTGATGAGAGGTGGCGGTGGGATGAGCTGCCCCTCATCCCGCTGCCGCGACCTTCTCCCCGCGAGCGGGGAGAAGGGACCTGCCGCAACCACTCGCCCAGCTCTCATAGTCGGGAGAGGCTGCAAGGGCGTCCCCTTTCCCCGCGCGGGGAGAGGGCTAGGGTGAGGGGCAAATAGCCAAGCACGCCCGAGCCGAACGGGAGATCGGTCATGGCAGGCGGGCCAAAATTGACGAGGGAGAACGATGAATTTCGCACTGTCCGAAGAACAAGAGATGATCGTCGACACGGTCCGCAGCTTCGTCGAGACGGAGATCTATCCGCATGAGAACGAGGTCGAGCGCACCGGTATCGTGCCACGCGAGCTCGGTCTCGAGATCGCCCGCAAGTGCAAGGACATAGGTTTCTTCGCCTGCAACTTCCCCGAAGAAGTTGGCGGTGCCGGGCTCGATCACCTGACCTTCACGCTGGTCGAGCGTGAGCTCGGCCGTGGTTCCATGGGACTCACCGTTTTTTTCGGCCGCCCATCCGGCATCCTGATGGCCTGCAATGACGAACAGCGCGAGCGCTATCTGCTCCCCGCCGTCCGCGGCGACAAGTTCGACGCGCTTGCGATGACCGAGCCGGACGCGGGTTCCGATGTGCGCGGCATGAAATGCTTCGCCCGGCAGGACGGCGACGACTGGATCGTCAACGGCACGAAGCACTTCATCAGCCATGCCGACATTGCCGATTTCGTCATTGTCTTCATCGCCACCGGCGAAGAAGAGACGCCGCGCGGTCCGAAGAAGAAGATCACCTGCTTCCTCGTCGATCGCGGCACGCCGGGCTTCGAAATCCGCGAAGGTTACAATTCTGTCTCGCATCGCGGCTACAAGAACTGCATCCTGACCTTCGACGATTGCCGCCTGCCCTCTTCCCATATCCTGGGCGAGGTCCACAGGGGCTTCGACCTCGCCAATGACTGGCTCTATGCGACGCGGCTGACCGTTGCCGCGACCTCCGTCGGCCGCGCCCGCCGCGCTTTCGATTACGCGCTCACCTATGCGGCCGAGCGCAAGCAGTTCGGCAAGCCGATCGGCGCCAACCAGGGCGTCTCCTTCAAACTCGCCGACATGATCACCGAAATCGACGCCGCCGATCTGCTGACGCTTTCGGCCGCCTGGAGGCTCGACCAGGGCCTGCCGTCGAACCGGGAGATCGCTTCGGCAAAGGTCTTCGCCACCGAAATGCTCGCCCGCGTCACCGACGAGGCGATCCAGATCTATGGCGGCATGGGCCTGATGGATGACCTGCCGCTCGCCCGCTTCTGGCGGGACGCCCGCGTCGAACGCATTTGGGACGGCACCTCGGAGATCCAGCGGCACATCATCAGCCGTGATCTTCTTCGGCCTCTGGGGGCTTGAGGGAATGGCGGTTGTTCTTGGCACAGAAAGAGCCCCTCCCCGGTCCCTCGACCGCCTCATCCGCCCGCGCTCCATCGCCGTCTTCGGCGGCAAGGAGGCCCACCGGGTCATCGAGCAATGCGATCGGACGGGTTTTTCCGGCCAAATCTGGCCGGTTCATCCGCGCGAAGAGGAAATCCTCGGCCGCCGCTGCTACCGCTCGGTCGCCAAACTGCCGGAGGCACCGGACGCCGCCTTCGTCGGGGTTAACCGAGCGCTGACGATCGACATCATCCGAGAACTCTCAGCACGCGGCGCCGGCGGAGCCATCTGCTATGCCTCCGGCTTCCGGGAGGCAGCAAGCGAACTTTTCGACGGCACGGACCTTCAAGAGGCATTGGTCGCGGCTGCCGGCGACATGCCGATCGTCGGGCCCAATTGCTACGGCTTCATCAACATGCTGGATGGCGCCCTGCTCTGGCCGGATCAGCATGGCATGCAGCGGGTCGCGCGCGGCGTGGCCGTTCTCACGCAATCCTCCAACATAGCCTGCAACATCTCGATGCAGAAGCGGGGGCTGCCGCTCGCCTATGTCATGACTGCCGGCAACCAGGCGCAGACCGGGCTTTCCGACCTCGCCTGTGCCGTCGTAGAGGATCCGCGCGTCACCGCCGTCGGCCTCCACGTCGAGGGTTTCGACAGTATCGAAGCGCTGGAGCGTCTGGCGGAGCGTGCCCGGGAACTGCATAAGCCGGTCGTGACGCTCAAGGTCGGCAAGTCGGAAGCCGCGAAGCTTGCGACAATCTCCCACACCGCCTCGCTCGCCGGCAACGATCGCGTCTCTTCGGCGCTTCTCGCCCGCCTCGGCATCGGCCGCGTCGACACGCTTCCGGAGCTTCTCGAAACGCTGAAGCTCCTGCATCTACACGGCCCGCTCGGGAGCGCCGATATTTCCTCGATGAGCTGTTCGGGCGGCGAGGCGTCGCTCATGGCGGATGCCGGCGTCAAACGGCGGGTCAATTTCCGTCCCCTGCGGGAGGATCAGCGCCAGCCGCTCAAGGAAAGCCTCGGCGAAATGGTGGCGATCGCCAATCCGCTCGACTACCACACCTTCGTCTGGGGCAATCGCGAAAAGCAGACGACCGCCTTTATCGCCATGATGCGGGGCGGCTATGCGCTCAACCTGATCGTGCTCGACTTTCCGCGCCTCGACCGCTGCGACGCCGCCGACTGGGTGACGACCTGCGAAGCTGTGATCGACGCGGCCAAGACGACCGGCGCCGCCGCGGGAATCGTCGCCAGCCTCGGTGAAAACATGCCGGAGGAAACGGCACTCTCGCTGATGGGAGCAGGCGTCGTGCCCTTCTTCGGCATTGATGAGGCGCTCGCCGCCGCCGAGGTCGCCGCCGCCATCGGCGCGGCCTGGGCGAGACCAGCCGCCCCGCCGCTTATGGCGGCGGCGGTCCCGGATGGCGAAGCCGTTACCCTGACGGAAGCTGAGGCCAAGGCGGAACTCGCGCGAGCCGGCATCGCCGTTCCGCCGGGCAGGACCGCCAAGTCGCCGACGCAAGCGGCGGACGCCGCCGAGGTGCTGGGTTTCCCCGTGGTGCTCAAGGGGCTGGGCATCGCGCACAAGACCGAAGCCGGCGCAGTCAGGCTCGATCTCACGAGTCGCGATCAGGTCCTAGCCGCGGCCGAGGCGATGGCCTTGGTCGCGCCCGGCTTTCTGGTGGAGAAGATGGTCGCCAAGCCCGTCGCGGAAGTGATCGTCGGCGCCATGCGGGATGCGGTCGCCGGACCCGTTCTGACCATCGGCGCCGGCGGAATTTTGGTGGAACTGTTGGACGACACGGCGATCCTGACGCTTCCGACGACGGAAGAGGCAATCCGCGAAGCCATTCACGGCCTGAAGATCAGCAGGCTGATGGGCGGCTATCGCGGCGCGCCGAAGGCAGATGTCGCATCTCTCGTAAGAGTTGTCGCTGCCGTGGCATCCTATGTCGTTGCAAACGCTGCGAAACTCGACGAACTGGAAATTAATCCTATAATGGTGTTGCCGGACGGCTACGGAGCCGTAGCCGCCGACGCCCTGATCCGCCGGAGGAAATAACGCCCATGATCGGACCGATCCGCACCCGTCGCGAAGACGGTATTCTCGAAGTCACGATCGACCGGCCGAAGGCGAACGCCATCGACTTGGAGACGAGCCGGATCATGGGCGAAGTCTTCCGGGATTTCCGCGACGATCCGGAACTCCGCGTCGCCATCGTCACCGGTGCGAGCGAAAAATTCTTCTGCGCCGGCTGGGATCTCAAGGCCGCGGCAGCGGGCGATGCCGTCGACGGCGACTATGGGATCGGCGGTTTCGGCGGGATGCAGGAACTACGCGATCTCAACAAGCCGATCATCGCCGCCGTCAACGGCATCTGTTGCGGCGGCGGTCTTGAAATCGCGCTGTCCACGGACATCATCCTTGCCGCGGAGCATGCAAGCTTCGCGCTGCCGGAGATCCGCTCGGGCACGGTCGCCGATGCCGCCTCGATCAAGCTTCCGAAGCGCATCCCCTACCACATCGCCATGGATATGCTGTTGACCGGCCGCTGGCTCGAAGCCGGCGAGGCCCATCGCTGGGGCCTCGTCAACGAGATCCTGCCGGCCGGGCGGCTGATGGAGCGCGCCTGGGAACTCGCGCGCCTGCTCGAGAGCGGACCGCCGCTCGTCTATGCCGCGATCAAGGAGGTCGTGCGCGAAGCCGAAGGCCGCGACTTCCAGACGACGATGAACAAGGTCACCCGCCGCCAATTCCGGACGGTCGACGTGCTCTATTCGAGTGAAGACCAGCTGGAAGGAGCGCGCGCCTTTGCCGAGAAGCGCGACCCGGTATGGAAGGGGCGTTAAGACGAAGGGGCGCTGAAACGAGGCTGCCGGCCGCCTAGAACACTTCCGATAGACGTTGTTTATGGGAGGGATCGATAAAATAGGCCGTTACAAGCCGGATCCAAGCGGCTAGCTTATGGATGGAAAGTTGTAGCGGCTGGCACATCAGGAACGGGAGGACAGCAGAGAAACCACTCAAACGGGTCGAAGCCGCAGGAGTCAAAGCTTTGGTGACACGCGGCAGCCTCTACAGCACCACGCGTCGTTCAGCGCGCAAAGGTCGCTGTAACTCTTTGGATCTGCGCATCGAGCTTTCCAAAATCGAGTCCGATTTCGGGGCGATGCCCTAGCAACCACAACGAAACGGCGAATGCCGGCTAAAGAAGGGAACAGGGGAATGAGCGATTACAAGGATTATCTGACACGACAGGTCATGCTGGGCAAAATGAACCGGCGCGAATTTCTCGGACGCGCGGCCGCGCTCGGCATTGCAGCGTCGACGGCGAACACGCTTTTCGCGACAAGCGCGGCAGCGCAGGAGCCGAAGCGCGGCGGCCACCTGAAACTCGGCCTCGAGGGTGCAGCCGCAACCGACTCGAAAGACCCGGCCAAGGCGCTCTCGCAGTTCATGTTCGTCGTCGGCCGCAACTGGGGCGACACGCTCGTCGAGAGTCATCCGACGACGGGTGCGCCGGTGCCGGCGCTCGCCGAATCCTGGGAGCCCTCCGCCGATGCCTCGACCTGGACGTTTGCGATCCGCAAGGGCGTGAAGTTCCACGACGGCAAGGAACTGACGATCGACGACGTCATCAAGACGCTGCAACGCCACACCGATGAGAAGTCCGAGTCGGGCGCGCTTGGTGTGATGAAGTCGATCAAGGAGATCAAGGCGGACGGCGACAAGCTCGTATTGACGCTGACCGAAGGCAATGCGGACCTGCCGCTGCTTCTTTCCGACTACCACCTGATCATCCAGCCGAATGGCGGCCTCGACAATCCGGACGCGATGATCGGCACCGGCCCTTATACGGTCACGAGCTTCGAAGCGGGCGTGCGCGCCACCTTCGAGAAGTATGCCGACGATTGGCGAACGGACCGCGGCTATGTCGATTCGGTCGAACTCATCGCCATGAACGACGCGACGGCGCGTATCGCCGCGCTTTCGTCCGGACAGGTACACTTTATCAACCGTGTCGACCCGAAGACGGTCTCTCTGTTGAAGCGGGCACCGACCGTCGAGATTCTCAACACGGCGGGCCGCGGCCATTACGTCTTCATCATGCACTGCAACACCGCGCCGTTCGACAACAACGACCTCCGGATGGCGCTGAAATTGGCTATGGACCGCGAAACCATGGTCCAGCGCATCCTTGGCGGTTATGGCAAGATCGGCAACGATTTCCCGATCAACGAGACCTATGCCCTCTTTCCGGAAGGGATCGAGCAGCGAACCTACGATCCGGACAAGGCGGCGTTCCATTACAAGAAATCGGGCCACAGCGGACCGGTCCTGCTGCGTACCTCCGACGTCGCCTTCCCGGGCGCGGTCGATGCGGCGGTTCTCTATCAGGCGAGCGCCAAGAAAGCCGGCATCGACATCGAGGTCAAGCGCGAGCCGGGCGACGGCTATTGGTCGAATGTCTGGAACACACAGCCCTTCTGCACCTCCTACTGGGGCGGCCGGCCGACCCAGGACCAGATGTATTCGACCGCCTATCTGTCGACGGCTGACTGGAACGATACGCGCTTCCAGCGCCCGGACTTCGACAAGCTTCTGCTCGAGGCCCGCTCCGAACTGGACGAGGCCAAGCGTAAGGAGATGTATCGCACCATGGCGATGATGGTGCGCGACGAAGGCGGCCTGATCCTGCCGATGTTCAACGACTTCGTGAACGCAGCGGGCAAGCAGGTGAAGGGTTATGTCCACGACATCGGCAACGACATGTCGAACGGCTATGTCGCCACCCGGGTATGGCTGGACAGCTGATGATGGAAAGCGGACCGATCGCTGGTCCGGTTCCGACGGATGGGGCCGCGCGCAACGTGGACGCGCGGTCCGCCGACATTTCCGGAATGCCAGCAAAATCCACCCCCGCCGTCTCGGCCGAGATCGGCGGCACGTTCTGGCGGCGTTTTGTCTTTCGTCGTCCTCTCCTGGCGCTGATCCTCAAGCGCCTCGGACTGAGCGTCGGACTGCTCTTCGCCGTGTCGCTGATGATTTTCGGCGGCGTCGAGGCGTTGCCCGGCGATTTCGCGACCACCTATCTGGGGCAATCGGCAACGCCCCAGGCGGTCGAGAACATCCGCCAGGATCTCGGCCTCGACCGGCCGTGGAGCGAACGCTATTTGAGCTGGCTCGGCGGCGCCGTCACCGGTGATTTCGGCACCTCCTGGGCAAGCAAGCAATCGGTGAGCGAACAGATCGGCAATCGGCTCGGCAATTCGCTCTTCCTCGCCTTCTTCGCCGCGCTCGTTTCGGTGCCGCTTGCGGTCGGCCTCGGCATGCTGGCCGTACAGTTCCGAAACCGCATGCCGGACAAGATCATCAATGTGATCTCGCTTGCGGCGATCTCCCTGCCTGAATTCTTCATCGGCTATCTCCTGATCATGTTCTTCGCCGTCGAATGGGGGGTCGCCACTTTCCCGGCAACCGTCTATGACAGCATGGACTTTGGCGAGCGGCTGTCGGCGATTGCGCTTCCGGTCGCGACGCTCGTGCTCGTCGTACTCGCGCACATGATGCGCATGACAAGGGCGGCAATCCTCAACGTCATGTCCTCGGCCTATATCGAGACGGCGGAGTTGAAAGGGCTCAGCACCTTCCGCGTCATCGCCCGTCATGCCGCGCCCAATGCGGTGGCGCCTGTGATCAACGTCATCGCGCTCAACCTCGCCTATCTGGTCGTCGGCGTCGTCGTCGTGGAGGTCGTCTTCGTCTATCCCGGCATGGGCCAATACATGGTCGATGCGGTGACGGTGCGCGACATGCCGGTCGTGCAGGCCTGCGGCCTGATCTTTGCGGCCTTCTACATCTTCCTGAACATGGCGGCCGACATCCTCGCCATCCTCGCCAACCCGAGACTGAGGCACCCGCGATGAATGCCAAATCCATCCCAATCAGCGCATGGATCGGCATCGTCGGCATCGGCATAGCCGTCCTCTGCGCGATCTTCGCTCCGGTCCTTGCTCCCTACGGCGAGCGGGAGATCGTCGGCGACATCTGGATGCCGGCCGGCGGCGAATTCCTGCTCGGAACCGACAACCTCGGGCGCGACCTGCTCTCGCGCCTGATTTATGGCGCCCGCACCACCATCCTCGTGGCGCTGGCGGCAACCGTGCTCTCTTTCGCGCTCGGCATGATCCTGAGCTTTGCCGCAGCCGTCATAGGCGGCTTCGTCGATCAGCTCTTCTCGCGCTTCAACGACCTGATGATGGCGATCCCGACATTGATCTTCGCCCTTGTCGTGCTTGCCGTGCTGCCACAGCAGCTGTGGATCCTGATCCTTGTCATGGCCGTGCTCGATTCCACCCGCGTATTCCGCATCGGCCGTGCCGTCGCGCTCGACGTAGCGGTGATGGAATTCGTCGAGGCGGCAAGGCTGCGCGGGGAAGGCTCGCTCTGGATCATTTTCCGGGAGATCCTGCCGAACACGCTCTCGCCGCTCCTGGCCGAATTCGGTCTGCGCTTCGCCTTTTCGATCCTGTTTCTCTCCACCCTCTCGTTCCTCGGCCTCGGCATCCAGCCGCCGGCCGCCGATTGGGGCGGCATGGTCAAGGACAACAAGGACGGCATCATCTTCGGCATCTCGGCCGCGCTCGTACCCGGTGCCGCGATCGCCACGCTTGCCATCTGCGTCAACCTAGTCGTCGACTGGCTGATGAAGCGCACCTCGAGCCTGAAAGGAGGCCGCGGCGATGCCTGATCTGCTTTCCGTCAAGAACCTCAAGATCGAGGCGACGAGCTATCCGCCGGGCGAACCGCCAAAGGTGGTCACATTGGTCGAAAACGTCTCCTTCGATCTCGAGAAGGGCAAGGTTCTGGGCCTGATCGGCGAATCCGGTGCCGGCAAGTCGACGATCGGCCTTTCGGCGCTCGCCTATGGCCGCGGCGGCGTTAGGATCACCGGCGGCGAAGTGCTGCTCGACGGCAAGGACATCCTGAAGCTCAACAAGAACGGCATCCGTGCGATCCGCGGCGCCCGGGTCTGCTATGTCGCCCAATCCGCTGCTGCCGCCTTCAATCCGGCCCACAAGCTCGGCGACCAGGTTGTCGAGGCCTCGCTCCGCCATGGCATCATGACGCGGGAGGAAGCGCGGCAGCGTGCGCTTTACCTTTTCCGGGTGCTCGGCCTTCCCAATCCGGAAAGCTTCGGCGAGCGCTATCCGCATCAGGTTTCCGGCGGGCAGTTGCAGCGCGCCATGACCGCCATGGCGCTCTGCCCCAATCCGGAGTTGATCGTCTTCGACGAACCGACGACAGCGCTCGACGTAACGACGCAGATCGACGTACTCGCGGCGATCAAGCACGCCATCGAGGAAACGCACACGGCAGCGCTCTACATCACCCACGACCTCGCCGTCGTGGCGCAAGTCTCCGACGACATCATGGTGCTGCGCCACGGCAAGACCGTCGAGTACGGGACGACGAAGCAGGTGATCGAAGCGCCAAAGCAAGACTATACGCGGGCGCTGGTCAGCGTCCGCCAAACGAAGCGAGAAGAAGCTGAAGACCAATCCGACACACTTCTCAAGATCGAGCATGTCCACGCCGCTTATGGCAACGGCTTCAAGGTGCTGCATGACGTCTCGATGCATCTGCCGAAGGGCCAGACGCTGGCGATCGTCGGCGAATCCGGTTCCGGCAAATCGACCCTCGCGCGCGTCATCACGGGGCTTCTGCCGCCGACCGAGGGGCGGATCACCTTCGAGGGCAAGGAATTGCCGAAGGCCTTGAACGGGCGTACGCGCGATGAGCTGCGCCGCATTCAGATGATCTACCAGATGGCGGACACGGCGATGAACCCGCGTCAGACTGTACGCGACATCATCGGAAGGCCGCTCTCCTTCTATTTCGGCATGTCCGGCGCCCGGAAGTCCGAGCGCGTGAAGGAACTGCTGGACCAGATCGAAATGGGCTCGCGCTTTCTCGACCGCTATCCGGCCGAACTGTCCGGTGGCCAAAAACAGCGCGTCGCCATCGCCCGGGCTCTTGCCGCGAACCCCGACCTGATCCTCTGTGACGAGCCGACCTCGGCGCTCGACCCGCTTGTGGCCGAAGGCATCCTGAATCTGCTGCTGAAGCTTCAGGAGAAAACCGCTGTTTCCTATGTCTTTATCACCCACGACATCGCCATCGTCCGAGCTATTGCCGACAGCGTGGCCGTGATGCATCGCGGCCGGCTGGTTCGCTTCGGGCCGAAATCGAAGGTGCTGTCGCCCCCCTTCGACGACTATACCGACCTTCTGCTGAAGTCGGTTCCGGAGATGGAGATCGGTTGGCTTGAAAGGGTGCTCTCGACTCGGCGCATGGAAAGCGCGGGGAATTGATGGCGGGCGGATCGGAGGCGCGCTCCCTTTCCGCCTGCGCCCGTCCTTCCGCTATCTAAGATAGTGTGCGCGGAGGAGCATCTCGGGGAGAAACATGACCGATCGCAACTTCACCGTCATCGAAAACGAATGGATTACGCTCAAGGATGGGACTCGGCTTGCCGCGCGCATCTGGATGCCGGAGGGCACCGAGCAGAACCCGGTGCCGGCGGTGCTCGAGTTTCTGCCCTATCGCAAGCGCGACGGCACATGCGCCCGTGATGAATCGACCTATCCCGGCTTCGCCGCCGCCGGCATCGCCGGCGTCCGCGTCGACATCCGCGGATCGGGCGAATCCGAAGGCGTGATCGACGGCGAATACACGCCGCGCGAGTTGTCCGACGGCTCAGAGATCATCGAATGGATCGCGGCGCAGCCCTGGTCGAACGGCAAGGTCGGCATGATGGGCATTTCCTGGGGCGGCTTCAACTCGCTGCAGGTGGCCGCCCTCAAGCCGCCAGCCCTGAAGGCGGTGATCTCCATCGCCTCGACCGTCGACCGCTACAATGACGATATCCACTACAAGAACGGCTGCCACCTCTCCGCACAGCTCTCCTGGGCTGCAACCATGCTCGCTTACCAGTCGCGCTCGCCCGATCCAGAGCTCGTCGGCGAACGCTGGAAGGAAATGTGGCTGGAGCGCTTGGAGAACGAACCCTTTTTTCTCGAGGAGTGGCTCCAACACCAGCGCCGCGACGACTTCTGGCGCCACGGCTCCATATGCGAAGACTTCGACGGCTTCCCGATTCCGGCCCTCGTCATCGCCGGCTGGTCCGACGGCTACCGCAACACGCCGATCAAGGCGATCGAGGGTCTGGGCGACAGGGCCAAGGCGCTGATCGGTCCCTGGGTTCACAAATATCCGCATTTCGCCTGGCCGAAGCCGCGGGCGGACTTCCTGAGCGAGGCAATCCGCTGGTGGAACCGCTGGCTGCGAGACCAATTGAATGATGCCGAGCAGCTGCCGCAGATGCGCGCCTATATCCTCGACGGGCCGAGGCCGGCGCTTCGCCGCAATGAGGATCCCGGCCGCTGGATCGCCAAGGATGTCTGGACGGCACCCGAGATGCGCTCCTTCGGCATAGCCCACGACGGCGGCCTCGCCAGCGGCCATTCGAGAGAAGGCATTGGCGACGTCTACCTCCGCTCGCCGCTCGATACCGGCACGGCCGCCGGCGAATATTTCACCCTGAAGCCTGACGCGGAGATGGCGGGCGACCAGCGTATCGACGACGCCGGCTCCCTCACCTTCGAGACGCCTCCTTTGCTCAAGGCCGAGGACTATCTCGGGCAACCGGTCCTCAGCCTCGACGTCGCCTGCAATGTTGCGACCGCCAACCTGATCGCGCGCCTCGTCGACGTCCACCCCGACGGCACGGCGGCCCGCGTCTCCTTCGGCGTGTTGAACCTCGCCCATCGCAACGGCAACGCAATGCCGGTGCCGATGGAAAAGAACCACAAGACGCCAATTACCCTCGTGCTCGACGCCTGCGGCTATCGATTCCGCGCCGGCCACCGGATCCGGCTGTCGCTATCGACCTCCTACTGGCCGATGGTCCTGCCGAGCCCGAGCGATCCCGGCCTGACGATCGACACGGAGAGCCTGTCGCTTTCGCTGCCGCTCCTCGGCGACCATCGCGAAATCGTCGTGCCGCAGCCCGCCAATCCCGACCCGCTGCCGCAGTATATCGCGCACTCGCAGCCGCAGACCCGGCGGACGGTCGAGCGCGACATGACGCGGGGCGTGACCCATTACACGATCTATGAGGACACCGGCCTCGTCGAGCACCCCGATACCGGCAATGCGACGCAGGACATACGCTGCGAGATCTGGTCGATCGCTCCCGGCGATCCGCATTCGATGACGGGCGTCTCCACCTGGACCTGCGTCGCCCGCCGCAATGGCCACTCCTTGAAGACGATCTCGAAGTCGCGACTTTCCTGCACCGAGAGCGAATGGATCACCTCGGGCAAGGTCGAAGCCTTCGAAGAGGAGACAAAGTTCTTCGAAAAGATCTTCGAGAAGCGCATCCGGCGGGACCTGATGTGAACGGCGCCTCTTTGCGGGCGGTCGCCGACTGTGGCGGGATGACGCGGTCGTCTCCCTGCACCCTCATGCCTGTGCTCGTCACAGGCATCCAGTCACGGCGCGTCCGCGCCGTGACTCAGCCTCATGCATGCCGCGCAAGATCGATCTCCCCGCCGAACTCACGCCGACCCGACCAGCCGCGCGAGGCCGTGAACGAGATGGGCGAACCCTTCCCGCGCTCCCGGGCTCATATGCCGTGCCCGTAGCCATGCGTGGATCATCTGCGGCTCCTCGCGGAAGGTGACGTCGACGCCCGCCTCAATGAGCCGTGCCGCATATTGACGCGCATCGTCGCGCAAGGGGTCGAAATGCGCCGCGGAGATATAGGCAGGCGGCAGGCCCGCGAAATCGCCCGCCTTCAGGGGATGGGCGAAGAGCTCGTCCGGCGGCGCCTGGAGTATGCCGCGGTAATAGGCGACATCCGCCGTCGAAAGTCCCGGGGCTTCGGCCATCTCCACAAAGGAGCCGCTGGCGAGATCGCCGCCGAGGAGAGGATAGATCAACACTTGGCCGACAATGCCGGAAAGCCCTACCGCTTTCGCCTTGAGCGCGACGCCTGCCGCAAGATTGCCGCCGGCACTGTCGCCGGCGACGACAAGCGGCCGCCCCTCGGCGAGAAGGGCTTCGAGCACGGCGTAGCAATCCTCCAAGGCGGCCGGCCAGATATGCTCCGGCGCCAGCCGGTATTCGATCGCGACGAACTCCGCGCCGGTGCCATGCGCGAGCTCGGCGCAGATCGCATCGTGACTGTCGAGCGAACCGACGACGAAGCCGCCGCCATGAATATAGAAGACCTGCGTCTCGGTCGCGATTTGAGCCGGCCGATAGCGCCTCACGCGGATGCGCCCCGCCAGGAGTTCGTCCTGTCGCGTAAGCCCCGCGGGCGACGATGCGTCGAAGGCGGCGCAGAGCGCGTCGTACCATTGCCGCTGTTGCGCCACCGAGGCGTTCACGGCATCGGCGGGATAGAACGCTTCGCAACGTCCATGGAAGGCAACTATGCCGGCTTCTGTCGGCATAGGCTTTGGCAGTTTTGAATCCATCCGGCGCTCCCTCTCGAGCCAGCTTATCATCGGGGCCAGTTCCCGCACGACAAAATGCGGCAATGCCCGCCGCAGCCGATCGCAGGCGGAAAATACAGCGGCTTCTCCGTCGACCCGGGCGTCGGGGCCGAAGAGGCGGAGCGGACGCTCCGCGGCGGTCGACACCCTGGTAATGGCGAGCATCGCGGCGGTGCGCAGCGGACGCGTGCACGGCCTCTGGAACTTCTTCAACGCGATCCCGCTCAACATCGTCGCCGCAGAAGCCTTTGCCGTCTGGTTCCGCCCGGACATCTTCCCGACGTCGACCCGGCCGACACGCTTGCCGAAATCAACCGCCGCTTGCCGCCGTTCCCTTCGAGGCGAGCTACTGCGTCAGCCTGAAGCCGGCGGAATGACCCGCGGTTGCGGCCATCCGGTAATTGCCAGTTACGCGCCGCCCTGTATAAGAGTCTATCGGGAGGCTCTTCATGCTGTGGCTGATTGCGTTAGCGTCCGGTGTAGCCATCATATATTTCGCGGTCCGCTATGGCCGCTTTCGCAATTGGGTGGAGCCGGTCCTGTCGGTTGCCGTTGCCCTGGGGCTTGCCGCCGCCTTCCTGATATGGCTGAGCGAGGGTACGCCCGAGCGGGCTCCGGCTCCTCAACCGAGGACAAGCGCAGCCGGGATCACCGCGGACGACATTGCGCTCGAAGGCCTGAGTTTCGACGCCAGCGAGTCCGCGCGCAGCTACCGTGTCCGCGGCACCATCGAGAACGCTTCCGAGTTCACCCTGGAATATTTCCGGCTGACCGTGACGCTGGAAGACTGCCCCGATGACACATGCCGTCGCATCGGCGACGACACGGCGCTGATCCTCGTTCGCGTCCCGGGCGGCCAGAGCCGCCCCTTCGAGACCTTCCTTACCTTCCCGTTCAGGGCCGATGAAGCGCCGGTTGCGCCGAAATGGAGCTATCAGGTGAGCCAGGTCCGGGGCGCGGCAGCGCGGTGATCGATTGGAAGATCAGTCTCGTCCGCGTTTTGCCCATCCGCCTGCCGGCACCTCTCCCCGCGAGCGGCGCGAAGGGACAAGCGGCGCGCTCCCCCTCTCCCCGCCTGCGGGTGCCTGCGGGGAGAGGGCTAGGCCGTGGGGCAAATCACTATTGCGGCTCCCCTCAGCAGTAAATCCTGAACCTCTCCCGGATTGCTCGGTCGACCTCCGGCACGATCAACGAGGGGGCGGCATCCGCGAGGATGCGGTTCTTCCGCTCGATCGCCCGCTTGACGAGATCCGGCCGGCCGATCTCGGCCCATTCCTTCGGGCTCGTGCGGTCGGCAACGGTCGGGTAGATATATTCCGTCTGCATGAGCCCGAGCGTCTGCGGATGGCCGAGATAGTGGCCGGGGCCGTCGAGGCACACGGAGCGCATCGTCTCGATCGACACGGAATCCTCCGACACGTCGATGCCGCGGATGCATCGTTGTACCTGGCCGAGCAAATCGTCGCCGAGTACCAGCGATTCCAGGCAGAAGCCGAGCAGCGAGGCGTGCATGCCGACAGCCTCATAGACCATATTCAGACCGGAAAGCCCGGCCATCAGGTTGGAGATCGCCTGCTCCCAGCCGGCCTGCATGTCGGGCAGCTTCGCATCGGCGATACCCGCCGCGGCCCCGCCCGGCAGGCGGTAGAACTGGTGCATCTGCGCGCAGCCCGCCGTCAGCAGCGCCTGCTCGCCGGAGCCCCCGGACATGGCGCCGCTCCTCAAGTCGGAGACGAAGGGCCACGTCCCGAAGATGGCGGGATGCCCGGGTGAAAGCGCGTTGACATAGACGACCCCCGCCAGGCATTCCGCAACCGCCTGCACGACCGCGGTCGCAAGCGGTGCGGGTGCGGTCGCACCCGCCTGACCGGCGGACAACAGGAGAACGGGCATGCCGCCGCGGATGCACTTCTCCATGGTGATGCAGCTTTCTTCCGCAAACTTCATCGGCGGCACGACGAAGCAGTTGGAATTGGAGACGAAGGGCCGTGCACGCCATTTCTCCTCGCCGCCTGCGATCATATGGATCAGATCGAAGCATCCCTCGACATGCGACGGGTCGGAGAAGCTGGTGCCGACATGCTTGGTGGTGCCGGCGCAGCAGGCGTAAAGCGTGTTGATGTCCATCAGGAAATTGTCTGGAACATCCCGGCAGACCATCGCCCGCTGGAAGAAATGGACATTGTCCAGGTGGTGGACGAGCTGGGCGGCGTTCAGGAGATCCTTCGCCGTGGATTCGCGATAGTCCCGCTTTTCGACATCCACAACATGCACGGCCGCGCCCGCCGTGCCGTAATAGACGCGCGTGCCGGTGAGTTCGAGGTCCTGCCTCGGGTCCCGGGCATGAAGCGTGATGTCGCGCGCGGCGATCGCTAGCATGTCCTCGACCAGTGCCCGCGGAAAACGGATGCGTCCGTCATCGCCCAGGATCGCACCGGCGCCGGTCATGATCTCGATCCCGGATTTCGGCGCATTGGCAAGGCCGATCTCTTCCAGTGCCTTGAGCGCCGCCTCATGGATGCGTTTGACGCCCGCCTCCGTCAACGGCTTGTATTGGCCGCCCGAAAGACCGGGGCGAACCGGACGGATGTTCTCGGCCAAGGGGGCCGAGCGCAACGCGACACGCGCCGCCCGTCCGCCGGACCGTCTCGAAACCGCAACTGTGCATTCCTCAGCCATCATTCATCTCCCATGGCGCCGTCGTCTTGCCCCTCGCCCTGCCCCTCTCCCCGCAGGCGGGGAGAGGGGAGGTCTTGCGGATCGCGCGTCATCTTCCAAAGTGAGCGCCGGCTCGCGGCCGCAGCCGGGAGGGCACAAGCCGCGCCGCGAGTCCCCTTCTCCCCGTCAGAACGGGGAGAAGGTGCCGGCAGGCGGATGAGGGGCAGTCACCCCCCACCCATCGTCTCACGCTTACGCCCGCACCCGCTCCGCCCGTGGGTCGTAGATCGGCTTCAGCGACGCCTCGGCTTTGATCCGCGTTCCGGCAATCTCGATTTCGTAGCCCGATGCCAGCATCTCCGCCTCGCTCTCGCCCCTGCAGGGCACGTAACCGAGCCCGATCGCACCGCCGAGGTGGTGGCCGTAATTGCCGGACGTGATGGTGCCGACGATCTCGCCGTCGCGGATAATCGCCTCATTGTGGAAGAGCAGCGGCTCTGGATCGGCAAGCCGGAACTGCACGAGCCGGCGCGACAGGCCTTCCGCTCGCCTGGCAAGCACCGCATCGCGGCCGATGAAGTCGCCCTTGTCCGGCCTCACGGCGAAACCGAGCCCGGCCTCGAGCACGTGGTCCTCATCGGTGATGTCATGGCCAAAATGGCGGAACGCCTTCTCGATGCGGCAACTGTCGAGCGTATGAAGGCCGCAGAGTTTCAGACCGACATCCCGCCCGGCCTCCTCCAGCGTCTCGAAGACATGCGCCGCCTGGTCGGTCGAGACATAGAGCTCCCAGCCGAGCTCGCCGACATAGGTGACGCGGTGGGCGCGGGCGAGCCCCATTCCGATCTCGACCTCGCGCGCCGTGCCGAAGGGATGGGCGTCATTGGAGAAATCGTTGGGGCTGACCTTCCGCATCAGTTCGCGCGATCTCGGCCCCATGACGCAGAGCACGCTTTCGGCGGCCGTCACATCCGTGATCACCACGAACGCGTCGCCGAGATGCTTGCGCAGCCAGGCGAGGTCACGTTGCAGCGTGGCACCCGGAACGACGAGCAGGAAAGCGGTTTCCGCAAGCCGCGTGACCGTCAGGTCGCTCTCGATTCCGCCGCGGGCGTTCAGCATCTGGGTGTAGACGATACGGCCCGGCTCGACGTCGATCCGATTGGCGCAAACACGCTCGAGGAGGGAGAGCGCATCACGACCTTCGACGCGGATCTTGCCGAAAGAGGTCATGTCGAAAAGGCCGACGCCGTTTCGCACGGCCAGATGCTCCTCCCGCTGGTTCTCGAACCAGTTCTGCCGCCTCCAGGAATAGCGGTAGGCGCGCTCCTGCCCGTCTTTCGCAAACCAGTTGGCGCGCTCCCATCCGGCCACCTCGCCGAAAACGGCGCCGCGCGCCTTCAGATGCTCGTGCAGTGGCGAGCGGCGGACGCCCCGGGCCGTCGCCATCTGGCGATAGGGAAAATGATCGGCATAGAGCAGGCCGAGGGTCTCGGAGACGCGCTCCCTGAGATAGGCGCGGTTCTTCTGGAACGGCTGCGCGCGGCGGATATCGACCTCCCACAGATCGAAGGGCGGCTCGCCGTCGTTCATCCATTGCGCCAGCGCCATGCCGGCGCCGCCGGACGAAACGATGCCGATGGAATTATAGCCGGCGGCAATCCAGTAGCCCTTAAGTTCGGGTGCCTCGCCAAGATAGTATCGATCGTCCGGCGTGAAGCTTTCCGGCCCGTTGAAGAAAGTATGGATGCCGGCCGTTTCCAGCATCGGCATGCGGTTCACCGCCATTTCGAGGATGGGAGCGAAATGATCGAAGTCCTCCGGCAGCTGATCGAAGCAGAAGTCCTCGCGGATGCCTTCCATGCCCCAGGGCTTCGCCTTCAGCTCGAAGGCGCCGACGAGCATCTTGCCGGCGTCTTCCTTGTAATAAGTGCACTCGTCCGGCACGCGCAGCACCGGCAGCCGGCCCAAGCCCGGGATCGCCTCGGTGACGATATAGAAGTGCTCGCAGGCATGCAGCGGCAGCGTGACGCCGGACTGGCGGGCAAGTTCGCTCCCCCACATGCCGGCGCAATTGACGACGTCTTCCGTCTCGATCGTGATGCGCTCGCCGTTCTGCTCGCAGGTGACGCCGGTGACCCGGCCGTCCCTCTTCAGGACCGACGTGACCTTGACCCCCTCGATGATCGTGGCTCCGTTCTGCCGCGCGCCCCTGGCGAGTGCCATGGCGATATTGGCGGGGTCGCACTGGCCGTCGAGCGGCAGATGCACCGCCGCCTTCACGTCGGCGACATTGAGATGCGGATAGAGTTCCTTCACCTCGCCCTGGCTGATCTCGCGCACATCCACGTCGAAGGCGCGGGCGAGCGAAGCCTGCCGGTAGATCTCCTCCTTGCGCTCCTCCGTCAGCGCCACGGTGATCGAGCCGTTCTGGCGCATGCCCGTGGCAATACCGGCTTCCGCCTCGAGCTTCACATAGAGGTCGGCCGAATATTTCGCGAGCCGCGTCATGTTCTGCGAGGCGCGCAGCTGCCCGATCAGTCCGGCCGCGTGCCAGGTGGTGCCTGAGGTCAAGTGCTTGCGTTCGAGCAGCACGACGTCGCTCCAGCCGAGCTTCGCCAGATGATAGGCGACCGAGCAGCCGGAAACGCCGCCGCCGATGATCACCACGCGTGCCTTCGTCGGGATCGCCTTCGTCATGCCTTCAGTCTTTCGTTCGAGGGATCCCAGAGCGGCTGGTCCGGCTGGACGGTGGCCTTGCAGCGGTCGCCGAAAATCTCGACCTCGACCTCCTGTCCAGGAACGGCGAGATCGGCGCGCAGCATGCCAAGCGCGATCGACTTGCCGACGCGGTAGCCCCAGTTTCCGGAGGTCGTCTCGCCGACGACCTCGCCGCCGGACCAGATCGTCGACATGTAGGGCGCGTCGCACTTGCCGACCTCGACCGTCAGCGTCACGAAGCGTTTCGCGGCGCCCTGCTGCTTTTCCCGCTCCAGCGCCGCCCTGCCCTTGAAGTCCGGCTTCGACCAGTCGACGAAGCGCTCGAGCCCACCCTGAAGGATCGTGTAATCGGTCGAGAGATCGCCCTTCCAGGCGCGATAGCCCTTCTCGATGCGAAGGCTGTCGAGCGCCTCCATGCCGAAGGGCTTGAGCCCGTGCTTCTGCCCGGCCTCCCAGACCGTGTCGAAAATTGCCGCGGTGTCTTCCACCTTGGTGTGGATTTCCCAGCCGAGTTCACCGGCAAAGGAGACCCGCACGAGCTGGCAATAGCGCCCGGCGATCTGCGTGGTCTGATGCGTCAGCCACGGCATCGAGAGATCAGCGCCGGAGACCGCCGCAAGGATTGCGCGAGACTTCGGCCCGGTCAGGATCTGGCAGGCGAATTTCGCCGTCACGTCCTCGATCGTGAAGGCGGCATCGGCGGGGCGGTGCTTCTGCAGCCATTCGAGGTCGTGCCACTCTGCCGTCGCCGCGGTGATCAGGAAGAAAAACTCCTCCTCAATCGCCATCACAGACATTTCCGTGACGATGCGGCCCTTGTCGTCGGCGAAATAGGCAAGACCGATACGTCCCGGTTTCGGAACACGCCCGGTAACGAGGCCGGAGAGCCATTCGCGCGCGCCCTCGCCCTTCAGCCGAAAGCGCGAAAACCCCGGCAGGTCGAGAATGCCGGCCGCATCGCGCACGGCCAGGCACTCCTTCTCGATCCGCTTCGCCCAGGGTCCTTCACGCCCCCAGGTCTGCGTGGCCGCCTCGGACGTGTCGTCGCCGGGCTTCGCATACCACATGGCGCGTTCCCAGCCATTATAGGGCTTGAACTGCGCTCCGAGCGCGGCGATGCGCTGGTGGATCGGCGAGAGCTTCTTGTCGCGCCCGGCCGGCCAGTAATGTTTCGGAAAGTGCATCGCATATTCATGGCCGTAGATTTCCATGCCCTTGGCGATGCAATAGTCCTGGTCCGCATAGTCGGTGTAGCGGCGCGGATCGCAGGACCACATGTCCCATTCCGTCTGGCCTTCCGTCACCCATTCGGCAAGCACCTTGCCGGCCCCGCCCGCCTGGCAGATGCCGAAGGTGAAGACGCAGGCCTCGAAGGCATTCGGAACGCCCGGCATCGGCCCGATCAGCGGATTGCCGTCCGGCGCATAGGGGATCGGTCCGTTGATGATGCGCGAAAGGCCGGCCGTGCCGAGGATCGGCACCCGCTCGACAGCGTCGTTCAGGTACCATTCCAGCCTGTCGAGATCGTCCGGGAAAAGTTGGAAGGAGAAATCCTCCGGCATCGGATCGTCCGGCGTCGTCCAGTGCGCCCGGCAATTCCGCTCGTAGGGGCCGAGATTCATGCCGTACTTCTCCTGCCGGAGATAATAGGAGGAGTCGACGTCCCTGAGCAGCGGCAGCTTGTGACCGGCTTCCTTCGACCAGGCGGCGAGCTCGGGGATCTCGTCGAAGAGAATATATTGATGGCTCATCACCATCATCGGCACGTCGCGGCCGAACATCTTTCCGACCTCGCGGGCATAATAGCCCGCGGCATTGACGACATATTCGCACCGGATTTCGCCTTGAGGCGTCGTCAGTACCCATTCGTCCTTTTCGCGCCGCGCAGCCGTCACGGGGCAGAAGCGGACGACCTTCGCTCCGAGATCGCGCGCGCCCTTGGCAAGCGCCTGGGTCAGTTGCGCCGGATCGATATCGCCGTCATAGGGGTCGTAGAGCGCGCCGGTCAGATCATGCGTTTCGAGGAAGGGGTAGCGACTGCGCATCTCATCCGGAGCCAGGATATCGAGATCCATTCCCTGGTAGCGCCCCATGCCGACGACGCGCTTGAACTCCTGCAGCCGCTCCGTCGAATGGCCGAGGCGGATCGACCCCGTGACGTGGTAGTTCATCGGGTAGTCGACGCGTGCCCCGAGCTCGCGATAAAGCGAAGCGGAATAGCGCTGCATATTCATGATCGACCAGGAGGAGGAGAAGGTCGGTACATTGCCGGCCGCATGCCAGGTCGAGCCGGCGGTGAGCTCGTTCTTCTCCAGGAGAACGCAATCGGTCCAGCCGGCCCTGGCGAGGTGGTAGAGCGAGGAGGCCCCGACGGCTCCCCCACCAATTATCACGACGCGTGCGTGAGACGGCAAATTCGACATGCACTGCTCCCTCTTTTGCCGCGATATTTGACGAGGAGCGACGCGCCATCAAGCGAATGATCGAGGCTTTATTGATCGACAATTTCGATTAGATTGCATCGTGGTGATCGAGAGAGCGTCGCAAAAATGCAAGTTGATCTAATTGAGACATTTCTGGACCTGATGGAAACGCGCAGCTTCAACCGCACGGCCGAACGGTTGAATGTGACGCAGTCCACCGTTTCCCATCGGGTGAAGGCGCTCGAGGCCCAGCTCAGCCGCAAGCTCTTCACCCGCAATAGGGGCGGAACCGTTCCGACGGCCGCGGGCTTGCGCTTTATCGACTATGCGAAAGCACTGCAGAATCAGTGGCATGAGGCAACACGATCTGTGGCGGGCGCGGGCGCCCTGGAACGTTCGATGCGGCTCGCCATCCAGCATGATCTCGCCGAGAGCTTTGCCGGGCCCTGGTTGGCTGCAATCCGGCGCGAGTTCCCGGAGACCGAGATCTACATGGAGGCGGACTATTCGAACCAGATGAACCGCGATCTCGCCGCCGGCGACCTCGATCTCTCGATCCTCTATACGCCGCATTACCTGCCCGACCTTCACTACGAACGGATCGGAGAACTGCATTACAAGATGGTCAGCGCCGAGCGTCGCGACCTCGCCGGCATCCGGGCGGAGGCCTATATCCGGGCGAACTATTCCCCCGCCTTCGAGCGGGTCCATCGCCTGGCGCTGCCGCATCTCTCCGTCGCGCCGGTTGCGGCAGGCCAGGACATGGCAATCACCGCGCTCCTGAAGGCGCTCGGCGGTGCCGCCTATGTCACCGGCGACACGGCCGCACGCCTCGCCGCCGATGGCCTCGCATACATTGTCGCCGAGGCGCCGGCGATCCCGCAGGCCATCTATGCCGCAACCAGCCTACGCACCCGCCACGCGCACCAGCACCGCAAGATCATCGGTGTGATGATGGAGCTTCTGTCGGGCAGGGTGTAAACGCAAGCAGCGACGCGCAAGCCGCGAGTCTCCTTCGCCCCTTTTCGCGGGGAAAAGGTGGCCGGCAGCCGGATGAGGAGCACACCGCGTACTCAGTGCGAACGGAATTGCGCCTTCAGCCGCGCCACATCCGCCGCGGTCACCCCTTGCGGATCGACCACCGCCAGCCACGCGTCGATATAATGCTCCGGCGCATAGACATGGCCGTAGCCGATCGGCGATGTCGTCGCGAGCGCCATGTCGGCGAGAAGCTGCAGCCCGGTCACCACGGGAAACCAGCTCAGCGCCGGCGAGACGTCGGGTCCGCGCGGCGCTTTCATCCAGTCGGGCTCGCGGTAAAAGGCATGCGGATCGAAGAAGGTCACCGGATCGCTCGCATATTGCAGATACACGATCCGCATGGCGCCCCAATCGACCCCGGGAATGTCGAGGTCGCCCTGCTGATTGGTGAAGCGGATGATCGAACTGTCGCGATAGCGTGGCAGCCAGGCGGGCGAATCCGGGACCCGGTCCGCCGTGACCGAGCGCCAGAGGTCGCTCTGGAATGGCGGCCCGCTCCAAAGCGCCCCCTGGAAGGGATCGCTGATGATGTCGAAGAGATCGAGCGAGCCCTGCGAATTCATCGCGCCAAGGCTCAAGCCGTGCAGATAGAGCTTCGGCCGCCGATCCCGCGGCAATGTCGTCCAGTAGCGATAGACCTCCTCGAACAGCGCATTGGCGGTCTCGGCTCCATATCCCGGCTCGACCAAGAGCGACAACCAGCTTGTGAGATAGGAGTATTGCACCGCCACACTCGCGACATCGCCCTTCAGCAGATATTCGAGCGTGTCGAGCGCGGCGGGATCGATCCAGCCGGTGCCTGTCGGCACGACGATCACCAGCGCTCCACGCGTAAAACCACCGGCGCGCGTCAATTCCTCGAGTGCCAGCCGCGCCCTCGCGCGCGGCGTCTCGGCGGAATTCAGCCCGACATAGACCCGCACGGGATCAGGCGCATTCCCGCCGAAGAAGGCGCCGATCTCCGCGCCGGATGGCCCGGAAGCCAGGAACTCGCGTCCCTGTCGGCCGAGTTCCTCCCAACTCAAAAGAGAGGCATCGCTTCCGGTTTTCATCGGATCCGTCGGCGGCGCTACGTCCGGATCGACGAGCGCATCGAGCGTCTGGAAGGAACTGTCGGCGGCACGGAGCGCGAACTCGAAGATGACGCCATTGGCGACCGACCAGAAGAGCGCGATCGCGGCCAAGCCGCCGATTGCCCTTGCGACGGGGCGCGTGAGGAAGCGCTCCAACCATCGCGACAGAACGCGGAATGTGAGCCGGAACAAGCGGGCCGTGAAGACGAGCAGCACGAAGACGAGGGCTGCAATGAGGCCGAGCGTGACGGGTTCCGCGCTTTCGATGGGCTCGAGCCCCATGAGGGTGCGGACCATATTCTGCCATCCTGCCGTCTGCCACAGGAACACGACGGCCGCCGCGATGCAGACGATGGCGGCTGCGATCTTCAGCGTGCGCTCGCGCCGCGCTGAAGGCTCGCGCAGCTCGAAGAAGGACCAAAGCCAGCGCAGAAATGCACCGATCGCGTAGCCCGCCGCCAGCGAAACGCCGGAGATCACCCCCTGGATCAGATAGGGCCGCGGAACGAGGCTCGGCGTCAGCGAAACCGCAAAGAACAGCACGCCAACGAGCAGGCCGGACGCGGAGAACGACCGCAACAGGCCACCCAGCGGCCGCGTCTCGCCCGATAGATGCGTCTGCCGAAGCTGTTCCATCGCGGGCCTCCACTCCACACATCGTCGCCGCAATATTCGCTTGTCGTCCGGGGGTGCTAACCTCCGTCCGCCTTGTGGACGCACAGACGTCGCTGCAAGTACGCACTGCTTACCTAAAATCGGGTCCGATTTTCGGGCCGAAGCGGTAGAAGTGCTACAGGCTCTCGCCGGCGGCAATGTCGCTCCATGCGCCGGCGCAGTCAATTACCGTAATCCGACACCTACTCCGCAGCACCGGCCTTGTCGGCATATTGCCGCCCGCGGGTCACCTCGACAGGCGTCTTCATGATGATCTCCCGATGCGGGAACGGGATCGAAATGCCGGCCGCCTTGAAAGCATCCCACAATGCAAGCAGCACCTGGCCGCGGACATTCGTCAAGCCGTTGCTCGGATCGGAAATCCAGAACCGCAGCTTGAAATCGAGCGACGATGCCCCGAAGCCGGTCATCCAGCAGACCGGCTGGGCATAGGTGCTGGCAACCCGCGGCGTGGCCTTTGCCGTTTCGATCGCAATGCGCACGACCTCGTGCGGGTCGCTGTCATAGGACGTCCCGAAGTCCACTTCGATGCGGACATACTCGCTGGAAAAGGACCAGTTCACCACCTGCTGCGAGATGAAGTCCTCATTGGGAATGAGGTATTCCTTGCCGTCCCTGGTGATGACGGAAACGAAGCGGGATCTTAGATCCCGGATCGAGCCGAACGTATCGCCGAGCGTGATCGTGTCGCCCGGCTTGATGGACTTGTCGAGGAGTATGATGATTCCGGAAATGAAGTTGGAGACGACCTTCTGCAGGCCGAAGCCGATGCCGACGCCGACCGCACCGGAAAAGATGGTGAGTGCCGTCAGGTCCACGCCCGTCGCCGACAGCGCCACTGTGCCGGCGAACACGATCAGCCCGATCTTGATCAATTTGCTGATGAGCACCTTGAAAGAGGGCGTCAGATCCCCGGACCGGTCGATCCAGTGCGCCGTCACATTGCCGATCAGGACGGCCGCCCAGATCAGCGCGGCGGAAAGGACGATCGCCTTCAACACGATCAGCATCGAAAGGCGAACGGCGCCGAGATTGACCGCAACGCGGTCGAGAGCCGCCAGCACGACCTCGTCCAGCCCGAGCACATAAAGCGCGAAATAGGACCAGCCGGCGACGGCGACCACACGCGCCAGCATCAGGTTGCGGATGATCCGCGTCAGCACCGAAATGACGAACCACGCGGCCGCGAGCGTGAGCGCCGTGGAGACCAGCCAGCGATAGGACGGCCAGCCATACCGCAACAGAAGCACATCCGCGATCCACAGCCAGATGATCAGGAAGACCCATCTGAGCCGCCGCATGAAGGCGATGATCACCCGAAGCAGGTCCGGATTTCCCTTGATCATGCGCGCGCGTGCTTCCACCGCCGGTTCTATGTGCTTCGCCAGAATGGTGGAAACCAGGTAACCGACTCCGATCAGTGCCAGCTGATAGAGCGTCCACTCATTGAGGACCACGGTCCGCAGCCAGGACTCTGCGGCCTCGATCGCGTCCAGGAAATCCATCGCCGTCCTCCCAGAGCGCCGGGCGTCCGGTTGAATACGCCGAGGACGCTCTAATTCTTTGAATCTAGGGCATCTTCTTCAGTTTCAATGTCAGAGTGTCAAAAGCGGTTTTGCGGCGCGCTCCGTTATACGCTTCCTCATCTCCGACTTGTCGCGCGAATGGGAGCGGGTGTCAGCGGCAGAAATTCGGTGACCGATCTCGCCGGCAATTTTCTGCGCCTTATCTTCTCACTGCCGGCGGATATTTGCGCCGGCCATGATCAGACGGTCCAAGCGCTTGATATAATTCAAGAGAACAGTCTGGCCCGTTTCACGCGGAGGAGAAATCAATGACCGCGCCGCATCCGTCCAAGACCCATATCGGCAATCATAAACTGCATCCCGAAACCCTGATGCTCAATTATGGCTACGACCCGGAGCTTTCCGAAGGCGCGGTCAAGCCGCCCATCTTTCTCACCTCCACCTTCGTCTTCCACTCGGCCGAGGAGGGCCGCGACTTCTTCGACTTCGTCTCCGGGCGGCGCGAACCGCCGGCGGGCGTCGGCGCCGGGCTCGTCTATTCCCGCTTCAACCATCCGAACAGCGAGATCGTCGAGGACCGGCTCGCCGTTTACGAGCGGGCGGAAGCAGGCGCACTCTTTTCCTCCGGAATGTCGGCGATCGCGACCACGCTGCTTGCCTTCGTTCGCCCGGGCGACGTCATCCTGCATTCGCAGCCGCTTTATGGCGGCACCGAGACGCTGCTGGCGAAAACCCTTCCTAATCTCGGCGTCTCCGCCGTCGGCTTTGCCGACGGCATCGACGAGGAAGCCGTCAATGCCGCGGCGGAGGAGGCGATGAAGAAGGGCCGCGTCGCCTTCATTCTGATCGAGACGCCGGCCAATCCGACCAACAGCCTCGTCGACGTCGCCATGATCCGCCGCATCGCCGACAGGATCGGCGAGACCCAGGGGCACCGGCCGATCTTCGCCTGCGACAACACCCTGCTCGGACCGGTCTTCCAGCACCCGATCGATCATGGCGCGGACCTCTCGCTCTATTCGCTGACCAAATATGTCGGCGGTCACTCCGACCTGATCGCCGGCGCGGCCCTCGGCTCCAAGGCGCTCGTCAAGCAAGTGAAGGCACTGCGCGGGTCGATCGGCACCCAGCTCGACCCGCATTCCTGCTGGATGATAGGTCGATCATTGGAAACCCTTGCGGTCAGGATGGAGAAGGCGAACGACAACGCCCGCATCGTCGCCGAATTCCTGCGCGACCATCCGAAAGTCGAGCGCATCCACTACCTGCCCTTCGACGACGGAGACTCGCATGCCGGCCGTGTCTTTGCCGCTCAGTGCACCGGCGCCGGCTCGACCTTCTCCTTCGATATAGCCGGCGGCCAGGAGGCGGCCTTCCGCTTCTTGAACGCGCTGCAGATCTTCAAGCTCGCCGTCAGTCTCGGCGGCACGGAATCGCTCGCAAGCCACCCGGCCGCCATGACCCATTCGGGCGTGCCGATCGAGGTCAGGCGCCGGATCGGCGTACTCGAATCGACCATCCGCCTGTCGATCGGCATCGAGCATCCGGACGACCTCGTCGCCGACCTCGCCAATGCACTGACGACTGCCTGAGATGATGCCTCAGCTGCGGGCAAGGCCGAGCACGAACAGCGCCAGCGCCCCGATCGAGGCAATGGTGCGGACATGATTCCAGCGGACCCAATCGGTCAGGTAGCGCTGCTGCCAGAGCGCGGCGGCGGCCTCGCCGCGCGCCGCAGCGAGCGCGTCGTTCAAGGGAACGTTGAAGATGACCGTCACCCCAAATGTGCCGACGAGATAGGCGAGCCCGCCGGCGGCAAACAGGTAGCTCCCGTGCCCGCCCGTTATGAAAGCGGCAACGATCAGCGCCAGGCCGAGCAGGGTAGTGCCCATGAAGGTGATCAGGAACAACGGGTTCTGGATCGCCGCATTGATGGCGTTCATGGCGGCGATGCCCTGTTCCGCCGGAAGCCGCGACAGCGCCTGCATGACGCATACCGAAAAGACGAAGAAGAGCCCCGCCATCAGGCCGGAACCGATAGTGGCTGCAAAAGCAAGGCCGGGAACGAAAGCTGCCATGACTTGTCTCCAGATCGCGCAAGCGCAACCGCAAGCGCCCGGTACGGGAACGCAACCGTAGAGATAGACGAGAGGCACCTTACGGTCACCAGGCGAAACGCCACTTTCGAAAGATCGGCGGGCCGCCGTCCGCAGGCCGCGACTGGCGCGAACCCTGTACATTTTGCGGGTCCCCTCGATTGACAACGCGCGCGGCCGCACATAATCATCGCTGATCGGTTGGTTCCCGGAAAGCGAACGCGCTTCGGGAGTAAACGGGAACGTGACGGATGGACCCAAGCTGGGCATCTTAATCACGGCCGACCCCGCGACTGTAGTGCGGCGTGAATTTGCCGTTCCGGAGCGATCCGGAAAAAGCCACTGGGAAGGACCGCGAGAGGGCGGTTCGATCTGGGAAGGCGAGGCAAATCCCTGGTGTAAACCTGACGCCGCGAGCCAGGAAACCTGCCAATCGATGCGGGCGCAACGCCCAATCGGGAACATCCCTTGCCATCACGGAGGTTGTCATGGCTACGTCTAACGTTTCGAGCGTCTCGCTCTCCCTCAGCGATCGTCTTGTTGCGGGCATTCTTGCCCTTATGATCGGCGGCTTCCTCGTCTTCGGTGCAGGTCTTGCAAATTCGGCCGTGCTCCATGACACGGCGCACGACACCCGCCATTCCTACGGCTTCCCCTGCCACTAAGCCTATGGAACGCCTTGCGCGTTCCGAATCGAAGCTGAACAGAGCCGTCGGGTGCTCCGAGCATGCGCACATGCCATCCGGCATGATGTTGCTGCTCGCGCATCGGCCCGAAAATCGGAACCGATTTTCGCGAAGCACGATGCGTGGATTCAAACGCTTACAGCAACCTTCGTGCGTCCTGAAAGGCGCACGGGGCTGTAAGGCGTCCGACTGCGTTGGTTGGACGGCGCCCCATAGGGGGAGCGCCGCATTGAGGAATATCGACACATGATCGTCAAGACACTTCTGGCCGCAATCGTGGCCGGGCTGATCGCAGGCGTCTTCATGACCGCCGCCCAGGAACTGCGCGTAACGCCGCTGATCCTTCATGCCGAAGAATTCGAGGGCGGAGAACCGGCCGCCGAGCCTGCGGCCGCTGGCCACGAAGAGCATTCATCACTGAACGCTGTTTCGCCGCTCGGAAAGCTGCTTGCCTTCGTTTCGCCGATCACGCCTGCCTATGCCCATGAACACGAACACGAGGAGGAAGGCGGCATTCTGTTCGGCATGAGCCGCTTCTCCGGTACGCTTCTCGCAAATCTCGTCACGGGCGCCGGCTTCTCGCTGCTGCTTGCGGGCATCAGCCTGACGATCGGCCATCGGATCACGCTTGCAAACGGAGCACTCTGGGGTGCCTGCGGGTGGCTGGCCGTGCACATGCTGCCGGCCCTCGGCCTGCCGCCGGAACTGCCCGGCTTCCCGGCTGCCGACCTTGGCGAGCGCCAAACCTGGTGGGCGCTGACGGTGCTGCTCTCGGCCGCGGGTCTCTACCTGCTGGCCTTGCGCGGGGAACTCGTCGCGAAGGTCGCCGGCCTCGTGCTGATCGCCGCGCCCCACGCCTATGGCGCGCCGCAGCCGCTCGATATCTCGAGCAACGTCCCGGCGGTCCTCGGCGCGGAATTCGCGGTCGCGGCGCTGGCCACCACACTCGCCTTCTGGATCGTCCTCGGCGTCGTCTCCGGCTTCATCAACGACCGGGTTGTGAAGGCCGGTTAGTCCAAGCTCGTTTTGCCCCTCATCCGCCTGCCGGCACCTTCTCCCCGCACGCCGGGAGAGGGCTAGGGTGAGGGGCAATCCACCTCATTCTCAGCCGACTTCCCCTCCGACGCGCGCAAATGCGCCCTCAATCTCTCCCGTCTTGTCTCAGGTTCCAGCAGCACGCAGGTGTCGCAGAAATCGCCGCCTTCCGTTCGATAATAGAGACAACAGCCGCTGCGCATCCGATAGGTCCGGGAGAGAGGACGCCCATGCCCTTCGGCCTTGATCTCCTCGTAATAGAGGTCGGGCGATAACAGCGGCGAGCCCGCGCATCTGACGATGGCGAGCGCCCGCTCGACCGCGGCCGCCTCCTGCCCTCGCAGGCGGCCGATTTCCAGGAAGGCGCCCGCCAGGCCGTCGGCCGCGAGCCGCCATTGCGCCCGGGCAGAAAGGCCGCAGCGGCGCTTGATGAGCGCGATGATCGGTTTCATATGCAGGACGAAGGCGTCGTGAAACCGTTGCTTCCCCTCCCCGGGCTCCCTGGCGCCCGCAGACGGCGCATCGAGGAGAAAATGGAAGCGGCCGGCCTCGAAGCTTCGCCCGCCCTCGCTTCGCGGATAGGTCTCGAAACGGAGCCCTGCGATCCGCGGCACGAGACCGGCGGCGAGATAGATCGCACCGGTCGCAAGGCCGAGCCGATGGCAATAGAATGCGATCAGATGCGCCGCCCGGATCTTGTCGTCCATGCCGGAGGCGAAGCGGTCCTGATAGGCAAGGCAGGCCTCCATCTCGGTGGAGCCCTCCGCCCAGAAGGCAGCCGTGGCCGAGAAGCCCGTCGGCGACCCGAGCGAGCAGGCAACTTCAGAAAAGGCGGCCGTGAGCCAATCGATGGCCGCCGCAAAACTCCCGCTCTCCTGCATCCGCTACGCCATCCTCGCTATCACGCTCCAGCGCCGCCCGTTACATGAGACGCGCAAGGGTCGCCCTCGCCCTTCGACTTGCTGCCTGTGTTTGTCGGCACGCGTGGCGAAAGCCATCCGCCCGTAAAGCCCGCCTTTTCCAGGCCGCGCCTGAAAGGCGCGATGCCGCGCGTCAGTTCCCAAAGCAAGCCGCTTCGCCAGTTCTCGATCATCATGACCGTAAGCCCCTGGTCAAGCCCGACGACGCGATCGTCCACCCAGCCTTCGGGCCCGTCGCCCGGCAGGCTCGGATTGAAGCCGCCGGGAAGGCGCCCGTCGCGAAGCAACGCAGGATAGCGGTCGAGCAGGTGGGAAAGGCCGCTCAGGCAGGCGTCCGGCTCGAAAGGCAGGCCGGCAAGCGGCGCCCAGGGAACGAGCGTACCGTCATCGGCGCCGAAGGGGGCGCCGCGCGCCGCATAGCCGAGCAGCCTCTGCCAGCGCCCGTCGCGGAGCCGCATCCTTCCCCGTGGCGCATGGCAGGCGCTGAAACCCCAGAGCTCGCGGCAATAGCCCGCAAAGCCATGCGGGTTCGCCTGCGCATGGGCGCGCTGCAGCCTGATCGCCCGGCGCGTGTTCTCGAAATAATCGCTGGACGCCTCCTGCATGCCCGCGTCGCGAATGGCGCGGAAGTCGACCCAGGCATGCGGAAAGAGATGGATGAACAACTGTCCCTGGTGAAGATGCCGGCCTCCGTCGATCGTCAGCCATTCATGCGCCGCGGCATAGGCGTCATAGCTTTCCGGCGCGATGGCACGGTCGGTGGCGCCGAGCGCCAGCACATAGATCAGCAGCGCCTCGCTATAGCCGCGCCAGCGGTGCTTCAGGAAACGTCCGGGCGGCCGCCATCCCATGGTGATCGTCGCGCCACCATTGAGCGCCCAACGCCAGTCCGCCCGCGCATAAAGCCGCTCGGCAAGATCGCGGAGGCGCGCCTCGGCCGCGTTGCGGCCGGAAAAATAGGCGGCAGCTGTCAGCACACCGGCAAGGAGCAGCGCGCTGTCGATCGTCGAAAGCTCGCTGTTCCAGGCGCGCTCGCCCGTCCGCATATCGAGGAAGTGATAATAGAAGCCGCGGTAGCCGCTCGCCCGGGGATCGCTTGCCTGCCTGCTGCCGTCGAGGAAGCGGAATGCGGTGAGCACGCGCTGGGCCGCATCCCGCCGGCCGATCCAGCCGCGCTCCACCGCGACCGGATAGCAGCTGAGCCCGAAGCCGGTCGCCGCGATGCTCGCCGGTGAACCGGGCCGCGCCGTATCGGCGACGAGGCCGGTGCGCGCATCCGAATGCTGCAGAAAATAATCGAAAGCGGCGCGATGCAGGCGGTCGATCCGGGCAAGATCGCTGAAGGGCGCGGCACGGAGCATCAGGGCGGCCTCGTTCAATGTCCGCGCGCTTTTGCGCGGCGATCAACAATTATTGTAGCCACGGCTTACCGCAACAGTCGCCGATTTGCGATCCTGTGATAAAGTTCCGTAATAGACCGGTCGGAAAGCGACGCTTCCGACGGCAGAGTTGATTTTGGCAGATGCGATGTTGAGCACTCTGGCATTGATCCTGTCTCTTAGCGGCAGCCCTGTGCAAACGGCGGCAGTACCCCCCGATGTCGACGTGGAATTGCTGCTGGCCGTCGATGTCTCCGGCTCGATGGACATGGAGGAGGCGCGGGTGCAACGCTCCGGCTATGTCCAGGCGCTGCGCCATCCGGATTTCATCAATGCGATTGAGGGCGGCTATCTCGGACGCATCGCCATCGGCTATTTCGAATGGGCGGGGCTCGTCAACGAGGCCTCGGTCGTCGGCTGGCATGTCGTCGAAAGCGCCGAAGACGCCGATGCCTTCGCCTCGATGATCGAGGCCCGGCCGATCGGCCCAAGGCGCGGAACCTCGCTCTCGAACGCCATCCTCTTCGGCACGAACCAGATTGAGTCGAACGATTTTTCCGGCGTGCGGCGCGTTCTCGACATTTCCGGCGACGGGCCGAACAATACGGGGCCGCCTGTGCCCCCTGCCCGCGATGAGGCCGTCTCACGCGGCATTATCATCAACGGGCTGGCGATCATGATCCGCCCGTCCTTTTCGACGGGGCCGCTGGACGAATATTACACGGCCTGCGTCATCGGCGGCCCGGGTTCTTTCGTGCTTCCGGTGCACGAGCCCGAGGATTTCGCGATCGCGATCCGCCAAAAGCTTATTCTCGAAGTGAGCGGGCTGACGCCCGAACCGGCACTCACCCCCGCGGCCGCGGAGCGCGCGGCCGACTGCATGATGGGCGAAAGGCTCAGGCCGGGCTTCCTCGACAGGATCTATCCGGAACTGGACCGGTAGACCGCTCCCTACTGCAGCACCCGCGGCGCGAAATCGAGATCCGCTCCGGCTACGGTGTCGCGCCGGTCCCGCATTTCATTGGCCACCGCCTGCAGCGCCAGATCGACACAATATTCCAAAGCCTGCGCATCCAAGGCGCGGGCGCTGTCGCGGATATGCGTCAGCATTCTCGCAATAGTCGCGAGTTCCGATTCATGATCGGCCGAAGACGAAACAGAGTCAGTCATTTGAACCCCCATTCCAGCGTTACCCGGGGACCGACTATAGTCTAATTCTGCGTTATTGCGCGTTGCACAAGCGTTTCACATCTTATGGATGTGAAACGCAGAGATTACCATTTTCTGGACGCGAGCTGCGGCGCCCGGGATCAGGCCACCCGCTCTTACTGGATGGCCGGTCGAGAACTCGCGTGAGGATACTGGATGCGCTCGCCTGGACTGGCGATGGCCGTTGCTTGAGAGTAAACTGAATCTGGAGGTGTTTCCATGCTCCGTCTGCTCGCCGCCGCCTTTGTGTTCGCTCTTGCATGCCAAGCCCGAGCGGAAGTTCTGGTCGGGGTCGCGGGCCCAATGACCGGAAAGCTCGCCTGGACCGGTACCCAGCTGAAGCGCGGCGCGGAGATGGCCGTAGCCCAGATTAATAGCGCCGGCGGCGTGCTCGGCCAGCAGGTCCGGCTTGTCGTGGCCGACGACTACTGCGATCCTCAGCAGGCGGTTGCCGCGGCCAAGAAGCTGGTCGCCGACGGTGCGGTCTTCGTCATCGGGCATTATTGCTCCGGAGCCTCGATACCCGCCTCCGAGGTCTATGAGGAGGCGGGCGTTCTGCAGATCTCGCCATCATCGACCAATCCATCATTGACCGATCAGGGACGCGCCAACGTCTTCCGCGTCTGCAGCCGCGACGATGCCCAAGGTTTGGTGGCCGGCAATTACCTGGCCGATCACTGGGGCGAGAAGAAGATCGCCGTACTTCACGACAACACCACCTACGGTAAGGGCCTCGCCGACGAAACGAAAAAACAGTTGAACAGACGGGGAGTGACCGAAGCGATCTACCAAAGCTACGCTCCCGGAAAGGACGACTATTCGGCCGAGATAGCGGCTTTACAGGCAGCGGAAATCGCGGTGCTCTATCTGGGCGGCTACCATACGGAAACCGCGCTCATGGTGCGCGCCGCGCGCGACCGGGCCTATTCGGTTCAGGTGATCTCCGGCGACGACACGGCAACAGAAGCATTCGGCCTCATTGCCGGTCCCGCCGCCGAAGGCACGCTCTTTACCTTTGTCGCCGACCCGCGTCGAAATGCCGAGGCGGCGGAAGTCGTCGAGCGCTTCCGGGCCGAGAATTTCGAGCCCGACTCCTGGACCCTGCACAGCTACGGGGCCGCACAAGTCTGGGTACAAGCGGTGGCGAAGGCGGGATCGCTGGAGCTTGAGCACGTGATAGCGGCGCTGCGCCAAAATCAGTTTGATACGGTGTTGGGCCGGATCGATTTCGATGAGAAGGGCGATCTCACCGTTCAGGCCTGGGTGTGGTATGTTTGGAGGAATGGCGAGTACGTGCCGCTGGAGTAATCCCGCGCTCACCATGCGGCTCGCCTTTGAGACGGACTGTGCCGACCATGTTGACCGCATCGGCCGGAGCGAGGGGTTGCCGCGATGTTTGAACGTCTTGGCATTCGCGGTCATCTGCTGTTCGCCTTCTTCGGTATCAGCACCTTCGCGGTGCTTGCATCCGCCGGCGCCCTGTACGCCTTCCTGCAGTTGAGTCAGGTGCTCGAACGGGTTACGGAGCGCCGGGTCCCATCCGCAACCGCATCGCTCGAACTCTCCCGCCACGCCGAGCGGGTCGCGGCCACGGCACCCGCCGTCCTTGCTTCGACCAGCAAGGCGCAACATAGCGAGATGTCGGCCGCGATCAGGAGCGAGATGGCGCGCCTCGAAGAGCTGCTCGCTGCGCTTAAAGGTGCGACGCTGAGCTCGGCCGTCGTCGGTGAAATCGAAGACGCGGCGGTCGGTCTTCGGCGCAACCTCATTGCTCTCGACAATCTTGTCACTGTCCGGCTCGCTGCTATTGCACGCAAGGACGAACTCATACGGCGCCTGTCGACCACAACCAGTGCCAGCCAGCGACTTGTCGCACCAGGTATCCTCGTGATGAGCTCCAAGGTACCGCGCTGGCGCGCTGCCACGGCCGATGAAAAAGCGACGCCCGAGGCACGATCCGCCGCGACCACGGACCTGGCGCGTGCAATCGCCGCCTACTTTCCCCAGCAGGCCGCGCAGCGGGAGATCTCGGCCATCAACGATACGCTCTTGCAGGCGGCATCCGCACCGACGCGCGGCGACTTGTCGCTGCTTTCGTTTCCCTTGCACCGCTCGATCGATGCCCTCGAGGCGGTGACACCCGAATTCGATGAGCAACTGCGCGCACGATTTCAGCAGCTCGTCGACGAATTCAAGGCGCTGATCGACGGGCCAAGGAGCATCCCGGACGCGCGCGACGAAGAGCTCGCAGTGCTGGCAGAGGGCGAAAGGCTGGTGGCGGAGAACGATCGGCTGTCGCGCAAGCTAACCTTTGCCGTGGACCGCCTGGTGGCGGCCGCCAAGGGTGATATCGCCGAGGCGGGCCGTGAAGCCGTTATGGTTCGCAGCTTCGGTACCGGGATCGTCCTTGGCTCCGCACTTCTCAGCCTGCTGAGTTCGATCCTGATCGTTTGGCTCTATGTCGACCGCAACCTCCTGGCCCGTCTCGCAGGTTTGAGCCGCAGCATGCTCGCGATAGCGGCCGGCAATCTTCGGGTGCCGCTGCCGGAACCCGACGGCGATGAGATCGGTCGTATGGCCAAGGCACTTCGCGTATTCCGCGACACGGCGGTCGAGGTCGAGGAAAAGAACCTGCGCGATGTCGCCGAAGCCCGCCAGCGTCTGGTCGATGCGATCGAAAGCATTTCGGAGGGCTTCGCCTTTTATGACGGAGATGACCGGCTTCTCCTCTGCAACAGCAGATATCGTGAAATCCTCTATCCGGGAATGGACGAAACCGTCGTGTCCGGAACCCGGTTCGTGGATATCGTCCGCGCGGCGGCGGAACGCGGCCTGATAGAGGACGCGATTGGCCGGGAGGAAGAATGGGTCGCCGAGCGTCTCGCAGCTCATCGCAATCCCTCCGGAACGCTCCTGCAGCAGCGTGACCCGGATCGCTGGATCCAGATCAGTGAACGCCGGATTTCAGGCGGCGGCACCGTTGCGGTCTATTCGGACATTACCGAGTTGAAGCGCCGGGAGCAGGATCTTTCCGAGAAAACGACAGCGCTCGAGGCACTCTCCGCCAAACTTGCCAAATATCTTGCGCCGCAAGTCTACAGCTCCATCTTCAGCGGCCGCCAGGACGTCAAGATCGAGAGTCAGCGAAAGAAGCTGACGATCTGTTTCTCCGACATTGCGGCATTTACCGAGACGACGGACAAGATGGAATCGGAGGAACTGACCCAGCTCCTTAACCAATACCTGACCGAAATGTCGAAAATCGCGCTCGCCTTCGGCGCAACCGTCGACAAATATGTCGGCGACGCCATATTGATGTTCTTCGGCGACCCCGAGACCCGGGGGGGGAGGGAGGACGCGATCGCCTGCGTTTCGATGGCTCTTGGCATGCAGAAACGAATGGGCGAACTCGGTGAAACCTGGCGCGGAATCGGCATCGAGTCGCCGCTACGTTGCCGGATCGGTGTTCATACTGACTACTGCACGGTCGGCAACTTCGGCAGTGAAGACCGGATGGATTACACGATCATCGGCGGCGCTGTAAATCTCGCTGCACGCCTCGAGCACGAGGCGGCGCCCGGAACCGTGCTCATCTCCTACGAAACCTTCGCGCAGGTAAGGGACCTGATCCACTGCGAGGAGATGGGGCGCATCCGCGTCCGGGGAATAGCCTATCCCGTCGCCACCTACCGCGTCGTCGACTTCCGGGCGAACCTGAGTGGGGGTTCTCAGGCAATCCGAACTGAACTGCCTCATCTGAGACTTGAGGCGGAGCCTGAACTCATGTCGGCCGGCGAGCGCGAAGAGGCTGTTGCCGCCCTTCGACGGACCCTCTACCAGCTCTGTCGCTAACGTAGATCGCGCCCGCCTACCGGCGGGGGGCCAACGTGGCCGGCTGGAAGGCGGGTAATCCCTCTGACGCATTCTGGGAGAGGTCCGCATCGGCCCCCTCATCCGCCCTGCCGCACCTTCCTCCCAAGCAACCTGACCAAGGAGACTCGCGGTTCGCTCTCCCTCGCCACGCCCCGGCTTGCAATGCGGTGCCGGGAGGCTGCGGCTTGCCCCTTCTCTCCTTCAAAACGGGCAGAAGGTTGCGCCAGCGGGATGTATAGGCCCCTCACGACGCAATCGCCTTCGACAGGGCCCGCGGACCGAAAAGGCGAGCTCTTTCGCCCTCCGGGTGCTCGAGCGCCGGGACGAAGATTTTGACGACGGAAAAGGGCAGATCGCCGCGAGACAATGGCACGGCAATCACCCGCTCGACCCCCACACTCTTCAGCCGATCGACGACGTGGCGCAGCAGCACATCGACACCACCGGCTATGCCGGAAGCCTGAACCGCCTCCGCCCGCGGCACCGCCAGGAAGGCGCGTCGCGTCGATTCGGGCAGCGGACGCTCAAAAGTCGCGGAATAGACGTCGTCGCGGGCGCCGCTAATATAGGTGAGCCGCGACTGCGCCGCCTCGGTGACCGCCCGTATTGCGGCGCGGATGGCGGAGGGATGCGCACCGCAGCCGCTCGTCACCTCCACATAGCGCAGCCGCCCGGCGGTCGCCGTGCCGCGCGGCCCGAGAAGCGCCAGGAAGCAGGGAATGCCGGCGTCGCTGGTGATATCGAAGATCCGCAGGTCGAGCTCCGCATCGTGAATGCGGCTGGCGAGCCCGTCGAGCGCCGGATCGCCAAGCGCCTCGGGGGCAATGCATTGCCGATGGCGGGCCTCGGGACCGGACACCTGCCAGAGAACATGCGCGTCGCGCTCGACCCGCTCCAGGAGACCGTGGAGGGTCGCCTCGTCTTCAATGTTTCCCGAAGCGAGCCCGTCGGAGGACACCCAGAAGCGCGAGGGCCGCGTGCGGTCGAGCAGCGCCGCCTCGAGCGGCACGAACACGTCGCCGTCGGAGATGAGATCCGTGCCGCGTACCCACTCGATCGTTTCATCCCCGAGGAGATCCCCCTGCCCCGCGGCAATCAGCGCGTCGAGCGGATCGACAGCCTGCCCTGAGCCGCTGAGTTCGTCGGCCGTCGCCATCACCGTTTCGACCGCCGGCTGGCCGGCAACCGCGCGCTCCAGCGCTTCCATGACGGCGGATATGCGCGCATCCGCATCCGTCAGGCCCTTGCCCTGCGCAACGACGATGGAGCGGGAATTCGGCGTATAGGCACACCAGACCGGGATTCCGACCTTGTCGAGACCCGTGTGCCGGGCGACGCGCGTCACCCCGAAAGCGGCAAGATATGGACGAACGCGGGCGAAAGTTTCTTCCGGGGTGCACACCCGGTCGGAATAGCTATTGCCCGCGTTCGGCCGCTTCTCGATTTCGAGAGCGATCACGAGTCGACGTGACCGGAGAAAACCTTGTCGGCCGAGGACACTGCGACCGCGAGATCGACATCCTTGACGAAGGCGCTGCCCGGCTTGCGAAGTGCGTTCACGCTCGCGAGATCGCCCGTCACGGAACCAAGGGCTCTTACCGTGCCGTTTCCAAGATCTGCTACCCACAAGCCCGGTTCGCCGGCAATTCCGATCACAACCACTTTAGCCATATTTCTTCCCTTCATGCCTTCGGTCAAAAACCCGCTTTCTTCAACCCCTCGCGGTAGAGATCCTTCTGCCACTGTTCCTTGAACGGAATGACAGCGAGCCACCTGTCGACGTCGAAGGTCGGATTGACTTTCGACGCCCGCATCCTGTGCTGGCGCGCCTTCTTCCGGTCGCCAAGCATCGCCCAACTCGCAGCGACGATCCTGTCCGCGGGCGTCTTGTCCTTCATCCTTTGCACAAAGCCGATGCACTCCTCGTATTGTCCAAGGAAGTAACTGGCACCCGCGGCACTCCAGAGATAGGCGTCCGGCGCGAGCGGATTGAGCGAAAGCGCCTTCTCAAGCTTGTCCAGCGCCTCGGCCGGACGGGAAGCATGTACGAGCGTGTCGGCATGGCTGTAGAGCACGTCGGCATAATGCGGACTCAATTGCTCGGCCTGGTCGAGCGCCGCAAGGCTCTCGTCCAGATCGCCTCGGTAGAGCTTGACGACACCCACCTCGCGGTGGGCGGCAGGCAGCACATCATTGCTCTCGATAGCATCCTTTGCGTGTCGCTCCGCCATCGAGAGAAGCTCTTCGTCGGCGCGCGCGGTCAGAAGCCATTCGTTGACATAGGTGCGGGCGATGCCGCTCTGCGCGGGCGCGAAATCCTGCTTACACTTCAGCGCCTCACGGAAATCGCGGCGCGCCCGGCGAACCTCCGGCAGGCCGAGGCCCGAAAGATGCCTGAGGCCGCCGAGATAGGCATAATAGGCCTCCGGATGTTCCAGGTAATCCAGATGCTCGGCCCGCCCGGTCTCGACCCGGTGCGTCACTTCAAAGGCGATATGATAGGCGATCTGCTCTCGCTGCTGGAGGAGGCCGACCGGCGAAATGGGAAAGCGCTCCGCCCAGACGATCTGGTCGGAAGGCAGGAAGATGAGCTGGGTGAAAAGGCCCCGATCCGACATATGGCAATCGAGCGCATAGGTGACGCCATGTTTTTCGAGGAACGCGGCCTTGTCCGCGGCGTCGCGAATGCGCTCGGCCGTATAGGGTGCTACGACCGACATCGAGCGTAGCGAACAGAGCCCGATGGTGATGTCCTCGATCACCGCCACGCTGACGGCGTGGAGCATGGGGTCGCTGCCGAAGGCGGCAGGCGGAAGCAGCGCGACCCGCGGCACCGGCGCCATGTCCAGCGCGCTGCCCTCCACCGGCATTTCCCGGGCGAATGCGCCGGGCGGCAACAATGCCCTGGGTGAAGCAACCTCCAGCAATGGACCGCGGCTGACGCGCTCGAGAAGTCCGACAATGACCGTGTCCGCCGGGTCGAGCTCGAGCAGGTGCATTGAGGCCGTGCGCAGCGTCGCCCGATCGGAAAACCGCTCTTCGGCATCTATCAGCGCGGCCCGCAGGCGGTCCGTGAAATCCCGCCGCTTCTCCACCACCCAGTCCGTATAGCGCCCGGGCGGCAGGTCCGCGAAGGCAAGGAAGGTTTCGCGCCAGAGCGAAAGCGCCTTGCGGAAGTTTTCCTCCGAGCCCTTCAGCGCTTCGAAATCGGCAAGGTCCGAGGTGACCTGTCCGAGCGTCACCTCCGCTTCGGTCGCCGACAGGACCGGTCCTCCGCCGGTCGCCAGATGCCGCATGCGCCAGAGTGTCGAGCGCAGGTTGTTGAAGGCGACGGCCTTTTCCCGTTCGGGCCAGATCAGCGCCGCCAGCTTCTCGCGAGAAGCCACCTTCCGTTCGGATGCGGCAAGATAGGCAAGGATCATGAGGCCGCGCTCGGGGCAGCCGACGGCATTGCCGTCGGCATCGATCAGACGCAACTCCCCGAAGGTTTGAAGATGGTAGCCGCCCGTCACGATAGGCTCAACGGTGCGACAGCTTCAGAAGACCACGCCCCGGTACGACCCACCGGATCGGCCGCCGCTTCCTGTTCGATAGGAACCCTGATGCCCGGCCCATCCCCGCTCCTGTCTCGACTGTGTCGCCCGATCCGCCGGCCGAGGACGGCAGATCCTCGAAAAAGAAATAAAAATGCACATCCAGGATTTCCGCGACCCTCTCCAGGCGCCTTGCGGAGACCCGCGACTCACCCTTTTCAACTTTCCGGATTTCCCCGACGGACACGCCCAAAGCCGCAGCCATGTCGCCCTCGCCCATCTCCAGCATCGTGCGGCGAAGCCGAATACGACGACCGACAAAAACGTCGATGGTATTGGGCAAGCGACGCCCCATCCGACGGCTCCCGCATCAACTGCTGGCTGCTCATGTAGAAGGATGCTTGAAAATGCGGAGGGATGCAACCCGAAGGTTAGGGTGGTGCACAGGGTGGTATGTCGCGGCGATGCTGCTTCGGGCGGGGGTCGAGCAAGCATAACGTAACAGCCAGGGCAAATCCGAGCTTCACAACGATCCCGCCGTACCTGCGGTGAATTGCCGTGGTTAAGTAGCGACTGAGCAGGCCCAAGCAGCCCCCAGGTGGCACACAACTATTGCCTTGACACAGGGAAATGATGGTCAGAAGTCGTAATCATCTGGCCGCCCTCGTCGCAGTGCATCGCGCTAGGAACAACCTCGATCAACAAGGCTCTTTGGGTCTTGAAACGACGGAGAGCATCCGAACTGAGGTAGCAAATGCGTCCAATCTCCGCCAACCTGGGACGACCGGAATGCGCTAGAAGCGGTCAGGGCGGATAAAGAACAACCCTTTAGTTGGAGATGTAAGATGGATAACAGACCAAGCGCGGTGAGGCTCTCCGGCTTCCTACGTTGCGCGTCGATGGAGGATGTCGAGATCGTCAAGGGCCATCTCCCCGATCACCTTCGTCTGACCAGAGCGGAGCCGGGTTGCCTCTCCTTTGAGGTGTCGCAAACGGATGATCCTTTGGTGTGGCGTGTAGAGGAACTTTTTGTAGACCGTGCCGCCTTCGATTTTCATCAGCAACGCACCCGCACCTCCGAGTGGTTCACTGCTACGTCCACCATCGCACGTGACTACAATATCTCCGGACCTGAAAAGAATTAGCGAGAGGCAGCGTAGGACCAATTGCTGCCTCTACGCTGGTGGCGTTTGCTCCCGCCCCTCAATGGCCGAGAAGTAATTGGTGGGCCCGGAGGGACTCGAACCCCCAACCAAGCGGTTATGAGCCGCCGGCTCTAACCATTGAGCTACAGGCCCTTTCGGCATCAGCCGGACCGCGAACCAATGGCAATTCGCGGGATCGTGAAAGGCTCTAGCCGAAATCCTTTTTGCCGACAAGCCATTGCCGCAATGCCTACACAATCGATAAGCATGGATTGACGGCAGAAAACAACCGGAGAGAAACATCCATGATGTCCACACGCATTGCCCGCGCGGTGCAGGCTACCGCCATCGCCGCCGCCTTTTCCGGCGCTTTTGCGGCGGCCGCCTTGGCGCAAGACAACGGCAACGGGGAGAAGACGCGCGCGGATGGGCCTCGCGGCCGCCAGGCGGTGATCAAGGTTTCCGGCGAGGGCCGCGCGACGACGGCGCCGGACATGGCGATCGTGCAATTGAGCGTCGTCAAGAATGGAAAGACCGCGCGAGAGGCGCTCGACGCCAACAACGCGGCGATTGCGGAGGTGCTCGCGGCGCTCCGGCAGGCGGGTATAGCCGATCGCGACCTGCAGACGAGCGGCTTTTCGATCAATCCGCAATATCATTACCCGCCAAGCGATGACGGCGGCAGCCGGCCGCCGGAACTCGTCGGTTACCAGGTCGTCAACGGCGTCACCGTGCGCGTGCGGGATCTGACGAAACTCGGCGAGGTCATCGACAGCTCGGTTTCGCTCGGGATCAACCAGGCGGGCGGAATCGAATTCACCAACGACAAACCGGATGCGGTGATCACCGAAGCCCGCAAGGCCGCCGTCGCCGACGCGATCGGCAAGGCGCGGGTGCTGGCCGAAGCCGCCGGCGTGTCGCTCGGCCGGCTGATCGAGCTCTCGGAGCAGCCGTCCCGCCCCGAACCGCCGGTGCCCTTCGCCCGCATGGCAAAGGAATCCACCGCCGACGAGGTGCCGATCGCCACCGGCGAGAACGCCTATAATGTCACCGTCAACGTGACCTTCGCGATCAGTCAGTGAGGTTGGGGGGCCTAACCGCCCCTACAGCGCCGCGCGTCTTATCAGACACTATCTGACGCGCAGAGCTCGCTGCTCGCGTTGAATTGCTGCATGTCATTGTCCTTGAATTGAGATCGATGAGACGTGCAGTAGCCGCCCCTCATCCGCCTGCCGGCACCTTCTCCCCGCAAGCGGGGCGAAGGGACAAGCGGCACCGCCTCGGTCCACCTTACAGCGAAGCATCATTCTCAGCGCTCCACGCCGTAGGCCGCTGCGGGAGGAAACGACGGCAAGCACTCGTACCCTCGCCCCGCTTGCGGGGAGAGGGTCAGGGGTGAGGGGCAATCGCGGCAGAGCGCATGCGGAACTACAAAAAGCCCCCGACGCTTGCGCGCCGGGGTTCTTTTTTCCGTCAGCCCGGAAGAGAGGACGGAAGGGGGTTACCAGCGGCCGATGACCGGGCAACCGCGGACATTGGCGAAGACGATCGTACGGCGTTCGCCGTAGCGGCGGCCTGCGACGACGACCTGGCGGCGCGAGACGTCGGCGACGTGGGCGCGGCGCAGGCCGCGGTCACGGGCCTTGTCGACGGCGAGCCACGGCGCGCAGCGGCCGCGGCGGCCCCAGCGTTCGCCGCGGTCACCGCGGCGATCGCGGCGCCAGTCGCGCTCGTCGCCCCAGCGGCGGTCACGGTCGCGATACTGGACATCGACGCCGCCGCGCGGGCCGATTTCGAAGACGAGCGAGTCGGCCGAAGCGACGGAGGCCCCACCGGTAAGACCGGTCAAGCCGACGATAGCGGCGACGGTAGCATTAATCAGGAACTTCTTCATGGCGGGTTCTCCGGTGTGGCGAAGGTTTCGTATCAGCAGTCAATCTCAACGATTGAACCGACTATAGGCCGGACAAACTGAACGCTCCCGGAACCCTCCATTCATGTAGCGTTCAGCTTACGCTCCGGCGCGACGATTCGTCCGGCGCGCCCGATCGCCACGCTCCTGCATGTCTCCTTAGATCGAACTCGGTTTCAAACATGCAGCCGTTCGCGGCGCAGCAGCGAAGCGCGATCGCAGAAGAAACGATAGCTATAGGGACTTGTTCCTGTCTCCGCCGCTGCTCCTCGGCGGCCAAGGATGCGGCGGTCCGACGGCGCCGCTTCAGCCGGCTGCCAATTCCCGTTCGAAGAGGCGGATGTTGCGATAGTGGCTGAGCCGCACAATCGCGCCGTCCTCGATCTCGAAGACGAAGACGCTCGGGATGGAATAGCTCTGGCCCGACGCCTGCGGAAAGCCGGCCAGGGTCTCGCGATAGATGCCGCGGCCGGTCGTGTCGGCCGCCACATGCTGCCCGAACGCGTCGTGCATCAGCACGATGTCCTCGAAGCTCTCGTCGAAGTGGCGGAGATAATTCATGATCCAGGCCCTGAGCGGCTCAACGCCGAGCATCCGCTGGCCGGTCAGCGAATCGAAGGCGACATCCTCGTGGACGAGGCTGGCAATCGTCTCGAAGTCGCGCATATTCACGGCGTCGATGAAGCGGCTGGCAATCGTCCGGGCGTCGGTCATCGTCTCCTCCTGTTTTGCTCAACTGCCGAGATGCAGCACGACCTCGCGACGGTGCGCGCTGTCGCGGTGCTCGAAGAGGTAAAGCCCCTGCCAGGTGCCGAGCGCCATCCGGCCGTTCATCACCGGCACGCCGAGCGAGACCTGGGTCAAGGCGGCCTTGATATGGGCGGGCATATCGTCCGGCCCCTCCTGCGTGTGCACGACCCAGCGCATGGATGGATCGGACGTCGGCGGCACGAGGCGGCGAAAGAATTCACGCAGGTCGCGCTGCACGTCCGGATCGGCATTCTCCTGGATGAGAAGCGAGGCGGAGGTATGGCGGACGAAGACGGTGAGAAGCCCCTCCGACATGCCGCCACCCCGCACGAATTCGGCCGCCTCGCCGGTGAACTCGTAGAGCCCCTGCCCCCTGGTGGCGATGGTGATGACGGTCTGCGGCATCCGTTGTCGATCCTGTTCGAGAGGCGCCGCGCGAACCGGCGCCGCGCCTCTTCTCACCTGCCCTAAGTTTCACGCGACAGGCATAAACGTCTGGACTGCCGACAACTTTAACCCGAAACAGACCACAAGTGAAAGAACGGTCACAGCTCGAGGAAGCTCTTGAAGCCTCCATAGATCATGCGCTTGCCGTCGAAGATCGATTTCCATTCGTCCCCCTGCAGCCGAGGATCCGCCATCACCTTGGCAATGATGGCGTCACGGTCCTCGCGGGATTTGTAGGTGATCCACGAGAAGACGACGGTCTCGTCGTCCGCCGCCTGCACCGCTCGCGGAAAGGACGTCACCTCGCCATAGGGCACATCATCTCCCAGGCACTCCACATAGCTAAGCGCGCCAAGTTCCATCCAGACGTCGCCGGCCTTGCGCGCCAGTTCCTTATAGGCCTCGATATTCGACTTCGGCACCGCGACCAGGAAGCCATCCACATAGGTCATAATCCGTCTCCTCCGTTGAAAGACAGGCAAAGGACGGCTGACGCCGAAAAGTTCCGACAGGCGCCAGCGATATTTTCGCTTATTTTTTGAGGCCGCCGGCGACGGCGGACGGCCTTCAGCCGCCGCAGCCTTGCAATTGCCGCGCGTAGATGGCCGCCATGCCTGATGCCCGCTTGGCGCCAGCCTTGGCCGTGTTGCTCCAATTGCCGCGGGCATAACCGCCATGGCCGTGATAATAGGCGATATAGAGCCGGTAGGGATCGTTGAGCGCGATGCCGTTCCGGCGGTGGCTTTCGTTGTGATACCAGGCAATGAAGCGGATCGCGTCGGCGAAGTCGGTCCGGCGCGCCATCCAGCGCCCGGTCTCGGCCTGGTAGCGGTCCCAGGTGCCGTCGAGCGCTTGCGAATAGCCGTAAGCGGTGGAAGCGCGCTTCCAGGGAATGAAGCCGAAGAGCTTGGTGCGCGGCGGCCTGGCGTTATGCCGGAAACCCGATTCCGTATAGATCGTCGCCATCAGCACCGGCACCGGCACGCCATATTCGCGCTCCGCGCTTTTGGCGGCGCGGCGCCAATTGTGGAACAGGCCATCTCGCTGCTCGAAAACCGCGCAGGCGTTCCGGGTGTTTTTCGGCACCGTTCCGCAGCCGGCCAGCAACAGGAGGACGACGACAAAAACGCAACGCATCGCAGAACCTCTCGTTTGCGAGAGATTGATAAAGCGTAAATGTTAAGGATCGGTATTGAATCGAAGTCGAAAGAAGGGAGGTGGTATGGGAGCCCGCAGACACACCACGCATCCGTTACAGCGCCGTTCGTCTTTGAGGACACACAAAATCCCTGAATCCGCGCATCGGCCCGAAATCGGGTTACGATTTCGGGCCGATGCCAAATGCGCAGCACCTCAATGCGCTGAAGTGGCCTGACGATCACTCACCTAACCGAGGGTGCCGATCAGTTCGCGATAGGCCGCCTCGGGGAATGCCTTAAGGGTGCGGGTCCTGACATTGCCATAGGTGCCGAGCGTCAGCGCGAAGCGCGCGGCCACCGCGTCGTCCGGCGCCTCGCAGATGGCGACCATGTCGTATTCGCCCATGGTGAGATAGATTTCCTTGAAGGAGCCGCCCATCTCTTCCAGCACCTTCTTGGCCGAGTCGAGCCGCTTCGGAGACTCCCGCACGTTCTTGATACCCTGCTCGGTCCAATTGAGAAGCACGACATATGTGGTCATCTCTTCACCTCCCCAGGGGCACCCCGCCTTCGATTGAAGGCGGCAGAAGATGCCCTGAATACATTAGGGAGCAGGGAGCAGACGGGGCAAGCGGGCCCGCTATCCGCTCCAACTTCTCCGAAAAACGATGACATTCATGATCTAGGCCGCTTCAACCCAGATCATCACTCACTGAGGACACGGGAGGTCGACGCCTGCGGTGCAACGGCTTCTCATGCACTGTCCAGTGCCCTTCGCTGCAAGCGGCGAAGTATAAACCTGCAGACGGAAGCGGACAAGTTGGCGGGATTGTGCGCAGGCGCGTGCTCCAAACGAAAAAGCCGGGCTTTCGGCCCGGCTTTTTTGGCTTGGATCGTCCGCTCAATCAGCTGTCCAGGAAGGAGCGCAGCTTGCGCGAGCGGCTCGGGTGCTTGAGCTTGCGAAGCGCCTTCGCCTCGATCTGGCGAATACGCTCGCGAGTGACCGAGAACTGCTGGCCCACCTCTTCGAGCGTGTGGTCGGTGTTCATGCCGATGCCGAAGCGCATGCGCAGCACGCGTTCCTCGCGCGGCGTGAGCGAGGCGAGAACGCGGGTGGTCGTCTCGCGCAGGTTCGCCTGAATGGCCGCATCGATCGGCAGCAGCGCGTTCTTGTCCTCGATGAAATCGCCGAGATGCGAATCCTCCTCGTCGCCAACCGGCGTTTCGAGCGAGATCGGCTCCTTGGCGATCTTCAGCACCTTGCGCACCTTCTCCAGCGGCATGGCGAGCTTTTCCGCCAGTTCCTCCGGCGTCGGCTCGCGGCCGATCTCGTGCAGCATCTGGCGCGAGGTGCGCACGATCTTGTTGATCGTCTCGATCATGTGCACCGGAATGCGGATGGTGCGGGCCTGGTCGGCGATCGAGCGGGTGATCGCCTGCCGGATCCACCAGGTGGCATAGGTCGAGAACTTGTAACCGCGACGGTATTCGAACTTGTCGACCGCCTTCATCAGGCCGATATTGCCTTCCTGGATCAGGTCCAGGAACTGCAGGCCGCGGTTCGTGTACTTCTTGGCGATCGAGATCACGAGTCGCAGGTTCGCCTCGACCATCTCCTTCTTGGCGATGCGCGCCTCGCGCTCGCCCTTCTGCACCATCGACACGATGCGGCGGAATTCGGCGATGGAGATGCCGGTTTCGGTTGCGAGATTCTGGATCTCCTGGCGAATGTCGCGGATCGTCTGGTTCTCGGCCCTGGCAAATTCCTTCCAGCCCTTGCCGGCAAGATTGCTGATCGACTTCATCCAGTTCGGATCGAGCTCGGCGCCGGAATATTGCTCCAGAAAGGCCTCGCGGCGGACACCGTAGGATTCGGCCAGGCGCAAGAGCCGGCCCTCGTTCTGCGTCAGGCGCTTGGAGATGTCGTAGAGCTGCTCGACCAGCGCATCGATGCGGTTCTGGTTGAGCGACAGCGACTTCACCGCCTTGATCAGCTCGTCCTTCAGCTCCTTGTAGCGGCGCTCTTGCGCCGGCGACAGCGTGCCGGTCGCCGCCAGGCGCGCTTCCACCTGCTGGTCCTGCAGCTTGCGCAGCTTCTTGTAGGTCTCGGCGATGAGATCGAGCGTCTCCATCACCTGCGGGCGAAGTTCCGCTTCCATCGCGGCGAGCGAGAGGTTGGACTCGTCGTCGTCCTCTTCCTCTTCCTCGATCGGCTGGCCCTCGCCGCCGACATTGGTGATGTCGTCGTCATTGGCGGCCGTGCGCGTCTTGCGAACCTTTTCCTTTTCTTCGGCCGCCTTGCGGTCGGCCTCGATCTTCTCCGCGCTCTGGAACTGCGGCGCAGCCTTGGCCTCGGGACCGGAATAAGTGGTCTCGAGATCGATGATCTCGCGCAGAAGCGTCTGGCCCTCGTTCAGCTCGTCGCGCCAGATGATCAGCGCCTGGAAGGTAAGCGGGCTTTCGCAAAGGCCGGCGATCATGGTTTCGCGGCCGGCCTCGATGCGCTTGGCAATGGCGATTTCGCCCTCGCGGGAGAGAAGCTCCACCGAGCCCATCTCGCGCAGATACATGCGCACCGGATCGTCCGTGCGATCGGTCGGTTCCTTCTTCTTGCTGGTCGCAAGCGCGGTGCCGCCGGCAGTCGCAAGTTCGCCGCTCTCGCTCTCGCCCTCGTCGGCGCTGTCCTCGTCGTCGCCGCCCGCGACGTCCTCGGCCTCCTCGTCCTCGACGACATTGATGCCCATGTCCGAAAGCATGGCCATCGTGTCCTCGATCTGTTCGGAGGTGACCTCCTCGGACGGCAGGACGGAGTTGAGCTCGTCCATGGTCACATAGCCGCGCTTCTTGGCGGCCTTGATCATCTTCTTGACAGCGTCGTCGGAAAGATCGAGAAGCGGACCGTCCGGCGCACCTTCGCGTTCAACGTCTGCTTCTTCGTTTTCTTTGACTTTTGTTGCCATTTATTCGTCGCTTTCCTTGTCGCAACCGGCCTGCACCCGGCGCCAAATCCGCTCGGAAGTTTCGGGCACGCCGCGTACCCGCCACCGATTCTTTTCCCCTGACGTAACGGGATGTTGTTTAATTCCTGATTAACCACGACAGCGATCGCGGCTGAGCGGGCAAGCTTCGACAGTCCTGCCATTGAATGGTTCCTGGCATGAATCCCTATCCGCCGTATCATCTCGCCATTTCTGCTTGAAATGGTGATTCCCAGAATTTTCGATCCCGTCAAGCTTTTCCGGTGAAAAACCGCGCAATTCGGCCAAAAACGGTGTTGACAGGACTTCTAGCCGCATATCAGCGTTCGCTCAACATGTAGGAGCGACCGGCGAAAAGACAAGGGCGCCCTGCGCTTTCCGGCGAAGCACCCCCTGTCCCATTTCGGTCCGGGAGTATCCTTACGCCCAATCCATCACGACCTTGCCGGAATTGCCGGAGCGCATGGCTTCGAAACCGTCGCGGAAATCGTCGATGCGGATGCGGTGGGTAATGATCGGCGAAAGATCGAGACCGCCCTGGACGAAGGCGATCATCTTGTACCAGGTCTCGAACATCTCGCGGCCATAGATGCCCTTCAGGTTCAGCATCTTGAAGATCACCTTGTTCCAGTCGATCTCGAAGCCGGCCGGCGCGATGCCGAGAATGGCGATCTTGCCGCCATTGTTCATCTTGTCGATCATGTCGCGGAAGGCGGGTGCGGCCCCCGACATTTCGAGGCCTACATCGAATCCCTCCGTCATGCCGATCGCGCGCATCACGTCGGCGAGGTTTTCCTTCGAGGCGTCGACGACATAGTCGATGCCGACCTTGCGTGCGAGGTCGAGGCGGACGGGATTGATGTCGGTGATCACCACCTTGCGTGCGCCGCAACGCTTGGCGACCATCGCCCCCATGATGCCGATCGGACCGGCGCCGGTGACGAGCACGTCCTCGCCGACGAGGTCGAAGGAGAGCGCCGTATGCACGGCATTGCCGAAGGGATCGAAGATCGCCGCGACCTCGTCCGGCACGTCGTCGGGGATCGAGACGACATTATATTCCGGCAGTGAGACGAATTCGGCGAAGGAGCCCGGACGGTTGACGCCGACCCCGAGCGTGTTGCGGCAGAGATGCCCCCTGCCGGCGCGGCAATTGCGGCACTTGCCGCAGACGATATGGCCCTCGCCGGAGACGCGCTCGCCGACATGGTACTTGGTGACCGCCGAGCCGACTTCGACGATCTCGCCCATGAATTCGTGGCCGACGACCATCGGGACCGGAATGGTCTTCTGCGCCCATTGGTCCCAGTTCCAGATATGGACGTCGGTTCCGCAGATCGCCGATTTCCTGACGCGGATCAGCACGTCGTTCGGACCGACCTCCGGCACCGGCACACGCTCCATCCAGAGCCCGACCTCCGGCTTCGTCTTGACCAGCGCCTTCATCATGTTCGTCATTGCTGCTTCCTCGCTCCACGTCTCGTGGGGTCTTGCCCCTCTCCTCGTAACCCAAAGAGAGAGGCAATCCCGTCAAATCACGCCGAGCTCGCGGCCCACTTCCTCGAACACCGCGATCGCCCGCCGCACGTCTCCTTCCCTATGCGCCGCCGACATCTGCGTGCGGATGCGTGCCTGCCCCTTCGGTACCACCGGGAAGGAGAAACCGATGACATAGACGCCCTTTTCCAGCATGCGCGCGGCCATCTCCTGCGCCAGCGCCGCGTCGCCAAGCATCACGGGGATGATCGGATGCCCCTCGCCGGCAAGCGTGAAGCCGAGCCTCGACATCTCGGTCCTGAAGAGTGCCGCATTGGCATAGAGCCGCTCGCGCAGCGCGTCTCCGTTCTCGATCAGTTCGAAGACCTTGAGCGATGCGGCGGCGATCACCGGAGCGAGCGTATTGGAGAAAAGATAGGGACGCGAGCGCTGGCGCAGCCAGTCGACGACCTCGGTCTTGGCCGAGGTGTAGCCGCCGGAGGCACCGCCGAGCGCCTTGCCGAGCGTGCCGGTGATGATGTCGACCCGGCCCTCGACGCCGCAATGTTCAGCGGAGCCGCGGCCATGCTTGCCGACGAAACCGACGGCGTGGCTGTCGTCGACCATGACCATCGCGCCGTATTTTTCCGCGAGATCGCAAACGCCCTGAAGATTGGCGATGATGCCGTCCATCGAGAAGACGCCGTCGGTGGCGATCAGCTTGAAGCGGCTGCCCTCGGCCTTCTTCAACTCCTCCTCCAGCGCCGCCATGTCGTTGTTCGCGTAACGGAAGCGTTTCGCCTTGGAGAGCCGGACGCCGTCGATGATCGAAGCATGGTTCAGCGCATCGGAGATCACCGCATCCTCCTCTGCGAGCAGGGTCTCGAACAGGCCGCCATTGGCGTCGAAGCAGGAGGAATAGAGGATCGTGTCTTCCATGCCGAGGAAGGCCGAGATACGCGCCTCGAGGTGCTTGTGCTCTTCCTGCGTGCCGCAGATGAAGCGCACCGAGGCCATCCCGTAGCCATAGCGGTCGAGCGCCTTCTTGGCCGCCTCGGCAAGTTCCTCATTGTCGGCCAGCCCGAGGTAGTTGTTGGCGCAGAAGTTCAGCACGCGCGCGCCGGACGCGACCTCGATCTCGCCCGACTGCTTGGAGGTGATGACGCGCTCGGATTTGTAAAGCCCGGCCTTCTTCAAACCGTCGAGCTCACTACGCAGATGGGAGAGAAAGTCAGAGGTCATGTCGGCGCCTTCAAGCAAGGACATCTATTTTCAAGTCTAGACAAATAGCACGGTGGCTCGCAACGTACAGCACATTCTCACCGCATTGTTGAGGGGAAGCGCGCGCGTTTCAAGCATCTTCCGCGCCGCCGGCGCGGCGGAGCGCCGGGCGGTCGCCTCCCCTCATGCCTGGGGTCATTCACGGCGCGGACGCGCCGTGGCTGGTTCCCTGTGACGAGCACAGGGATGAGGGAGGGCAAAGCGAGAACCTCCAAGTCTAACCCCCATCCTCAAACGCATCGATGACCGCAAGGAAGGCCTCGCCGTATCTTTCCCGCTTGCTCTCGCCGATGCCTGGAATGTCGAGAAGGTCGTCGAAATCGCGCGGGCGTTGCTTGGCGAGGGCGATCAGGGTTGCGTCCGGGAAGACCACATAGGGCGGGACGTCGAGATCGCGGGCGATCGACAGCCGTTGCGCACGGAGTCTTTCGAAGAGCTCCAGATCCGAGCCCGCAAGCTCCGAGCGCTCGCGCGCGGCGGAGGATTTCTGGCCGCGGGGCGCCTTGCCCGTAGGGCGGTCCTTGCGGAAGAAGAGCTGCCGCTCCCGGCGGAAGACGGCGCGCGCCTCCGGCTCGAGCTTCAAGGCCCCGAAGGCGGCGTGATCGACCGAGATCAGCCCGAGGGCGAGCAACTGCCGGAAGACCGACTGCCAGGTGCGCGCCGGCAGATCCTTGCCGGCGCCGAAGACCGGCATGTCCACATGGCCGAAGCGCTCGGTCTTTTCGTTCACGGTCCCGATCAGCACATCGACCACATGGCCGGCGCCGAAGCGCTCACCGGTGCGGTAGACGGCGGCGAGCGCCTTGATTGCGGCTTCCGTTCCGTCCCAGGTCTCGACCGGCTTCAGGCAGGTGTCGCAATGGCCGCAGCGGCCGGGATGGGCTTCGCCGAAATGCGCAAGAATCGCCTGCCGGCGGCAGCCCGCGGTCTCGCAGATCGCAAGCAGTGCATTGAGCTTCGCCCGCTCGATGCGCTTTACCTCTTCGGGCGACCCGCCCTCATCGATCATTCGCCGGCGCTGGATGACGTCGGCCATGCCGTAGGCCATCCAGACTTCCGATGGCAGACCGTCGCGTCCGGCCCTGCCCGTCTCCTGATAATAGGCCTCCACCGAGCCCGGCAGGTCGAGATGGGCGACATAGCGCACATCGGGCTTGTCGATCCCCATGCCGAAGGCGACGGTGGCGACGAGGCAGAGGTTCTCCTCCTTGAGGAAGGCATCCTGATGGGCATCGCGAAGGGCGCGGTCCATGCCGGCGTGATAAGGCAGCGCGCGGATGCCTTGCGCATTCAGCCACTCGGCCGTGTCCTCGACCTTGGCGCGCGACAGGCAATAGACAATGCCGCTCGCATCCTTGAAGCGGGAGAGGAAACGCAACAGCTGCTGGCGGGGCTGATCGCGTTCGACGATCTCGTAGGCGATGTTCGGCCGGTCGAAGCTGGAGGTGAAGACACGCGCACCATTCAACGCCAACCGCTCGACGATATCCTCACGCGTGTGCGGATCGGCGGTCGCGGTGAGCGCGATCCGCGGCACGCCGGGAAAATGCGACGAGAGGCAATCGAGGCCGCGATATTCCGGCCGGAAATCGTGGCCCCATTGCGAAACGCAATGGGCCTCGTCGATGGCGAAGAGAGCGATGTCGATGTCGGCGACCATCTCCGCGAAAGATGGGGTGACGGCGCGCTCGGGCGTCACATAGAGGAGGTCGAGCCCCCCCGAGCCTAAGGCGCGGCGGACCGCAATCGCCTCGTCGCGGGTGAGCGACGAGTTGAGCGCCGCCGCACGGATGCCGAGCCCATTCAGCGCCTGCACCTGGTCGCGCATCAATGCGATCAGCGGCGAGACGACGATGCCGACGCCCCGACGGCACAGCGCCGGAATCTGAAAGCAGAGCGACTTTCCGGCACCCGTCGGAAAAAGCACCACCGCATCGCCGCCCGCCACCACATGCTCCACGACAGCCTGCTGCTGGCCGCGAAAGGCGGAATAACCGTAGACGCGCTTGAGGAGATCGACGGGGTTGCGAGCGCCGTCCGTTTCAAACAGGCGTGTGGTGGAGTTGTGGGAGTCGGGCATGGAATCGCTTTCGTCGGGCATAAACTCTGAGAATTGATCAGGTCGGATGCAAATGGTCGAGAGCTTGCCCCTCACCCTCACCCTAGCCCTCTCCCCCGCAAGCGGGGCGAGGGGGACACTCGTGTGCTTGACTGCACCGTTCGCACTCCCATCGACGCTCGCCTTCTATCTCCGGAGGCGGCAAAATGGGGGGCCGAGAGGGCGCCGCGCGTCCCTTCTCCCCGCTCGGGGGGAGGCGCGGCAGCGGGATGAGGGGCAATCCCACGCATGCTTACCGCGCCGCCGGCCCCTTGACCCGCCCGGACAGTACCCCGAAGCCTTCGATGATCGCCTCGAGCTTGTCCATGCGATGGAGTTCGAGCTGCACCTCTTCCATGGCACGCACGAGCCGCTGCCCCTGCTCCATGTCCTCGGTGGCGGCGGCTTCCGCGATCTCGCGTTCCAGCTCCCGCTTCTGCCAGAGGAGCGCCTTTGTCCGCCGATGAAGGGTGAGCGCCTGGAGATAGCCCTCGCGCGCATCCTCGGGTGCCGCCGCAGCGGTTGCCGTCCAAAGCCCCGTATAGCGCACCTGCTGGTCGAGCTGAGCGATCAGCGCACCGAAACCTTCCGCTTGCAGCTGTTCGATGAGGCTTTCGCGCGTCAGCCGCGGTCCGCTCGCCGCGGCGGCATTCAGGACAGCCGCCCAGCAGCGCTGCAGGTCGCGATGGTCGAACTCGATGGTCGAGATCTCGTCATATTCGTCGAAGAGCAGTTGCGGGTGATTGACGATTGTGAGCGCCAGCACGCTCTCGCGCAGGAGCGGCGCGGCCCGCTGGCCGCTGACGAGCGAAGTGCGCGCCAGCCTATCGGAGATCGAGGTCGGGCCGCCAGCATTGCGGGGGCCACCGAAACCTCTTTGTCCACCGCGCTCGCGCCCGCCCCGATCGAAGGGACGCCGATCGCCCCGAAAGGGGGTACCGACTTGCAGGAAGGCGTTCAGCCGATCACGCATGTCCTGGCCGTAATGGCGACGCACGCTTTCGTCGGCAATGACCGAGGTCACCTGCCTTAGCCGGCCTTCGAGTTCGGCACGCTTCTCCGGGGTATCAAAACTGCCGCCCTGCACCTCGCGCAGCCAGACCATGTCGGCGAGAGAGCGGGCATTGGCGAGCACCTTGTCGAAGGGCTCGCGGCCCTCGTGACGCACGAGATCGTCCGGGTCCTTGCCATCCGGCAGCATGGCGAAGCGCACCGAACGTCCGGGTTTCAAATGCGGCAGCGCCAGGTCTGCGGCTCGGCTGGCGGCGCGGATGCCGGCGCCGTCGCCGTCGAAGCAGAGCACCGGCTGCGGCGTCATTTTCCATAAGAGGTCGAGCTGGTTTTCGGTGAGCGCCGTGCCGAGCGGCGCAACGGCATTTTCGAAGCCCGCCTGATGCAGCGCGATCACGTCCATATAGCCCTCGACGGCGATGATCGTGCCGGCGCCATCCGCCCCCTGCGCCGCCCGGCGGGCGCGGGCGAAATTGAAGAGAACATTGCCCTTGTGGAAGAGTTCGGTCTCATTCGAGTTCAGGTATTTCGCCGGCGCATCCGGCGACATGGCGCGGCCGCCGAAGGCGATTACCTTTTCGCGCGCCGAGAGGATCGGGAACATGATGCGGTCGCGGAAGCGATCGTAGGATACCGGGATGTCCGAACCATGCACGACGAGACCGCAGGCCTCGATCTGCTCCTTGCCGACCCCCTTGCCGGCCAGAAATTCCTTGAGCGCATTGCGGCTGTCGGGCGCATAGCCGAGCCGGAAGGTGTCGACCGTCCGGCCGGTCAGTCCCCTTTCGCGCAGATAGGCGCGCGCCTTGGCGCCGCTTGCGGTCTGAAGCCGGTCCTCGAAGAACTGGGTCGCCAGTTCCATCACGTCGAGCAGGCTCGTGCGCTCCTTGTCGCGCCGTTCGGCCTCCGGGTCCGGCTGCGGCATGGGCACGCCCGCCATGTCGGCGATCTGCTGCACGGCCTCGGGAAAGCTCAAGCCTTCGAGATCGGTCAAGAAACGGAAATGATCGCCCGAAACGCCGCAGCCGAAACAATGGTAGCGGCCCTTGCGGTCCTCGCAATGGAAGCTCGGCGTCTTCTCGCCGTGAAAGGGGCAGCAGGCCCAATAGTCGCCGCGCGAGACATTTGTCTTGCGGCGATCCCAGGTCACGCGCTTGCCGATCACGTCCGATATCGGGACGCGGTCGCGGATCTCGTCGAGAAAGGACGGTGAAAAGCGCATGGGTTTCCTTTGGCCTACTCCCCCTATAAGCGGGAAGCCGTCAGGATGCCACAGCGCGGCTCCACCTTGCCCGCAATTCACAGGTGGCCGCGCAGGAAATGGCGACGCGCGCGCGCCCCGAGTCCAGTTCTGCAGAGGACTTATTTTTCCGCTGGGAAATCGGCGGCCCGCCGCGAACAGGCGGGCGCGCTTGTTACTTCAACAGATCCTTGACGACGCCGGAAGCCTTGGCGAAGTCCATCTGGCCGGGATAGCGCTCCTTCAGCGCGTTCATGCACTTGCCCATGTCGCGGAGCCCGTGCGCACCGGTCTCCTTCACGACCTTGGCGCAGAGCTCCTTCACCTTCTCCTCGGGCAACTGCTCGGGCAGGAACTCGCCGATAATCGCGATTTCCTGCCGCTCCTGCTCGGCCAACTCCGGCCGGCCGCCTTCATCGTAGACGCGGGCCGATTCCTCGCGCTGTTTGATCATCTTCGCGAGGATCTGCATGATCTCCTCGTCGCCGACCGGATCCTTGCCCTGGCCGCGATTGGCGATGTCGCGATCCTTGATCGCCGCCTGGATCAGCCGGACGGTCGATGTCCGCCTTGCGTCCTTGGCCTTCAGCGCTTCTTTCAGTGCGTTAGCGAAGTGCTCGCGCATGTTCTTCTCCATGCCGAAACCGGCCCCTGCATCTGCATTCGGAACCGGTTCGATTGCTTCATTGTTGTCGCCGTCTTAAACCACTGCGGCAGGAGCAATCAAACGGAATACGCAACTCTTTGAATTATAAGGATCTTTATTTCCCGACAATTCACAGGCGGCTGGTTGACCCCGTTCAAGCCTTTGGCTATTTTCCGGCACCTGCACGACATCGGCATGAGAGTTTCTTCGCGGGGGTTTCCCGCGCGTCCATGCCTGAGCATATCAGATGGCGATATATCGGCCGGCTTTCAAGCCGCGCCGCCGGCCGCAACGGGATAGGAACGATGACCGCGACACCCGCATGGACAATCCAGAAACCCACTGCCCTGCTCGTTTTGGCGGACGGCACGGTGATCGAAGGCAAGGGCATCGGCGCGACCGGCAAGGTCCAGGCGGAAGTCTGCTTCAATACGGCCTTGACGGGCTATCAGGAAATCCTGACGGATCCCTCCTATCTCGGCCAGATCGTCACCTTCACCTTCCCGCATATCGGCAATATCGGCGCCAATGACGAGGATATCGAGGACCTGACGCCCGCCGCCCGCCACGGCGCCGTCGGCGTGATCTTCAAGGCCGACATCACCGATCCCTCCAACTACCGCGCCACTAAACACCTCGACGCCTGGCTGAAGGCGCGCGGCATCATCGGACTCTGCGGCATCGACACGCGGGCATTGACGGCCTGGATCCGCGAGAACGGCATGCCGAATGCGGTCATCGCCCATGATCCGAACGGCGTCTTCGACATCGAAACGCTGAAGGCGGAGGCAAAGGCCTGGAGCGGTCTTGAGGGGCTCGACCTCGCCAAAGTCGCAACCTCCGGCCAGTCCTACCGCTGGGCCGAAAAGCCCTGGGTCTGGAACGAGGGCTATTCGACCCTTGGCGAGACGGACGCGGCCTATCACGTCGTTGCGCTCGATTACGGCGTCAAACGCAACATTCTGCGCCTCTTCGCCGGGCTGAACTGCCGGGTCACCGTCGTACCCGCACAAACGAGCGCCGAAGAGGTGCTGGCGCTCAAGCCCGACGGCATCTTTCTCTCCAACGGCCCGGGCGACCCGGCGGCGACCGGCGAATATGCCGTGCCGGTGATCCAGGACCTGCTGAAGACCGACATACCGGTCTTCGGCATCTGCCTCGGTCACCAGATGCTGGCGTTGGCGCTCGGCGCCAAGACGGAAAAAATGCACCAGGGTCACCACGGCGCCAACCACCCGGTCAAGGATCACACCACGGGCAAGGTCGAGATCGTCTCGATGAACCACGGCTTCGCAGTTGATTCGAAATCGCTGCCGCAGGGCGTTGAAGAGACCCACCTTTCGCTCTTCGACGGCACCAATTGCGGGCTGCGCCTTGCCGGCAAGCCGGTCTTCTCGGTCCAGCACCACCCGGAGGCCTCCCCTGGTCCGCAGGACAGCCATTACCTCTTCCGTCGCTTTATGAACCTCATCCGCGCGAAGAAGGGTGAGCCGGCTTTGGCTGAGCGTTGAGAGAGCTGTAGCGCATCTCTTTTGCCTGCGGGGCGCACCCCTTCGAGGGGTGCCGCCGCCAAACGAGCGCGATTTTCAACGCAAAAGCATCTCGACCTCTATAGAATTCGCAGGCGCCCAGCAAAAAGCCCGCCACATCGGGCGGGCTTCTTCTTCAAGTGCGGTAGAAACCGCCCTTACCTGCAGGCTGCGCAGAAGCGCTGGATACGGCGGCAAGCCTCTTCGAGCTGTGCCTCGGAGGTCGCGTAGGAAATGCGGAAGTTCGGGCCGAGGCCGAAGGCCGAGCCGTGCACCACCGCGACGCCTTCAGCTTCGAGAAGCTCCGAGACGAAATCCTCGTCGGTTTCGATGACCTTGCCCGAAGGCGCGGTCTTGCCGATGAGGCCGGCGCAGGACGGATAGACGTAGAAGGCACCCTCCGGCGTCGGGCAGGAGATGCCGTTGGCCTGGTTCAGCATCGAGACGACGAGATCGCGGCGGCCCTGGAATATTTCCTTGTTGCGCGCGATGAAGTCCTGCGGGCCGTTGAGCGCCTCGACGGCCGCCCATTGCGCGATCGAGGTCGCGCCCGAGGTCTGCTGGCCCTGGATCATGTCCATCGCCTTGATGAGCTCAAGGGGACCCGCGGCATAGCCGATACGCCAGCCGGTCATGGCATAGGCCTTCGATACGCCGTTCATCGTCAGCGTGCGGCCGTAAAGGCCCGGCTCGACCTCGACCGGTGTGGCGAACTTGAAGTCGCCATAGGTCAGGTGCTCGTACATGTCATCGGTCAGCACCCAGACATGCGGATGCTTCATCAGCACATCCGTCAGCGCCTTCAGCTCGTCATGGGAATAGGCAGCACCCGAGGGGTTCGACGGAGAGTTGAAGACGAACCACTTCGTCTTCGGCGTGATCGCCTTTTCGAGATCCGCGGCCTTGAGCTTGAAATTGTCCTCCTGCCTGGTCGAGACGAAAACCGGCGTGCCGCCGCACAGCGCCACCATCTCCGGATAGGAGACCCAATAAGGGGCGGGAACGATGACTTCATCCCCCGCATTGAGCGTCGCCATGAAGGCATTGAAAAGAATCTGCTTTCCGCCGGTGCCGACGATCGTCTGCGCCGCTGTGTATTCGAGGCCGTTCTCGCGCTTGAACTTGTTGGCGATGGCTTCGCGCAGCTCCGGAATGCCGGAGACCGGCGTATATTTCGTTTCGCCGCGGTTGATCGCTTCGATCGCAGCCTTCTTGATGTTGTCGGGCGTGTCGAAATCCGGTTCCCCTGCCCCGAGGCCAATGACGTCGCGGCCTTTCGCTTTCAACTCGCGGGCTTTCTGCGAAACGGCGATGGTGGCGGAGGGCTTTACGCGGGAAAGGGCATCGGCAAGAAAGGCCATGATGTGAGTCCTGATCGTTTCGAGGCGGGCGTGAAAACGCTAGGGAGCAGGATGTCAGGCCCCATAGCGGTTAGGTCTATGTCGAAAGACGTCGCGTCTTGCAAGGCCACTAAGCCAAAAACGGGGGCAATGCCGTTTAAAATGCGTCACCATGACAAAGTTTCGTGCTTCCCATCGCGGCGGTATTCGATGGGGAACCCGCGCCCGAGCCTACCGCCTGAAAATTCGAAACAAGCGCCGCTAAGATACCTGTCGCTCGTTCCGATCACTCGTGACAACTCGCCGGTTTTCGCACCCTTTCGGGCTGCCCCGATTTCGCCACGGTAACTGTCAGGAAGCGCCGCAATTCCGTCCCGCAAGAGCCGATATCCGGGCTTCATCATGAATGCTCCGAATGCATCGCATCTTGGGGCATGCCATGTTTCTCGACGACGAAATCTCCGACCGGCATCCGCGACCGAACGAGGCGCGCTGGGGCATTTATCTGGCGATTGCCGCGCTTGCCGCTTGCGTCCTGATGATCCTCGGCCTGTTGGTGCCCGCCACGGCACAGGCGGCGGAAAGCACGCTACCGCCTGCGGCGCACATGCGTCCGAACGACATCGCCGGCCCGGCGCAATGGGCGAGCGACGTCGCAACGGACGTCAGCTTGCCCGCCACCGATCCGACGACGGCAGCGTCGACGGCGCATCGCATCGCCGAGGTGGACCGGCAGATGGGCCTGACGCCGGCTGCGACGGCGGCCGATAGGCAGATCCTTGCCGGGCTCATTCTGATTGCGACCGCGCTTCTCGCCGGGACCGCATTCGCCTTCTGGCGCAACCAGATGGCGGCCTTCGTCAAGGCGGAGGCGAGGCACGCGAAGGTCAGGCGCCATGGCCGATGACGAGGACGCCCCGACCGACCAGCGCCCGCCATTCCTGGCGCGGCTATCGGCGATCGAGACCATCATCGTCGCCGCCATCGCCCTCACTGCCCTTGCCGGGCTCATGCTGATCGGCAAGGGATTCTATCTGAAGGCCACTGCATGTCTCCTTGAAGCGAATTTGCTTTAAGGAGACATGCGGTAGTGGCACAGCGACCCTGGTGCGTCTGATCAGACGCGCGGCGCTGTAGGGCGGAAGCCCCCTGTAGCCTTTTGAGCAGGACCGTCGCCAGCCGCTTGCCGCCAGTTCCCGGGCCCGGTAAAGCCCTTTTGATCCGATATGACTTGAAGCGTCGGGTGCGGCGCTCCAGCTTAGCCTCCGTACGCTTGCGGAAAGGGCGCCGGCGACATAGCGCTCTGGCTTTCGCCCCTCCGCAGAAACGCAACAGGGAGGAAAGCAAATGCGGCAGCCGTCGTCGGCAAAAACCAACCTGCACAGACACCATGCGGCACCGCTAACGGCCGTCCTGGCGGGCGGCCTGTTCCTCGCTGCAGGCAGCCTGGCCAATGGTGAGGAGCCTCGGCAATTTGCGACGCAGGACGGGACGGTCGTCGTCGAGACGCTGGCGACGGGTCTCGAGCATCCCTGGGCGGTCGAAGCAATGCCGGATGGGGCGCTGATCGTCACCGAGCGCCCTGGCCGGTTGCGGATCCTCCGAGACGGCCAGCTCTCGCCGGCCATCGATGGCCTACCCGAAGTGGCGGTACACGGGCAGGGGGGGCTTCTCGACGTCGCCCTCGATCCGCAATTCGCAACGAATCGCACGCTCTATCTCACTTTCGCAGTGCCCGGCGAGGGCGGCTTTGGCACGGCGGTGGCGCGCGCCGTGCTTGCCGAAGACGAGCAGCGTCTTACCGATGTCGAGGAAATCTTCCGGATGAACCGGTTCACGCGGGCAGGCCAGCATTTCGGGTCGCGCATCGCCTTCGACCGGGACGGCAGCCTCTTCTTCGGTATCGGCGATCGCGGTGACGGCGAGCGCGCCCAGGACCCGCGCGACCATGCCGGCTCGATCCTGCACATCAATCGCGACGGCACGATTCCGGCCTCCAATCCCTATCGCGGCGACACCGGCGGGCGGGCGGAGATCTGGTCCATAGGACACCGGAATCCGCAGGGCATCGCGTTCGATCCAGCCGACGGCACGCTTCTGACCGTCGAGCATGGCGCCCGCGGGGGCGACGAGATCAACACCCCCCTGCCCGGCCGCAACTATGGCTGGCCGGTGATCACCTATGGCCGCGACTATTCCGGCGCGGAGATCGGCGAAGGCACCGCCAAGGAGGGGCTTGAACAGCCGCTTTATCATTGGGATCCCTCGATCGCCCCCAGCGCGATCGCGGTCTATCGCGGCAGGATGTTCCCGGAATGGGACGGCGATCTCCTGGTCGCGGCCTTGAAATATCAGTTGCTTGCCCGGCTGGAGCGTGACGAAAGCGGAGCGATCGTCGCCGAGGAACGGCTGTTCGACGGCGAGTTCGGCCGCCTCCGCGACGTGGTCGTGGCGCCCGACGGCGCGCTGCTGATGGTGACGGACGAGCCGAACGGCACGGTGCTCCGGGTTTCGAAAGCCCCGACACAGTAAACCTCAAGCAAAGTCCCAAACTCCTGCAGTAGCGGTATTCGCAAGCGCTGTACCCGAAGCCCGCGCCGCTCTCTCCGCCCTACTTGCGGCTTCGCAACCTGAAGCTGGCCTTGAGGATGGCGCTTGCCGAAGAAAAACGCAGTTGCTACAGCGTCGATGCAATCACGGAGCGAAGCGGCTTTGGATTGCCTCCATCCAAACCGCGCGACGAGGACCGCCCGTGACTCGCATCCAGGCCAATCTTTTTCTGTTGTTATCCGGCGCGATCTGGGGAGCCGGCTTTGTCGCACAGTCCACGGCGATGGAGGCGATCGGTCCGCTCTGGTTCATCGGCCTGCGCTTCGCCATTGCCATGCTCGTCGCCCTGCCGCTGGTGCTCATCGAAGCGCGGCGAACCGAAAGGCCGCTCTCGCGCGGGTCAATGCGCAATTTCACATTCATCGGCCTGGCGCTTTTCGGCGGTGCGGTGACGCAACAGTTCGGACTGCTCACCACCACCGTTACCAATTCCGGCTTCCTGACGGGCCTTTATGTCGTCTTCGTGCCGATCCTGACCGTCGTCTTCCTGCGCCGCCGGCCGCACTGGATCATCTGGCCGGCGGCGCTGATGGCAAGCCTCGGCATCTTTCTCTTGAGCGGCGGTAGCCTTTCCGGCCTGACCGGCGGAGACCTGCTGACAATCGTCTGCGCGCTCTTCTGGGCGATCCAGGTGATGCTCATCGGCATCTTCGCCGCGAGCACCGGCCGGCCGATGCTCCTGTCGATGACGCAATTTGCCGTCTGCGCGGTTCTCGGCATCCTGCTGGCCGCCCTCTTCGAGCCCTTGAGTGTCGAAGCCGTGACAGGCGCCCTGCCGGAAATCCTCTATGCCGGCGTGTTTTCGAGCGGCATCGCCTTCATCTGTCAGGTCGTCGGCCAACGCCATACGACGGCGCCGCAGGCGGCGATCTTCCTTTCCAGCGAGGCGCTCTTCGCAGCCTTCTTCGGCATGATGCTGCTCGGCGAGGTCATCACGCCTGTCGGCTATGTCGGCTGCGCCGTCATCTTCGCGGCCATGCTCCTGGTCGAACTCGTGCCGGAATTGACGAACAGGCGCCGGGAGGCCGCCGTTTGAGCGCCGCCGGACAGCAGTATTGCGTCAATCCTGCTAAGGACATGAACTTACTATATTACTTAATACTGTTTTGCGTTGTTCTACTTCCTGGCAAAATGGAACATCGGTTCCACGTGGCGGAATATGGAATCGTTTCCAGCATCTTCCCGCAGTGATTGCCGCCCCCCGGATTGCGCGCCATTGAAGCAAACAGCGAGGCATATCAGTCATTTGCGCCGAGAATGCTGTGCTGTCCAAGGTCGACCCATCTTCGAGAGCGACGGATTCTGGGGCAAATCGTCCACGGGTGGCCTCGCGCGCTTCAAAAGACCGCCAATTCAACAGCTTGCGATATATCCCGGAAAACTCCGGCAAAACCCCGAATTGCGCCGTTTTTGAGCAATGACAAAAAGCAATACCTCTTTCCAAAAGTTTTGCTTGCCAATTCACAATAAACTGATCACTCTTACTTCCGTTCGGGCAATTTGCGAACACGGGAAGATCTTGAAAATAAGCGGGCCGGAGACGCAAAAGCACTCCGGGCGGCAAGCTGCGGGGAGCATGATTTCGCCTTCCCACGGATGGTCGCGATAACAGGACCCTTTCCTCAATTGTCGAGAACTGCCTGCCCCCACGCCCATTTGGGCAAACTGCAATGCCACCCATGACCGGGTGGAGAGAAAAGGACCTGACGCATGGCCGAGACTGGCACTGTAAAATTCTTCAACACCGACAAGGGCTTTGGATTTATCAAACCTGAAAACGGTGGCGCTGATATCTTCGTACATATTTCCGCCGTACAGGCTTCCGGCCTGAGCGGTCTTACGGAAAACCAGAAGGTTTCCTTCGATACCGAGCCGGATCGCCGCGGCAAGGGCCCGAAGGCCGTCAACCTTCAAATCGTCGGCTGACATTACCCTCTGTCGATTGATACTTCCTTGACCCGGCACCAATGCCGGGTTTTTTCGTTCAGGCTCCGTTCAGTTTGCCCCCGATAATTTCCGGTCATCATGAATGCCGGAACTGGCCGGCCCCAGGCACAGGAATGAAGCCCATGAACAAGTTCTTGAAAGCAGCCGTTCTCTCGATTGCTGCTGCCGCCGTGGTTCTTCCCACCTTCGGCAGCGCCCAGGCGCGCGATCGGCACCGCGACAACAGCGATGCCTGGGCGGCCGGCGCTGTCGGCCTCGTTACCGGAGCGCTCATCGGCGGCGCAATCGCCTCGCAACCGCGCCACAGCGAACGGGTCTATATCGATCCGGAACCCGAATATTACGAACCGCGCCCGGTCTACCGCCCCCGTCCGGTCTATCGTCCCGTCGTGGTCGAAAGCTACGGCCTCGAGCCCTGGACGCCGGCCTGGTACCGCTACTGCTCGCAGCGCTACCGTTCGTTCGATCCTGACAGCGGCACCTTCGTCGGCTATGACGGCCGCAGTCATTTCTGCACCGCCGGCTGATCCGGCCCGCGAGGAACTGACAAAGCCGCGCCCCTCCTCCGAGGAGCGCGGCTTTTCTTATCTTGATCTCGTCTCTTTACAGCGCCGCGCGTCTTATCGGACGCGCAAAGGTCGCTGTAACTCTGTGAATCTGCGCATCGAGCGAAATCGGTTCCGATTCTCGGGTCGATGCGCTAGAGGCCGCGCAGAAACGGATTGGTGCGGCGCTCCTCGCCAATCCTGCCGCCCGGACCGTGACCGCAGATGAAGCCGACATCGTCCCCGAGCGGCAGGATCTTGTCGCGAATGGACTGAAGAAGCTGCTGGTGATTTCCGCCCGGCAGATCGGTACGCCCGATCGAGCCGTGAAACAGCACGTCACCGACATGGGCGAAATTCTGCGCACGGTTTACAAAGACCACATGACCGGGCGCATGGCCCGGGCAATGCAACACCTCGAAGACGTGGCTGCCGAAGGACACCGTATCGCCCTCCTCCAGCCATTGGTCAGGCACCACGTTCTCCACCTTCATCGCCAGGCCGAAGCGTTCTGCCTGCTCCTCCAGCCGCTCGAGCAAAGGCTGGTCGTGCTTGTGCGGGCCGATGATCTGGATTCCCAGTGCTTCCTTCAGTTCCTTGGCGCCGCCCGCGTGGTCGATATGGCCATGTGTGAGCCAGATCGCCTTCAGCGTGATGCCGTTTTCGCGGACCGTCTGCAGGATGACGTCGACGTCGCCGCCGGGATCGACGACCACGCCCTCCTTCGTCTCGCTGTCGAACAGGACCGTGCAGTTCTGCTGAAAATGCGTAACCGGGATAATGCCCGCCTGTAACATGCCAACCATGCCTCGCTTGTGAACGTCTTCGAAGCGCCGCCTCTTGCCAGACGCGCAAAGGTCGCTGCATCTCTCCTCAAATGAGGTCGATCCAAGGAGACATGCGGTAGCGGGCTGTGCGCCGCGCAAGGCCACCTATAGCGATATATGGGCGGAATGACAGCACAAACGAACGAATTGCCCTTACAGCGCCGCGCGTCTTATCGAACGCGCAAATGTCCCCATAACTCTGCCGATGCGCTAGCGAAGCGCCACGATTTGCTGAGGCGGCGCAGGGGGGGAGAGTTGCACGGTTGTGAGCAGCAACGCGGTTACGGCTAGTTTCGCCGCAACGACGATGACGACCAGCGGACGAAGCTGTAGCTCGGCTGCGCTGATTTCCTGCGAAAATTTCTCCTTTTTCTCCTGCATCTCGTCCTCCGATCCCGCCCGGCCGACAGCAACATGAACGGTCGTTTTTCCCGTTCGCGCCCCGGACGGCCTCCAATGTGGCGCAACCACACATTTCGTGATGTCACGAGGGGAACATCACTCAGGCGCGCGCGTTTTTTCGTTCATCACGTATAAGGAGCAAAAGGATGAAGACCTTCTTCCCCCACCTGATTCGAGCGGCCGCAACGGCGGGCCTGGTTCTCGCCACAGCCGTTCCGGCCGCCTTCGCGGCCATGAGCGCCACCGTGACGACCGACCTCAACGTGCGCGCCGGCCCGGGCCCGCAATATCCGGTCCTCGGCGTAGCGCCGGGCGGCAGCACAGCAGCACTTGAAGGCTGTATCGAAGGCAGCCTGTGGTGCCGCGTGAATGCCGGCGGCGTCAGCGGTTGGGCCTATGCCAAGTATCTGCAGACGGAGAGCGGCGGTTCGACCGTCGTCATTTCCGAACGGCGCCAGGAATTGGGCGTGCCCGTCGTCTCCCACGAAGCTACCGGAGCGACAGTCACCGTCAGACCGGAGCCGCTTGAGCTCGTAGGCCGTGTCGAAGATATCCCCACCGTCGCACCGCCTCCCACCGTCAGGACCTATATCACCGAGAACCCGTCGGAGCCGGTCTATCTCGAGGGTGAGGTGGTCCTGGGCGCCACCGTGCCGAGTTCGGTGGCCGTGCAGCCCATCCCGGAATACGAGTATGAATATGTCGTGGTCAACAACCAGCCAGTCCTGGTCGAGCCGTCGACCCGGCGGATCGTTTACATCTACCGTTGACGCGCGACTCGACGGATGCAGCTTGGACAGGCGGCCGTTTGGCCGCCTGTTTAGGTTGTGCTCATAACAGCGCCCGCTCGGCGCGCATTTCGCGGCATTGCCGAGTGTTCCCCTTTTTCAAACTGCCGCGCAAGGTGACGAAGCGCGGGCGGCCTTTCGTCCGCCGACGGGCGCGCCGAATGCTGGCGGCTGGAATTAAGTCAATAAAACTGACATATCTTTCCATACACGTCGCGAACGGCAATCAGCGTGAAAGGAATGACTGCGTGGCCGGCCAACCCAGGGACAACAGCCAACACGTGCCCGATGCCAAGAGCAAGAAGGACGAGGGGATCGATTTCGAGATCATCGAACTCCTGTTCTTCGCTTATCGCGATTTCACGAGCGATCCGGACGCCATTCTCGAAAAGAGCGGATTCGGTCGGGCGCATCATCGTGTCGTGCATTTCGTCAACCGCGAACCGGGCATGACCGTCGCCGATCTCCTGGACACGCTGAAGATTACCAAGCAGAGTCTGGCCCGGGTCCTGAAGCAATTGATCGATTCCGGCTACATACGTCAGGTCACCGGTCCCGAGGACAGGCGCCAGCGCATGCTCTATACGACCCGGGAGGGGCAGGCCCTGGCAAGAGCCCTTGCCGAGCCACAGTCCCGCCGCATAGCCGATGCATTGGCAAAGGCAGGACCCGGCGCGCGCGACGTCGTGAAGCGGTTTCTCGCCAACATGAGAAACGGCACTGCGGATTGATCTCGGGGAAGTCTCCACCGCGAGGACCGGCCCTCTGGAAGCAGCGATTTGGGCGGGCGCTCAGATATGCTTCCCTGCGCGTACCGAATCCGAAGTGGCGGCGCTCGACCCGGACGGCTCGATCGAGGTCAGCGCGCTGGATCGCTTTTGTTTGCCGCATGTTTTAAGTCGGTTGAGATAACCTGCGGATCGAGGAAACTGCCTGATCGGCTCAGCGAGGAACGAGGTCAGCGAATGTTGAAGGCAAAGGCGAAAGTTTCCGATGATGCGGCGCATCTTCTGATCGTCGACGACGACCGGCGCATTCGCGATCTGCTCAACCGCTACCTGATCGAACAGGGCTTTCGCGTGACGACGGCAGCGGATGCCAACGAGGCGCGGCGCAAGCTTGTCGGTCTCGACTACGACCTTCTGATCGTCGACGTGATGATGCCGGGGGAAAGCGGCATTGCGCTGACGCAGAGCCTGCGGCAGATCAAGACTGTGCCGATCATCATGCTGACGGCGCTGGCCGAGACGAACTCCCGTATCGAAGGCCTCGAGGCCGGCGCCGACGACTACCTGCCAAAGCCCTTCGAGCCGCGCGAACTCGTGCTCCGGATCAACAATATTCTTCGGCGAAATCAGCCGGCACAGGCGCCGAAGGTCGAGCAGGTGATATTCGGCCCCTATACCTTTTCCGTCGTGCGAAAGGAGCTTCGGCGCGGTGCCGAACAGATTCGGCTGACCGATCGCGAACAGGAAATTATGACGCTCTTTTCGCAACGCGCCGGCGAGACCATACCCCGCCACGAACTGATCGGCGACGACGCGGAGGTCGGCGAGCGCACGATAGACGTCCAGATCAACCGGCTAAGACGCAAGATCGAGGACGACCCCTCCAATCCCGTCTGGCTGCAGACGGTGCGCGGCATCGGCTATCGATTGAGCGTGGACTAGCCACGCGCCCGCGCTCTAACATAGGGCATGTTCCGGAAGCAGGGTTTGATGGCCAGCATCGACAGCCTAAAGCGGGAAAAATCGAGCCCCGCCGACAGCGCCTGGAAGCGCCTGACCCGTTGGCTGCGTCGCCGCGTGCCGATGGGCCTTTACGCCCGCTCGCTGCTGATCGTCGTCATTCCGATGGTTCTCCTGCAATCGGTCGTCGCCTTCGTCTTCATGGAGCGGCACTGGCAACTCGTGACCCAGCGCCTTTCTGCGGCGGTAACCAACGACATTGCCGCGATCGTGGACCTGATCACGACCTTTCCGAGGGAGGGCGACATCGATGAGATCGTCCGCATTGCGCGTCAGGAGCTCGATCTCAACATCAGCGTCGAGCCCGGAGGGGAGCTACCGCGACCGCGGCCGAAGCCCTTCTTTGAAATTCTCGACCAGATCCTGAGCGAGGAAATCTCGAAACAGGTGCGCCTGCCCTTCTGGATCGACACCGTTGGTAATTCGAAGATCGTCGAGATCCGCATCAGGCTCGAGGACGGCCGTATTCTCCGGATCTATGCCCGGCGCAATCAGGCCTATGCATCGAACACCCATATCTTCCTCGTATGGATGGTCGGCGCGTCGCTGGTGCTGCTGACGATCGCCATCCTCTTCCTTCGCGGCCAGATCAGGCCGATCCTTGCCCTGGCGAACGCCGCCGAGAGTTTTGGCAAGGGGCAGAAGATCGACGATTTCGCACCGCGCGGCGCCGATGAGATCCGTCGTGCCGGCCTCGCCTTCATTCTGATGCGCGAGCGCATCGAACGCCAGATCGAGCAGCGCACGGCGATGCTGACCGGCGTCAGCCACGACCTGCGCACCATCCTCACCCGCTTCAAGCTGCAGCTCGCGCTCGCCGGCGACAATCCCGACCTCGAAAGCCTGAACCAGGACGTCGAGGACATGCAAAACATGCTCGAGGGCTATCTCGCCTTTGCCCGCGGCGAGGCGGAAGAGGACGTCGGCCGGTTGAAGCTCAGCGATCTCATGGCCCGCTTCACGGCGGAGGCAGAACTCTTCGGCAAGACGCTGACCACCTCGATAGAAGGCCAGGACGAAATCCATGTCCGGCCGAACGCCTTTACGAGGCTCGTCGCCAACCTCGTCTCCAACGCCTATCGATACGCCGACACCGTCCGCATCGAGGCGCGGCAGAGCGCGAGGTGGCTTACCGTCACCGTCGACGATGACGGGCCCGGTATTCCGGAGGATGCGCGGGAGGACGTGTTCAAGCCGTTCTTCCGGCTCGACGCGGCGCGCAATCTCGACAGTTCCGGCACCGGCCTCGGGCTCGCCATTGCCCGTGACATCGCCCGCAGCCACGGCGGCAATGTAACGCTTGCGGAAAGCCCGCTCGGCGGGCTGCGGGCGACCGTACGCGTGCCGACCTGACACGCCCTAGTCTAGCCCTTGGCGGGCGAGCAACCGTGCATCGGCACAATGCGACTTGCGTCTCCCCAATTCCATCCTGTGCTTGCCACAGCAATGAGGCTGCAAGGCAGATTGAGCCTTCACATGAGTCGACTGCCGTTCGGCACCGGCCTTTCGCTTGCTGCAAGCACGATCGCGCCATCCTCGTCCGCAAAGCCGAGAGTCAGGACTTCGGAACGAACGGGGCCGATCTGTCGCGGCGGGAAATTGACCACTGCGAGCACCTGACGGCCGACCAGTTCCTCCGGCCTGTAATGCAGTGTGATCTGCGCCGAGGATTTCTTGATACCGATCTCCGGGCCGAAATCGATCTTCAGCTTGTAGGCGGGCTTGCGTGCCTCGGGAAAGGTTTCGGCGTCGACGATCGTACCGACCCGAATGTCCACGCGCTCGAAATCAGAAAATTCGATGGTTTCCGACATTGTAATACCTGCGAAGTAAATGGGCTGCGCTCGATCGATTGCGTTTCAATCGGCCTCGGGACGAAATACAGGCGGCGATTGCGGGTCCGATAAGATGCGCCGCTCCGTAGCGCAACCCGATCCGGAAGTTTTCGATAGGATCAGCCGGACTCGCCACCGCGCTCCTCCCATTGCGGATTAGCGAATTGCTCGGCGAGGAAATCGACGAAGGCACGCACGCGCGGCGACAGGAAACGGCGATGCGGATACACCACGCTGATCGGCTCGGCGTCGGCTCGGTTGCAGTCGGTCAGCACGGCTTTGAGGCGGCCATCCTGGATATCGGGGCCGACGAGTATTTCCGAAAGGCGCACAATGCCCATGCCCGCGAGTGCAAGCCGCCGCAATGCCTCGGTGCTGTTGGCCTCCACGGAACTGCGGATGCGAATGGCGCGGCGCCGGCCGCCTTCATCGAACTCCCAGACGTTCAGTCCCCCGCGGGACGTGATCCCGAGGCAAATGTGCCCTTCAAGATCGTCCGGTCTTTCCGGAACGCCATGACGCTCCAGGTAGGCCGGCGCGGCGCAGATGACGCGCCGATTGGGGGCCAGTCGGCGCGTGATCAATGTGGAGTCGCTTTGCGCCGCCACCCGCACGGCCACGTCGGCATCGCCGTTCACAAGGTCCACGATCGCGTCGGTGAAATCGAGCTCCAGTTCGATTGCCGGATAGCGCCCGATGAAGTTCGGCAGCATCGGGACGATCAGTCGGTGGCCGAAGGCGCTCGGCAGGCTGACACGCAGCCGCCCGCGTGGCTCCGCACCCGGCTGGATCGCCAGTTCCGCCTCCTCCAGGTCGCTCAGGATGCGGCGAGCGGATTCCGCATAGGCTTGCCCCTCCGCCGTGAGGCTGATGCTGCGCGTCGAGCGCTGCAGCAGGCGCACACCGAGCCGGCCCTCGAGCCGGCCGACGATCTTGCTGACGGCAGACGGCGTCATCCTCAGCCGCCGCGCCGCCGCCGAAAAGTCCCCTTCGTCCACAACGGCGAGAAATACCGCCATGGTCTCCTGTAGCCCCATCGTATCTATTCCGAAACTTCACAGATGAAGGGAAACTAGCATGGATTATCGCGCAGGGCGACAGGCCCTATCGTCTTTCGATAGAGACATTGACGGTGAAACCGATGGACGAGCAATTCAAGAGCTTCGACGCCCACAATCTCCACGCGCTGGCGCGCCGCCAGCGCAGCGCTGCAGTCGCAACGGCCTGGCTTCAGACGGTGGGCTGGCTGATGCGGCGTATGCTGAAAGGAGAGCGGAGCCTTGCCCGTGAACGTAAGGCAGCCGCGGCGTGCCACGGCTGCTGAACCCAACGGGCACGACCCTTCAGCGCCACGCGTCCTTTAGTAAGCGCAAAAGACGCTGCATCTCTTCGAACTGTGGATCGTGCTTTCCGAATTTCGGGTCCGACTTTCGGGCCGATGCCTTGGTCCGCACGGTACCTATTCGGAGGCAGCCAATTCCTGGGCGCGCTTGCGCGCGGCGGCAATAGCCTTGTCGAAAAGCGGCTGCATGCCGTCATCCGCCATCAGTACGGCGAGAGCGGCAGCGGTCGTACCGCCGGGTGAGGTCACGTTCTGGCGCAGACGCGCGGCGTCGTCGGGGGACTGGTAGAGGAGTTCGCCAGCCCCCGCGACGGTTTCCCGAGCGAGCCGCATGGCAAGGTCCGCCTCGAGGCCGAGCTTGCGCCCGGCCTCCGCCATGCACTCGACGAGATAGAAGACATAGGCCGGGCCGCTGCCCGAAACGGCGGTCACCGCATCGATGTCCGTCTCGCTCGCAACCCATTCGACCGGACCGCTGACCTTCAACAGATCCTGGACGAGCATCCGTTTCGCTTCCGTCACCCGAGCACTGGGGAAAGCGCCGGTTACGCCGCGGCCGATCAGAGCCGGTGTGTTCGGCATCGCCCGCACGATCGCCGCTTCGCCGAGGTGACGCTCGATGAAGGCGAGTGTCTTGCCGGCGGCGACGGAAATGATCACCGTCTCAGGGCCGACGAGGCTCCTGAGCGGCGGCAGGGCCGCGTCCATGACCTGCGGCTTGACGGCCAGGAAGATCACGCTCGCCTTGACGCCCTCGGGCACCGAGGTCGCGTGGCCGACACCGTTGTCTGCGATAAGCTTCGCCATGGCGGGAGGCGGGCCCGGATCGATGACGAGCACGTCGCCGCCGCGCACGCCGCTTTTCAGCCAGCCGCCGAGCATCGCACCGCCCATATTGCCGGCGCCGATGAGGACGATCGGACCTGAAAGGGCTTCCTGCATCTCACGCCTCTCCGACGGTTTCGAACATAACCGCGTCGATGGCGCGCTGGGCGTCCATTCCGGACCAGACGACGAACTGGAAAGCCTGGTAATAGGATTCGCAGGCATCGAGCGCACTCGATAGCAGCACTTCAACCTGCTGATTCGTCGGCTCCGCACCACCGGCAAGCAACAGAGATTGCCGGAAGATGATGACCTCTTCTTGGCGCCAGAAATCAAAGTGGCCCATCAGCACCTGACCATTGATCTGCGAGAGCAGCCGGATGACCTCGTTGACCCGGTTTTCGGGAACCTTGATGTCGAAAGCGCAGGCCAGGTGCAGCGCCTCGAACTCCTCCATCCAGGAAAAGGAAACGTGATAGTCCGTCCACCGGCCTTCGACCGTCATCGCGATCTCGTCCTCGCCGGATCGCTCGAAAGACCAGTCATTATTGGCGGCAACGAATTCGATCATATCGACCGGATTTGATTGGCGCTCGACTTCCAGTTCCAAAAGGCTCATGCATCACCCTAGAGGTGCGGCATAGGCGCGCAAGATTACGTTCACAAGACGCAACGCTTGGAAACCCATACCGGATACTGACACACTATGATTGCTGGACCTGCGACTATCCTGGCTTACTTACCCTGCCCGGAGCTTGCGTGGCCCGTTTCGAATCATCATTTAAAATCAGTGTATAGCGGCGGAGTCAGGCTGCCAGCCCCTTAGCCGAAAAATTGCAGGAAAGATCGCTCGTCCCGTTGTGATTTCGTTTCAGCGCCGAAGCTTAACCGACTCTGCGATAAGGCTTTTTTGGGAGTGTCCACAGGTGGAAAACTTTTCAGAATTCATTAACCCTGATGTCCGGCGGCGACCTGACACCCTGACGTTGTACGAAAACGCTTACGGCGCCGCACGTTTTTTCAGACGCGCAATGGTCGCTGTAACTCTTTGAATCTACGCATCGAGCCTTGCGAAAATCGGGTACGATTTTCGGGCCGATGCGCTAGACTGATCCGGAATCGGAGCCGCGCTCATCCGCGCGAACGCGCGCCCGATGGATCAAATCGAGCACTCCGGCCATCGACAAATGACACGCGAAACCCGGATGCGAAGCGGCCCGGCGGGGTCGCCTCGTCAATTCACTTGCCGGTTACTTTCCCGTCTCCGCAAGGCGCGCTTCCAGCGCCGCGATGCGGGCGAGCAGCGCATCGTTCTCGTCACGCGCCTTGGCGGCCATTTCCTTGACCGCTTCGAACTCCTCGCGCTTGACCACGTCGAGCGAGTTCAGCCAGCCTTCGGCCTGGGCGCGGAACGCAGCTTCCATTTCGCGGCGCACGCCCTGGGCGGCGCCGGCGGCATCCGTCATCAGCTTGGCAAAATCGTCGAGAATGCGGTTGGCGCCTGTGCTCATCGTCCTGATCTCCCTTTCGGTTCCGTGCGCGGATTCCTTGGATTCCAGGTAGGGTCGTCGGGGAAAGGATGCAAGGAAAATAAACGGCTGGCAGCAGTCTGAGATCTCGCTCGCGGCTTGACCCCGTGAAGTTCGATCGCCATGTTCCGCCAAAACATTCGGTCGGCAGAGAGAACACCTTGGAAACCATCGCCACTCGCCTCGCCATCCTTCCCTTCCCCGAGATCGACCCTGTCATCTTCACGATCGGGCCGCTCGCCGTGCGCTGGTATGGCCTCGCCTATGTGGCGGGCATTCTGCTCGGCTGGTTCTATGCCCGGCGCATCCTCCAGAAGCCGACGTTGTGGCGCAACGGCACGCCCGCCCTCACCTTGGCGCAGCTCGACGATTTCCTCCTCTGGGCGGCCGGCGGCATCGTGCTGGGAGGGCGACTCGGCTATATCTTGTTCTACGACTTCGAAGCCGTACTCGAGAACCCGATCCGGGCGCTCGAGATCTGGAACGGCGGTATGTCCTTCCATGGCGGTCTGCTCGGCACCACTCTGGCGATGATCGTCTTTGCGCGCAGACACGCGATTGCCGCGTGGAGCCTGTTCGATCTCGTGGCCACCGTGGTCCCGATCGGCCTCTTCTTCGGCCGTATAGCCAATTTCATCAATGGCGAGCTCTGGGGGCGCCTATCCTCGATGCCCTGGGCGGTCGTCTTCCCGACGGGGGGACCCTTCGCGCGCCACCCGAGCCAGCTATACGAAGCCGCGCTCGAGGGCATTCTGCTTCTGGCGGTGCTCGCCTATTTCGTCTATCGCCGGAAAGCGCTGAAAAGCCCGGGGCTCGTAACCGGCATCTTCACCTTCGGCTATGCGGCAAGCCGGATCTTCGTCGAATTCTTCCGCGAGCCCGACCCGCAGCTCGGCTATCTATTCGGCGGCTGGTTGACCATGGGCATGCTTCTTTCCGCGCCCTTGGCGCTCGCCGGAATATGGGCAATCCTGCGCGCGCGCCGGGCGGCTGTCGCGGCCAGTTGATCGGACCGAGCCATGACCAATCCTCTCGCGGACAAGATCAAGTCTTTGATCAAGGCCAACGGCCCGATCAGCGTCACCGATTATTTCTCCCTCTGCCTCGCCGATCCCGAGCACGGCTACTACCGTGTGCGCGAGCCCTTCGGCGCCGCCGGTGACTTCACCACCGCGCCGGAAGTGAGCCAGCTCTTCGGCGAGATGATCGGCATTTTCCTGGTCCATGCCTGGCAGCAGCATGGTTGCCCAAAGCCCGCAATGATCGCCGAAATCGGCCCGGGCCGCGGCACGATGATGGCGGATATCCTGCGCGTCGTCCGCCGCCTCGCTCCGGACCTTTACGAGACGGCGGGCGTCCACCTCGTCGAAACGAGCCAGCGTTTGCGGGAGGTGCAGGCGACCACACTCTCCGCCCATGACAGCAAGATCCGTTGGCATCAGAGTTTCGATAACCTGCCGCCGGGCTTCCTGCTCCTTTCGGCCAACGAGCTTTTCGACGCCATCCCGATCCGCCAATTCGTGCGCACCGCGCAAGGGTTCCGCGAGCGCATGGTCGGACTAGACGGCGAAGACGGACTCGCCTTCGCCGCAGGCATTGCCGGCATCGATCCGTCACTCTTGCCGACGCCGGCGCAGTCGGTGGCCGAAGGCACGATCTTCGAGATCGCCCCGGCGCGCGATGCGGTGATGGCCGCCCTTTGCGAGCGTCTGCGCACGGGAGGCGGCACGGCGGTCATCATCGACTACGGGCATCTGGCTACAGGCTATGGCGACACGCTGCAGGCCGTGCGCAAGCACCGCTATGACCCGCCGCTCGCCCATCCCGGCCAGGCGGATCTCACCAGCCATGTCGACTTCGAACAGTTGGCGGACCGCGCCAGGGCGGAAGGCGTGCAGATCAACGGACTTGCCCACCAGGGCGACTTCCTTGTCGGCCTCGGCCTTCTGGAGCGCGCCGCAGCCCTCGGGCGAGACAAGGACGAGGCCACGCGCGAAGGCATTCGCGACGACGTCGAGCGCCTTGCCGGCGCAGGCGCCGGCAAGATGGGCGAGTTGTTCAAAGTCCTGGTCGTCAGCAGCCCGGAAGTGAGCTTGGCGCCCTTCAAGAAGAAGGCGGCCTAAGCAGGTTCCGGAAAAGTGCCACACCCGCCGCCGCCCGCTGGCGATTGACAGTCTTGGCAGGCCGGGCCAACATCCAGGCAAATCAGCCGCAAATCACCGGGCCTCATCGCGCCCTACATTTCAACTTACACTATTGATTTCAAAGGGCGAAAACACCGAATGCAGGACGACGCCTCGCTTTCCCCAATGCAAAGCCCGCTGCTTGACGCCGCGGCGGGCCCGGGGATCGCGCATGGCTTTTTTACCCGCCAGGGCGGCGTCTCCGAAGGCATCTATCGCGGCCTCAATGTGGGCCTCGGCTCCAATGATGACCAGGCGCGCGTCGGCGAGAATCGCGCCCGCGTGGCGCGCTGGTTCGATGCCGAGCCGCGGCGGCTTGCCACCGTTCATCAGATCCACTCCCCCGATGTGATCGTCGTAGACGAGAGCTTCGACGGCACCCGGCCCGATGCCGACGCGCTGGTGACGGCGACGCCCGGCATCGTGCTCGGCGTTCTTTCGGCGGATTGCGGCCCCGTGCTTTTTACCGACCCAGAAGCGCGCGTCATCGGCGCGGCACATGCCGGCTGGAAAGGAACGCTTGGCGGCGTGCTTGAAAGCACGATTGCGGCGATGGTCTCGCTCGGTGCGCGCCGGGAGCGCATCGTCGCCTGCCTCGGTCCGTCGATCAGCCGCCAGCACTATGAGGTCGGCCCCGAATTCGTCGAGCGTTTTCTTGCGACCGACGCGCGCCACGCGCCGTTCTTCAGCCCGTCGGGCCGCAACGGACACGCCATGTTCGACCTGCCGGGGCTCACGATAGAGAAGCTGACGGAGGCGGGGGTGACGGCGGAAGACCTCAATATCTGCACCTATGCCGACGAGGACCGCTTCTTCTCCTATCGCCGCACGACGCACCGGCAGGAGCCGGACTACGGACGCCAGATATCCGCGATTTGTCTACGGGAGGTTTGATATGGCGCTTCACTTCGCCGAGGAGGAATATGCCAGCCGCCTGGCCCGGCTTACGGCCCGGATGCAGGAAGAAAAGCTCGACGCCTTGCTCCTTTTCGCGCAAGAGAGCATGTACTGGCTGACGGGCTACGACACCTTCGGCTATTGCTTTTTCCAGACGCTGGTCGTGAAGCGCGATGGGGAGATGGTGTTGCTCACCCGCTCGGCGGATCTGCGGCAGGCGCGCCACACGTCGAATATCGAGCGGATCGAGATCTGGGTCGACCGCGTCAATGCCGATCCCGCCGTGGACCTGAAGAACCTGCTGAGCGAACTCGACCTGCTCGGCTCCCGCATCGGCGTCGAATATGACACCCACGGCATGACCGGCAAGACGGCGCGGCTCGTCGACAACCAGCTCTCCACCTTCGGCGAACTCGTCGACGCGTCGCTGCTCGTCAGCCGACTGCGCCTGATTAAGAGCCCGGCCGAGATCGCCTATGTGGAGAAGGCGGCGAGCCTCGCCGACGACGCGCTCGACGCGGCGCTGCCGTTGATCCGGCCCGGCGGCAGGGAGGCCGACATCCTTGCCGCCATGCAGGGTGCGGTTTTTGCCGGCGGCGGCGATTACCCGGCCAATGAATTCATCATCGGTTCCGGCGCCGATGCTCTGCTCTGCCGCTACAAGGCAGGCCGCCGCACGCTCGACGCCAATGATCAGCTGACGCTCGAATGGGCCGGCGTCAGCGCCCATTACCACGCGGCGATGATGCGCACGGTCGTGATCGGCGAGCCGACCAATCGCCACCGCGAACTCTACAGCGCCTGCCGCGAAACGATCCAGGCGATCGAAATGGTACTCCGGCCGGGCAACACCTTCGGGACCGTCTTCGACGTTCACTCGAGGATCATGGACGAGCGCGGTCTCGCCAGGCACCGCCTGAACGCCTGCGGTTACTCACTTGGCGCGCGCTTCTCGCCGTCCTGGATGGAGCACCAGATGTTCCACGCCGGCAATCCCCAGGAGATCGAGCCCGACATGTCGCTCTTCGTGCACATGATCATCATGGATTCCGACAGCGGAACGGCCATGACGCTCGGCCAGACCTATCTGACGACAGCAAGCGAGCCACGCGCGCTTTCGCGCTTCGGCCTGGACTTCATTTCTGCGTAAGAAATTGGCCCTATGATCCTCGGCGAGAAATGAAACGAAGCGTAGGCAGCGCGGTCTTCCGGCTGCGTCCTGCGCGAGAATTCAAGCCGGGACGCTAGGAATGATGCGAAAGCAGATGATGCCGATCGCAAGCCTTGGTCTTGCCGCGGCCCTTGCGGGCTGCAACACGACGGATGCCCTTATTCCGCAGGTGGATGTCGGCGAAGGAAACTTCCGCTCGCCGCCGGTGACGCAGTCCGACCTCGATACCATGTCGGCGCAAACGGCGGTGATGCCGGTGGAAAGCGTGCCGCCGAGCCGTACTGCGGCCTTCTCCGCGCAGCCGCATGTCTCAGGCCCGCCGACGCAATACGCGACCGATTATGCCGATTACACGGATCCCGCGGGCACGCTCGGGGGACAGGCAGACCGACTTGCAAAAGGCGCAGCTCCGATCCAGACCACGCAGCCGTCGATACGGCATGCGCAGGGCGAGCCTAAGCCGCAGGAGCCTGCTCGCCCGGCTCCCACGGAAACGGCAGCGGCTGCGACGGCAGAGACCCAGCACGCCGCCGCCTCGCCTGGAGCCGCTGCTTCCGGCTCCGGCGGCATCCGTTTCCTGCCGATCATCGGTGCGCCGGTTCAGGCAGTGACGCCGCTCTCCAGGCAGCTCGGAGCCACGGCCCGTGCGGAGGGGCTTGCTATCAAGAGCTCCAGCGACACAACGAGCGACCACATCCTCAAGGGCTATTTCTCGGCACTCAACGATGGCGGCAAGACCACCGTCGTCTATGTCTGGGACATTCTCGACGGCAGCGGCAACCGCCTGCATCGCATCCAGGGACAGGACACGGTCGCGGCAAGCGCAGCCGAACCCTGGAGTGCAGTGCCGCCCGAGACGATGCAGGCCATCGCCGACAAGACGATCGGCGCCTATCTCGAATGGCGTCGCTCCAGAGCGGGTTAAGGAAGAGTTGCGCGGCTTCCCGCTCTAAATCGCTAAATTGATCATGTTCTATGATTTCGGGCCGACCGGCCCATAATCACGGTGATCCTGGCGGGCAGATTTCAAAGATTTTAGGATAACGGCCCCTGCGGCGTAGCAATCCCCCTTGCATTCGACCTCAAGGACGCTAAAAAGCGGCCGATCAGTCTGACAGCGGCCGTCCGCAGCGATTGCCCGCGATCGGAATGGCTCTCGGAATCTGCGCGGAACAAGCCGTCCCGGACTGGCCCCGGATGGCGACCGCGCCAGCGCAAGGCGGACCGTCAATGAAGGTTTTCGCAGGCAATTCGAACCGGCTGCTGGCCGAAGCGATCTGCAACTATCTCAACCTGCCACTCGGCAAAGCCACGGTCCGGCGTTTCGCCGACCAGGAGATCTTCGTCGAAATCGGCGAAAACGTGCGCGGCGAGGATGTTTTCATCATCCAGTCCACATCGTTCCCGACCAACGATCACCTGATGGAACTGCTCATCATGATCGACGCGGTTCGCCGCTCCTCCGCCCGCCGTATTACCGCCGTACTTCCCTATTTCGGCTACGCCCGGCAGGATCGCAAGCCCGGGCCGCGCACCCCGATTTCCGCCAAGCTCGTCGCCAACCTGATCACCGAAGCCGGCGCCGACCGCGTCCTTACCCTCGATCTCCACGCCGGCCAGATCCAGGGCTTCTTCGATATCCCGACCGACAATCTCTATGCGGTCCCGATCCTCGCGCGCGACGTCAAGGAAAACTACAATCTCAACAATGTCATGGTCGTCTCGCCGGACGTCGGCGGCGTCGTGCGTGCCCGCGCCCTTGCCAAACGGCTCGACTGTCTGCTCGCGATCGTCGACAAGCGTCGCGATCGACCCGGTGAATCGGAAGTCATGAACGTCATCGGCGACGTCGGCGGCAAGGATTGCATCTTGATCGACGACATCGTCGATTCCGGCGGCACGCTGTGCAACGCCGCCGAAGCGCTCTTGAAGAACGGCGCCACCAGCGTCACCGCCTACATCACCCACGGCGTCCTCTCCGGCGGCGCCGTCGCGCGCGTCACCTCCTCCATGCTGAAGGAACTGGTGATCACCGATTCCATCCAGCCGACGACGGCGGTGCAATCGGCCCACAATGTCCGCGTCATCTCCACCGCCGCCCTGATCGGGGAAGCGATCAGCCGCACCAGCCAGGAAGAGTCGGTGTCGAGCCTGTTCGACTGAGGCCGCATCTTGAAATTTTGAGCCGATCGCCTCAGACAGACTTGCGTCCTTGGGGATACGCAATGCTGCCGTATGGCTTGACGCTGCGCTCTACATGCTGCCTACGCACCTGAGCCTATTGCGGGAATGGGTCGGCGTAAAAATAAATTCTTGTGACTTTAGTACCGCTGCAGGCGCGAAATGTCCTGGCGGAGAGCAGGTTGCCGAGCACGGATCGAATTGGACTCGGTTCAGTTTGCACCGGCCCTATAGGTGATTCTAAAAATCACCCCGTTGGTGTCTTCGGACACCAGCAATGAACCGTCCGGCGCTATCGCCAGCCCGGCGAGGCGGCCGAACTCCATCTTGCGGTCATCGCTCAAGAAGCCGGTCAAGAAATCTTCGGTTCCGGTTGGCTCGCCTTTGTCGAAGTTGACGCGCACCACTTTATAGCCGGCTGGATCCGCCCGGTTTGCCGAGCCGCGCAGCGTGACAAAGGCATCGTTGCGGTATTCCTCCGGAAACTGCTCCGCATCGTAGAAGCGGATGTTGATCACGGAGGCATGGGCGTCGAACGTCAGTGCCGGCCCGACGGTCTTGGTGCTGCAGAACTCGTCCTTGGGCGCGCCCTCCGGCATGGTGAAGCTCACCCAGTCGGGCTGCCGATCGCCATAGCAGAAGGGCCAGCCGTAATGCACGCCCTCTTCAATCTTGTTCAACTCCTCGCCGGGCAGGTCATCGCCAAGATGGTCGACACCATGGTCGAGGCCCCACATCACACCCGTTTCTGGATGCCAATCGAAGCCTCGCATGTTCCGCAAGCCCTTCGCGAACACCGTCCGCCTCTTGCTGTTGAGGTCCAGGCGGAGGTTGGCAGCCTTCTCATCGCTGCTTTCGAAGCAGGCGTCGCAGGAACTGCCAATGTTGATGTGCAGCGCTCCGTCCGGGGCGAAGGCGAGCGTTCGCCGCCCGTGCTGGCCGCCGTCGGGCAGGTCGTCGACCACCGTTTCTATTTTGCCGATCGTGCCATCTGCATTCAGGTCGGCCGCCATCACCGCATGGACGGTGGCCAGGTAGATGCGACCATCTCGGATGGCGACGCCGTGGACGCCGTCGAGATCGGATGCCACCACGCGCGGCTTTGAATCGCCGTCCTTAAGGGCGATCACGTCCTTTTCCTCAGGTCGCGTCACGTAAACGGTGCCGTCTTCCGCCACCGCCATCATGCGGGCATTGCCGAGGTCACGGGCAAAAACGCTGACCTGGAAGCCATCGGGCACCTTGAGCCGCTTCAGGATATCCTCGCTGAAGGGCTGATGTTTCGGCCTGAAGACATTTGCTTGCACGCTGTGGAGAACGCCTTCCTGTTGCGCCCATGCCGTCGCGGAGAACAGGAAGATGCTCGTCAGCAATGCGGCGCGCGTAATCATATCTACCCTCCTGCTCAGCGGGCTCGTCTTTTTTCTCAGGCCGGCCGTGGCTCATAAAAGCGGCACCAGCCATTGGGGCTGATTTCACGCGCAACGATTTCGCATGCATTCGGTTCCAGGAAGTGAGCGCACCCGCCGCACCGCCGACCCCTATTTGGCCTATCCCGATAGCGCGCCACAGATTTCGGCGTACTTCCAGCGCCGCGTGCGACGGGCTGGCGCGTCATGCATGAAGCAAGCGCACCTGCGCCGGCAACCGCAGCTCCGGCCATCGTCACTTTCAAGAGTTTCCGCCGGGATACCGCTTGGCTTGAGCGTCCTTCCGCCGGGGTCTTACCCATCTGACTGCGATCCTTTTTCATGGTCTTGCCTCCCCGTTAAATTCGAGACGTGCCAACGCCGTCGAACAGCGGTCAGATCGACATCAGGTATTCGATCAGGTCGCTCGTCTCCTCATCGGTGAGATCGAGTTAGAGGTGACGATCGTAATGCCTGATGACGTCCTCGAGCGTCGCGAACCGGCCGTCATGGTAGAACCCTCCCTTGTGGATCTTTTCCATGTTCCACAGCGCCCGCAACGGCGCGGTGCGATAGCGCTCGTCCGGAGATCGCATCGCCTGGAAATCATCAATTCCGATCTCGGCTGCGTCGAACTGCCCCGTGAAGAGGCTTTGCCGCTCATTTGAGCGGCGGCTGGGATCAAAGTTGAAGAGAGAAGAGGCGTGATAAATATCGCATTAAACAGGCGCAGGGGCATGCCACGTCCCTCGCCGCGGCATCAGCGCATGCACCCACGCCAGCCAGACGGCAGTCAGTCAGGAGGAATCACGAAGGATTCTTCGTCGTGGCCGACGAGGAGATGTCCCCATACAGCCAGAAACGCGGCACAACTCATTCGCCGAGGACGCGGCGTCGTTCCTCGAACTCGTTCTTGTCGATCTCCCCGCGTGCGAAGCGCTCCTTGAGAATATCGAGCGGCGTACGGCCTTGCGGCGTGAGCGTTGGCGGCGGAGCCGGCCATGATCCGACGCCCCAGCGGACGAGGAGCACTACCGCCGCGATCACGACCGCAAGCAGCAGGACCATGAACAGCGGACCGAAAATCATTCCGTACCATCCCATCATGTGGGGACCATAAGCATACCTGTCGGCGTCTGCCGGTGTCTGCGCCAGCATCCCGCTGGGCACGAGCGTTAGAGCTGCACTCGCTGCGACGAAAGGCGTGATGTGATTTCTGATGCTCATTTTTGTTTGTTCCTTGCGGGTCGAGCGAGCCTGACCGAGATGTGATGCTTAAAGGGCGGCAATGACCGCCTTGAGCTTCGTCTGCACGGTGCGGGCGATATCCAGCAGGTTGGGGTTTCCGACGGTCTGCATCGACGCAACTGGATCCACAGCAGAGACCTCAATCCTGCCATCGTCGAGTTCCTGCACGATGACGTTGCATGGCAGCATCGTGCCGATCTTGTCTTCCGCTTGAAGCGCCTGGTGTGCCAAGGAGGGATTGCACGCACCTAGAATGCGGTAATTCCTAAATTCGAGATCCAGCTTCTTCTTCAACGTCGCCTTAACATCAATATCGGTCAGGATTCCGAAGCCCTCCTTCTTCAGGGCATCGCCAACGCGCTTTACCGCTGCGTCAAAGCTCTGGTCCACGATCTTGCTGAAGTGATAGCTCATGCTGGCAATTCTCCTGTACGCGAGGACAAAGCGGTGCGGCACCACTTACAGCAAAGCAGATTACCAGCTGGGAGGTGGCAGTGCATTGAGCCAAGTCAAACTTAGCTCCAAAGCCGCGCTTCAGAACGCTCAATGATGCGCCTCCATTGTCGCAGCTTAGACCTGCCACGAGAGCGCGAGCACGTCGTGACGTCGTGCGATAGTTTCGGGCCTGCGCAGTGTTTGGACCGCGCATTCGTAGTCGCGGAACGCATATTGGGCTTGGCCCAACATCCAGTGGTACCGACCTTGCGGGTGCGGGTTGAGCCGGAGTGCCTTCCACACCTGCTCTATGGCTTCGGCAGGCCGGCCTTTTTCCGTCGTCAGTTCAGCCTGCATCGCCCATGCGTCAGCGTGGTTGGGGTCCAGTTTGTGGGCGGCATCGAATTCGGCATCCGATTCCATCAAGCGACCCTCATGCCCCAATATGACGCCCAATACCCATCGTTTCCCGGCATCGTTGGGATCGAGTTCGACAGCCTGCTGTGCTTCGGCAAGCGCTCTTGCGCGGTTGGGATTCACCGGTTCGTGCCAGAACTCCCAGCCCAGCCAGAGGTTGAGTGCCAGCCAACGGTGCGCCTCGGCATATTCCAGGGTGGGAGGGATATACAGCGACTCGGCAACCTATGAAGAGCAGGCCCTATCATACATCTGGCGAATGGACCGGTCCTAAATCGCGGCTCCGCTTGACCAGGAAGCGACGGACAGTCGGATCAGATTCAGTTTCGATCGAGCGCCCATAGGCCTCTTTGGCTGCCGCCAGATGGCCGCACCGGCTCAACAATTCTGCCTTCGCGGCCAAAATGGGCTGATATTGGAATAGGCGCTGATCGTCGCTGATGCGCTCGAGAGCGGCCAAACCCTTTTCGGCGCTCTGTCCAGCGGCGATCACGATGGCGCGACAAGCCGCTGCCCCATTGTCGTTGGCGGCACCAGGAAAGCGGCAGCGATGGTTGCGGCATCGAAGCCAAGGATGGTCTGGAGAATGAAGGGGCTGCGCATAGGCCGGTCGATGGCCGGATGAGCGCAGGTGAACATCAGTCTCAAGCGTTCGTCGGGGATGCCGCTCCCGTCTTCAATGTCGTGAAGTTCCTCCGTGAGCAGCTGGAGATGAGCCACGGATTGCGCGCGTGTCTCCGCCCGGCGCGCAGCGTCGATCAGCCGCCGCCGGGCGGCCGTCATAAGCCACCCCTCGGGCTTGGCGGGAATGCCCCTAATCGGCCAACAGTCGAGAGCGGCGGCAAAGGCTTCAGACTCCACCCGCTGCAGACTACCCCCCGCGGCGAGGCAATCCACATGGCGGCACTGCGCATGCCTCGCCGCCGCCAAAGAGCCGCGAACGGGTGAGGAATCGTTTCTCGCGGCCATTGTCGAGCGAGAACATGCCGCCCCTGCCCGGCACCACGTCGATTATGAGCTGGGTGTGCTTCCACACCTGGTATTGGCTGGCGCTGATATAGATCGGAACGCCATCGATCTCGCCGAGCTTCACGTCATTGTCGCCGACGATGTAGTCGTCGGCCGGGTAGCACATGGGCGAGGAGCCGTCGCAGCAGCCTCCCGACTGATGGAAGAGTATCTCCGGGTGATCGCGGCGGATTTCGCGGATCAAGTCGATGGCCGCCTCGGTCGCAAGCACGCACGGCTGGTGATCTGTTTCCGTCAACTTTATCCCCCCTGGTGCCTCGGCCCGAAATTCGGACCCGGAAAGCCCGATGCGCAGATTCAAAAATTCACAGCGATCTTGCGCGCCTGATAAGACGCGCGGCGCCGTAGACGCCCGACAGGCCCCCGATTGGTACCGGGAGCCCGCCGGGAGGATCATCGGCGATCGCCACGCCGGGATCGCATGATCGAGGATCAGAAAAAGCCGAGCGCCTTCGGGCTGTAGCTCACCAGCATGTTCTTCGTCTGCTGGTAATGCTCCAGCATCATCTTGTGCGTCTCGCGGCCGATGCCCGATTGCTTGTAACCGCCGAATGCCGCGTGGGCCGGATAGGCATGATAGCAATTGGTCCAGACGCGGCCGGCTTGGATGTCGCGGCCGAAGCGGTAGCAACGGTTGGCGTCTCGGCTCCAGACGCCGGCACCCAAGCCGTAGAGCGTGTCGTTGGCGATCGCCAGCGCCTCCTCCTCGGTCTTGAAGGTCGTCACCGATACGACCGGCCCGAAGATTTCCTCCTGGAAGATACGCATCTTGTTGTGGCCGCTGAACACGGTCGGCTGGACGTAGTAGCCTCCCGCAAGCTCGCCCTCGAGCTCGTTGCGCGCTCCGCCCGTCAGCACTTCGGCCCCTTCCTGCTTGCCGATATCGATATAGGCGAGGATCTTTTCGAGCTGTTCGCTCGAGGCCTGCGCGCCGATCATCGTCGCGGGATCGAGCGGATTGCCCTGGCGGATCGCCTCGACCCGCTTGACCGCCCGCTCCATGAAGCGGTCGTAGATGCTTTCCTGAACCAGCGCACGGCTCGGGCAGGTGCAGACCTCGCCCTGGTTGAGCGCAAACATGGCGAAGCCCTCGAGCGCCTTGTCGAAATAATCGTCTTCCTCGTTGAGCACGTCGGCAAAGAAGATGTTCGGCGACTTGCCGCCAAGCTCCAGCGTCACCGGGATGAGGTTCTGGCTGGCATATTGCATGATCAACCGGCCGGTGGTCGTCTCGCCGGTGAAGGCGATCTTGGCGATGCGAGGGCTGGTGGCGAGCGGCTTTCCGGCTTCGAGACCGAAGCCGTTGACGATGTTGAGCACGCCCGGCGGCAGGAGGTCGGCGATGAGTTCGGCAAGCACGAGAATGGAGGCCGGCGTCTGCTCGGCGGGTTTCAGCACGACACAGTTGCCGGCGGCAAGCGCCGGCGCCACCTTCCAGGCGGCCATCAGGATCGGGAAGTTCCAGGGAATGATCTGGCCGACAACGCCGAGCGGCTCGTGGAAATGATAGGCGATCGTGTCGTGATCGATCTCGCCGATCGAGCCTTCCTGCGCGCGAATGCAGGCGGCAAAATAGCGGAAATGGTCGATCGCCAGCGGAATGTCCGCCGCCATCGTCTCGCGGATCGGCTTGCCGTTGTCGAAGCTCTCGGCCCGCGCCAGGAGCTCCAGATTGTCCTCCATGCGCGCCGCGATCTTCATCAGGATGTTGGAGCGTTCGGTGGTCGAGGTCCGGCCCCACTTCTCCTTGGTGGCGTGGGCCGCATCGAGCGCCAGTTCGATATCGGCCGCATCCGAACGGGCGACTTGGCAAATCGTGCCGCCGGTGATCGGCGTCGTGTTTTCGAAATAGCGCCCGGAGACCGGCTCGCGCCACTCGCCCCCGATGAAGTTTCCGTATTTCGCCTTGAACGGGCTCTCGACGATCTTCTGATGCAGCATGACTTCCTCCCTTGGAAACGAACAGCACTCCGATTGCTGTGAGAGGAAGGGTGAAGCCGAAAGGGAAGGTGCGATAGGCCGCCGCGACTGCCCGCAAGGCCGTGTGTCTCAGAAGTGAGACAGCTAGAAGCTAAAACCCGTGCTGCAGCGCAGCAAATGCTCAGTTCAGCGAAAGTCGTTTCATCTTACGGTAAAGCGTGGCGCGGCTGATGCCGAGGAGATCGGCGGCCATCGAGACGTTGCCGTTGGTGCGCGACAGGACCCGGCGAAGGGCGGCGCGTTCGGCATCCGGCAGTTCACCACCGCCGCGCGGCGCCTCCTCATCCAGGAGGTCGGAAGCAGGGACGCCGGCGGCGATGCGCCTGTCGTCGAGCCCCAGCCATTGCCGCGCCGCCCGCGTTGCGCCGAGCACCAGATCGTGGCGGTCGACCGCAAGCAGTGCGGGACCGGCGCGATCGACCGGTACGAGCACGATGCGTGCACCGGCGAAGGCGCGTCGGAAGAGGTTCGCTTCGATGCGCGCGGCGGCGTCACGCACGGCCTGGGAAAGAATTGAAAGCGTCGCCTCGGAGGCGTCGTCACGGCAAGTGGAAATATCGATCGCTGCGGCCAGACGCCCCGCCTCGTCACGGATCGGCGCCGTCGCGCAACTGAGCCCGATATTGCTGCTCAAGAAATGCTGATCGCGATGAATGATGACGGAGCGTTCGTCCACGATCGCCGTACCGATGCCGTTCGTGCCCACGCTCGCCTCGCTCCACACCGTGCCGGACCAAAGGCCGACCCCGCGAAAATCGGCGTCGTCCCCGACCGCACCACGCCGCTCGAGCGCGACCCCGTTTCTGTCCGTAAGCAGCAGGCAGCACCCCGCCTTGCCGATGAACGTGAATAATCGATCGAGCTCACCGGCCGCTTCCGCGATCAGAACGCCGGCGCGTTCGCGCGCCTCGAGAAACTCGCTCTCCGACAGGCGCCACGGCTGCCGTACCTCCTCGGGTGCCAGCCCGTGAAGGGTCATACAGCGCCGCCAGGAGGCGGCAACCGGCGAGCTCGCGGCAGCCGATGGCTGGTGCGCGATCCGGTAGACATGTTCCGAATGATCCGTGGCTGCAGGCATTCGCTCCCTCCCTGAAAGCGGCCGCGACTTGGCAGATTGCCCCGACCTCCCCTGCTCGGCGCTGCTGCATTTGCCGGCACTATAGCCGGCGATCGCCGGCAAGGTCCAGCCGAACGAAAGTCGCGCAGCGAAGGACGACGGCAGCCGGTATCGCCGCACCGGCCGATATGCTACTCGGTCAGCACGATTTTTCGCGACTCGCCCGCAGGATCCGGTTCTCCGCCATGCTTCGTGATTTTTCCGCGCAAAGCCTCTTCATGGGCATGCTGACCGCCTTTGTCGGATTCGCCAGCTCCTTCGCCGTTGTGCTGCACGGCCTCACCGGCGTCGGCGCAAGCGAGGTCCAGGCGGCTTCCGGCCTCATGGCGCTTTCGATTTCAATGGGCGCCTGCGCGATCGTCATCAGCCTCGCCACACGGCTTCCCGTCAGCATCGCCTGGTCGACACCCGGCGCGGCCCTGCTGGCAAGCTCGGGAGCCGTCGAAGGCGGTTTCAGTGCCGCCGTCGGCGCCTTCCTTCTCTGCGGCCTGCTCATCGTCCTGGCCGGTCTCTGGAAGCCGCTCGCCCGGCTGGTGTCCTCCATCCCGGCTGCGCTCGCCAACGCGATGCTTGCCGGCGTGCTGATCGGCCTCTGCTTCGCACCGGTGAAGGCGATCGCCTTCAACCCACTCTTCGGACTGCCGATCGTCCTTGCCTGGGCGGTCGTCGGAAGCGTCAACAGGCTCTATGCCGTGCCGGCGGCGCTGCTTGCCTTCGTTCTCGTCATCGCCTTCGGCATCGATGTGCCGGAGGGCACACTCGCCGAACTCTCGTCGGCCCTGATTCCGAGATTGGAGCTCGTCCCGCCCGTCTTCAACGCTGCGGCCGTGGTCAGCATCGCGCTGCCGCTTTTCATCGTGACGATGGCATCGCAAAACATTCCCGGCATTGCCGTGCTCAAGGTCAACGACTTCCACCCGAACCCCGGACCCCTCTTTGCAACGACCGGGCTCTTTTCGCTGTTGAGCGCGCCCTTCGGCGGTCATGCAGTCAATCTGGCGGCAATCACCGCGGCCATGTGCGCCGGGGCCGATTCGCATCCCGATCGCGACCGGCGCTACTGGTCGGCGGTCAATGCCGGGATCACCTATATCATCTTCGGCCTGTTCGCCGGTATCGTCACCACCTTTGTCGGCCTCGCGCCGCCGGTGCTGATCGAGGCCGTTGCCGGACTTGCACTGATCGGCGCCTTTTCGAGTTCCGCCATGGCCGCCTTTGCGCAAGCCGATACCCGCGAGGCCGCCGCCATCACCTTCCTGGTTACGGCATCCGGCGTTAGTTTCGCCGGCGTCTCCGGTGCCTTCTGGGGCCTGATTGCCGGCGGCGTTATGCTGGCGCTTGCCCGTTTCGCCCGGCGGAATGCATAAGAACCGTGCCCGCCTTGCATTTCAGCCCGTTCTCCGCTATGCACCGCGCGTCCGCGCAGACACCCTTGGAGGCAACGCGGATGGCGCCGCCATGCGGCTCCAGGTTTTTCCGCCCCGGGCTTTGGCCCTTTGACGGATGAACTCTCCAAATAACCAGAAAGGTCTATCCATGAGCCAGAGTTACGAGCTCAAGGCCGAGACGCGCGAACGGGTTGGTAAGGGGTCCTCCCGCGAACTTCGCCGCAACGGTCTTATCCCGGCTGTCATCTACGGTGACAAGCAGCCCCCGCTTTCGATCGCGCTGTCCACCAAGGACGTGACGATGAAGATCCACGCCGGCGGTTTCATGACCACCGTTGCGACGATCGACGTCAATGGCGAGAAGATCCGCGTCCTGCCGAAGGACTACCAGCTGGATCCGGTCCGCGACTTCACCATGCACGTCGACTTCCTGCGCGTCTCGAAGGGCAGCCAGGTGTCCGTCCAGGTCCCGGTTCACTTCGAAAATGAAGAGAAGTCCCCGGGCCTCAAAAGGGGCGGTGCTCTCAACATCGTTCGCCACGAAGTCGAACTTAACGTTTCCGCTGAGGCCATCCCGGAATTCCTGACCGTCGATCTCACCGGCCTCAACATCGGCGACACCGTCCACATCTCGAACGTCAAGCTCCCGGCTGGCGCGACTCCGGTCATCACCGATCGCGACTTCACGATCGCGACGATCACCGGCCGTGTACAGGAAGCCGAAGAGACGGAAGTCGAAGGCGAAGCAGAGGCTTGATTTCAGGCTTCTGAACTAAAGCGCGTCGCGATCGGACGTACTCGTGCGACGCGCTTCAGGCCCTTGTTTTATGCATGTCGCTGCCCAAAACGCTGCACCCCTTCGACATGCAATACTTCCAGACCCGCCCCATTCCTCATGGGGCGGGTTTTTCTGTCCTCAAGGGCTGCACGTCGCCTGAAAGGTCAGCAACATTTAAGGATTTGATGGTGTGCTGCACGCGGGGGAGCATAGCGTGGCAGTCCAAGAGAATCCGAATGCAGAGAGTAAGAGTATTCACCGGCGGGAACATCTCATGATGCCCTCGGTGGAAAACCGGTTTATCGCAATCGTCTGCGGCGCAATGCTCCTGTTCGTTGCGCCCCTGTTGATGCTCTTCCTGACCATGTCCGGCGACCGGATCGCACGGGAGCGCCTGCACAACATCGAATTGCTGATGGAAGCCAGCAGCGAGGCACTTGGCAAGCCGATATGGGACTTCGATCAGGACGGCATCGAGCGGATTGCGCGATCGCTGATGAACGCGCGCGACATCCGCGCAGTCGTTATTCGCGACACCGCGGGCAAGGTCCTGACGCGGCTGCCCGCGGCGCACCCCGATGCGCCCACCACCCATGCTCTGAGAACTTCCATTAGCTACGAGGCCGTGAACGGCACCCAAATCGTCGGCACGCTGGAAACCCTCGTTCCCGCATCCGGCATGCTTTCGCGTTTCAGCAGGGACGAATGGGCCGTTCTCGGCATCCTGCTCGTCGCCGTAGCCATTGTCTTCACGGCAGCTTTGATCGGCAACCGTCTCACCGTGGTCCGGCCGCTGATGCGGCTGACGGCGGCGATCGAAGCGACGCGGCGCCTCGGCTCGCGTCATAGGGTCGACTGGAATTCGCACGACGAAATGGGCGCGCTCGCCGTCAATTTCAACGCGATGCAGGACCGGCTCGAGCGCGAGGAAACGGAGCTGAAGACCGCGCATGCCCGGGCGACGGAGACCTACAACCAGACACCGGCGATGCTCTTCTCGCTCGACACTGAAGGACGCTTGACGGCGGTCAGCGACTACTGGCTTCTGGCAACGGGCTATAGCCGCGATGCCGTGATCGGCCGGACTTTCACCGATTTCATCGATCCGCACTGGCGGGAGGCCTACCGCCTTCGTTTACGGCCAGGCACGCAGGAAAGCCACACCATCAGCGAGGTCACGCTGCCCTTCCGCAAGGCGGACGGCGAACTCATGACCGTTCTGATCTTGGAAGCCGAAACGAACGGCGGCGAGACTTCGCTTTCGGTAATGACCGACGTGACGGCGCTGAAGCAGGCCGAAAGCCGCAACCACTTACAGGCGATCACCGATCACTTGACCGCCCTCCTCAACCGGCAGGGCTTCGAGAGCGCGCTGGACGAGGCGATTCTGAGCGCCGATCAATGCGGCATGCAACTCGCCTGCCTCTTCATCGACCTCGATCGCTTCAAATGGATCAACGACAATTTCGGCCATGCCGCCGGCGATGCCGTACTGCGCCAGACGGTGGAGCGGATCGCCGGTGCTCTCGGCCCGGAGGACGTGCTTGCGAGGCTCGGCGGCGACGAATTCGCCATTCTGGTGCAGTCGACGGACGTTATCGCGCTTGCCGGGGAGATCGGCGAGCGGATCTGCGCTGCGCTGCGTGAACCCATGCCGATCGCGGGCAACGAGCTGTCCGTCAGCGCCAGCGTCGGCATTTCGGCCTATCCCATCCATGCCGCAAGCGCCGCCGACCTGCTGCTGAAGGCCGACATGGCAATGTATGCACGCAAGCGCGACGGCAAGAACGGGCTCAGGATGTTCGATGCCGGCATGCTCGACGCGGCACGCGAGCGCCACGAGATCGAGCAATTCATCGAGGCCGGCCTCAAGGAAGACTGGTTCGAGGCATGGCTGCAGCCCATCGTCAGCCTCCGCGACGGCCAGATCGTCGGCTTCGAGGCGCTGATGCGGCTCGACCACCCGCAAAAGGGCCTCCTGCCGCCGGGCAAGATCATAAACATTGCGGAAGAAACGGGCACCATCGGCCGCATCGGCGACCGCGTGCTGGAAAAGGCGATCCGCCACCTCGCGACGATCTCCAAGCTCGATGGAACCCAGGACACCTACCTTGCCGTCAATTTCTCGCCGCTGCAGTTCGAATTCACTTTGCCCCACAAGATGGCGGCACTCCTGCTGAAGCATCACATTTCGCCGCACCGCATCGTCGTCGAAATCACAGAAGCGGTGCTGATGCTCGACAATCCCGAAGTCCATGCGGTCCTGAAACAGCTCCAGGAATTCGGTTGCCGCATCGCGCTCGACGATTTCGGCACCGGCTATTCGTCGCTCAGCTATCTCAACCGCTTCCCGGTCGATATCGTGAAGGTCGACCAGTCTTTCACGCGATCGCTCAGCTCCAGTACCGGGGACGTCAGGCGCAAGAGCCGTATGCTTGTCAAAGGCATTCGCACCATCTCGCATCAGATGGGATGCACGGTCGTGGCCGAGGGCATCGAAGTAAAGGAGCAATGGCAACTCCTGCGCAAGCTCGGTGTGGATTATGGCCAGGGCTATCTCTTCAGCCGGCCCATGCCGATCAGCGACATGCTGACGATGCTGGAGAACGAATCGGAGGCGAAGACGAGCGCAGCGATCTAAGCTCAGGCTAAGTACGCAGTTACCGCGCGCATGGTGTCCGGAGCCTGGCGTCCGAAAGGACGCACCGCTCTGTAGGCCAGACGAAAGGAAACACGGCGTGAAGAAACTGATCCTTGCAATCCTGCTCAACCTGCCCGCCACGGCGCACGCCGAAACGATCCATTTCCTCACCGAAGAATACAGACCCTATAATTACCTGAGCGACGAGGGTCCGAGCGGTGCCTCGGTCGACCAGGTCGCCCTGATTATGAAGGCCGTCGATCTACCTTACGACATCGAGGTCCTGCCTTGGCCTCGGGCCTTTGCGCTTGCCGAACGCCAGCCTTTTCACTGCGTCTTCACCACCGGGCACGACGCCGAGCGGGACAGAAAATTCCAGTGGATCGAGCCGCTTCTGATCGACCGGATGGTCATGGTGCGCCGCGAGGATGGCGCCGCCGCGCCAAAATCGCTGGAAGAGGCGAAGCAATTCGTCGTCGGGACGCAGCGCGAGGATTTTTCCGCCAGCTACCTAAAGGAGCATGGATTTCAGCGGATCGACTATGCCGCCACGCTTGATTCCACCCTCAAGAAGCTCGTCGCCGGCCGCGTCGACCTGATGATGACCTCGGAGAAGACCTTTGAGGCCATGCAAACGGGCGGCGCGCCGGTCGAAGCGGCGCTCACGCTTGACGGGAAGCAATACGGCATTGCCTGCCACCAGGACATGCCGAAAGAGATCGTCACGCGCATGCAGGTGGAGCTCAACCGTCTGATCGCCGATGGCACACAGGACCGGATCTTCGAACGTTATGGCCTGCGCGCAAACAGCGTCCGGCAGACGGCGAAATAGGGTTGACTTGCCCGGACAGCGGTGGTTTTGCGTGGAGTGAGCGGGAATGCTGAGATTGTCCGTTAGCCGCTGGGCTAACGGTGAGCGGTTGCCCCTCTCCTCGGGTTTAACCCGAGGACTAGCCCTCTCACGCCCGCGGGGCGAAGGTGGCCGCTAAGCCGGAGGAGGGGCAGTGCATGCCCTCTGAACCGCTTGAAACACTAGGAGTTTGACCGCATGCTGATCATTGCGGGACTTGGCAATCCGGGCCCGAAATATGCGGGCAACCGTCACAACATCGGCTTCATGGCAGTCGATGCCATCCAACGGCGGCAGGGTTTTTCTTCCTGGTCGAAGAAGTTCAGGGCCGAGATCGCCGAAGGCGAGATCGCCGGCGAACGCGTGCTGTTGATGAAACCTCAGACCTTCATGAATGTCTCCGGCGAGGCCCTGGGCGAAGCCATGCGCTTCTATAAGCTCTCGCCGAAGGACATCATCGTCATCTATGACGAGCTCGATCTCCCTGCCGGCAAGGCGCGGATCAAGGTCGGTGGCGGGCATGGCGGGCATAACGGCATCAAGTCGATCGACGCGCATTGCGGCAAGGAATATCGCCGCCTGCGCCTCGGCATCGGCCATCCGGGCGTGAAGGATCTCGTGCATGCCCATGTGCTCGGCGATTTTGCCAAGGCCGATCAAGCCTGGCTTTCGCCCCTCCTCGACACAATCGCTGACAACGCCGACATGCTGGTGAGGGGCGAGGATTCGCAGCTTCTGAACAAGGTCGCGCTCGCGCTCGGCGGAAATCCGGAGGCGGAAAAGCCGGAGGTAACAAAGAAGCAGGCGGCTCGATCCCACATCCACCAGGCCCGGAATGCGGCCCAGCCGAAGAAGCTCCCGAAAACCGGCCCGATGGCCGAGATGCTGAAGAAGATGTTCGGCTCGAAGGACGATTGACGGATATCGTCTGACTTATTCCCTGTGACGAATAAAGGAATGAATGAGGGTCGCACCTTCCCCTGGCGCATCGGCCCGAAATCATACCCGATTTTCGGAAAGCGCGATGTGCAGGTTCAAGAAGATACAGCGACCTTTGCGCGTCTGAAAAGACGCGCGGCGCTGTCACCCCGCCGAATCTCACTCCTCCGGTTCGCTGGTGAACAAGAGTGGGAAGCCCGCCTCCTTGCCAAGGTCGGTCGCCTCCTTCGCCTTGGTTTCGGCGATGTCCCGGGCACAGACCACGACGACGGAAGTACCAAGCTTGTGCGCCGTCATCATCACGCGGTAGCCGGTCTCCTCGCTCATGCGGAACACCGCCTTCAGCACCATGACGACGATTTCGCGCGGCGTGTAGTCGTCATTGACAAGAATGACCTTGTAGAGCCTCGGTCGCTCGAGCTTTGGCTTCGTTCGGGTTCTGCGTCTTACGACAACGTCCTTGTCACTCATCGGAACACCCTTTGATGACATGGAAAAGGCAGCGGCGATCGCGGGTCCACTATTGCGCGCCAGGCAACGGTATTCAAGCCTCCTGCATGTCAGCTTGAACCCAGTTCTGGGTGAAGGCATGCAGCAGTTCAAAGTACCACAGCGACATTTGCGCGTCCGACAAGACGCGCGGCGCTGTAAGCGAAACCTCCGCATGCACGAAGGCTTGACCGCTCCGCTCCTTTATCCCATAGCCACGCCCAAGAAATTCGAAAACGACAGGTTTCAGCCATGGGCTTCAAATGCGGTATCGTCGGGCTGCCGAATGTCGGCAAATCGACACTCTTCAATGCGCTCACCAAGACGGCGGCGGCACAGGCGGCGAATTACCCGTTCTGCACGATCGAGCCGAACACCGGCGAAGTGGCCGTGCCCGACCCGCGCATGCGCAAGCTTGCCGCGATCGCCAAGTCGAAGGAGATCATCCCGACGCGCATCTCCTTCGTCGACATCGCCGGCCTCGTGCGCGGCGCCTCCAAGGGCGAAGGTCTCGGCAATCAGTTCCTCGCCAATATACGCGAAGTCGATGCCATCGTGCATGTGCTGCGCTGCTTCGAGGATGACGACATCACCCATGTCGAGGGCCGCATCCATCCGGTAGAGGACGCCGAGACCATCGAGACCGAACTGATGCTCGCCGATCTCGAAAGCCTCGAGCGGCGCACTGAGCAGACGCGCAAGCGGGCGACGGGCAAGGACAAGGAGTCCATGGCTCAGCTTCCAATCATGGAAGCCTCTCTGAAGCTTCTGCAGGAAGGCAAGCCGGTGCGGACCTTGTTGGAGAAGCTTGCTGCCGATGAAGTACGGATCCTGCAGAGCCTGAACCTCCTCACCTCCCATCCGGTCCTCTATGTCTGCAACGTCGCCGAAAGCGACGCCGCCACGGGCAACGAACATACCCGCGCGGTCGAGGAAATGGCCAAGGCCCAGGGAGCCGAAACGGTCGTCATCTCGGCCGCGATCGAATCCGAGGTGGCGCAATTGCCGGAGGAGGAAGCCAGGGAGTTCCTCTCCGCCCTCGGTCTCGAAGAGGCTGGCCTCGACCGGCTGATCCGTGCGGGCTACAAGCTGCTCGATCTCATCACCTATTTCACCGTCGGCCCCAAGGAAGCCCGCGCCTGGACGATTCCGCGCGGCACCAAGGCGCCGCAGGCGGCCGGTGTCATCCACTCGGATTTCGAGCGCGGCTTCATCCGCGCCAACACGATAGCCTATGACGATTTCATTGCGTTCGGCGGCGAAACCGGCGCCAAGGAGGTCGGCAAGGCGCGCGACGAAGGCAAGGAATACGTCGTCCAGGACGGCGACGTCATCCACTTCCGCTTCAACACCTGACATCCGATGAGCACCGAGCCCGCGATGCTCTATTTCGAGGATTTCACGCCGGGGCGGCGCTTCGACTACCGGCCGATCGCAATCCGGGCTGCCGACATCATCGCCTTCGCCAGTGAATTCGATCCTCAGCCGATGCATCTCGACGAGGAGGCCGGTCGGCGCAGCATTCTCGGCGGCCTATCCGCTTCCGGCTGGCACACGAGCGCGATCGGCATGCGGATGATGATCGATGCCTTTCTTGGGCGGTCCGCCTCGCAGGGGTCGCCCGGGATCGACTTCATGGACTGGAAGAAACCGGTTCTGGCCGGAGACGTGCTCTCAGGCTTCAGTCTGGTCATGGAATCGCGCCCGTCGACGTCGAGAGCCGGCATCGGCTTTGTGAAATTCCGCAGCGAGCTTACCAACCAGCGTCGCGAAGCGGTTGCGGTCTCGGAAGCCTCGATCATCATTCGCCGCCGTGATGGGGGCATGCGGCCATGACGACTCTGGAGCAACTTTACGCCGCCGGCCGCAAGGTCGCGATCGGCAGTCTGACCTTTGCGGCAGAAGACATCATCCGCTTTGCCCGCGACTTCGATCCGCAGCCGTTCCATCTCGACGAGGAGGAGGCCAGGCATTCGCTTTTCGGCGGTCTTTGCGCCTCCGGCTGGCACACCAGCGCCGGATGGATGAAGTGCTTCGTGCAGTTCTGGAATGACGAGGCCGGGCGTCTTGCGGCCGAGGGGCTCCGGGCGCCGAGGCTCGGCCCCTCCCCCGGCTTCCGCAATCTCAAATGGCTGAAGCCGGTCTATGCCGGCGATACCGTGACCTACGCCGTCGCCCTGCTCGAAGCCCGTGCGCTTGCTTCGCGCCCCGGCTGGAGGATCAACACGCTCCTCTGCGAGGGCGAGAACCAGCATGGCGAAGCCGTGATCCGCTTCGAAAGCAAGGTCATCGAATTCACGTCAGGCGCATAAGCGCTCCCGGTTGCACTAATGCCCCTCGAAGGAGATCAGCGTGCGGACGTCGACGCCCAGCGCCTCGAGCTTCTTGCGCCCGCCGAGTTCCGGCAGATCGATAACGAAACAGGCGGCGACGATCTCAGCGCCCATCTGAAGCAGAAGCCTGGCGGCGGCTTCGGCGGTTCCGCCGGTGGCAATCAGGTCATCGACCAGGATCACCTTTTCGCCGGGCACGATCGCATCCCTGTGCATCTCCATCTCATCGACGCCGTATTCGAGACTATAGGCGATCCGGACCGTCTCATGCGGCAGCTTGCCCTTCTTGCGGATCGGTACGAAGCCGGCGGACAGCTGATGCGCGATCGCGCCCCCCAGGATGAAGCCGCGCGCCTCGATGCCGGCGACCTTGTCGACCTTGGTGCCGGCATAGGGGTGAACGAGTTCGTCGATCGCGCGACGGAACGTCTTCGGATTGCCGAGCAATGTGGTGATATCGCGGAACATGATGCCCGGCTTCGGGTAGTCCGGAATGCTCCGGATGGCGGAAATCAGTTCCGATTGAACAACAGTCATGACCTGGAGGATGCCCTTGCGAATTTTGAGAATGCCGAAGCCATAGCATCAACAAAGCGCAGAATTACAGGAATTTCTTCGGCTCCCAGCCAGACTAAGGTTTCGCAGGCCGGACCGCAGCTGTCGATCTCTCCTGCCGGGCATCTCCGCCACGAGGGTCGATATAGGCCAGAAGCGCGCCCCTCCCGCAACCGCGCATTGGCTCGAATGTGCCTCGAGAATTTGGCCGAACCCCGGAGTTGATGTTAGGCTTGTCGCCGGGTTGCAGCCGATTGCGGCGCTGCCCATTTGCAAAGCGAACCAGAGCGGGATGAGGGTGTCGGCGGACCTTCCGCTCGCATCCCGCTTCGACTTCTTGGAAGGGGGCCGGCGCTCGGCGCATCCGTCGCCACGGCCCAAAGAAGGAGGAACACCATGCGCTTATTCGAATGCGGTACGCTCGTCCCGGGTTGCGATTGGCACACCCGCGCCGACAATGATGCGGAAATCGTACGCCGGGTCGTCGAGCATATGCGCGAAACCCACGGCGAAACGATCATCCGCGAAAATATGGTCGACAACATCAAGGCGCGCATCGTCGACGAGCCACAGGCTGCGTGACGGCAGGACGCCACTTACAGCGCCGCGCGTCTTATCAGACGCGCTAAGGTCGCTGTAGCACTTTGAATTGCTGCGTGTCTTTGTCCTTAAATCGAGGTCGATTATAAGAGACATGCATGCTCAGCGCGCCTGCACCAGGGATTCGAGCCGGGCGACGAGCGTTGCCCGGTCGACGCTGAAATTGCGCTCGATCCAGAAATTCTCGAGTTGCGAAAGCAGAGCGCCGACCTCTGGCCCCGGCGCCACGCCCGCCTTCAAGACGTCGGCTCCATTCAGCGGAAAGGCCGGTCTCTGCCATTTTTCCGCACGCACCAGCAGCCGCTGAAAGGCGGCCGTCTCGGCAAGGTAGGCCGGATCGGTCTCCGCCTTGCGGCGGGCGGAGGCAAGTGAAAGCCTGAGCCGGGCGACGATCCCCTCGGCGCCGTGTCGGTAGAGCTCGCGATCGAGGGCAGCATCCGGCAGGGCGGCGGCAATTGCCGGCGCCTCGGCGAACCGGACGAGACAGGCCGCTTCAGCCTTTGAGAGACGCAGGCGCTCCGCCAACGCCTCGAGCCTTTCCGCGTCGGGAGGGACGATCGCCGTTAGCCTCAACAGCGGATCCGGCGCCCAGGAGAAAGCCTTCTCCGCGGCAATCAGGCCCGGGATGGCGTCGATACCCCATTTTTCGGTCTCCGGCAGCACTTCGCCGAGCACGCCCGCCTGGCGCATCCAGAGGAGTGCGCGGCCGGGATCCTCGGCTGACAGCAGCTTCTTCATCTCGGTCCAGACGCGCTCGGCGGAAAGCGTCGCAAGCTTGGCGCGCGCCTGGGCGCAGGCCCTGAGGCCCTCCGCGTCCGGCCGGCCGCTGCCGTAATGGGCGAAGAACCGGAAGAAGCGCAGGATACGCAGATAATCCTCGGCGATCCGTTCGGCGGCATTGCCGATGAAGCGCAGCGTGCGGCTTTCGATATCGGCCAGGCCGCCGACATAGTCGAAGATCTCGCCTTGGCTGTTCGCGTAGAGCGCATTGATCGTGAAGTCGCGGCGCGCCGCATCCTCTTTCCATCCGGATCCGAAAGCGACTTCGGCGCGCCGGCCGTCGGTCGCAACGTCCTCGCGCAAAGTCGTCACCTCATAGGGCGTGCCATCGATGACGAGCGTAACGGTGCCGTGGTCGATTCCCGTCGGAACCACCTTGATTCCGGCGGTCCTCGCCCGTTCCGCGACGTCCTCGGGGTGCCATGTGGTCGCGAGATCGACATCGCCCCCGGGCAGGCCGAGAAGGGCATTCCGCACGGCGCCCCCAACGACCCGCGCCTCCCCGCCGTCAACGTTCAGGAGTTCGAAGACGCGGCGCAGCGCGGGTGCCTGGAACCAGGGCTCGGCGGCAATGGAGGTCATGCATAAAGCCTTTCATAGAGCATGCGGACGATGCCCGCAGTGATGCCCCAGATGTTTCGCTCGCCATAGGGCATGCGGTAGAAATGCCGCTCGGCACCCTCGAAATGGCGGCTTCCGCGCCCGTGGTTCTTCGGATCCATCAGGAAGGAGAGCGGCACCTGGAACACGCTTTCGACTTCGACCGGATTGGGCGTCAGCTCGAAACCCGGTTGCACCACCGCAAGCACCGGCGTGATGCGGAAGCCGGAAAGGGCCATGTAATGCGGCAGGCGGCCGATGGGCTCGACGAAGCGAGGATCGAGCCCGATCTCCTCCTCGGCCTCTCGAACCGCCGCCATCTCGACGGAGGGGTCTTCGGGATCGACGGCCCCGCCCGGGAAGGCGATCTGGCCGGAATGCTTGCGTAGTGTCGAGGTGCGCTGGGTGAAAATCACGCTCCCATCGTCGCCGTCGTCGACGACCGCGACGAGGACCGCCGCGTCCTTCAGATGCAAGGTCTCGAGGTAAGGCACGATGCCGGGATTGAGCAGAAAATCGCCATGGTCGCGCCAGGAGGTCTCGATTGGCCCGCCGGTCTGCGCCCGCGCGCGGCGCCGGAACTCGTCGGCGGAAAAGAACGGATGACTCATCGGCACAGCGCTTCCAGTTCCGCCGCCGGCATGATCGGGAAAACGGCCCCGGCCGAGCGGACGCAGAACATCTCGGTCCCGTCGATCTGGACCTTCTCGCCGAGTTCGACAAGATCGTACATGACAGGCCGGGAAACGAGCGCCTCCAGACGGCCGCGCACATGCAGATAAGGTTTCAGCTCACTAGTTTCGCCGTGGATGACGAAGCGCAGCGGATGGCCTGGGCCTGCCTCGACCACATCGCCGACATTGGTGCGGAAGGTCAGGACATTTGCACCATCCCGCGCGGTCACGCTCATCTCCACCGCAATGAAAGGAGCGTCGACGACACGGATGCCGACCTTTTCCACCGGCGTGACGAGATAGGTTTTGCCGTCCTCGTCCTTGCGCAGCACCGTCGAGAACAGCCTGACGAGCGGCTGGCGGCCGATCGGCGTGCCCATGTAGAACCAGGTTCCATCGCCGCGGATTTCCATGTCGATGTCGCCGCAGAAAGGCGGGTTCCAGCGTTCCACCGGCGGCAGTCCCTTCGCCTCCCCGCCCGTCTGGCCGGCCGCGCGGGTAATCAACGCAGCGAGGCCCGCCGCGTCACCCGTCTCCTGAATCTTCGCCTCTGCCATCGTTCTGTCCCGTTTGGTCTCGATCTTTCCCTGGAGCATAGCGCGTCCGACAAGGCTTCGGGATGCCTGACCGCTTGGTGGCTCACGAGATAGTGCGTTAGCAGCGGCTTGTCAGCCGTCTGCCAGAGTCTAAATTGAAAAACAGGAACCGAAGGTTCGAACGACCGCGATTCGATCCGGAGCGTATGCGTGGGGAGACAGGCGATGAGTGTTATGAAAGGCGCGACGGAAGTCGCCGACGAGAAGGCAATCGTCGCCGCTGCGGAAGCCGCGCTCGGTGAGATCGCGCGCATCCGCGCTGAGGTCGGCAAGGTGATCTTCGGCCAGGAAAACGTCGTCGAGCAGACGCTGCTCGCGGTGCTGTCGGGCGGCCATGCGCTGCTCGTGGGCGTGCCGGGCCTCGCCAAGACCAAGCTTGTCGCGACCCTCGGCACGGTCCTTGGCCTCGACAACAGCCGCATCCAATTCACGCCCGACCTGATGCCTTCGGACATCCTGGGCTCGGAAGTGATGGACCAGGACCAGGCCGGCCACCGCTCCTTCCGCTTCATCGCCGGCCCGATCTTCACGCAGCTTCTGATGGCCGACGAGATCAACCGCGCTTCGCCGCGCACCCAGTCGGCACTGCTGCAGGCCATGCAGGAATATCACATCACCATTGCCGGCGCCCGCAAGGACCTGCCACAGCCTTTCCATGTACTGGCGACGCAGAACCCGCTCGAACAGGAAGGCACCTATCCCCTTCCCGAAGCGCAGCTCGATCGTTTCCTGATGCAGGTCGATGTCGGATATCCGGAGCTAGCCGCCGAAAGGCAGATCCTTCTGGAGACCACCGGCGTGTCGGAGGCGGAAGCTCGCCCCGTCATCAACGCCGCACGTCTCCAGCAGCTCCAGTCCCTGATCCGCCAGATGCCGGTTGGCGAGAAGGTGGTCGACGCGATCCTCTCGCTCATCCGCTCCGCCCGGCCGGGCAACGGCAATGCGACGACGGACAAGAATGTCGCCTGGGGACCGGGACCTCGCGCCGGACAGGCGCTGATGCTTTGCGCCCGCGCACGCGCCCTTTATGATGGCCGGCTGGCTCCGTCCATCGACGATATACTCGCCCTTGCCGAACCCGTGCTGCAGCATCGCATGGCGCTGACCTTCGCCGCGCGCGCCGAGGGCAAGACTGTACGCGACGTCATCGGCGATTTGCTAAAGCGAGCCAAGGGATAAAGCATGGCCGCGATCGGGGAGATAGTTGCGCGTACGCCTTCCGGCGAGGTTCTGTCGCGCGCCCAGCAACGCGCGATGCTCGTCCCCGACTGCCTCGTCGAGGCGCGCCGGATCGCCAATACGGTGATTTCCGGCTGGCACGGCCGGCGCAAGCGCGGCATCGGCGAGAATTTCTGGCAGTTCCGCCCCTATAGCCAGGGCGAAAGCATGTCGCGCATCGACTGGCGCCGCTCCGCCCGCGACGACCACACCTATGTGCGCGACCGCGAATGGGAAGCGGCGCACACGATCTGGCTCTGGGCCGATCTCTCGCCCTCGATGATGTACAAGTCGACCCTCGGCCTGGTCTCGAAGGAAAGCCGCGCGCTGGTGCTGATGCTGGCGCTCGCGGAGATTCTCGCGCGCTCCGGCGAGCGGATCGGCTGTCCGGGTGTCATGGAGCCCGTCTCCGCGCGCAATGCCGCCGAACGTCTGGCAACCGCAATCATGTTGAGCCCGCTCGCCGAGGGCCTCCCCGATACGGGCATGATCCGAAGCTCGAGCGATCTGGTCCTGATCGGCGACTTTCTCGATCCGGCGGACATGGTGATGGAGCGGCTCGGCCCCGTCGCGCGCCGCGGCCTGCGCGGTCATGTGGTCGAGATCGCCGACCCGGCCGAAGAGGTCTTCCCCTATGCCGGGCGCACCGAGTTTACCGATCCCGAAACCGGCGCGAAGCTGACGGCCGGTCGCGCCGAAATTCTGCGGGAAGACTACCAGCGCGCCTATCGCGCGCGCCGCGACAGCCTCGGCGACGGCCTGCGGCATCTCGGCTGGACCTTCATTCCGCATAGGACAGACCGACCGGCCTCCGAGGCGCTGGTCGCCGTGCATATGTATCTTTCCGGCATGCCTTCCCGCGCGACCCACGGAGGGCTCCTATGATCGGCGGCCTCCCCTTCGCCTTCGCCAATCCGGTGATCCTGACCGCGCTTCTGGCCCTGCCCGTCATCTGGTGGCTGTTGCGCATGACGCCGCCGCGCCCGGCGGCCGAGGTGTTTCCGCCGCTGCGCATTCTCGCCTCGGTGATCAAGCGCGAGGAGACGCCGTCGAAGAGCCCCTGGTGGCTCACGCTCATCAGGATGCTGATGGCCGCCGCCGTCATTCTCGCAATCGCCAATCCGGTCTTCAACCCGCGCAGCAACACGCTCGCCTCCTCCGGTCCGCTTCTATTGCTGATCGACAACAGCTGGGCGACCGCGCCGGACTGGGAACGACGGGTCGAGGCAGCCTCGGCATTGATCGATGATGCGGAGGCAAGGGACGTGGCCGTGTCCATCGTGCTCACCGGCGACCGGCAGCATGATGCCACTCCGGGATCGGCGCCCGCTGCGCGCACCCGATTGGCGGCCGCCGCGCCCACGCCGCTTCCGGCGGACCGGCGATCGGCCCTTGCCGCGCTTGAAACAGCATTCGCCGATACCGCGCCGGGGAGCGCAGCCTTCATCACCGACGGCATCGAAACGGGCGATGCCCAGACCATGCAGGCACTTACCGAACTCGGCGCGGCGGATGTCCGGGTGATCGAGGCGGACGGCTCGCAGGCAGTGGCGATTACCGATACGAGCAATGAGTCGAGCGGCATGTCGGTGACGGCAACCCGCCTGAAGACGGACGCGAGCCGGTCCCTCCCGCTTGTCGCCTATGACAGCCGCGGCCGCGCGATCGCGGAAGGCTCGGTCGATTTTGCACCCGGCGAGGGAGTTGCGAAGGGGACGATCGAGGCTCCTTTCGAACTGCGGAACGACTTCGCCCGCGTCGGCATCGAAGGCGCGGCCACGGCCGGCGCGACACACCTTCTTGACGACGGCTTCCGCCGGCGCCGAGTGGCGCTTTTGAGCGGAGAGGCCCGCGACCGGTCACAACCGCTCCTTTCGCCGCTCTACTACATCAATCGCGCGCTTGCCCCCTATGCCGATCTCGTCGAGCCGCGCGAGACCGATCTCGCCATCGCCATTCCCGAACTCCTCGAGCAGCGCCCATCGGTCCTGATCATGGCCGATATCGGCCGCCTGCCGGAGGAGACCTATCCTCTGATGACAAAATGGATCGAAAATGGTGGCACGCTGATCCGCTTCGCCGGTCCCCGGCTTGCCGCAGCTCCTGCTGACGATCCGCTGGTTCCGGTAACGTTGCGCCAGGGCGAGCGGGCGCTCGGCGGCGCCCTTTCCTGGGCGGAGCCGCAGCCGCTCGCCGACTATCCGGCCAACGGCCCGTTCGCCGGAATGGCACGGCCGACCGACATCCTTGTGAAGCGGCAGGTCCTGGCAGAACCGACGGCCGATCTGGTGGAGCGTACCTGGGCGAGCCTCGCCGACGGCACGCCGCTGGTCACGACCGCGGCCCGGGGTACCGGCCGCATCATCCTCTTCCATGTCAGCGCGGAAGCGACCTGGTCGAACCTGCCGATCTCCGGCGATTTCGTGGAAATGCTTCGCCGCAGCGTCCAGCTGTCACGCAGCGGCGGCGTCACCGGCGAGACCCAGGCGGTCAAGGCGCAGGCACTCGCACCTTACCGCCTTCTGAATGCCGAAGGCGTGCTGGTCGCCGAAACCGGCACTGCCCGCCCGCTCGAAGTGCAGCCCGGCCAGGAGCCGGTCGCGACACCGGACAATCCGCCCGGCCTTTACGGCTCGGAGGACGGCTTCACGGCACTGAACTTGCTGCCGCGCGATGCGGAACTGAAACGCATCGACATGACGACGGCCGGCCCCTACACCCCGGAGCGGCTGGTCCAGGCGGAAAGCTGGTCGCTGAAGCCGGCGCTTCTGACGCTCGCACTGCTGCTGCTGCTTGCCGACGCCATTATCGTCCTGTTCATGGGCGGCGCCTTCTCGCGCATCCGCACGGCGCGCCCGGCGGCGGCGCTCATCTGCCTGCTTGCCGGGGCCGCGCTTCTCCTTCCGCCGCAGGCCTTCGCGGATGACTCGCGTCCCGGCGACGATCGCATTCTCGAGCGGCTGGACACGACCCATCTCGCCTATGTCGTCACCGGCGAGGACGAGGTCGACCGGCTCTCGGAGAGCGGCCTCAGGGGGCTCACAAACTACCTGACTTATCGCACGACGCTTGAGCCCGGCGCCCCCGTCGGCCTCGACATCATGAGGGACGAGCTCAGCATCTACCCGATCATCTATTGGCCGATTTCGGCGACAGCCCCGATGCCCAGCCCGCAGGCGGTGAGCCGCATCGATGCCTATATGCGCGCCGGCGGCACCGTGCTCTTCGACACGCGCGACCAGTTCTCCTCGCTCGGCGCCTCGTCGAGCGGCACGAGCCCGAACACCGATCGCCTGCAGGCGATCCTCGCCAATCTCGACATACCGCCGCTGGAGCCCGTACCCACGGATCACGTTCTGACCAAGGCCTTTTACCTGCTGACGAATTTTCCCGGCCGCTACAACGGCAGCCCGCTCTGGATCGAGGCGCAGTTGGACAACCGCGAAGAGGAAAGCAACCGTCCCGCCCGGCCCGGCGACGGCGTGACGCCGATCATGATTACCGGCAACGATTTTGCCGGCGCCTGGGCGGTCGATTCGAGCGGCATCGCGCTGTTGCCGACGGTGCCGCCGGACGAGATGCAGCGGGAATATTCCTTCCGCTCCGGCGTCAACATCATGATGTACATGCTGACCGGCAACTACAAGGCCGACCAGGTGCATGTTCCCGCTCTGCTCGAGCGGCTCGGGCAGTGAGGCCGCGATGACGATCGACTTCTCGCCTCTCCTCCCCTGGCCATATCTGGCGGCACTGATACTGGCGGCAATTGTCCTGGCCGCCTTCGGTCTCTGGCAGCGCGTACGCGGCGCCTCTTTGCGCACCGCCGCGCTCGCGGCCTTCTGCCTTGCGCTTGCAAACCCCGTGCTGTTCCAAGAGGAACGCGAACCGCTCTCTACGATCGTCGCCGTCGTCGTCGACCGCAGCCAGAGCCAGGAGAATGCCGACAGGCGCGAGCAGACCGACCAGGCGCTGGCCGGCCTCCAGGAGCGCCTCGCCCGCTTCCCGCAAATGGAGACGCGCATCGTCGAGGCGGCGGATTCCGGGGAAAACGACGCGCCCTCGACTAGGCTTTTCGATGCGCTCGCAACGGCGCTCGCCGACGTGCCGCCCTCGCGCGTCGGCGGCGCCATCTTCATCACAGACGGCCAGGTGCACGATGTGCCGGATGTGAACCAGACCCTCGGATTCAACGCACCGCTGCACGGGCTGATCACCGGAAGACCCGATGAGTTCGATCGGCGTATCGAGATCGTCAGCGCACCCCGTTTCGGCATTGTCGGCGAGCAGCAGAACCTCACCTTCCGCGTAGTCGACGACGGCACGGCCCCGGGCGGCAGCGCGGAAGTGACGATCCGCCTCAACGGCAATGAGATCGCGATCGAGCGCGCCGAGCCTGGCACCGAGGTGCCGTTCAGCTTTACCGTCCCGCGCGGCGGCAACAATATTCTCGAATTCGCGGTCAATCCGGTCGCCGGGGAAGTTACGGAGGCGAACAACCGCGCCGTCCACGTGATCGACGGCATTCGCGAAAACCTGCGCGTGCTTCTCGTTTCCGGAGAGCCGCATGCCGGCGAGCGCGCCTGGCGCAATCTGTTAAAATCCGATGCCGCCGTCGATCTCGTCCACTTCACCATTCTCAGGCCGCCGGAAAAGCAGGACGGCACGCCTATCAACGAGCTGTCGCTGATTGCCTTCCCGACCCGCGAGCTTTTCGTCGACAAGATCAGCGAATTCGACCTCATCATCTTCGACCGCTATCAGCACCGCGGCGTGCTGCCGATCCTCTACTATGACAACATCGCGCAATATGTGCAGAACGGCGGCGCTCTGCTGATCGCGGCCGGCCCGGAACATGCCGGCGACGATTCGATCGCGGCAACGCCGCTGTCGGCCGTCCTCCCCGCAAACCCGACCGGGGTCGTGAACGAAACGGCCTTCTTTCCGCGCCTCTCGGAGGACGGCAGGAAACATCCGGTGACCAGGGGGCTCGAAGGCGCAGAGAGCGAGCCTCCGGCCTGGGGGCGCTGGTTCCGCACGGTCGATGTCGACAGGCCGCTCGGCCAGACGGTGATGGAGGCTGCGGACGGCCGGCCGTTGCTGGTGCTCAACCGGGTCGGCAAGGGGCGCGTCGCCATGTTGCTCTCCGACCAGGGCTGGCTCTGGGCCCGCAATTTCGAAGGCGGCGGCCCGCATATTTCGCTCTACCGCCGCACCGCGCACTGGCTGATGCAGGAGCCGGCCCTCGAGGAGGAGGCGCTGACCGCACGTGCTTCGGGTCGGACGCTGGAAATCACCCGCCAGACGATCGAGGGCGATCCGGGCCAGGCAACGCTCACTCATCCCTCCGGCCGCTCCGAGGAAATCACGCTGACGGAACGGGAGCCGGGTCTTTACAAGGCGGAGGTCAGGACTGACGAGATCGGATTGTTCGAGATCGCCAATGACGAACTGACGACGCTCGTGCACGTCGGCAATGTCAATGCACCGGAATTCAAGGCGGCGATTTCGACGGAGGAAAAGTTGGAACCCTGGGCCGAGAAGACCAAGGGGACCCTCCGCCGCCTGGCGAGTGCCGACGGTCCGGTCGACCTCCCCTCGATCCTGCCCGTCCGAGGCGCCGTGCGCGTCGCCGACGACCAGCGCCTGTCGCTGAAGATCACCGACGAGACGGTGCTCAAGGGCGTCAATTCCCTGTCACTGTTCTCCGGCCTCCTGGGCCTCGCGGCACTGCTCTTCATCATCTCGGCCACGTGGTACCGAGAGGGGCGGTAAGGGGCATCGCGAATTCGGGCTTGCGCGCGGTGCTGCACGAGACCGAGGATGGAGAAGGGAAGTGCAGCCCAGTCAGGCGATCAGGCGGCGGCCTCCCCCGAGGCGCGGATGGCGACCTCGGAAGCAATGCTGTCGTCCCGCCAGGCGATCACGCCTTGCAGCCGCGCGTGAACATCCGCAGCGATCGGCACAACCAGCACCCGCGCCGGGTCGACAGGCCCGGGGAACTCAAGCGCGCCGTACCGCACCTTCTCGAAACCGAGCGGCTGGTAGTAGGGCGGGTCGCCGACGAGGATGACCGCCTCGGAGCCCTTCCGCCGCGCCGCTTCGACGGCGATGCGCACGAGCTCCCGGCCGATACCCTTGTTCTTGTGCGACGGCCGAACCGCAAGGGGTCCGAGCAGATGCCCCCGCACGGATCCGGCGATCACCGGGGTCATCCTGACCGACGCGATCGTTTCGCCATCGTCGGCGCATATGAAGGACAATGCACGGTCGTGCGGTCCCTGCTCGCGGATTCGCGCGGCGGCGCGGGCAAACCGGCCCGGACCAAACGCTTCTTCATTGATGATTTCGATGGCTGCGTCGTGGGACGCGTCTTCGGTCAGATAGACGAGATTGTGCTTTTTCATGGATGTCGAAAACCAGCATGCGAACAGACAAAATGCAATGGCTCACCCCGAAAGGGCGTTGGCTGCATCAGCGTCGTCGCAGGTTTCCCGACTGGATCATGGGTATCGATCATTTCCGTAAGTGAAAAAGCGTTCCGCCGCCGATAGCAGAAAATTGCCTCCTGTCAAAGCCTAAAACGCACTGTTCGAAATTTGACCCCTATCTGCGGCATCCTCAAGCGTTATCTATGAACGAAAGCAGGATCAGGAAGGGAGATCTGTGATGGGCAGGCTGGTGGACGGCGTCTGGCAGGACGTCTGGTACGATACCGTCGAGACGAATGGCCGTTTCAAGCGCAGCGTTTCGCAGTTCCGCAACTGGATCACCGCCGACGGCTCGCCAGGCCCGTCCGGCGAAAGCGGCTTCAAGGCCGAGGCAGGTCGCTACCATCTCTACGTCTCGCTCGCCTGTCCCTGGGCGCACCGCACGCTGATCTTCCGCAAGCTGAAGAAGCTGGAGGAGATGATCTCGCTCTCGATCGTGGACCCGCTGATGCTCAGCAATGGCTGGGAGTTCAAGCGGGAGAACGGCGGCACGGTCGACCACCTCTTCGACTCGCGCTTCCTGTGGCAGATCTATGCTCGCGCGGACAGCAGTTATTCCGGCCGTGTCACCGTACCTGTCCTCTGGGACAAGCAGCGGGACACGATCGTCTCCAACGAGTCGGCCGAAATCATCCGGATGTTCAACTCGGCCTTCGACGGTCTCACCGGCTCGACGCTGGACTTTTATCCCGAAGCGCTCCGGACCGAGATCGATGCCCTGAATGCGCGCGTCTATGATGCGGTCAACAACGGTGTCTACAAATCCGGCTTTGCCACCACGCAGGAAGCCTATGAGGAGAGCGTCACCGCCCTCTTCGCCATGCTCGACGAGCTGGAAGATCGCCTCCGGTCACGGCGCTACCTTTTCGGCGATAGTACAACCGAGGCCGACTGGCGCCTGTTCACGACATTGGTCCGCTTCGATCCGGTCTATGTCGGCCATTTCAAATGCAACATCCGCCGCATCGCCGATTATCGCAATCTCTCCGGCTATCTGCGCGACCTCTATCAGGTTCCGGGGATCGCGGCGACCGTCGACCTGACCCACATCAAGCAGCACTATTATCGCAGCCATAGAATGATCAATCCCACCGGCATCGTGCCGGTCGGTCCGGAGATCGACCTTGCGGCTCCGCACGGGCGGGATCGCCTTTAGATCGGGATGAGGAAACTCTGCGCGCAGTCCGCCGCAAAGGCGGCCCCGCACAATTTTTGATGCGCCAAGCCGCTACCAGAACGAATCCGGCTCTGCCGTTCCGGCCAGTTCGGCAAGCCGGCGGCGGGTCGCGGGCGTCGTATCCTCCGGCAAGGCGTCGAGGGCGAAAAACTCCGCGGCAGAGATTTCCAGGTCAGCGCGTTTCGGCCGGTCCTGCCGCACATGGTTGCAGCGGAAGAAAATCACGTGATCGCGCCTGCTGGTGCCGCGGTTGTAATAGACCTGCACGAGCGCCGGCGGACTCGTAAGTTGGAGATTGCCCTCTTCCCTCAATTCGCGGACAAGCCCCTCGACCGCGGTTTCGTCGCGATCGAGGCCGCCACCGGGAAAGTGCCAGCCAGGCAGATAGGAGTGCCTGACCAGGAAGAGCCGCCCCTCATCGTCGAAACAGGCGGCCCGCACCCCAAGCGTCATGCCGCGCGAGAAGGCGAAATAGCCATGGGCGAACCGGGTCAGCAGGCGGAGCCGCCAGCTCTGCATCTCGCTACTCCTTTTACGATCGAACACAGGCGACAGCCGCGCTGTCGCGATTCGGGATAATCCTTTCAAATGATTCCCCTTTCACCGAATATGCGCTAGACGGAGGGTGATGTTCAAACTCGCGCATATTTCCGACGTTCACCTTGGGCCGCTGCCGGAGCTTACCCTGCGCGAACTCGCTTCGAAAAGAATCACCGGTTTCGTCAACTGGCACAGGAACCGCGCGCGCCATCTCTTCCCCGGCACGCTCGAGTGCCTGATGGAGGACATAGAGAAGCGTCAACCGGACCATCTGGCGATCACCGGCGATCTCGTGAATCTCGCCTCTTCACTTGAGATCAAGGCAGTGACGGAATGGCTTGCGGAAGCCGGAGACCCGCACGACGTCTCCGTCGTGCCGGGCAACCACGACGCCTATGTGCCGGGCGCCTATGAGCGGATGTCCCGCGCCTGGTATCCCTATATGCGCGGCGACGTCGGTCCGTCTGGATGGACGAAGGAACATTCCTGCTTCCCCTATATGCGGGTGCGCGGTCCGGTCGCGCTCATCGGCTGTTCGACGGCCGTCGCCACGCCCCCCTTCGCGGCAAGCGGCTATTTCGGGCCGCACCAGGCGCGCACGGCGGTCAACCTGCTGCGCGCTGCCGGCGAGGCCGGGCTCTTCCGGGTCGTCATGATCCACCATCCGCCGATCCGCGGCGCAACCTCGATGCACAAGCGCATGATCGGCATCCGCCGTTTCGCCGCGACCATTTCGTCCGGCGGCGCCGAACTCGTCCTGCATGGCCATACGCATCTCAACACGGTCCATTGGCTGAAGGGACATGCGGCACCCGTGCCGGTGGTCGGAATTTCCTCGGCCTCCCAGGCGCCGGGCGGCAGCAAGCCGGTCGCCGCCTACAATCTCTTCTCGATTGCAGGCGAGCCGGGCAAATGGCAGTTGACGCGCGAGCGCTTCGCGCTCAATGCCGACGCGACCACCACCACCCTTGCCGAGACGACACATTTTTACGGCTAGTTTCGATCTGTCGAATAATCGGCAGGCCTCGCGCGTCTTACTCGCGTTCGGGAGCCAGCCAGCCGCCGGGAGACGTCCGCGGCGGCCGGTTACCGGCCACCGATCTTCACAGGAGACAGGCATGACGAACCGCAAGATCATTCTCTTCGCCGCCGCAGTCTTGACGGCCTCGATGGCGAGCCAGGCAGCCATGGCCGTCGGCGATGACACCAGCGAACCGCCCAAAAAGACCAAGACGACCACCCAATGCACGGACGGCAAGATCTGGGATGCCGAGCAGAACAGGTGCGTCGAACCGAAGAAGAGCAGCCTCAACGACGATATCCTGTTCGATGCAGCGCGCGAGCTCGCCTATGCCGGCCAGTACGAGAATGCCATCAGGGTTCTCGACGCCATGAAGGAGCGGCAAAGCGCCCGCGTCTTCAACTATCTAGGCTATGCCAACCGCAAGGCCGGCCGCACGGAAGTCGGCATGCAGTACTACAAGCGCGCGTTACAGGCGGACGAGAACTACATCCTTGCGCGCTCCTATATGGGGCAGGCGCTCGTCGAGCAGGGCCGGATGGAGGAAGCGAAAGTGCAGCTCGTCGAGATTCGCGACCGCGGCGGCGAAAACACATGGGCCTACAGGGCGCTGCTGCAATCTCTCGGAGGTCTCCGCCGCTACTGATGGCTTCCGGCCGCGGGTCTCTTCCCCGGCCCGGAGGAAGAGGCCATCGGAGGCGCGAAGCTGCCATTGGAAAAGCGGGGCCGGGCCGCAAAAACCTCTTTGCGTTCCGGCTCTTCCCTTGCAGACTTCGGGTCTATTGTTTCATATCATGAGCTGTGCGTACGCACGGCGAGCAGGCGCCCGATCCGGCATGTCTCATTGGAAGAGAAATGCGCCAAGCGGCTGAGATGAAGGACTTCAGACGGGATTTGGTCAGCCTGCTGCCCAAAATGCGTCGCTTCGCGATGACGCTGACACGCGACGTCAACGATGCCGACGACCTTCTCCAGGAAGTCTGCGAGCGCGCCATCACGCGCAGCCACCTGTGGAACGGAGAGGGTCGGCTGGAGAGCTGGGTCTACGCCATGACGCGCAATCTCTGGGTGGACGAGATCCGCAAGCGCAAGGTCCGCAGCGGAGGCGGCATGGCCGATATATTCGATCCTGCCGAGCTGAACGTCGAAGCGACCGCCGAGAAGGCGGTCTATGTCAATCAGCTGCACAAGATGATCCTCTCCATGCCGGAGGGATTGGCAAGCGTGTTCCTGCTGGTGAATGTCGAAGGCTACAGCTACCGGGAAGCGGCAGAGATCCTCGCGATCCCGATCGGTACCGTTATGAGCAGATTGTCGACGGCACGCCTCAGGCTTGCGGCAATGCTGTCCGAGGATGCGGAAAGGAGGGCATGACCGTTGCAGCAGACGAAAGGACTTGCGCTCGAAGTGCGGCTGTCCGCCTATATCGACGGCGAGATCGGCGAAGCGGAAAAGTCGGAACTCGATACCTTGTTGGCCCGGGACGACGACGCGAGGGCTCTGCTTGAGAGGCTGAAAGCAGGCAGCACATTCGGCAATAGGGCCTTCGAAGATTTCCTGCACGATCCCGTTCCTCTGGCCCTGGTTCGCCAGATCAAGCAGGGGCCGGGCATCACGCCGCGGTTTGAACGCGTCGCCACCGCAAATCTTCCCAAACGACACCTGCGCATTTGGCCGCGCTTGGCCGCCGCTGCCGTTGCGCTACTCTTCCTCGGCGGCATGGCCGGCTTCATCCTTGGCAGTTCCGTCAACACCGCCGATCCCGCTCCCGAGACGACCGAGCGCCCGTGGATCGACGAGGTCGCGGAGTACCACGGCATCTATTCGCGCCAGAAGAAGCATCTCGTCGAGGTACCGGCCGCCCAGGCAAATGAGATCGAAAGCTGGCTCTCCTCGAGCGTCGGCGTTGCCTTCAATATCCCCGATCTCACCCGCGAGGGGCTGACCTTCGAGGGCGCCCGTTTGCTTGTCGCCAATGGCAAGCCGGTCGCCCAACTCGTCTACCGCGGTCGCGAAAGCGAGATCTTCGCCATCTGCTTCCTGAAGAACGGCAGCGGCGGGAAACCGGATCAATTCAGCGAGACGATCCGCGGCGATTTGAGCCTTGTCTCCTGGCAGAAAGGCGACGCTTCCTTCGTCGTCATAGGCCCGTCTTCAGATGCCGGGCTGCAGGATCTCGCCCGGACGGTGGCGGCAGCGATCTAACGCCGAAACAACAAGCCCCTATCCTCCTGTCGGCACCTTCTCCCCGCCAGCGGGGAGAAGGCCACTGCATGCCTTGCCTCGATTACAACCTTCGCGCGTCTGATAAGACGCGCGGCGTTGTAGAGCGAGGGCAATCGCGGGTTCGCCGCCCTTACTTGCCCAACGTCTCCAGTACGCGGTTGGCGGCCGAGACGATCGCTTCGAGCGAGGCGGCGACGATATTCGTGTTGATGCCGACGCCGAACAGCGTGCCGCCCGGATATTCGACTTCCACATAGGCGATCGCGGCAGCGTTCGAGCCGTGCTGCAGCGAGTGTTCGGAATAGTCCGCGACCGAGAGCTCGATGCCGAGATAGATCGACAGCGCGTTGATGAAACCGTCGATCGGGCCCGTGCCCTGGCCCTCGATCCGCCTGGCCTCGCCCCTGTCTGTAATCTCCGCGGCGACGACGCGCAGTCCCTTGTGCTCGCTGACCGGATAGGTGTGGTGATCGACGAATTTGAGGCGCGCGCCGGGCTGCTCCACATAGCGTTCGATGAAGCGCTGATGGATCCGCTTCGACGGCAGTTCCTTGCCCCCCTCGTCGGTGATGCGCTGGATGTCCTCACGGAACTCGATCTGCAGTTTCCGCGGCAGGTTGATGCCGTAGTCCTCCTGCAGGATATAGGCGATACCGCCCTTGCCCGATTGCGAGTTGATGCGGATGATCGCCTCGTAGCTGCGTCCGACGTCGCGCGGGTCGATCGGCAGGTAGGGCACTTCCCAGAGCGCCTTGTTCGCCTGCTTCAGCGCCTTCATGCCCTTGTTGATCGCGTCCTGGTGCGATCCGGAAAAGGCGGTGTAGACCAGCTCGCCGACGTAAGGGTGACGCTCCGGAATGACCATCTGATTGGAATATTCGTAGACTTCCTTGATGCGCTCGATGTCCGAGCAGTCGAGGTTCGGATCGACGCCCTGCGTGAACATGTTCAACGCCAGCGTCACCACATCGACATTGCCGGTGCGCTCGCCATTGCCGAAGAGGGTGCCCTCCACGCGGTCTGCGCCCGCCATCAGGCCGAGCTCGGTTGCGGCGATACCGGTGCCGCGGTCGTTGTGCGGATGCAGCGAGATGATCAGGTTATCGCGGTTGTCGAGATTGCGGCACATCCATTCGATCTGATCGGCATAGACGTTCGGCGTCGCCATCTCGACCGTCGACGGCAGGTTGATGATGAGCTTATTGTCCGCCGACGGCCTGATGATCTCGGTGACGGCGTTGCAGATCTCCAGCGCCACTTCGAGTTCCGTACCGGTGAAGCTTTCCGGCGAGTACTGGAAGCGGTAGCCGCCTCCCGCCTTCGCCGCCATGTCGGTGATCATCTTGGCGGCATCGGTGGCGATCTGCTTGATGCCGGAGACGTCCTTGGCGAAGACGACGCGGCGCTGTAGTTCGCTCGTCGAATTATAGAAGTGGACGATCGGATTGCGGGCGCCCTCGAGCGCCTCGAAGGTGCGCGTGATCAGTTCCGGACGGCATTGCACCAGCACCTGCAGGGACACGTCCTCCGGCACATTGCCTTCCTCGACGCACCAGCGGGCGAAATCGAAATCCGTCTGCGAGGCGGAGGGGAAGCCGATCTCGATCTCCTTGAAGCCCATGTCCAGGAGCAGGTGGAACATGCGCGCCTTGCGGTCGTGCCCCATGGGATCGACGAGCGCCTGGTTTCCGTCGCGCAGGTCGACCGAGCACCAGATCGGCGCCTTGGTGATCGTCTTGGAAGGCCAGGTGCGATCCGGCAGCGCCACCTGCGGATAAGGCTCGTATTTCAACGCGGCCACAGGCATGCCTTGCTTGACGGGGTGCGATTTCAAAATCATGTGCAGCTTCTCTTCGTCACTGGAGCGTCGCTTGCCGCATGCAATAGCCGATCGTCGGAATCATTGCGAGGCTGATGCTCGCCGGAGCGCGCTCTGTTTTAACTGTTAATTGCAGCTTGGTTCGAGGAGCGATCTGCCGGCAGGGCTTTTCGGCCGCCGGGCGCTCCTCACCGGACCCGGCAACCGCGCGTAAGGCCGAGAAGGAGAAGCGAGGCGAAGGCGCGGGCGGAAGCGCGATTCTTATCGCGTCCGGAGAAGATCTTTGCGATCTTGTGTGCTTTCACCTGGGTCATGCAAGTGCCTATACACGGCTAGACGCTCTGGGGCAAGCGGTGAAGCGAATTGCTGCCGCCCCCTCACCCTAGCCCTCTCCCCGCAGGCGGTGCGAGGGGACTGAGCCGGCGCTGCGGGTCTCCTTCGCCCCGCTTGCGGGGAGAAGGTGGCCGGCAGGCCGGATGAGGGGTGGCCGCGTGCTCATCCCGGCCGGGAGCTCGACATCAGATTTCGGTGACGGAGGTGATGATCCGCGACACGAGCCCGTAAGCCTTCGCTTCGTCCGCGCCGAGCCAGTAGTCGCGATCGGTGTCCTTAGCGATCTTCTCGACAGGTTGGCCGGTTGCTTCCGAGAAGATCCGGTTGAGACGCTCGTTCATCTTTATGATCTCCCGCGCCTGAATCTCGATGTCGGACGCCATGCCGCGCGTACCGCCGGACGGTTGGTGCAGCAGGAAGCGGGTGTTAGGCAGGCACAGGCGGCGTTCCTTGGGCGCGCCGACATAGATCAGCGCGCCGGCGGAAGCAACCCAGCCAGTGCCGATCGTCCAGACCTTGGGCTTCACAAATTTGATCATGTCGTGAATGCTGTCGCCCGATTCCACGTGGCCGCCCGGCGAATTGACGAAGATGCGAATGTCGTCATCGCTGGCCGAGGCCAATGCCACGAGCTGTGAGCAGACCTTCAGCGACAGTTCCTGCGTGACCGTTCCGTAGATGAAAATCGAACGCGACTTGAAAAGGTTCGCCTCCGTTTCCTTGCCGAGCGGCAATTCGGTCTTTTTCTCTTCCTGTTCGTCGTCGTTCATCCGCATTCTCCGGACTCCTCATGAAATGCCTCAAAGTCAGATAATGCGACTCGACAGCGAAAACAATGCAATGAAATGGGCGAAGCCGGCTCCGTCCAGCCGGTGCTGCGGCGATGGTAAATGCGTGAGGGGCGGCAAATGCCGTATGGACAGCGCGCAAAAGCCCAATAAGATCAGCGCGTCAGCAGCGGTGCGGTCGGTGCCAGAGCGCCTAATGTTAGGCCCGCGCCCGGCTGACATGAATTGATGGCAATGGACGACGGGATGCAGTCCAGGTCATCGCGATTTGAGCCAGGCGGGCTGCCCTCCAGGCCTGCCGACCAGTGGGGACCCGAATGAAGAAACAGATCCTTATCGCCGCCGCCGCGCTTGCTGCCTCCGCCGCACCTGCCTTCGCACATTTCGACCCTGCGTCGCACGGCTCCCTCATGGCCGGTCTGTCGCACCCGCTTTTCGGCGCCGACCATATCCTTGCGATGCTCGCCGTCGGCCTCTGGGCCGGTGAGATCGGCGGCCGGGCACGCTGGATGGTACCCGCGGCCTTCGTCGCCACCATGGCCGTCGGCTTTGCGCTCGCCGTGATCGGCGTCGGCCTGCCCTTCGTCGAACCGGCGATCCTCGCATCCGTCGTTGCTCTCGGCCTGATAGTGGCGATCGCCGTCCGGCTCGGTGCCGCGAAGGCCGCCGCCATTGTCGCCGTTTTCGCGCTGTTCCACGGTGATGCGCATGGGGGCGAGCTCGGTGCGGCCGGGGCCTGGTCCTTTGCCGCGGGCTTCATGATTGCGACCGCCCTCCTCCATGTCGCCGGTATCGGCCTTGGCATGGCTCTCGCTAGGCTCTCGGGCGGCGGCAAGCTCGCCCGCCTCCTCGGCGGCATCACGGCGCTTGCCGGTGCGGCGCTGATGCTGGGATGATGGTGTGAAGAGCGAAAGGGCCGGGTTCATGCCCGGCCTTTCGGGAAATTGCTGAATGCTGGTGATTCGCCCTGCGCTCCCCGAGGAGATTGACGTCCTTGCCGCGGTCGGGCTTTCAGCTTGGCGCAAGGGGATAGGACCACTGGTGTCCGCGTCGGTGGCGGCCAGGATCACCGCAAGTAATCCCTTCGTGCCATTCCTGCGGGAATTGAGGTCGCTCGCGCTGGTGGCCGAGATTGATGGCAGAGCAGCGGGTATTGGCGCCTGCGAGCGCGGCGACGATACGATCAGCGATATCTGGATCGCTCCGGCCTTCGAAGGGCGCGGCGCCGGATCGGCGCTGATACGAGCGCTCGAGGCACAGATCGCCGGTCGAGGCTATGCGAAAGCGCATATTCAGGTGGCCGCCCTGAACGAGCGGGCGCTCCAGCTCTATCGGCACCTCGGCTATCGGGAGATCTGGCGAAAGGTCCTGTTCGACCCGATCCTCGAGACCGATCTGGAGAAGATTGGTCTCTCAAAGCCTCTTTGAGCTCTTTCGGCGCGCGAATACCTCCTCAACCCTCCCCACAAGGAGGAGGGGTTGCGGAGGTCTTGTCCCGCACCTGAACCCCGTCGGTCACCCGCGTCCGCGGTAGGTCGGCACGCCCTGGTCCGGCAGCCAGACGCCCTCTGGGGGATTGCCGGTCTGCCAGAAGACGTCGATCGGGATGCCGCCGCGCGGGTACCAGTAGGCGCCGATCCGCAGCCACTTCGGCGAGAGCAGCGACACCAGCCGCTTGGCGATCTCCATGGTGCAATCCTCATGGAAGGCGCCGTGATTGCGGAAGGAATGCAGGAACAGTTTCAGGGATTTCGACTCGACCAGCCAGCCATCCGGCACGTAGTCGATGACAATATGTGCGAAGTCCGGCTGTCCCGTCATTGGGCAGAGCGAGGTGAACTCCGGCGCGGTGAAGCGGACGACGAAGTCCGTGCCGGCGTGGCCGCTAGGCACCCTTTCCAGCACGGCATCCTCCGGGCTTTGCGGCAGATCCACCTTTGCTCCGAGTTGCGAAAGTCCTGATACATCGGTCTTCGTCATTTCCGTCATGCTCCAATCTGCATTGAGACGTCGGATGGGCGCACCGCCCACCTTTTTCCTTATCCCGCCGCCGCATGATGTCTTAACGCATCAGGCAGCAATTCTAAGTGCGACAGCGTTGCCCGTCCGGTCAGGCGCGCGAGGCTGTGGTCTTGACGCGCACGCCGTGCGCCTTCTCGCCCTCCGGCTCGACATGAATGGCGATCCGCGCCCCCGGCTGGACGGCGCGGATGGCATCCTCGATGCGGTCGCATATATCATGCGCTTCGCCAACCGGCATCGCCTCCGGCACGACCATGTGAAAGTCCACGAAGGTTGCCGGGCCAGCCTGCCGCGTCTTCAGGTCGTGAACGCCGAGCGAGCCGCCGGCGTTGTCCGCGATCGCCTGCTTGATCGCCTCCTCTTCCTCCGCCGGCACGGCCCTGTCCATCAGCCCGTCGATCGAGCGCGAGATGACCTTCCAACCCTGCCAGAGGATATTGCCGGCGACGACCACCGCAAGCAGCGGATCGAGGATCGCGTAGCCGGTGGCAAGCACCAGGAGAAGGCCGACGAGGACGCCCGCCGAGGTCACGACATCCGACAGGATATGGTGTCCATCGGCGCTGAGCGCCGGGGAACGGTGGCGCCTGCCCGCCCGGATCAACAGATAGGCCCAGGCGGCGTTGATGACGCCGGCGCCGAAATTAATCGCGAGGCCGAGCGCGGGCGCATCCAGCATGGAGGGCGCCATCATTTCCGGCACAGCCTCCCAAATGATCAGAAGCGCCGCGACGACGATCAGCACGCCTTCCATGACCGCGGAAAAATACTCCGCCTTGTGATGTCCGAATGGGTGCGTCGCATCCGCCGGCTTCGCCGCGTAGCCGATCATCACATAGGCGATCACCGCAGCAATCACATTGACGATGGATTCCAACCCATCCGAGAGAAGAGCCACCGAGCCCGTCACCCACCAGGCGAGCATCTTCAAGCCCATGACGCCGATGGAAAGCGGCATGCCCCAGAGGGCGAGCTTCAGGACTGTTCGGTTGTCGGGCGCGGTCATGCTCATCCTTCTGCAGATGCAAACGAGTTGCAAATGCATGCCAGTTCAAACGCAAAACCGCCCGCGCGGGTTTTCGCGCAGGCGGATTGTCGTCACCATATGGGCGACATCGGACAGCTTGTCAAAGGGCGGTCACCGCCCGCGCGTCTCCGCCGCAGGTAGGCGGAAGCGGCTGCTGTCGTCAGGCCGCCTTGACCTTTGCCCTCTTGGCCAGATGCGCCACCACATTCTCGATCATCCGCATGCCGGCGTCACCGCCGAGAGTCATGATCGACTCGGGATGGAACTGCACCGCAGCCACGGGCTCCTTCGTGTGCTCGATGCCCATGATCGTCCCGTCCTCGCTCTCCGCCGTGATCATGAACTCACGCGGCAGGCTCGATGGATCGGCGAAGATCGAATGATAGCGCCCGACCGTCACCTCGCGGCCGAGACCGGAAAAGACGATGCCCGGTTCCAACACCCGGATGCGCGACGGCTTGCCATGCATCGGGATTGCCAGTTGCCGGAGATCTCCGCCATAGGCCTCGGCGAGGGCCTGCAGGCCGAGGCATACGCCGAAGATCGGCAACTCCCGCGCCCGCGCCTTCTTGATCGTCGCCTTGCAGTCGAAATCCTTCGGGCTGCCGGGTCCGGGCGAAAGCACGACAAGGTCCGGCTTTATCCGATCGAAGATTTCCTCGGCGACCGGTGTGCGAACCGTCGTCACCGTCGCCCCCGTCTGGCGAAAATAATTCGCGAGCGTGTGGACGAAGCTGTCTTCGTGGTCGACGAGCAGGATCTTGACGCCGGCGCCCACCGGGGCTACGTCGCGCGCCGCCTTGGCGCTGTTGGCGGATTTCGCATCGCGAATGGCTGCAAGCATGGCAGAGGCCTTCAGTTCTGTTTCGGCTTCTTCGTCGTCGGGGTTCGAATCATAGAGCAGCGTCGCGCCCGCCCGCACCTCGGCAATCCCGTCCTTGATGCGGATCGTGCGCAGCGTCAGGCCGGTGTTCATATCGCCATTGAACCCGACCATGCCGATCGCACCGCCATACCAGGCGCGCGGGCTCTTTTCGTGGTTCTCGATGAAGCGCATCGCCCAGAGCTTCGGCGCGCCGGTGACGGTCACCGCCCAGGCATGGCTCAGAAAGCCGTCGAAAGCGTCCATATCGTCGCGCAAGCGCCCCTCGATGTGATCGACTGTATGGATCAGCCGCGAATACATCTCGATCTGGCGACGGCCGATCACTTTCACCGATCCCGGCACGCAGACGCGGCTCTTGTCATTGCGGTCCACATCCGAGCACATCGTGAGCTCGGACTCGTCCTTCTTCGAGTTCAGGAGCTTTAGGATCTGCTCGCTATCGGCGATCGGATCGTCGCCGCGCTTGATCGTCCCGGAAATCGGGCAGGTTTCGATGCGCCGGCCCGATACGCGCACGAACATCTCCGGCGAGGCGCCGACGAGATATTCCTGGTTTCCGAGGTTGATGAAAAAGGAATAGGGCGACGGGTTGATCGCCTTCAGCCGATTGGAAATCTCCGACGGCCGGCTTTCGCAGCGTTCGTAGAACTTCTGCCCCGGCACCACTTCGAAAAGGTCGCCGCGGCGGAAGCTCTCCTTCGCCTTAACGACAAGCTCGGCATATTCGCCGGGGCGATGGTCCCCGTGCGGCGGGATGCTGTCGACCATCTGGAACGGTTCCGGCGCAATCTCCGCCGCCTTGCTCTCGGTTGAAAGCCCGTCCCTGGCAAAGTCGTACCGGTCGATCCAGGCTTTTGCCGCATAGTGGTCGACGACGAGGATCTCGTCGGGCAGGAAGAGCACCATGTCTCGCTGGTCGTCCGGGCGCTCGAGCTTGAGCTCGATCGCGTCGAACTGGAAGGCAAGGTCGTAGCCGAAGGCACCATAGAGACCGAGGCTCGAATCCTCTTCCGAATGGAAGAGGTCCGTCACTGCGCGGAGCACCGTGAAGACGGTCGGCATCTTCGAGCGTTCTTCCTCTGTGAAGACGCGGTCGGGCTCGTTGATGGTGACGTCGAGTCGGCGAGCGGTCAGCGCTCCGAGCGTGATGTCGGCAACGGTGTTGAGGTGCTCGGCGATCAGTGCCAGCAGCACCTCGCCGCGTTCGTTATAGGCTTCGATCCAGAGCGAGCGGCCGAAGGAAGAGATGGCAAGTGGCGGATCGACGACGGCGGTGTCCCAGCGGGTGTAGCGGCCGGGATATTCGTAGTTGGAGGAGAAGACCGCGCCGCGGCGCTCGTCAAGCCTTGCGACATAGCCGGCTATCGCGTCCGTGTAGGAGGCTTCGCGCCGCCTGCGGGTGACCACGATCCCGCCTTTGGTGGTGTAGCTTTCCGCGCCGTTATCCAGAATTACCGTTGCCATTCGTCTCGCTCCGTCAAAGCCCGGTCTTTCCACGCGGCCCGAATACGAAAAAAGCCGCCTCGAAATCTCCGGGCGGCTTCATGTCTCAATCACGCGTGACTGGTCAAGGCCGCCTTAGCGAGCCCACCACCAGATCGAAATGTTGCGTGCATTTGCCATGGGCGAAAGTGTTAGCCTGCCTTTAGATGGCGTGCAAGCGGGAAAAGCATCAGTTGAAAAAAGCGACCACGGATGACCGTCTTCCAATCGTCTACCTTTCCGGACCTCGGAAGTGCTGGACCAGCGAGACCCTGAAGGTAATGCCGTAGCCAGGCGCCTTGAAGCTGTTCGTCGACTTGTCGGAGACGGGCCTTCGATGCGGTCAGGATGACGTCGGCTCCCCAAGTCTCTGCGGCAGAGCCAAGGCCAAGCACACCCTTGAGCAACTCAAGGGCTGGCTGCGCGGGTCGGAATCGAGGCATGACGAATGTACCGCCTTGTTTCTGCAAGACAAAAACATGAGTGCAATTGCCAATATAAATCAGGGAATTTGACGCACGCCCCTCACCTCAGTTTCAGCACATTTTGGCAGAGGATTGCTCCCCGTGCGCTCGCGGATTCGGCCGCGACGCGAACGGGAGGGATCCGCATGCGCCAAGCCGGCATTATCCTGCTCTGCTCCTTGCTCGCTTCCGGCGCGACTCTGCCGCGTCATGGACCTGTACCGGTCGAGAAACCCGAAAACAGCAGCGAACCGATACCGGCTCCGAAACCCGACGGGCCGACCGACAATGGCAGTTCCGCAACGGGGAAGATGGAGTCCGGCCGCGACTTGCCTCCCGGCTGGAAGGACGATGCGCTTGACGCCATGCCGCCGGCGATTGTCGAAATCGAGAAGGAAGACCCGACGGCCTACGCGTCCTGCCTCGACGCGCTTCGGACCCTCGGCGCCTCATTCACAGAGGCCGCGCGCATCGATGACGGCCAGGGTTGCGGCATCGACAAGCCGATCGAAGTGACCGAAATCCTGCCGGGCGTGTCGCTGAAACCGCAGGGGACGATGCGTTGCGAAACGGCGCTGGCGCTCGCCCGCTGGATCAGGGAGACCGCGGCTCCGGCCGCGAAGGCCGCCTTCGGGCCCGACACGGCCATCGCGACCCTCAATCAGGCCTCCTCCTATGTCTGCCGCCTGAGGAACAACGGCACGACCGGCAAGATATCCGAACACGCCCGCGGCAACGCCATCGATATCGCCTCCTTCGGGCTCAAGGACGGCAAGACGATCGACATTCAGCCGCGCGACGAGGACGGCACGCTGAACGGCGCCTTCCAGCGCGCGATCACCGCCACCGCCTGCCTCTATTTCACCACCGTGCTCGACCCTGGCAGCGACGCGGCGCACGAGACGCATCTGCATTTCGACGTCATCGATCGGAAGAACGGCTACCGGTATTGCCGTTGACGATACCGTATCAGCGACAGGTCCCTCCTCAGCCGCCCTGGCTCTCGTACCCGAGCGCAACGAATTCGCCCGAGAAGAAACCGGCCAACTCACCCTCGCCCCTGAGCTCGGCCGTGACCGCGAGTCGCGCCCGGCCGTGCCGCCCCAGCAGGCCCATCAAACCGAGCCATGGCAATGCTGTCTCTCACCGCACGAAGGTCGCCGCGCCGATTGAAACCTCTTCGGACCGCTACAATCTATGGACGGCGAGGCATTTGCCTGCAAGTACAACTCAATCGAGGAACACCCATGCAACTCACCATGTATGCGCTCACCGTCCCCGCCTTCACTCGTGGCTTTACCGCCCTGAACGGACTTCTGGACAAGGCCGAGGCGTTCGCCGCCGATAGGGGCACGTCCCTCGCGGAGCTTTTCGACGCGCGGCTCGCGCCGGACATGCTGCCACTCTCCGGTCAGATCCAGCGGGCAAGCGATACGGCGAAGAACGCGATCGGTCGGTTGACGTCGCTTGAAGCGCCGCGCCTTCCCGATGACGAGCAGGACTTCGCAGCTTTGCACGAGCGGATCGCCAGGACAGTGGCCTTTATCGAGACGGTGAAACCCGATGACCTCGACGGCAGCGAGACCCGCGACGTAACGCTCAGCTTCCCCAATCTCAAGGTGACGTTCAACGGCGCCGACTACCTCCTGCAGTTCGTGCTGCCGAACTTCTATTTCCACGTCACCACCGCCTACGATATCCTGCGCCACAAGGGCGTGCCGATCGGCAAGGCGGACTTCATCGGCCGGCTCGGCTAATGCATGTCGCCCAAAAGTGTGCAGCGGTTTTGGGCAAACGGCATGGTAGGGACAAGGACCTAAAGCGCGCTGAGCCGTCGGAATGCAGCGCGCTTTAGAACAGTCCCTCGATATAGCCCGCCTCGTTGAGCCGGATCCTCTCCGACGACGGCAACTTCGGCAGGCCCGGCATCGTCATGATCTCGCCGGTGATGACGACGACGAAGCCGGCGCCGGCCGCAAGCCGGACTTCGCGGATCGGCACCGCATGACCGCTCGGCGCGCCGCGCAGGTTTGGGTCGGTGGAGAAGGAATATTGCGTCTTGGCCATGCAGATCGGCAGATGGCCATAGCCCTGGTCTTCCCAGGTCCGGAGCTGCTCGCGCACCAGCTTGTCGGCGATGACCTCGCTCGCATGATAGATGTCCTTGGCAATCGTCTCGATCTTCTGGAAGAGCGGCATTTCGTCGGGATAGAGCGGCGAGAACTGCGAATGGCCGGCATTGGCGAGCTCGACGACCTTCAATGCCAGATCCTCGATGCCGGCCGAGCCTTCAGCCCAGTGTTTGCAGAGCACCGCCTCGGACCCGAGCGTCCTTACATAGTCCTTGATCGCCTGGATCTCGGCTTCCGTGTCGGTGGTGAAATGGTTGATCGCAACCAGGGCCGGCACGCCGAATTTCTTGACGTTCTGCACGTGCCGCCCGAGATTGGCGCACCCCCTCCGCAACGCCTCGATATTCTCTTTGCCGAGATCCTCCCTCTTCACACCGCCATTCATCTTGATCGCCCTGACGGTGGCGACGATCACGGCGGCATCGGGCTTGAGGCCGGCCTTGCGGCACTTGATGTCGAAGAATTTCTCCGCTCCGAGATCGGCTCCGAAACCGGCCTCCGTCACGACATAATCGGCAAGCTTTAGCGCCGTTGCGGTCGCCACCACGGAGTTGCAGCCATGGGCGATATTGGCAAAGGGGCCGCCATGGACGAAGGCCGGATTGTTCTCGAGCGTCTGCACGAGGTTCGGCTGCATGGCGTCCTTGAGCAGCACGGCCATGGCGCCGTCCGCCTTGATGTCTCGCGCAAAAACCGGGCTCTTGTCGCGCCGGTAGCCGATGATGATGTTGCCGAGTCGATTTTCGAGGTCCTTGATATCGGTCGCAAGGCAAAGGATGGCCATGGCCTCGGAGGCGACGGTGATGTCGAAACCCGTCTCGCGCGGATAGCCGTTGGCGACACCGCCAAGCGCGCCGACGATCTGGCGCAGCGCCCGATCGTTCATGTCCATCACCCGCCGCCAGGCGATGCGGCGGGTGTCGATCGCCTGTTCGTTGCCCCAATAGATATGATTGTCGATCAGCGCGGCAAGCAGGTTGTGCGCCGAGGTGATGGCGTGGAAATCGCCCGTGAAATGAAGGTTGATGTCCTCCATCGGCACCACCTGGGCATAACCCCCGCCGGCAGCACCGCCCTTGATGCCGAAGCAGGGGCCGAGCGATGCTTCCCGGATGCAGACGATCGCCTTCTTACCAATGCGGTTGAGACCGTCGCCAAGCCCGACGGTGGTCGTCGTCTTGCCCTCGCCCGCCGGCGTCGGATTGATCGCCGTCACCAGGATCAGCCGGCCGTTCTTCTTTTCCTTTTGGGCGGCGATGAATTCGGCGCTCACTTTCGCCTTGTCGTGCCCATAGGGAAGGAGGTGCTCCGGCGGAATGCCGAGCTTCGCACCGATCTCCATGATCGGCCTCTTCCTCGCGGCGCGCGCAATCTCAATGTCGGATTTGACGTCCACCATGTCTCCCCCCTCACTTCATCGCGGCCGCGCATCCAGCCTCCTCCGCCGAACGCGCGTCCGTTTGCTTGTGCTTACGCTCGCATACCGCCAGTCAGCGGGCAAGGATGTCGCGCATCTCGACGAGATTGGACCGGACGCGAAGTATATAAAAGCCCATGGTTGCGAGATGCGTCGGCATGATCCAGCCGTCCTCGCGGCCGTTCGAGATGATCAGCGGCTGGATGCGCAGTGCCGCACGAAGCTGTTTCATCGTCTCCGTGTAGATCGGCGTCAGCCCTCGCTGCGTGACGACATTGTCGAAATCGGCACCGGCCGCCGACAGGATGCCGTAATAGCCGTAGAGCTGGCCATAGGAGAACCAGAAGCGGTCGTCCGCCCGCGTGTCGAACCAGCCGCCATTGTGCAGTTCCGAGCGCTCGCGAATGATTGCCGAGGTATTGCCGAGATCGCTCGCGATGCGATCCAGGAACTCGACCATGTTGTCCGAGCGCCCATCGAAAACCGCATCGCAGTTGCCAAGGGATACATTGAATTTCCTGAGGTCGCGCATGGCGGCGCGATAGAAGCTCGGTGTCGGGGTCTTGGGACCGAACGGGCTGATGCCGAAATACCAGGTCTCCTCGTCGAACTGGATATTGCCGCGCGCGCTCTGCAGGTCGTTGTTGATTCCGGACGTGCCGCGGACGCGGCCGAGCGAGTCGACCAATTCCACGGCCGTGCGCCGCACCGCCTGATTGATGCCGCGCTGGAACGATGCCTTGTTGTCGAGCCAGGGCGTGTCGTCCCAGTCGAGCCCGAAAAAGCCGAGCTTGTAGGCGAGCATCGATGATATCCAAGCGTTCTGGTCGACGTTGAAGTCGATGAGGTCGGCCGCGACATCGACGATCGCCGAGGGCTGGCAGGCGGTTCCTGCAGGCAGTTGCGCCACGGCAAGCGCTTCGGTGGTCGAGGTCCCTGCATCCATCGCGGCCTGGTTGGCGGGGGTCAGCTCAGCCGTTTGCCCAGTCGTCGTGGCCCCGGGACCGCTGACGGGCGAGCCGGCTGGCGTCTTGCGCTCGGCGAGATTATAGCGGTCGACATAATCCGGATCGAAATTGGTCCAGGCCTGCGTCTGCCAGACGAAATAGCCGTAGAAGAGGACAAGGGCGAGCAGGATGAGCGCGATCGGCCCCTTAATGACCCAGCTTCTCGCGCGGTACCATTTGCCCAGCGCAACGAAAGGCCAGAGGAGCCACGCTACCACCAGGCCGATACCACGGCCGATCGCCGTGAAGACACGCTGAAAGAACGCAACGATCGGATCGAACATCTTCTATTCCCCTTTGAGGCCGTAGAGCTTGTGGCGGAAGGCGGCCTTGTCCTTGAGATATGTGCCCGTCAATGTCGCAACAACATAGTCCCGAAACGTTTCACTGAAACCCTCATAGGCGCTGTAGAAACCCTGCTTGTCGAAAACGAAGCGCGAGACGAAATCGCGCGGGACGAGTTGCGAAATGAGGCGGTTCACGAGCCACTGGTCCGGGTGATCTGGAGCGGCCCTCACCAGGAGGAATCGCTGTTCAGGGGCGATTTCCTGCATCTTGACCGTGCCGGTGGCGGCGATCGCCCGCGCCATTTCCTGCAGGAAAGGATAGATGCCGTCGCGTGAGACCAGAGCGGCATTGCGGTGGATCCAGGTCTGCAGCCAGATCCGGTCGGCATTGACGAGGTCGGCGTCCGGATCGGCCTCGTTGATCAGCCCGCGGACGGCCATGTCTGCCCGGTGCTGGAACAGGCCGGATTCCTCCACCCAAGAGGCCTGCGGCAATTGCAGCCGCTTCGTCGCAGCCAGGAAATCGTAGATGCGCGCATGATCGGTGAGTGCGATATAGCTCACCTGCCAGGGCCGCGACCGCCGGAATCCCGGCGCCGACGGATCGCAGATCACCGTCGTGGTCTTCTCGTCGAGAAAGACATAGACGCCGCCGAAGTGGTTGGCCCAGAAGGCCTGGTGGCGGAAGACGAGTTCGTCGGGCACCAGCGCGTTCTGCCGGATGTCACCCGTCAGTCGCGCCAGTTCCACCATTCGATCAAGCGTGGCATCGTCCGCCCAGGCGTTCGGAACCTTCTTCAAGCGGTCAATGAGTTCGCGAAGTTCCGTCGCCTTGCCAAGCATGCCTTCGGCCGAGAGAACCCGGAACCGCACTTCGTTGATCGACAGCAGATCGTCGATGTCTTTGACGACGGAGACCGTATCCTCGATCTCGCCGTAGAGTGCATCCTTGATCGTCACCGCATGGATCGCGCGGCTGTTGGCATTGAAGAATTCGTGCATCAGCGCTGCGGTGTTGGAAAAGCTCGTATGCACGACCGGCAGCTCCGCCTGCGCCGGCGTCAAGATGATGAAACGCCGGTTCACCCGATTGGGATCGAGGTAATCGTGGTCCCCCAATTCATAGGCGATCTCCGGCGAGAAGCCGGTCATGTCGATGCTGAAACGCTGAAGCCCCGTCGGCCTCAACCCGAAACCTTCGAGCGCCTTGTTGTAGCGCGCAATGAGGTGCGGCTCGGAAATGTCGAGCAGCCGCCCATAGATGAGTTCGGCTTCGAGAAGGCGCTTCATTGGGGAACGCTCCGCCCCACGTGGAGGCCCTCTCGCCCGTTATTGCCTAGCCCCTCACCCTGGCCCTCTCCCCGCAGGCGGGGAGAGGGGATGCCGTCGCGTTCAATCGGGACCATGGGGGACCTGTGTCCCCTCTCCCCGCGCGCGGGGAGAGGGCTAGGATGAGGGGCGAATCTGTCGGACACTTCAATCAACTCTGCCATCTGCCGCCGCGCTTCATTGCCTCGATCTCGCGGATCGCCTTTTCGCGCTGGCGTTCGCGGCGGATGATGTCGGCGACTGCCGCGTCGTCCGACGTGTCGGTGTAGCGGAATTCGCTATCGGCGTAGCGGTTGATTTCCTGCAGCACCATGTCGATGGTGATCGGGCCACGCAGTTCCTCGATCATCGCCTTCTTCTCGTCGTAGGATTTGTGCATGAAGGAGGCCGCATCCCTGAACCAGTCGTCCGGCAGTTCGACGTCCATCGCCCGCATCTTGATCGCATCGGTGATGTTCCTGATGGCGCGGCCGGTGAAGCGCGGCTCCGCCTCCTTAATCCTGTGCAGATAGGCCCCGACATCGGCGAGCGTGGCGACCTTGCCCCTTTCCTTCTCATAGCGCTCCCAGACTGCGACGAGCCCCTCCTCCTGCGGCTGCGAATGCGCCGCGTAGGATTGGTTGACGGCCCGCCTGATCTCCTGGCCGGCATAGAGCTCGTGCTCTCCCAAGGGGATATCGTGATTTCTGCCGACGAGCAGCGCAAAAATGTCGATATAGTCCGCTTCCGTCTGCGGCCCGTCGACCAGCCAGCGCGCGCCGGCCCGCTGGCGCAGAGCATCGTCGACGTTCTCCGGGTGGTTCGAGAACATGCCGAAGGTGCAATTGCCGCGAATGACGGTCGAGGCGCCGGCGAAGCTCTCCATCAGAACCGCCGTCACCTCATGCTGACCGGCCGAGGCGCGATCGTCAGAGCGCTTCGCCGTTACCTGGTCCACATCGTCGATGGTGCCGAAACCGATCGCACGCGGGTTCATGACGTTATTGACGAACTCCTTGCAGTTCTGACCCGACTTGCCCTGGTAGGAGGAAATCTGGTCGACGCCGAAATTCTCGTAATGGAAGGCGTAGCCGGCGACGCCGCAATAGTCGTGCAGCAGGCCGGCAAGCATCTGGATCAGGATCGTCTTGCCGGTGCCCGGCATGCCGTCGCCGATGAAGGTGAAGAGGAAGCCGCCGAGTTCGACGAACGGGTTCATCTGCCGGTCGAAGTCATAGGCCATCAGCATCTTGGCAAGCTTCAGCGCCTGATATTTGGCGATGTGGTTGCCGATGATCTCCTCCGGCTTCTTGAAGGTCATCACCAGCGGCTTGCGCTTCTGGCCGGGCGCGATGTCGAAGCCGTTGAGGGTGAAGTCATCCTGGTCGAGCCGGATATGCACGGTTTCGAAGTTCTGCAATCCCGTGAAGCGCGCCTTGCGGGCGAGCAATCCCTCGATCGCGACCCGTGAAAAGGCACGGGTACGGGCTGCCAGGGCAAGCTCGTCGGGCGAGCCCGCAATACTGCGATCGAGCGCCGCCACCATGCTTTTCAGCGCGTCCTGCGGCGTGTCGAAGAGGAACTCCGGCTCGGCGGCATCATCGACCGGCTCCCCCTCCCCTTGCAAGGTCGCACCGAGATAGGCGGCGAGCGTGAAGGCGGCGACATAGGCGGAAGCCGCAAGCAGCGCCTTGAACTGCTCCGCCTCCTCGCCGGTGAGCGGTGCGGCCGAATTGCGCGCCTGCAACTGTTCGAGGTAAGTCTGCCGCGCAAACAAGTCGGCAACTGCGAGCGCCACCTGGATGCCGCGGCGGGTGCGGTAGAGAACGGCGTGCTGCGCCGGAGAGAGCAGCGGATCGGCAGTGCGGATCGCCTGGATGGTGCGGGCGAGTTCGACCTCTCGGGTCCGCCGCTGGCCGCCGGCCGACACGGTCGAGACGAAGCGACGCCCCGTTCCGGCAAGCGGCGCGCCCGTTGAACTTTCACCACGCTCGAGGATGATGAGCTTGGTAACCAGGCTCTGGGCCACCGCCAGGTGCTTGGCTATGTCGTCCTCGTGCAGCGTCGTGAGGCCCGCATTCAATGTCATCGATCAAACCTCGCTCACCACGTGATTACCGGAAATCACATGCACCTTGTAATCACCAAAGATCTCTGCCGCCTCACCGGAAGCGTAGAGCGCCTGGTAGGCATCATGCGGAACCAGCGCATGCTTCTCATAGGCGCTGACCCCCATGCGGGCGGCCTCGAGATCGTCGGTGTCGATATGGAATTCTTCCTGCGCCTGGGTCGAGGACCAGAAGCCGCGTTTGGCGGGACGCTCCGCCTTCGAAAAGACCTCCTGCACAGTCCAGGTCAAAAGCCAGGCATTCTCCGCCTTGCGCACCTTCGAGAGAATTTCGTTGATTTTCTCGTTGTTTTCGGTGATCCCCGCCGAATAGAAGGGCCCGAGCACAATGCGCCGAAGCTGCTTCGGATGCAGTTCGGGAAAATCTCTGTCGAGCGTGGTGGCGATCGTTGCCGGCGTCAGCGAATAGGCGCTGTGCTTTGAGGCGAAATCGTCGAAACGGCTGGCAAGCTCCGGATTGAGCAGGCCGCCGACGGGCAGCGGGATATCGACCTCCGGATTGAGTTTGCCGTCCCTGGTCACCAGCATTCCGACGATGTTTTCCGATGAATCCTCGATCGTCGCCATATAGACCATCGGCAAGGTTTGGCTGCCGTCGAAGGCGCCCCAGGAGACCACGTAATAGGGCCGCATCGTCTTCGGGTTGACGGCGACCCGGATCGTCTCCGGCAGGATAAAGGGGGAGAAGATGTCCCCCTTGCGGATCTGCTCGAGATAAAGCCGTTCGGCCATGCGCGATTGCAGCGCCTCCGGGAAGGCCTTGTGCCGCAGGATGAAATCCACCATTTCCTCGCGAAGCGCATCGGCAGCGGGAATGCTCGCCAGCCGCTTGTCGGCGCTTTGGCGGTCGTTCTCGAGTTCCAGCACGTTCTGGAAAGTCGGAAAGCCGCTCTCCGCACGCGCGATGCGAAACTGCTCGACGAAACCGATACGGTTCTCCCAGCAGGTGACCGATGCCTTCAGCCGCGCCAGATAGGGAACGATGACCTCCCCCACCACCGTGTTGCGGTAGAGCGGCGAGTTGCGGTCGCCGAGAAACAGCTCCAGCCCCGCCACCGCAGCCCGAATGGAGGTGAAGTATTGCCGGACGGCCGAGGGTATCGCAGCGCTCATCGAACGCCTCCCGCCATCTGCCAAAGGGCGGCCGGAAATCGGATCATTACCGCTTTGCCGATCACTGCTTCACGTAGTTTGCGGCATTGTGCTTGTCCATTACGGCCTGGAAGCGACGGGCAAAGGCGTCGTCGGCGAGTTTCTTGCGCCGCTGGATATCCTGTGTCGCCTGCATGTTCTTTTCATGCATTTCGAGCAGGTCGCCGATGTGGCGCTGCGCCGCGGCGCCGATGCCGGCCATGGTTTCCTCGGCGGCGGTGTCGACCTGGCTGCCGAGCGTATTGATTTTGTGGGCGACATCCTGCTGCGCCGCGGTCTTCAAGGAATCCTCGAGCGCCTTGTAGAGGACGATGCGCTGTTCGGTGTCGATCGTCAGCTTGTTGATCAGCGTGTTTTGCGCCGCGATCTGGTTGTTGAGCGAGTCGACGAAGGTCTGGAACATCGCCGTGTAGCGCTCGAGCGTCTGGCTCTCGGCAAGAAGTTCCTGCTCCTTGGCCTGCTTCTGGTTGTATTCGGTCGCAAGACTTGAGCGCTCCGCCTCGAGGTCGGTCCGGGTCTTCTGGTCGGTTGAGGCGGCGATCCGGTTCTCGATGTCGAGCAGCAGCGGATTGAGCTCTTCGATTCGCTTCTGCGTTTCCTCGAGCGCCGACATCGTACCCTTGCGGCGCTCGATCACCTGGATGAGGCTCTGCTCGGAGGTCTTGTAGCGCTGATCGAGGATCGACTTCTGATCCTTGAGGATGCCGACAATCATATCGGACTTGGCAAGCAACTCCTGCAGATTGCCGGCGAGTGACATGTTGCGAACGCGATCGGTGCGCAGGCGCTGCATCGACTGCTTGGAGAAAATGCCGATGAACTTCTCATAGCCGGTATAGCTCTTCATGCTTTCGAATTCGGCGCCGAAGACATTGGTCGCGTCTTCGAGGCCGATGATCAGATCGGCGATGTTCGCCTCCATCACCTTCTGCTGCTGAATGACGTCCTGGATGCGGGCGTTCTCGATGTCGAAATTGACGTCGCCGAGCTTGGTATCGGCCTTGGCGAACTGCTCGAGAACGACGCCGGACTGCTCGAGCTTGCTGCGCATCTCGTGGACGACGCTCTTCGTCTTCTCGATTTCAGCGTCAAAATTCTGAAGAGTTGCCATTTCCCGTCCCCTTGATCCGAACCGACAGACACGTCAGCGGCCAGATTACTCAGCCATCGATTGCACTTATATAAAGGACGTCCGACAGGCGAGGACAAGACGCGGTGGGGCTTTTTTCACCCCTCCATCAGCTCTTCCCAATGGCGGCGGCAATAGGACACATATTTTTCGTTGCCGCCGACATCAACTTGCGCCCCCTCGCGCACGACATTGCCCTCGTGGTCGAGGCGCACGACCATCGTCGCCTTGCGGCCGCAAGGGCAGATCGTTCGCACCTCGCGCAGCTCGTCGGCAATTGCGAGCAGCGCCATCGAGCCGGGAAAGAGCTTGCCCTGGAAATCCGTCCTCAGGCCGTAGGCCATGACGGGGATACCGAGACGATCGGCCACCCGCGCGAGCTGCCAGACCTGGTCCTCTCCAAGGAATTGCGCCTCGTCCACGAAAACGCAGGCGATCTCGCCGGAACCGTCGCCGTTCATGCGCTCGACGAGGGCGTAGAGATCATCCGCCCGGTGGAACGGGATCGCCTCCGAATCGAGCCCGATGCGCGAGGCGATCCGGCCAACGCCGGCGCGATGGTCGAAAGCGGCGATCAGCATCGCGACGCGCAGGCCGCGCTCCTGGTAATTGTAGGACGCCTGCAGCAGCAGCGTGCTCTTGCCCGCATTCATCGTCGCGTAGCTGAAATAGAGTTTTGCCATGAGCCCCCGTCTTCCGGAATCGCATGCCTTACATGACGAGGCCACGGGCGGATGGCCAGAGCGCGGGCGACGCGACCCACAGCTTTTCGCCAGTCGCTGCGGAAGCCGCGGTGACGGATCATAAGATAGCCGCATCGCGCCTTATTTCTCAGGGATTGCGACATTCCACGTCGCTCCGTGCATCCCTTCAGCGTATTGAGACAATACACTGCCGTGGGGACCAAGGCCTTGAATTCCGGCCCCATTGGTGGTTGGCTAAACAAAGAATGGAAGCAGGGGAACGACTACGATGATAAGAAATCTCTCTCTCAAGCTCATGCTCGCGGGCACCGTTTGCGTGGCGGCCATGGCCGCTGGGAACGCCGCAGCAGCGGATCCGGAAAGCTGCAGCCCCGTCCGCTTCTCCGACGTCGGCTGGACGGACATCACCGCGACGACGGCAACGGCCACGACCATCCTCGAGGCGCTCGGCTACGAGACGGACGTAAAGGTGCTCTCGGTTCCGGTCACCTACACGTCGCTGAAGAACAAGGATATCGATGTCTTCCTCGGCAACTGGATGCCGACGATGGAAGCCGACATCGCCCCCTATCGCGAGGACAAATCGGTCGAGACCGTGCGCGAGAATCTCGAGGGCGCAAAATACACGCTTGCGACCAACGCCAAGGGCGCGGAACTCGGCATCAAGGACTTCAAGGACATCGCCGCGCAGAAGGATGCGCTCGACAGCAAGATCTACGGCATCGAGCCCGGCAATGACGGCAACCGCCTGATCATCGACATGGTCGAGAAGGACACGTTCGGCCTGAAGGGCTTCGAAGTGGTCGAATCCTCCGAGCAGGGCATGCTGGCGCAGGTCGCCCGCGCCGAGAAGAGTGGTGAGCCGATCGTCTTCCTCGGCTGGGAGCCGCATCCGATGAACGCCAACTTCAAGCTGACCTACCTTTCCGGCGGTGATGACGTCTTCGGGCCGAACTTCGGCGGGGCCACGGTCTACACCAATGTCCGCGCCGGCTACACCGAGGAATGCCCGAATGTCGGCGCCCTTCTCAAGAATCTCAAGTTCACGCTCGAGATGGAGAACGAGATCATGGGCAAGATCCTGGACGACGGCGAAGACCCGGAAAAGGCCGCAGCCGCCTGGCTCAAGGCCAACCCGCAGGTCCTCGAGCCGTGGCTTGCGGGCGTCACCACCATGGATGGCGGCGACGGGCTTGCCGCAGTCAAGTCCGAGCTCGGCCTCTGACCGACCCGGCGCCACACGTCCTGAAGACGTGCATAAGGGTGTAGACGCGTGCCGCATGTTTCCGGAACCGGCAACATGCGGCTGCAGCCTGCCCTTTCCACGGCTTCATGCGATTCTGTTCGACCCCTGACAAGAGGGATTCAATCCCGTGGAATTCCTATCCGACAATCCCATCCCGATCGGCGGCTGGGCTAAGGCCTTTGTCGACTGGCTGACAACCAATTTCGAGCTGTTCTTCGACCAACTCGCAAACTTCCTGTCGGCAATCATCTCCATATTGCTCTACATCCTCCAGACGCCGCACCCTTTCGTGGTCATCGCGATCGTGACCGCGCTTGCCTGGTGGTTCCGCCGCTCGATCGGCATCGCGGCCTTCACCTGTCTTGGCCTGTTGCTGATCATCAACCAGGGATACTGGAAGGAAACCACCGAGACGCTGGCGCTGGTGCTCGCGGCAACCTTCGTCAGCATGGCCGTTGGCATCCCGCTCGGCATCGCCGCGGCGCGGCGCGCCTGGGTCTATGCCTTCATGCGCCCGATCCTCGATCTCATGCAGACGATTCCCACCTTCGTCTACCTGATCCCGGCGCTGATCCTCTTCGGCCTCGGCATGGTGCCGGGCCTGATCGCCACCGTCATCTTCGCCGTTCCCGCACCGATCCGCCTCACCCGTCTCGGCATCATCTCGACGCCGCCCGCGTTGGTCGAGGCCGCCGAATCCTTCGGCGCCACGCCCTGGCAGGTGCTGCGCAAGGTGGAACTGCCCTTTGCAATGCCGCAGATCATGGCCGGCCTTACCCAGACGATCATGCTCTCGCTTTCGATGGTGGTCATCGCCGCGCTGGTCGGCGCCAACGGCCTTGGCGTGCCCGTCCTCAGGGCGCTGAACACGGTCAATATCGCCCGGGGCTTCGAGTCCGGTCTCTGCATCGTCATCCTCGCAATCGTTCTCGATCGTCTGTTTCGCTCATCCGATGAAGGAGAAGGCGCATGACGGACGCCGTCGTTTTCAAGAATGTCGACATCATCTTCGGCAAGAACCCGCAGGCGGCGCTCGAAATGGTCGACCAGGGGAAAAGCCGGGACGAGATCGGCGCGGCCTCCGGCCATGTGCTCGGCGTCGCCGGGGCCTCGCTGTCGATCCACGAAGGCGAGATCCTCGTGCTGATGGGTCTCTCCGGCTCCGGCAAGTCGACGCTGCTTCGCGCGGTCAACGGTCTTGCCCCCGTCGTGCGCGGCGAAGTCGAGGTCAGGACGGCGGGCGGCTCGCTCAATCCCTATCGCTGCAATGCCAAGGCGCTTCGCGACTTCCGCATGCACACCGTCTCGATGGTGTTCCAGCAGTTCGCGCTTCTGCCCTGGCGTACGGTGGCCGACAACGTCGGCTTCGGCCTCGAACTCGCCGGCGTTCCGGATGCCGAACGCAAGAAGCGCGTCGGCGAGCAGCTCGAACTCGTCAATCTCAGCAAGTGGGCGGACCGCAAGGTGAACGAGCTTTCGGGCGGCATGCAGCAGCGCGTCGGCCTCGCCCGTGCCTTTGCGACGGGCGCGCCCATCCTGCTGATGGACGAGCCGTTCTCGGCGCTCGATCCGCTGATCCGCACGCGCCTGCAGGATGAGCTGCTCGAGTTCCAGCGGCGGCTGAAGAAGACGATCATCTTCGTCAGCCACGACCTCGACGAGGCCTTCCGCATCGGCAATCGCATCGCCATCATGGAGGGCGGGCGGATCATCCAGTGCGGCACCCCGCAGGCAATCGTGAAGAATCCGGCAAACCAATATGTGGCCGACTTCGTCCAGCACATGAATCCGATCAGCATGTTGACTGCGAAGGACGTGATGCAGAGCGGCGTCGATCGCTCGACCGGCGCGGGGGTGACGGCCACCGCCAAGCCCACGACACCGCTCGTCGACATTCTCGACGCCATGTCGCGCCAGCCGGGCAGTATCGGCGTCGTCGACAACGGCGCGGTCGTTGGAACCATCGATGCGCAGGATATCGTCCAAGGACTGACCCGCCATCGCAGCAAGGAATGACGCCGGCAAGGCCATGCGTTCGAAAAGGCCTGGAGCTCACGCTCCGGGCCTTTTATTTTCGACAGGCACCGAACGCAAAGGAGGCGACCATGAGCGACAAACCCAATGTCCTGCGTGAGACCGATGACGAGGCGCGCAAGCTCGCCCGTGTCCTGCTCCGGTCGGCGAGGAGCGGAGCGCTCGCGGTGATCGAGCCCCAGAGCGGCGGCTTTCCTTTCGTCAGCCGCGTGCTGCTCGGCACCGACGTCGACGGCGCGCCGGTGGTTCTGGTCTCGCGTCTGTCGACCCATACCCAGGCGCTGCTCGCTGACGACCGCGCATCTCTCTTGACGGGCGAAGCCGGCAAGGGTGATCCGCTCGCCCATCCGCGCCTGACCGTGCAATGCGCAGCCGAAGAGATCCGGCGCGGTTCGGACGACCACGAACGCATCCGCGAACGCTTCCTGAGGCGCCACCCGAAAGCCGGCCTCTATATCGACTTTCCGGATTTCGGCTTTTTCCGCCTGGCGCCGCAGCGCGCGAGCCTTAATGGCGGCTTTGGCCGCGCCTATGCGCTGACAGCTGACGATCTCGCCATCGATTCGCCGGCGATCGCCGCGCTTGCGGAGATGGAGGCGAGCGCCATCGACCACATGAATGCCGACCATGGCGAAGCGGTGAAACACTACGCGAAGGTTCACTGCCGGGCATCCGATGGCGACTGGAAGCTCGTTGGAATCGATGCCGCGGGCCTCGATCTCGCCGATGGCGAGGCGCTGAAACGCCTCGAATTCGAGACGCCCATCCAAAATGCGGCCGAGTTGCAACCTGTCCTGAAAAAACTTTACCGTTAAGTGGCACTTAGCTACCCCCATTTCTTGCAGTGGGTGGTTGCCCTTTCATGCATCACGGCTAATTATCGTGCTTCGTCAAACATAACTACGTGTGATGTGATCGCATGGAGCACGCAATGCAGCCTCTCTCGCCTGAAAAACACGAGGAAGCCGAAACAGCAGCCGGTTTTCTTTCTGCCATGGCAAATCCGAAACGCCTGCTCATCCTCGACTCCCTGGTCAAGGAAGAGATGGCAGTGGGCGCATTGGCCAACAAGGTCGGACTGAGTCAGTCTGCCCTTTCTCAGCATCTTTCGAAACTGCGGGCACAGAATCTGGTCAGCACCCGCCGGGACGCGCAGACGATCTACTACTCGAGCTCTTCCGACGCTGTCATGAAGATCCTGGGCGCGCTTGACGAGATCTATGGCGAAGACACCCACGCCGTCGACGAAAAGCCGCTGATCCGCAAATCGGCGTAACCTCCCGAAACGCCACTAGCTGAACGAAGTCCCCGACAAGCCCCACGAGCACTCGGGGGCTTTGTTTTTGCGGGGGTTGCCCGCAGTTCATTGAGAAATCCACGCCCAAGCCAAAGATTTATTGGACGCGCCACTCCGCCCGTGCCGGCTTTCCGGCGCATTGCTGACTGTGGCGGGGTTCTGTGCTAAATGGTCGCGTCATGAATCATGCGGGTGAAGTTCTCATACTCACCGGTTCGCCCGGGTCTGGAAAAACCACGACAGCGCAGGCGCTTGCCATAGGACCTGGGTCATCGAAGGTTCATCTTCACTGCGACGACTTCTGGCGTTTCATCAAGAACGGAGCGATCCCGCCCTATCTGCCTGAAGCTCATGAGCAAAACATCGTTGTCCTCGACGCTTTGACGAAGGTGGCCGCAACCTATGCCGACGGTGGTTATTTTGTCATTGTAGACGGCATTGTCGGACCATGGTTCCTGGAACCATTCAGAAAAATCACGGCGCCGCTCCATTACGTCGTTCTACGTCCACCGCTCGATGTCGCCATCCGGCGCTGCCAGGAGCGTGGTGGAGACACGTTGACCGACCCCGGTCCCATTGCGGCGCTCCATCAACAGCTTTCATCGCTGGGCCCGCTTGAGCGGCATGTCTTGTCAACCGATGGGCACACTCGGGAAGACACTCTGATCGCGGTGCTCGAGGCCGTGAACAGCGGACGGTTCCGCTTGCTGACATGAAAAATTGGCGACGTCAGACGACCCCCAGGAGCGCTTCGCCTCGGAAATTGCAGGATGCGTGGTGCGAGACGCGTGGGCTCTCAGGCTTGACGCCCATAGGCGCGCTGATAGTTTGACCAACGGGTAAAAAATTCGGCCGGCCAGCCGCCTTAGCTACCGGCACTCAAGATCCGCCGAGGAGAACAGTACATGTCGAACCGCCTGAACACCGCGCCGAACGACCTCGGCGCCTTCTGGATGCCGTTCACCGCCAACCGGCAATTCAAGAAAGAGCCGCGCCTCTTCGTCGGCGCCAAGGACATGTACTACACGACCCATGATGGGCGGACGGTTCTGGATGGAACCGCGGGGCTCTGGTGCGTCAATGCCGGCCATTGTCGGCCGAAGATCACCGAGGCCATTCGTGAGCAGGCGGGCGAGCTCGACTATGCGCCGGCCTTCCAGCTCGGCCACCCGAAAGCCTTCGAACTCGCCAACCGCCTCGTCGATATCGCCCCCGAGGGGCTCGACCACGTTCTCTACACCAATTCCGGTTCGGAATCGGTCGACACCGCGCTCAAGGTGGCCCTCGCCTATCACCGCGCCAAGGGCCAGGGCTCGCGCTTCCGCCTCATCGGCCGCGAGCGCGGCTATCACGGCGTCAATTTCGGCGGCATTTCCGTCGGCGGCATCGTTGCCAACCGCAAGATGTTCGGCACGCTTTTGACCGGCGTCGACCATCTTCCGCACACGCACCTGCCTGGCAAGAACGCCTTCACCCGCGGAGAGCCCGAACACGGCGCCGATCTCGCGAGCGAGCTGGAGCGCATCGTCACCCTGCACGACCCATCGACGATCGCCGCCGTCATCGTCGAGCCGGTTGCCGGTTCCACCGGCGTGCTCATCCCGCCGAAGGGCTATCTTCAGAAACTGCGCGAGATCTGCACGAAACACGGCATCCTGTTGATCTTCGATGAGGTCATCACCGGCTTCGGCCGACTCGGCACGCCCTTCGCCGCACAATATTTCGACGTCAAGCCCGACATCATCACCACCGCCAAGGGGCTCACCAACGGCGTGATCCCGATGGGCGCGGTCTTCGTCACATCCGAGATCCACGATGCCTTCATGACCGGGCCGGAGCACCTGATCGAGTTCTTCCACGGCTATACCTATTCGGGCAACCCGATCGCTTCTGCCGCGGCGCTCGGCACGCTCGACACCTACAGGGAAGAAGGGTTGCTGACGCGCGCCGCCGAACTCGCCCCCTATTGGGAAGAGGCCCTGCATTCGCTCAAGGACTGCCCGCATGTCATTGATATCCGCAATATCGGACTGATCGGCGCGATCGAACTCGAGCCGATCGCCGGCGAGCCGACGAAGCGCGCTTTCTCGGCCTTCCTGAAGGCCTATGAGAAAGGCCTTCTGATCCGAACGACCGGCGACATCATCGCGCTGTCGCCACCGCTGATCATCGAAAAGCAGCAGATCGACGAATTGTTCGACAAGCTGCGCGACGTCCTGGAGAACAATATCTGAAATCCGCTCGCAATCTCTGGCCCTTTCCCCGCCCGTGGGGAGAGGGTTATTGTTATGAATTGCAACAGAAAACGGAGAAGGCCATGTCCGAGACGCTGGAACGGTTGATCGATCAGGGCGTCGGCCGCAATCCGGCGGACATTGTGCTCAAGGGCGGACAGTTTTTCGACCTCGTCACCGGCGAACTGATCGCCTCGGACATCGCCCTCTCAGGCGACCGCATTGTCGGCACCTGCGGCGATTATCACGGCTTGGAGGAGATCGACATCTCCGGCCGCATCGTCGTTCCCGGCTTCATCGACACGCACCTGCACATCGAATCATCGCTCGTGACACCGCATGAATTCGACCGCTGCGTCCTGCCGCTCGGCATCACCACGTCGATCTGCGATCCGCATGAAATCGCCAACGTGCTCGGCACCGAAGGCATCCAGTTCTTCCTGGATTCGGCGCTGGAAACCATCATGGACATCCGCGTCCAGCTTTCCTCCTGCGTGCCGGCCACCCACCTCGAAACCTCCGGCGCCGACCTGCCGGTCGAGCGGCTCCTGCCTTTCCGCCAGCATCCGAAGGTGATCGGCCTCGCGGAGTTCATGAATTTCCCCGGCGTGATCCACAAGGATCCGGTCTGCCTCGCCAAGCTCGACGCCTTCCAGGGTGGCCACATCGACGGGCATGCGCCGCTCCTCCGCGGCAATGAACTGAATGGTTACCTCGCAACCGGCATCCGCACCGATCACGAATGCACGAGCGCGGAAGAGGCGCTGGAAAAGGTTCGCAAGGGCATGCACATCCTCGTGCGCGAGGGCTCCGTCTCCAAGGACCTGCACGCCTTGATGCCGATCATCACCGAACGTCTGTCGCCCTATCTGGCGCTTTGCACGGATGATCGCAACCCGCTCGACATCGCCGAACAGGGCCATCTCGACCATATGATCCGCACGGCGATCGCCGCAGGCGTCGAACCTCTGGCCATCTATCGCGCCGCCTCGATATCGGCCGCGCGCGCCTTTGGGCTCAGGGACCGCGGCCTTGTCGCACCCGGTTGGCGCGCCGACCTCGTCGTCGTCGACAGCCTTGAGAATTGCCGTGCCGAGATCGTCTTTGCCAGTGGCCGCCGGGTCACCGAACAGCTCTTCGCGCGACGCAGACCGGTCGAGCCGGTCGGGCTCGACAGCGTCAAGGCGGGCGAGGTCAAGGCAGCCGACTTCGCGATGCCTTACATCGAAGGCGAGACCTCAGTGATCGGCGTGCTGCCCGGCAAGATCATCACCGAACACCGCCGCTACCGTCTGCCCGCCGAGGGCAACCAAACTGGTGTCGACCTCGGCCGCGACATCATCAAGGTCGCCGTCATCGAGCGCCACGGCCTCAACGGCAATCACGCCAATGGCTTCGTCCAGGGCTTCGGACTGAAAAAAGGCGCGATCGCCTCCACCGTCGGCCATGACAGCCACAATATCTGCGTCGTCGGTGTCAATGACGAGGACATGGCGCTCGCCGCCAACCGCCTCGGCGAGATCAAAGGCGGCTTCGTCGTTGTCGAGGATGGGAAAGTCACCGGCGAGATCTCTCTCCCGGTTGCCGGCCTGATGAGTCTCGAACCCTATGAGCGGGTGCGCGACATCCTCCATCACCTGCGCCAGGCCGCCTTCGCGCTGGGGGCGACGCTCGAAGAACCGTTCCTGCAGCTCGCTTTCCTGCCGCTTCCCGTGATCCCGCATCTGAAGATCTCCGACCGGGGGCTGGTGGACGTCGACAAGTTTGCGCTGATCGGGTGAGTTGTCCGCTGGCTCTGGCAGCATCAGCCTTGCCCCGGCCTGCTCCGGCTTTTCTCCTCGTCGCCGTCCTACAGCGCCGCGCGTCCGCTACCGCAAACGTCCGCAAAACGCATCGAGCCCGTCGAGCATAATCACATTGTCCGAAATCTCGGGGGCAAAGCCCGGCATCGGCAGCGCCTCCGCGACGGTGGTGGCCGACGAGAGATGGACCTCTTGCGGTTCCGTCGTCAGGTTGAATACGAACAGCAGCCGTTCGCCGTCCTTCTCCCGCACGAAAGCCAGTACGTCCCGATTGGACGCCAGGATAGACATTTCGCCGTCGATCAGCGCCCCATGCGCACGCCGGAAGGCCAACGTTCGACGGTAGTGTTCGAGCACCGATCCGGCGACACCCTCCTGCGAATCCACCGCCAGCAGGCGCTGTTCGTCTCTTACCGGCAGCCAGGGAATGCCGGACGAAAAGCCGCCGGTTGGATGCTTCCTTTCCCAGACCATCGGCGTGCGGCACCCGTCGCGGCCTTTGAAAGCCGGCCAGAAGCGGATGCCGTAGGGATCTCGCAGTTCCTCGAGCGCCAGTTCCGCCTCCGGCAGGCCCAGTTCCTCACCCTGATAGAGGCAGATCGAGCCGCGCAGGGTTGCAAGCACTGAGATGGCGAGCCTGGCCAGTCGCTCGCGATCGGCACCCGGAAGCGCAAAACGGCTGACATGCCGCATCACGTCATGATTGGAGAGGGCCCAGCACACCCAGCCATCGGTGACCGTCGCCTGGGAACTCTCCACACAGCGGCGAATGTGGCTCGCCGTGAAAGCCGGCCCGAGGAGGTCGAACGTGTAGCACATATTCAGCTTGTCGCTGCCGCTCGTATAGGCGGCAACCGTCTTCAATGACCGGGCGCCATCGCCCACCTCGCCCACGGTCGCACGGCCGCCATACTCGTCGAGCAGCGCCCGCAGGCGACGCAGGAAGGCGATGTTTTCCGGACGGCTCTTGTCGTAGAGATGGTTCTGCATGCCGTAGGGATTGACGTCCGGAGCATCCCTGCTCGTCGCATCGGGATCCGGCACGAGCGGCGGGTTGTCCCGCAACTGATCGTCGTGGAAGTAGTAGTTCACCGTGTCGAGCCGGAACCCGTCGACACCGCGTTCGAGCCAGAAACGAACTGTCGAAAGCAGCGCCTCCTGTACCTCGAGATTGTGGAAATTGAGATCCGGCTGCGACGTCAGGAAATTGTGCAGGTAATATTGCCTGCGCACACCGTCCCATTCCCAGGCCGGGCCGCCAAAGACCGAAAGCCAGTTATTCGGCGCCGCACCATCCGGCTTCGGGTCAGCCCAGACATACCAATCCGCTTTGGCATTGGTCCTGCTCGAGCGGCTTTCGACGAACCACGGATGCCGGTCCGAAGTGTGGGAGATCACCTGGTCGATGATGACCTTCAGCCCGAGCCGATGCGCCTCCGCCAGCATTTCATCGAAGTCGTCGAGCGTGCCGAACATCGGATCGACGTCGCAATAGTCCGAGACGTCATAGCCCATATCCGCCTGCGGCGACGTGAAAAAGGGCGAGAGCCATATTGCGTCGACGCCGAGCGAGGCGATGTGGGAAAGCCGCCGGGTAACGCCGCGCAGATCGCCGACGCCGTCGCCGTCCGTGTCCTGAAAGGAACGCGGATAGACCTGGTAGATCACCGCGCCGCGCCACCAGTCGTCGCCCTGCCTCGCCTCGATCGCCATGCGCCTTCCTTTCATTCCGCAACTCCTTCTGAGATGTATCGCCCGGCACCGTCCGAGTAAACGGCGCTGGCAACATTCGCTTGCCCAAGCCGCAGCGCTTCGCTAACCCATTGGGCGCGAGCAACCGGCAGGGGAGGAGTTTATGGCAGGCACGATGCTTTCGATCGGCGAATGCATGGTCGAACTGATGCAGGCGGAAGGCGACATGTTGCGCAAGGGTTATGCCGGCGACAGCTTCAACACCGCCTATTATGCCCGGCTCTTTGCTCCGACGGACTGGGCGGTGGACTATTTCACCGCCGTCGGCACCGATGCGGTCTCGGACGAAATGCTCGCCTTCATGGAAAGCACCGGCATCGACACGTCGCATATCGCCCGGATCGAGAGCCGCATGCCCGGCCTCTACATGATCCACCTGAGAGAGGGCGAGCGCAGCTTCTCCTATTGGCGTTCCACCTCCGCCGCCAAGCTGCTTGCCGAGGACCCGAATAGGCTCAGGACGGCTATCGAGGCCGCGGACATTGCATTCTTCTCCGGCATCACGCTGGCGATCCTCTCGCCCGGCGCGGGCGAGACGCTGCTTTCCGAACTGCGTCGCGCGAAAGCCAGCGGCAGGCGCGTCGTCTTCGATCCGAATATCCGCCCGCGCCTATGGGACGACGCGACCCGGATGCTCACCACCCTCGAGGCCGGCGCCCGGGCGGCGACGATGGTGCTGCCGAGCTTTGACGACGAGACGATGCATTTCGGCGACGCGTCCGTTGGCGCGACGATTGACCGCTACCGCGCGCTTGGCGTCGAGGAGATAGCCGTGAAGGACGGCGGCAAAGGCGTCACGCTGCAGTTTGAAGGTGAACGCCTGCATGTGCCGGCAGTACCTGTCTCGCGGATCGTCGACACCACCAGCGCCGGCGACAGTTTCAACGGTTCGTTCCTCGCCCGCCTCGCTGCCGGTGACAGTCCCGCCGATGCCGCCGCCTTCGCCGCCCGTGTCGCCGCCGCCGTCATCGGCCATCACGGGGCGCTGGTTGCACGGCAGACGCTGGCGGCCGAGGGTATCGCTTAGCGCGGGGCAATCTTCCCGCTCACTCGCAAGCCTCACCGCCTCTTGCGCGCCTTCGACTCATAGGGATTGTCCGACGCGCGGAAATGGACGCGGATCGGCACGCCTGGCATGTCGAAATCCTTGCGCAGGCCGTTGACGAGATAGCGGACATAGGATTCCGGAACCGCCTCCGGACGGGTGCAGGAGATCATGAAGCCCGGCGGGCGGGCCTTCACCTGGGTCATGTATTTGAGCTTGAGCCGACGGCCGGAGACAGCCGGCGGCGGGTGCTGCACCTGTTGCGTTTCCAGCCAGCGGTTGAGGCGCGCCGTCGAAATACGGCGGTTCCAGACCTTGTCCGTCTCGATGATCGCCTGCATCAGCCGCTCGAGGCCGTAACCGGTATGCCCGGATATCGGCACCGCGCGGATGCCGCGAGCTTGCGGCAGCAGCCGCTCCGTCTTTTCGCGCAGGTCCGCGAGCACCGCCTGCCAGTCCTCGACCAGATCCCATTTGTTGAAGGCGAGTACCGCCGCACGTCCCTCGCGCAGCACCAGGTCGACGATCTGCAGGTCCTGCTTCTCGAAGGGAATGGTCGCATCGAAGACGATGACGACCGTTTCGGCAAAGCGGATCGCGCGTAGCGCATCGGCTACGGAGAGCTTTTCGAGTTTCTCCTGAACCTTCGCCTTGCGGCGCATGCCTGCCGTGTCGAACATCTTGATCGTGCGGCCCCGCCATTGCCACTCGACCGAAATCGAATCTCGGGTAATCCCCGCCTCCGGGCCGGTCAGGAGCCGGTCTTCGCCGAGAAAGCGGTTGATCAGCGTCGACTTGCCCGCATTCGGGCGGCCGACGATCGCGACGCGCAGGGGCTTGGTTTCGTCATAGGCGGACTCGGCCTCTTCGCCCTCCGCCCCCTCGCCCACCTCGGCCGGCCGGACATCGACATCGGTCACGGCGACGTCTTCGGCCGGTGGAAAGGCTCTCTCCTCGCCGAGCGCTGCGACAATCGCGTCGCGCAGGTCCAGCATGCCCTGGCCGTGCTCTGCCGAGATCGGACAAGGTTCGCCAAGGCCGAGCGTGAAGGCATCGTAGAAGCCGCCCTCGGATCCGCGGGCCTCGGCCTTGTTGGCCACGACGATGACCGGTTTGCCGCGCCGGCGCAGCATTTCGGCAAGCGTCTCGTCGGCCGGCGTCAGGCCGGCTTTGGCGTCGATGATGAAGAGCGACAGGTCGGCCTCGTCGATCGCTGCCTCGGTCTGCGCCCACATGCGCCCCTGCAGGCTATCGGGGTCGGATTGCTCGAGGCCGGCCGTATCGATGATGCGGAACCTCAGGTCGACGAGCTTGGCGTCGCCCGGACGGCGGTCGCGCGTGACCCCCGGCGTGTCGTCGACAAGCGCCAGCTTCTTGCCAACCAGCCGGTTGAATAGGGTGGACTTGCCGACATTGGGGCGCCCGACGATGGCGACGGTGAAACTCATTCTGAATGCCTCAAGCCTTGCCGCTGGCCCCGATCACGTCGAGCAGCATCTGCGCCCGGTTCGCGACGCCGCGCGGGCTCTCCGTATCCTCGGCGATCTGCTGGAACCAGCTCTTCGCCTTGGCGTAGTCGCCCGCCTTGTAAGCGGCAAGTCCGAGCGCCTCGCGCGCGGAATGGCGCATGGCGTTCTGCGGCACCGCCAGTTGTTCGACCTCGGCCGAGACCTGTTCATAGGTTCCCGCGTCGATCAGCAGATAGGCCGCGCGCAGCCGCGCTGCATCGCGCAGCGCCGCCGGAATCCGGCTGTCCTTGCCGATTTCGGTAAACGCGGCGATCGCCGCGTCGGTTTCCCCCTTCTCGGCCTCAAGCGTCGCCGCGCGCAGACGGGCAAGCACCGGATACGAGCCATAGCCTTCCTGCTCAAGCCTCGTCAGCGCGGCCAGCGCTTCATCGGACTTGTTTTCCTTGGCAAGGTCGAGGGCGACCAGGAAGGCGTCGCCGGATTCCGACGAAGAGCTATCCTGCCAATAGTCGTAGCCGACCTTGCCGATGGTGCCGAGGATGATCAAGGCGGCGACCGCGATGATGATCCCTCCGAACCGCGTCCAGATCGCCTTCATCTGGTCCGAACGGAGTTCTTCATTGACCTCGCGGATAAAGCTGTCGTCTTGGTTCGCCATGTCCTGTTCCGGCTGCCCGGCCTTCACTCTATCGCATCGGCCCGAAAATCTGACCCGATTTTCGGAAAGTACGATGCGCAGTTTCAAAGAGTTACAGCGACCTTTGTGCGTCCGAGGGCGCACGACGCCGTAAGATTGGGTCTGGAGCGGGAACGCCGCGCATCTTTCTCGGTGCTGCCCCAGGAATTCTGCGCCTTCTACCCGATTTTGCGCCGCTTGTAAGGGGGAGAACGTGATTTACGCGACGACGAGCGGGGCGACGCCGATCACCAACTCGTGCAGCTTCCAGACGATGACGCCAAAAAGCGCCGCCCCGATCACCGCCGCCGCAAGATCGTAGCTGTAGGAGACGAAGCGGGGATAGGCGATCTCGCCTGCCCGCCACCGTCTCTTCATCGAGACGCGCATGATAACGCCCCAGGCGAGAAAGGAGCCGAAAAGCAGGACGGACGCCGTTTCGCCATTGGCAAGCAAGTGCGCGAGCGCCCAGATCTTGACTGCCAGGATAGCCGGGTGCCTGGTCGCCACGCGGATCTTGCCGGGCGGCAGGAAGGCGGCCACCAGACAGATGCAGGCGACCAGCATCAGTGTCAGTGCGGCATGCGCCATGAAGACGGGCGGCGTGTAGAGCATACCGGTGGTCGTGCGCGCCTGAGCGAAGCCGATCGTGATCAGCGCCAGGCCGACAAGCGCGAGGATCGCGTGGATCGCGTGCCAGGTTCCGATCCCGCGCTGCTTGATCACCGCAATGCGGATCGCAGGCGCGACGCTGCGCACCAGATGGATGCCGAGAAAAATCACAATGCCCAGGACCAGAAGTGCCATGTCTCCCCCGTTTTGCTTTGAACTCGGGCGACAGACCGCCCTTCGCCCCGTTTACCGTACGTTTACCATCGCATAGCGGGACCGCCTGCGAAATTCCAGCCGGATCAAAGGATTGCCGCATTGTTGCACAAGGAGGCAGCGAACAAATCGTCGCAGCCACTGATTCTCCCAAGAAGCCTTCCAGATGATCCGCAAGCTCCTCACGCTCCCCGTCTGCCTTTTTCCCGCCCTTGCCGTCGCGGCGCCGCCGGCCGCACCGGCAAAGGACAAGCAACTGGTGATCGTCTCCTTCGACGGCGCCCATGACAACGTGCTTTGGGAGAAGAGCCTCGCGCTTGCGAAACGGCGCGGCGCGCAATTCACCTATTTCCTCTCCTGCACCTTTCTGATGACGAAGGCAGACGGAAAGGAGAGCTACAAGGCGCCGGGCCAGAGACGGGGCCGCTCGAATGTCGGTTATGCCCAGGATAGAGACGAGATCGCCGTTCGCGCCGGCCATATCTGGCGGGCGCATCTCGAAGGACACGACATCGGCAGCCATGCCTGCGGTCACTTCGACGGCAAGGGTTGGAGCGAGGCCGACTGGAAGCAGGAATTCTCCTCCTTCCGCACGGCGCTCGTCGACGCCTGGAAGAGGGCCGGCAAGCCGGAGGCCGAGCCGGAAGGATGGGCGGACTTCGCCCGGACCGGAATTACCGGCTTTCGCGCGCCTTACCTATCCTTGAGCGACGGCCTGATGCCGGCGATAAAGGCCTTCGGCTTCACCTACGATGCCAGCCTCGTCACCAAAGGCCCCGCTTGGCCCCAGGCCACGGACGGGCTACCCCGCTTCGGCCTGCCGCTCATCCCCGAAGGGCCTTCCCGCCGGCCGGTAATCGGCATGGACTACAATCTCTTCGTCCGCCATTCCATGGGGATCGAAAACAAGAAGGACAGCGCCCGTTTCGAAGAACGCACGCTGGAAGCCTATCGCAACGCCTTCGCCAAGGAATATGACGGCGAGCGCATCCCGCTGCAGCTCGGGTTCCATTTCGTCGAGATGAACGGTGGCGCCTATTGGCGCGCCCTCGACCGTTTCCTGGCCGAAGTCTGCGGCAAGCCGGATGTCGCCTGCGTCAGCTACACGCAGGCTCTGCCCATGATCGAGAGCGCCGGGAAGAAGGCGGACGGCTCCGCCTTCTGACGGATGGCGCGATCAGAGCGCCATCTCCTCCTTGCCACCGGCCTCGATGAACTCCTGATCGATCTCCGGCAGCGGCTCATGATAGAGGATCGCTTCGAAGGCGCGCAGACGCTTATAGATCGACAGGAGCTCGACGATCGTTGTCCAGGAATTGACGAGATACTGGAACGATTCGCGCACCTGTCCGAAGACGTTCAAAATCTGGGTCATCACGCCGAGCGTCAGCTTGCCTGCCACGATCGCAGGCACCAGCACGAATGTACCGTATAGGTTGTCGGCCTGCAGGTAAAAGATGCGCGCGATGTTGAAATACATGTAATGGAAATAGAGGCGGAAATAGTTCCTCCTGACGTTCTGGAACAGCTCCCCAAGCGTCAGCGGATCGGCGCGATCCGCGTGGTCTTCGCCGTAGACCAGTTCCTTACGATACGCCGCCTCAACCCGCTGGTTACGGAACTCGAGGCCCGGCAGCTTGATGCCGACCAAGGCAAGGAAAACGGTCCCAAAAATCGACCAGCTGATCGCCGCCCACACCAGCGCATGGGGCACCTCACCGACGACCGGCAGTACATTGACCTGCTCCGAGAACTTGAACAGCACCGGGAGGAAGGCAATCAGCGTCATGACGGAACTGACGAGGCCGACACCCAGCCGCTCGACCGTCGACGAGAAGCGCATCGTGTCTTCCTGCACGCGCTGAGACGCCCCTTCGACGTGGCGCAGCTTCGGCCAATGCGAGACGTAGAACTCGTTCATGGCGGTCCGCCAGCGGAAGATGTAATGACTGACGAAGAAGAGGTTGAGCACGCCGACCGTCACCGCCACGAATGCGATTCCGGCGAAGCCGAGCATGCCGGTATAGAGCTGCTCCGCCGTGACGGGTGCCGTCTTCGCCAGCGCCTGCTGGATCAGGTTGTAGAACGGGCCGTACCAGGCGTTGATTGCGACGCTGACTTGGACCGAAAAATAGGTGTTGAAGATGATCAGCGCTGAACCGAGAATCGACCAATATTGCCACCTGTGCGGCGCGTAGGCGAACCAGAAGCCGGCGAACAGGGCTACGACGGCCAGATAGTAGATGTAGAACCAAAGGAATGGGGCCGACCAGAAAACCGAAACGCCGATGACCGGCTCCACACCCTCGGGAAGCGGCGGCAGCCCGAACACTGCACCGAGATCACGCCCAGCGCTATACCAGCCGAGGATGGCGACGAGCGACCATATCACGGCCGAGATGAAGAACAGCTTCGGTTTGGGGAAGAAGGATTCGAACAAGGGACGGCACTCACGTTTTTCTCGGAGGTCTACGACTTGCCTCCTGATGCGCCGAAACTAGGGCAATTTGCCCGCGTCAACAATTCGGCAATGCGAATGTTACCGTTATTTCATGAGAGCGCCGCGAGATCATGGATGCGGTGCGGCGAGCGCGGCGTTGATTCCGCGCCGCTCCAGCACCACGACGCCACCGCACACCAGCAGCACAAAGGCGGCTACCAATGTCGGCAGCGTGAAGCTTCCGGTCCATTCGGCCAGCCAGCCGGCCGCCAGAGGCCCTATGATCTGCCCCACGCCGAAGGTGGCGGTCATGAAAGCGAGTGCCCGGCGCGGGCTCTCGGGGGCGAGGCGGCGGCCGATCTGAAGGCCGTAGGCCGTGATCATCATAAAGGTGAGGCCCAACATCAGACCGCCCACGAGCGGTGCCAAGGATCCGGGCAAAGACACGGCCAGGACAAGGCCGGCCGCCTCGACGAGAAGCCCGATGGCATATACGCCCGCCAGACCGAAGCGCGGCACGGCGAAACGCCAGAGCTGCACCGACAATGCGGCACTGGCGCCCGTCAGCAGCCAAGCCAGGAATTCCCCCCCGCCCGCCTCGCGCGCCATGGCGACGAGAAAGGTGGCGGTAATCACATAGCCGAATCCGAAGAAGCCGTAGGTGAGCGTCACCACCGTGAGCGGTCTCGTCCAGAAAAGCGGCGCCTCCGGCCGTCCCGCCTCCGTTGCCGTGCCACTCTCCGGCAACAGAACCGCAACGAGAGCGGTGCCCGCAAGCGCAACGAGAGCGCCGGCAAACCAGTGTCCGTGCGAGTCGGAAAGATCGCCGACACCGGCAAGCGGCGCCGTCCAGACAACAATCGAGGACAGGGCGATGCCGAACCCGACACCGCCGAAATGGACCGACGCCACATGCTCCGATCTCGCGCGCAGGCCCTCCCCCAGCACGATCCCTGATACGAAGACCATGGCGAAGGCGCTTGCGAGGCCCGCAAGGAAGCGGATGAGGCCAAAGGCGAGCACAGACGCGGCAAATCCCATGACGCCAAGCAGCAGTGCCGTAGCCGCCAAGGCGGCCACGCCGATTCTGCGTTCGTGGCCGTTGGCCCAGCCATAGGCCGCCAGTACGGCACCGGCCAGATAGCCGACGAAATTCGCCGAGGCGATCAGCCCGGCCTCCGCGGGTGAAAGCCCCGCATCCGCCATCATGGCCGGCAGGATCGGCGTATAGGAGAACCGGCCGAAGCCCATCGCCACCGCCATCGCGGTGGCGCCGGCAATGGCGGTCGCAAGGAGGCTTCCGCTCGAAACAGCGTGCAGGCTGGCAGACGGCAAATCTTCCGTATGCTCCCTTGGGTGCGGATCGTTTCCTTCGACGACGGTGTCGCCGGGTCGCCTGCCGTCGCGGTCCGGCACTCCCTGGAGCGTGCTCATTGCTTCTTATTGCACCGCAACAGCAAAGCAACAAATCAGAATATTTGAAGGAACGATCTGCTTCGGCAAACTCAACCCGGCAGCGTCACCACTAGCGGACCACCGCGGGCGACGACGACCGTATGTTCGTATTGCACCGTCGGTGCGCGCGGTTCGCTGTAGAGGGTCCAGTCGTCGTCTCCGCCCTCGGCCCAATGCGCCCCCATCGACAGAAACGGCTCCACCGTAAAGACCATGCCTTCGCTCATCCGTCGCCGCTCCGAAGGGTCGGGCCAGGTGGCGATTTCGCCGGGCTCCTCGTGGAGCGAGCGGCCAATGCCGTGGCTTGCGAGATTGGTGACGAGCGAATAGCGGTTCTTGCGCGCGAATTCGCCAATGGCATTGCCGATGGCCGCAAGCGGCTGGTTCGGCCGCACCTGCTTGAGACCCACCCACATGGCGCGCCTGCCGTCGCGGCAGAGGCGGTCGATCGCAGCCGTCACCGGCGGCACAGGGAACGACGCGCCCGTATCGGCGAAGATGCCGTCCTTTTCGGCAGAGACATCGATATTGACGAGATCGCCCGCCTGGATCACCCGGCTGCCAGGAATGCCGTGGGCGATTTCCTCGTTGACACTGATGCAGGTCGCGCCCGGAAAACGGTAGCAGAGCTCCGGCGCCGAGCGCGCCCCCGCATCCTCCAGCACCTTGCGGCCGATGGCATCGAGCTCCGCGGTCGTTATGCCCGGCTCGAGTGCGTCGCCCATCGCCTGGAGCGCATTGGCGCAGATGCGGCCGATTTCCTTCAGCCGTTCGAGGTCTTCGTCGTTGTTGAGGGTCATGGTGTCTCGCTTTCGCCGGCACATTTAGCGTACCGGCGGGGCTTATGCCAGTTCCCCGACTGCGTCGTCCCTTCAGTCGCCGACCGCCTCCTCCGCCAGCATCTCCCGGACAAGCGGGGCCACCTTGGTGCCGTAGAGTTCGATGCCGCGCATGATCTGGTCGTGCGGCATGAGCCCGATCGCCATCTGCAGGAGGAAGCGATCGTTGCGGAAGAGCCGCTGATGAACGACGATCTTCCGGGCAACCGTCTCCGGATCGCCGATGAAGAGGTTGCCGGTCGGGCTCCGTGCCTGCTCGTATTGCGCACGGCTCGTCGGCCCCCAGCCACGTTCGCGGCCGATACGGTCCATCACCTCGGCCTGGGGGCCGTAGAACTGATCGGCCGCCGTCTCCGTCGTGTCGGCGATGAAGCCATGTACATTGATGCTCGTCTTCAGCTTCGAGACATCCTGCGCGGCGCGGCGGGCGGCCTCGCGATAGAGGTCGAAGAGCGGTGCGAAACGCCGCGGCTCGCCTCCGATGATGGCAAGCGCCATCGGCAGCCCGAGGGCGCCGGCACGCGCAACCGACTGCGGCGTACCGCCGACGGCGATCCAGAGCGGCAACGGATCCTGCAGCGGCCGCGGATAGACGCCGCGGTCGTTGATCGCCGGCCGTATCTCGCCAGTCCAGGTGACCTTCTCGGTCTCCCGGAGCTTGAGCAGGAGATCCAGCTTCTCGGCGAAGAGCTGGTCGTAATCATCGAGCGACTGGCCGAAGAGCGGGAAGGATTCGATGAAGGAGCCGCGCCCGGCCATGATCTCGGCGCGGCCATTGGAAAGGAGGTCGAGGGTCGCGTACTGCTGAAAGACGCGCACCGGGTCATCCGAACTCAGCACCGTCACTGCACTCGTCAGCCGGATGCGGCTGGTGCGCGCCGCGGCCGCCGCAAGCACCACCGCCGGTGCGGAGACCGCGTAATCCGGCCGGTGATGCTCGCCAAGTCCGAAGACGTCGAGCCCCACCTGGTCGGCAAGCTCGATCTCCTCGATGAGATTGGCAAGCCGGCGGCGCCCTTCGGCGCCCTTGTCGGCGGCATTCAGATCGACATCCGCGAATGTGTAAAGCCCGAGTTCCATGGCAGCATCCTGTTTGCTCTGCGCGATGAGATAGTCAGTTGGCGCTCAGGCCGCAAAGGCGCGTTCAGGAAACACTCTGTTTCCGACGGAGCATGAAGTTTCCGCCCCTCATCCGGCCTGCCGGCCACCTTCTCCCCGCAAGCGGGCGAAGGAGACTCGCGGCACGCTCCCAGTCCCCAACGGCGGCTATCTTTGACTCAGTGAAGGCGACGCCGCAAACTCCAAGTCCCTCGCCCCGCGTGTGGGGAGAGGGGAGAGGGTATAGGGTGAGGGGCAAAGCGGCACTCTCTACGCTGCCACCAGCGTCCGCTTGACGGCGCTCCGCCAGCCTTTCAACTTGCCCTTGCGGGTTGGCCCGTCCATCTTCGGCTCGAAGCGTCGGTCACGGGCCCAGGACTTGGCGAATTCCTGCCTGTCCGGCCAGACGCCGGCGCGGCTGCCGGCGAGCCAGGCGACACCGAGCGCGGTGGTCTCGAGGATCACCGGCCGGTCGACCGGCGCATCGAGCAGGTCGGCCAGTCTCTGCATCGTCCAGTCGGAAGCGACCATGCCGCCGTCGACGCGCAGCACCGTTTCCTTGCTGTTGCTGCGCCAATCCCGATGCATGGCATCGAGCAGGTCGCGAGTCTGGTAGCAGACGGATTCCAGCGCCGCACGGGCGAACTCGGCGGGCCCTGTATTGCGCGTCATTCCGTAGATCGCCCCGCGGGCATCCGGGTCCCAATGCGGTGCACCGAGGCCGGTGAAGGCCGGCACGAGATAGACGTCCTGGGAGGGATCGGCACTTTCGGCAAGCGTGCCCGTGTCCGGCGCCGCCTTGATGACCTTGAGCCCGTCGCGCAGCCATTGCACCGCTGCTCCGGCGACGAAGATCGAACCTTCGAGCGCATAGGTGGTCTCACCACCGAGGCGATAGGCGATCGTCGTGAGCAGGCGGTTCTTCGAGCGGACGATGTCCTTGCCGGTATTGAGCAGGGCGAAGCAGCCGGTGCCGTAGGTCGACTTGAGCATGCCGGGTTCGAAGCAGGCCTGGCCGATCGTCGCCGCCTGCTGATCGCCCGCAACGCCGAGTATCGGAATCGCGGCACCGAAGAGCGTAGGATCAGCGACCCCAAAATCGGCAGCGCAATCCTTCACCTCCGGGAGCATCGACCGCGGAATGCGCAGGATCGCGAGCAATTCGTCGTCCCAGGCATTGTCGACGATGTTGTAGATCAGGGTACGCGAAGCATTGGTCGCATCGGTAACGAAGGATTGGCCGCCGGTCAGCCGCCAGATGAGGAAGGTGTCGATGGTGCCGAAGCAGAGCTCGCCCTTCGCGGCGCGCGCCTGCGCCCCCTTCACATTGGAAAGGAGCCAGTTGAGCTTGGTCCCGGAGAAATAGGGATCGAGCAAAAGGCCGGTCTTCCTGGCGAAGGTCTTTTCCAGCCCTTTCTTCTTGAGCTTGTCGCAGAAGGCCGCAGTGCGACGGTCCTGCCAGACGATCGCATTGTGGATCGGCCTGCCGGTTTCGCGGTCCCACACGACCGCCGTCTCACGCTGGTTGGTGATTCCGATCGCCGCGATATCGCTTGCGGAAATGCCGGCCTGCGCGATCGCCTGCTTGACGGTGAAAATCACCGTCTGCCAGATCTCCTCCGGATCATGCTCCACCCAGCCCGACTTCGGGAAGTACTGCGTGAATTCCTTCTGGCCGACGCCGGCGATCTTCTGCGCGCCGTCGAAAACAATCGCGCGGCTCGAGGTCGTACCTTGATCGATAGCAAGAATATATCCGCCCATATGCCCCTCCTCGGCACGCGATGTTTCAAGAACAGGACGTGGGCGACACCCCGCCCGGCTCTGCTCATCCTGTCTTTTCGCCCTTCCTCAAAGGCATTCGAAAGAGTTCAATACGATGAAAAAACGAATGTCAAACGAAAACAAAACGCAACTCCATTCTGTTTCGCATCTGCCCCGACTCTGCTTTGCGGGGTCGAAAAACACAATTGTCACCGGCGCGCTTTTGCGCGTAGGCTTAAGATCTTGCATTGCAAAACGAACGACGGGCGAGACGGACCATCGCGACGCCGAGGGAGAGATCGAGAATGACGAAAACTGCGGTCATAACGGGTTCGACAAGCGGCATCGGACTGGCCATCGCCAAGGCCTTCGCCAAGACCGGCGCCAATATCCTGTTGAACGGTTTCGGCAAACCGGAGGAGATCCAGGCGGTGACGGACGCTGTCGCAGGCCTCACCTCCGGGACGGTGCTCTACCACCCGGCCGACATGACGAAGCCGGAGGAAATCGCCGACCTGATGGCCACCGCTGTCTCGCGCTTCGGCGGCACCGATATTCTCGTCAACAATGCCGGCGTGCAATTCGTCGAGAAGATCGAAGACTTCCCGGTCGAACAATGGGACCGGATCATCGCCATCAATCTTTCGTCCTCTTTCCATACGATCCGCGCGGCCGTTCCGGCGATGAAGCAGAAGGGCTGGGGCCGCATTGTCAACATCGCCTCGGCGCACGGGCTCGTCGCCTCTCCCTTCAAGTCCGCCTATGTCGCGGCCAAGCACGGCGTCATGGGGCTCACCAAGACCGTCGCCCTGGAGGTGGCGGAAAACGGCATCACGGCGAACTCGATCTGCCCCGGCTATGTGCTGACGCCGCTCGTCGAAAAGCAGATTCCGGATCAGGCGCGGACGCGCGGCATCACGGAAGAACAGGTGGTCAACGAGGTGATGCTCAAGGGGCAGCCGACGAAGAAGTTCATCACCGTGGAGCAGGTGGCGTCGTTGGCGCTCTATCTCGCCAGCGACGATGCCGCCCAGATCACCGGCACGCATGTCTCGATGGATGGCGGCTGGACGGCCCAGTAGAGCGAGACGGCCCATGGCAACGGCATCCGACAGCATCCGGTTCATCCTCAACGACGCGGAAGTCGCCCTTTCAGCGGTCCCTCCCACCGCGACGCTGCTTGACTATCTGCGGCTTGACCGCCGCCTCACCGGCACCAAGGAGGGCTGCGCCGAGGGCGACTGCGGCGCCTGCACGGTGCTCGTCGGACGCCTTGCCGACACCGCCGGCGGCCGTGGCGGCGGAAAACTCGTGTATGAGACCGTGAACGCCTGCATCCGCTTTCTGGGCTCCCTCAATGCGACGCATGTCGTGACCGTCGAGCACATGGCTGCCCGGGACGGCACACTCCATCCGGTGCAGCAGGCAATGGTGGATTTCCACGGCTCGCAATGCGGGTTCTGCACGCCGGGTATCGTCATGTCGCTATACGGGCTGTGGCTGACCAACGACACGCCGAGCCGCGCTGCAATCGAAAAGGCGCTGCAGGGCAATCTCTGTCGCTGCACCGGCTATGAGCCGATCGTGCGGGCGGCCGAAGCCGCGGCCAAGGCGCGGCCTTCGGCGATATTCGATCCGATCACGCGTATGCGGGACGCGGTTGCCGCGCGGCTCGAAGAACTTCGGCCGACGCAAACGATCACCATTCGTAAGGACGAGGACTGTCTGATCGTGCCGGCAGATACGGCCGGCCTCGCGGCGGTACTCGCCGAACATCCGGCCGCCACAATCGTCGCCGGCGCCACCGATGTCGGCCTTTGGGTGACGAAGCAGATGCGATCCCTGAACCCGGTCGTCTTCATCAACGGCATTGCCGAATTGCAGCGGATCGAGCGCTCGGATGCCGGCCTGACGATTGGTGCCTGCGTCAGCTATACGGAGGCCCATGACGCCCTCGCACCGGCCTATCCGACATTCGGCCGTCTTCTCGAACGTGTCGGCGGCGAACAGGTGCGCAATATGGGCACGATCGGCGGCAATATCGCCAACGGCTCGCCGATCGGCGACAGCCCGCCGCCGCTGATCGCTCTCGGAGCGATCGTGACATTGCGCTCGAAAGCCGGCCCACGCACGCTTCCGCTCGAGGATTTCTTCCTCGCCTATGGCAAACAGGACCGGAAGCCTGGAGAATTCCTCGAAAGCATCTTCGTTCCGGCGCTGCCGGCGGGTGATCTTTTCGCCGCCTACAAGATTTCGAAGCGCCGCGACGAGGACATCTCCGCCCTGCTCGGTGCTTTCCGCATCTCCCTCGATGAAGCGAACCGCGTAACCGCAGCCCATATCGCCTATGGCGGCATGGCGGCGACGCCGAAGCGGGCAAAGGCGGTGGAGGCGGCGCTTGTGGGCCAGCCCTGGACGGAGGAGACAATTCGTGCGGTGCAACCAGCCTTCGAGACGGATTATCAGCCCCTTACCGACTGGCGTGCCACCAGCGCCTATCGCATGCTGGCGGCGAAGAACCTGCTGATGCGCTTCTTCCTGGTAGGCGCGGGCCAGCCGGCACAGTTGCAGCGGTTCGAGGAGTTGGCATGAAGGCCGGCTTCGAGAATGACGGGCAGCTGCTGCGCAGCAGCTGCAGAGGACGGGCAGGCCGGATGAAGGGCAGCTTCCTCGAAAGGAATCAACAGGATGGATAAATCCACTTTCGAAGACGAAGCCACCATCGTCGGACCGATGCACGCGCGGCTCCCCCACGACAGCGCCCACAAGCACGTCGCCGGCACCGCCGACTATATCGACGACATGCCGGAACCGGTCGGCACCTTGCACGGCGCGCTCGGCCTCACCGACCGGGCGCATGCCGAGATCCTGGAGATGGACCTTTCCGCCGTTGCCGCGGTCCCGGGCGTCGTCCGCGTTCTGACTGCCAGGGACATGCCGCATTCCAACGACATCAGTTCGACGCATCTGCACGACGAGCCGGTGCTCGCCGACGGCCTGGTGCAGTTTCATGGACAACCGGCCTTCGCGGTCATTGCCGAGACGCGCGACATCGCCCGCCGCGCTGCACGGCTTGCCAGGATCACCTACCGGGACCTGCCGCCGCTGGTCGATGTCGGCGAGGCGAAAGCTGCGGGCGGCGAACTCGTGACGCCGCCGCTGACGCTCGAGCGCGGCGATGCCGAAACCGAGCTGCAGCGGGCGCCTCGCCGGCTCAAGGGACAGATGCGGATCGGCGGCCAGGAACATTTCTACCTGGAGGGTCACATCGCGCTCGCGATCCCCGGCGAGGATGACGAGGTGACCGTCTGGGTGTCGACCCAGCACCCGACCGAGATCCAGCATATGGTCGCGCAAGTGCTTGGGGTGCCCTCCAATGCGGTGACGGTGAATGTCCGCCGCATGGGCGGCGGCTTCGGCGGCAAGGAAACGCAGGGCAATCAGTTCGCGGCCCTTGCGGCGGTCGCCGCGCGCAAACTCCGTCGCGCCGTCAAGTTCCGCCCGGATCGCGACGACGACATGATCGCCACGGGCAAGCGGCATGACTTTCTCGTCGACTATGAGGTCGGCTTCGATGACGAGGGCCGCATTCGGGCGGTCCAGGCGAACTACGCCGCGCGATGCGGCTATTCCGCCGACCTTTCCGGCCCCGTCACCGATCGCGCCCTGTTCCATGCGGACAATGCCTATTTCTATCCGCACGTGCGGCTGACCTCACAGCCGCTGAAGACGAACACGGTCTCGAACACCGCCTTTCGCGGCTTTGGCGGCCCGCAGGGCATGCTTGGCGGCGAGCGGATCATCGAGGAGATCGCCTATGCGCTCGGCAAGGACCCGCTCGCAGTCCGCAAGCTGAATTTCTATGGCGATAAGGAGTCCGGCCGCGACATCACGCCCTATCACCAGAGGGTCGAGGACAACATCATCCGCCGCATCGTCGACGACTTGGAGGCAAGCGCCGACTATCAGGCGCGGCGGGCGGCGATCATCGAATTCAACCGGTCCAGCCGGGTGATCCGCAAGGGTATTGCACTGACGCCGGTGAAGTTCGGCATTTCCTTCACGCTTACCCATCTCAATCAGGCCGGTGCGCTCGTCCATATCTATTCGGACGGTTCAGTGCATCTCAATCACGGCGGCACCGAAATGGGCCAGGGGCTCTACACCAAGGTGGCGCAGGTCCTTGCCGATGGTTTCCAGATCGATATCGACCGCGTGAAGATCACCGCGACGACGACCGGCAAGGTACCGAACACTTCGGCAACCGCCGCCTCCTCGGGCTCGGACCTCAACGGCATGGCCGCCTTCGATGCGGCGCGGCAGATCAAGGAACGGCTCGCGGCCTTTGCCGCCGAGCGCTGGCAGACGACGGTTGAAAACGTCACCTTCGTGCCCAACCACGTGAGGATTGGCGAAGAGCTGATCCCCTTCGCGGAGCTTGTCGCCCAAGCCTACGCGGCACGCGTGCAGCTTTCCGCCGCGGGCTTTTACGCGACGCCGAAGATCCACTGGAATCGCAGCACCGGGCACGGCTCCCCCTTCTATTATTTCGCCTATGGCGCCGCGGTGTCCGAGGTCTCGATCGACACGCTGACGGGGGAATATCAGGTGGAGCGCGCCGACGTCCTGCACGATGTCGGCCGTTCGCTCAACCCGGCGATCGATATCGGCCAGGTCGAAGGCGGATTCGTCCAGGGCATGGGCTGGTTGACGACGGAAGAACTCTGGTGGGACGACAAGGGACGGCTGAGAACGCATGCGCCCTCCACCTATAAGATTCCGCTCGCCTCGGACCGGCCGAAGATCTTCAACGTCCGCCTCGCCGAATGGTCGGAAAACGCCGAAAAGACGGTCGGCCGTTCCAAGGCGGTGGGGGAACCGCCGCTGATGCTGCCGATCTCGGTGCTCGAGGCCCTCTCCATGGCGATCGCGAGCGTCGCCGATTACCGCGAATGCCCGCGACTGGACGCGCCGGCGACCCCGGAACGGGTGCTCATGGCGGTGGAACGCTTGAAAAAGATATGAGTTTTCCCCTCACCCCTAGCCCTCTCCGTTCTGACGGGGAGAGGTGACTGGGGGTGCCGCTTGTCCTTCTCCCCGCTTGCGGGGAGAAGGCGGCCGGCAGGCCGGTTGAGCGCAATTCCAGCCTCTAATCAAGCACATCCCCTTCTTTTCGAGGCGCCCGTCCGTCCATAAAACCCATATCTCTCTTCATGTGATCCGACACGGTTCCGACGTCCAGACGCGGATAGCGCGGCTTCAACAGCAGTGCCAGACCCGAGACCAGCCCCGATAATAGGCGGTTCGGCAATAATGCTTTCGTTCCAGTGCTTTCCAGTGCATCCCAAGTCATCGTCGCACCTGTTGCAGATGAGTGAAGTTGACTTGCAGGATGCCGATAACGGTGCTCCAATTCCAATCGAACGTCCGTCTCTATGCATCAAGAGAACTTATCCATGAAGATGTCGAAGCAGTTCCCGCTGAACGCGCTGCGGGTATTTGAGGCAGCCGCCCGGCTCGGCAGCTTCACCAAGGCCGGGGAAGCGCTTGGCATGACCCAGACCGCGGTCAGCTACCAGATCAAACTCCTGGAGGAGAATGTCGGCGAACCGCTGTTCCTCAGGCGTCCGCGTCATGTCTCCCTGACGGAGGTCGGCGAACAGCTGGCGCCGAAGGTGACGGAGGCCTTCGAAATTCTCAAGGAGGCGGTTGCGTCGGCCCGCGGCGACACTGAGGCTACACTACTCATCAGCTCGACTGCGACCTTTGCCTCACAATGGCTCGCCCGAGAGATCGGCACATTCCAGTTTGCACACCCAAACATTGCCGTACGTCTGGTGGCAAACGACGCGATCGTCGATTTCAGCAAGGAGTCGGTCGACGTGGCGATCCGCTCCGGCAAGGGCGACTGGCCGGGTCTCATCAGCCACCAGTTAATGCGGGTGGAGTTTACGCCAATGCTCAGCCCTGCACTTGCGGAGACGATCGGCGGCGTGCGCACGCCGGCAGACCTGCTGAAGCTCCGCATCATCGACCCGCGAGATCCCTGGTGGCCGTTATGGTTCCACGCCGCCGGCATCGCGGACCCGGACCTCGCGGGGCGGCCGGCAAACCGTCTCGGTGCCCAGGCCTTCGAGGCTCGTGCAGCTGTCGCCGGCCAGGGCGTGGCGATCCTGATGCCGGGGTTCTATAGCGACGACGTGGCGCTCGGCAGGCTTTACCAGCCCTTCGATCTGCGCAGCAGCGACGGCCACGATTATTGGCTCGTCTATCCCCATGCGCGCCGCAACACGCCCAAGATCCGCGCCTTCCGCGACTGGATTATGGGCGCGCTCGGGCCGGACGGCCTCGCTTAATGCTGATGTTGAAACGTCTCAGTCGAACTTCCAGGGCGTCACTCTAAGCTTTTGTAAAAGATGAGCTTCGCGGAGGCGAGCGTCACTCGTGAAATGCGGCCGGAGAACGAAATCGCCCCTTCCCCGCCACCGCTTTTTCTCGCAAGGTTGGGCGACCGGAGAAAAAGGGGAACTGAATGTACGAATTCGCCATTGCTTGGGAATGGCTGGCTTTTGCCGTCCGCTGGCTGCATGTCGTCACCGCCATCGCCTGGATCGGCTCATCCTTCTATTTCATCGCGCTCGACCTCGGCTTGGTGAAGCGCGACCACCTGCCCCCTGGCGCCTATGGCGAGGAATGGCAGGTCCATGGCGGTGGCTTCTATCATATCCAGAAATATCTGGTTGCGCCCGAGAGGATGCCGGAGCACCTCACCTGGTTCAAATGGGAATCCTACTCAACCTGGCTCTCCGGCTTCGCCATGCTCTGCATCGTCTATTACGGCGGCGCCGATCTCTTCCTGATCGACCGGCATGTGCTTGACATTTCCGCAACGACCGCGATCGCACTCTCACTTGCCTCGCTCGGACTCGGCTGGATCCTGTACGACCTGCTCTGCAAATCGCCGCTCGGCAAGAATACCTGGGGGCTGATGATCCTGCTTTACGGCGTTCTCGTCGCTATCGCCTGGGGCTATACGCAGGTCTTCACCGGCCGCGCCGCCTTTCTGCATCTGGGCGCCTTCACGGCGACGATCATGTCGGCCAACGTCTTCTTCATCATCATCCCCAACCAGAAGATCGTCGTTGCCGACCTGATCGCCGGGCGCACGCCGGATCCGAGGCTTGGCGCTCAGGCCAAGCAGCGCTCGTTGCACAATAACTACCTGACGCTGCCCGTCATCTTCTTCATGCTGTCAAACCACTACCCGCTGGCCTTCGCGACGGACTTCAACTGGATCATCGCGGCGCTCGTCTTCCTGATGGGCGTCACCATTCGCCACTGGTTCAACACCACGCATGCGCGCAAGGGCAAGCCGACCTGGACCTGGCTCGCCACCGTGCTTCTCTTCATCCTCATCATCTGGCTTTCGACGGTCCCGAAGGTCTTGACCGGCGAAGTACGGGCCGAGGCCGCGCCGGCCTTTGCCCGCTTTGCCGGGAACGCGCATTTTCCGGCGGTGAAGGAGGCGATTTCCACCCGCTGCAGCATGTGCCATGCGGCCGAACCCGTCTATGAGGGCATCGCCCGCCCGCCCCTCGGCGTCACGCTCGAGAGCGACGCCGAGATTGCCGCCCGTGCACGCGAAATCTATATCCAGGCCGGGCGCAGCCATGCGATGCCGCCCGCCAACATAACCGACATGACGGCGGAGGAACGTGGTCTGATCACGACCTGGTTCGAAAGCGCCGTCGGGGAGACACGATGACACCCACCCTCATTCGCGGCCGCACCTTGAGTTTCGACCGCGCGCCGCAAAGCATCGACGACAGCGCCGCCTATTCTTACGAAAGCGATGGCGCCCTGCTTATCGAGGACGGGCTGATCAAGGCCGCCGGCACTTATGCCACCGTCAAGGCCGCAGCACCGGAGGGGGTGAAGGAGATCGACCACCGGCCATCTCTCATCGTGCCGGGCCTGATCGACACGCACCTGCACTTTCCGCAGATGCAGGTGCTGGCCTCCTATGCGGCCAACCTGCTGGAATGGCTGAACACCTATACGTTTCCCGAGGAGTGCCGCTTCGTCGAAACGGCGCATGCCGAGCGGATCGCGCGACACTTTTTCGACGAGATGGCGCGCCACGGCACGACGACGGCAACGGCCTATTGCTCCGTGCACAAGGCCTCGGCCGATGCCTTCTTTGCCGAGAGCCTCAGGCGCGGGACATGTATGGTCGCGGGCAAGGTGATGATGGACCGCAACGCCCCCCAGGGCCTCCTCGATACGCCCGAAACGAGCTATGACGAGACACGCGCCGTCATTGCCGCTTGGCACGGCAAGGGCCGCAACCATGTCGCCATTACTCCGCGTTTCGCCATCACCTCGACACCGGAGCAGATGGAGGTCGCGCAATCGCTTCTGTGCGAATTCCCGCACCTGCACGTCCAGACGCATCTATCCGAGAACCGCGACGAGATCGCCTTGACCTGCGAGCTCTATCCGGAGGCGAAGGACTATACCGATGTCTACGCCCGCTACGGGTTGCTCGGGCGCAAGAGCCTCTTCGGCCATTGCATCCATCTCTCCGAGCGCGAGGCCGATGCGATGAGCGAGAGCGGCTCCGTCGCCGTCTTCTGCCCGACATCGAACCTCTTCCTCGGCTCCGGCCTTTTTCCATTGCGCGCCTTGTCAAGGCGCGAAAAGCCGGTGCGCGTCTCGGTCGCCTCCGATATCGGCGGCGGCACCAGCTATTCGATGCTGAAGACGCTCGACGAGGCCTACAAGATCCTGCAGTTGCAGGGTGAACGGCTGAACCCGTTCGAGACCTTCTACATGATGACGCGCGGCAATGCCGAGGCGCTGTCGCTTGCCGATCGCATCGGCACGCTGGAGCCGGGCACCGATGCCGATCTCACGGTTCTGAACATGGCGGCGACACCGGCCATGGCGCTCAGGGCCGAAGTGGTCAATTCGCTCGCCGACGAGCTCTTCCTGCTGCAGACGATGGGCGACGACCGCGCCGTGGCCGAGACCTATGTGGCCGGCCGGCCGGCCAAATCGCCGCTCGGCGCGCCCTGAATGGAGAGGTCAATTTTTTTTACCTCTTCCGCCTCGCGCTATTACGCCCCTGCTTGAAACATGATAAGGGCTCGGCAGTCATCATCGTTGAAGGCCGAGACCCATGACGCAAATCCTCGACATCCACGATCTCAAGGCCCTCGCCAAGCGGCGCGTTCCGAAGCTCTTCTTCGACTATGCGGACAGCGGCGCCTGGACCGAGGGGACCTATCGGGCAAACGAGGAGGACTTCCAGAAAATCAAGCTGCGCCAGCGGGTTCTGGTCGACATGACCGATCGCTCGCTGGAGACGACGATGATCGGCCAGAAGGTATCGATGCCGGTAGCGCTCGCTCCGACGGGCCTGACCGGCATGCAGCACGCCGACGGCGAAATGCTTGCCGCCCAGGCGGCAGAGGCCTTCGGCATTCCCTTCACGCTGTCGACCATGAGCATCTGCTCGATCGAGGACGTCGCCTCGGTGACGACGAAACCTTTCTGGTTTCAGCTCTATGTCATGCGCGAGCGCGAATTCGTGCTCAACCTCATCGACCGCGCAAAGGCCGCAAAATGCTCGGCGCTGGTCCTGACGCTCGACCTGCAGGTTTTGGGCCAGCGCCACAAGGACCTGCGTAACGGCCTGTCGGCGCCGCCGCGCATGACGCCGAAACACCTCTGGATGATGGCGACACGGCCGCGCTGGTGCATGAAGATGTTCGGCACCAGGCGACGCACCTTCCGCAATATTGTCGGCCACGCGAAAAGCGTCACGGACCTTTCCTCGCTCAGCGCCTGGACGGCCGAGCAGTTCGACCCGCAACTCTCCTGGAAGGATGTCGAGTGGATCAAGGAGCGCTGGGGCGGTCCGCTTATCCTCAAGGGTATTCTCGATCCGGAAGACGCCAAAATGGCCGCCAAGTCCGGCGCCGACGCGATCATCGTCTCGAACCATGGCGGCCGTCAGCTTGACGGCGCGCCGTCTTCCATCAGCATGCTGCCGCGCATTGTCGATGCCGTCGGCCACCAGATCGAAGTTCACGTGGACGGGGGCATTCGGTCCGGTCAGGATGTTTTGAAGGCGATCGCGCTGGGTGCCAAGGGCACCTATATCGGCCGTCCGTTCCTTTATGGCCTGGGCGCCATGGGCAAGGAAGGCGTGACGCTTGCCCTCGACATCATCCGCAAGGAGATGGACATCACCATGGCGCTTTGCGGCAAGCGCCGCATCGCCGACGTCGGGCGCGACATCATCGCGGAATAGGTGATATGGCCGGGTACGCCCGGCGGCGCTTCAACTGCCCCGATAGGTGGAATAACCGTAGGGCGAGAGCAGCAAAGGCACGTGGTAGTGGCTTTCGGGGTCGGCGATCCCGAAGCGCAAGGGGATGAGATCGAGAAAGGCCGGCTCGGGAAGCGCCGTGCCGGCCGCCCTGAGATAATCTCCGGCGTGGAAAACCAGCTCGTAGATGCCCGCCGTGAGGCCGGCGCCTTCGGCAAGCGGGCCGTCGACCCGGCCGTCGCTATTGGTCCCGACCGTGCGAAGCAGGAGCCGTTCCTCGCCCTCAAGCCGATAGAGATCGATGCGCAGCCCCTGGGCAGGCTTGCCGCGCGCAGTGTCGAGAACATGGGTCGTCAGGCGGCCGGTCTTGCTCATCGAATATTCTCCGTCGGAAGCGGATCGGGAATGATGAAGGGCGCCTCGTAAAAGAACTCCTCCAGATTATTACCCGGTCCGGCGCGATCGACGACGAGGAAATTGCTCACGGTACCGATCGCCATCAGCGGATGATGCCAGACGTTTCGGCCATAATTGACGCCCTGCCGGCCGCTCGCCAGGAAGACCCGCGGCCGGCCGGGGCGCCCGCCTTCGTCCTCGGCGACCACTGCGAGCCAGGGCTGATCCTCGAGCGGCGAGAAGCTCTGGCTACCGAGCGGATGCCGCTCCATCATGCCGAGCGCATAGGGAAAGGTCCGCGGCTCGCCACGGAAGAGATTGATCACGACGCGTGCGTCCGCGCCGACGACGTCAGCCTCCGCAAGGGCATGAAACCGCTCGGTATTACCGCCATTGATGATGCGCATCGACGCCGGATCCGCCTCGATGACGGTTCCGAACGGCGCAAAAGCCTCCTTTGTCAGGGGCTCGATCGACAGCAGATGCGACATCAGGCCTTGCTTCCCGCTCTCAGCCCGCGAACACCGGGCCGCGACGAGACGCGGGCGGGCAGGTCAGGAACGGCACTGTCAGGCATAATCATCTCCCGGAAGCATGGATTTGAGGCGCAGCCGTGCGATCTGCTCCACCTGCGCGCAGGCGGTTTCAAATTCCTCTTCCATGGAATTGTCAATGCGTCGCTCGAAGGCGGCGAGAATTTCGTCCTTCGTCAGCCCCTTCACCGCAATGATGAAGGGGAAGCCGAATTTCTTCGTATAGGCGTCGTTGAGGGCGGTGAAGCGCGCATGTTCCTCGGGCGACAAACGGTCGAGTCCTGCGGACGCCTGTTCCGCGCGCGAGTCGGGGGTGAGTTCCCCGGCAACCGCCAGCTTGCCGGCGAGATCCGGATGGGCCCTGAGGACGGCGAGGCGTTCCGCGGGCGAGGCGGCGCGAAAGGCGGTGCAGAGCGCCGAATGCACGTTGCCTGCGGTCAACCCGACGGAGGCCGCGCGATCATAGGCCCGCTCCGCCACCCAGGGCGAATGTTCGAAGAGACCGCCGAAGCGGCGGACAAATTCCTCGCGCCCGGACATCAGCGCATTCCTTCCGGCTTGTGATGCTCGTACCAGTGGCGCGCAATATCGATTCGCTGCGGCACCCAGACCTTGTCGTGCGACATGACGTAGTCGATGAAACGGGCGAGCGCCGCCACGCGCCCGGGCCGGCCGACGAGGCGGCAATGCAGGCCCACATTCATCATCTTCGGGCTGCCTCCCCTGCCTTCCTCATAGAGCACGTCGAACGTGTCCTTGAGATAGGTGAAGAACTGGTCGCCGGAGTTGAAGCCCTGATTGGTGGCGAAGCGCATGTCATTCGCGTCAAGCGTATAGGGGATAATCAGATGCGGCTTGTCGGGCGATAGCCCCGGCACCCAATAGGGCAGCTCGTCCGCGTAGGAATCGCAGGAATAAAGGAAACCGCCCTCTTCCAGCACCAGCTTCAGCGTGTTTACCGAAGGCTTGCCCTGGTAGAGGCCGAGCGGCCGTTCACCCGTCAGTTCCGTGTGCAGCCGCACTACCTCGCGTATGTGCTGCCGCTCGATCTCCTCGGGGAAATCCTTGTATTCGAGCCAGCGCAGCCCATGGCTGGCGATTTCCCAGCCCGCCTCCTTCATCGCCGCGACTGCCTCGGGGTTGCGCGCCATCGCAAGGGTTACGCCATAAACCGTCAGCGTCACGCCGCGACTCGTGAACAGCCGCCACAGCCGCCAGAAGCCCGCGCGCGCACCATATTCATAGATGGATTCCATGTTGAGGTTGCGCTGCCCGGGCCAGGGCTGCGCGCCGACGATTTCCGACAGCAGGCATTCGGACGCCGGATCGCCGTCGAGAATAGAGCTCTCGCCGCCCTCCTCGTAATTCAGCACGAACTGGACAGCGATGCGCGCCTCGCGCGGCCAGCGCGGATCGGGCGGCGTGCGTCCATAGCCGACGAGGTCGCGCGGATAGGTCTTCTCTGCCATCAAATCACCCTTCGATCTTTCCGGAACGGTAGCACCGCGGGCCGGATTGTCGAGATGCAAATGACCGCGAGAGAGCAACCCGGGCAAGTCCGGAAAAGCATCACACACTTTTCGATAAGAACATGATTTTAGGTCGGATCGACCTAAAATTATGAACGTGAATCCATGAAGTCGGTGCGGGATGCGGGCGGAAAACCGCGCACACTTTTCCTCATCCCGCGCTAGCGCGGCGTCAACAAAGGCCCGGCTGTGCGCGGCAACGGGTCCACCGGGTGGCGAAGCTCCGTCCTCGTGCGCCTTGCACGGTCCCCACGCTGACGCGCGGAAATCTTGCCGAGCGGATGCTGCGAATGCACGCGCAACGGTGCCCCCGCATCCTGTTCGACGAACAGCGCAAGGCTGTCGACGACGAGCGGCTCGGCCAGGCGCGGCTCGAACAATCCGCGCAGAGGCGTCTCCAGCCGCCGTTCGGCGGCAGCGTTCAAGGGGCCTGTAAGCTTCAGGTTGAAACGATACTCGTCCATCACGAAAGGATCGCCCCAGCGATGGAGATTGGCGAATTGCGGCGCCGTCAGCCGGTCGGGATCCGTGCGCTCGACCTCCTCCTCGCTAAGCGGCGCGCGAAAGCGATCGAACGCCTGGACGACCCGTGCCGCAAGCAGATGCACCGAATGGCAATGCACCTGCGGCGCCAGTCCCCAGCACTGGCCGATGCGCGCCAGTTCCATGCGCTCGACCGTCAGCGGCGCCTCGACGGTGGTGAAGTGCATCAGCGCCTTCAAGAGCTGGACCTCGTCGGTTTCCGGTGCCAGGTGGAAGGGCGCCATGATCGTGGCGTGAAAGCCGAACCGGCGTGGGACGGCGGTATGGAAGGCAATTTCGGAGACGCTGAGGGCGCCGATGGATGGAAACTCCACCGGCTCGCCCGAATACACGCTACGCCCGAGCCAACTCGCCGCAACGGCAGAGAGCGGGTCGCTCATTGGCGGAGTGAAACAAATGGCATACCGCATGACGCAGGCTCCGAAACCGGTTCAGAGCGGGACGAGGGAACCCGCTCCAATTCACATGGGCCGCGTATTAGGTGATTTGCGTGACAGATTGACGAAGTCGAACAGGCTATCGCAGCACTTCGATATGGGTCGCGCACCGGAATGAGTCGGGAAGGGCGACGCTTGGCTGCCGACCGGCAATCTCGTCGATCACCCATCGCGCCAGCACATGCGCCATCCCGAAACTGACCTTGAAGCCGCCCGTCAATATCGACAGCCGGCCATGATCGGGATGGCGGCCAACGATCGGTTCGCGCCCAGTTGCCTTCGGGCGCAGGCCCGCCCAGCGCTCGACGACCGGGGCACCCAGAAGCGCGGGCGCGAGTTCCGCCGCGCGGTCGATCAGCGCCTGCAACTGATCGTCCGTCGAAAATGGCGCGTCGAAACGATTTTCGCTGGTGCTGCCGACCGCCACATGACCGTTTTCATGCGCAACGATATAGAGCCCGTCGGTGAAGAGGATCGGAGACGCCGGGTCAATGTCGGCGCGAAGCAGGGCCGCCTGCCCCTTGACAGCGACGCCGCTCGGCGCCTGCCCATGGCTTGTCAAACGGTCGATGAAGGCGAAGCTCTCGACGCCGGCCGCAAGGATGCAATGGCCGAAGCTCAACGCAGTCCGATCGGCAAGCAGGAGCCGGCCGCGCCCCGGATCGATCGACGCGACCTCGGCGCCCTCTTCGATCCGGACATGGGGAAGACCGGCGATTGCGGCGCGGAGCGCCCGAAGCAGGTCTCGCGGCGAAACGCGGGCGGCCAGCGTGTCGTGCACGACGCCGAACGGTGCCGCCTGCATGGCCGGCCAGTCGCCGTCTTCGCCGTCCCTCACGTGCCAGTGGAAGCGCCGCTCACCCGCGATCCAGTGCCGCGCGGCATCCTGTTCATGGCCGAGAGCAATGTCCTTGAGATGCGGTTTGCCGAGCGGCATGATCCGGCCGGAACGGCGATAGCCGGCCGACAGACCGGTCTCCTCCTCGAGCCGGGAAATCTCGCCTTCGAGCGCCACCAGCGCATCGAACTGGAACTGCTTCTTGGCGTTCCAGCGGTCCGGCATATGCGGCATGAGCGCGCCGAGCAAACCGCCGCTCGCCCCCGCACCGATCGTCTTGCCTTCGAGGAGCCGCGTCTCGATGCCGGCGCGTCCTGCCATGAGGGCGGCCCACAGCCCCATGATCCCGCCGCCGACGATCAAGACTTCGCTCATCGATTGACCTTCCAACGCATAATTCTTTAGATCGGATTCGATCTCGGGATAAAATTATGCAGCAACGCGTCCTTCTGGACGCGCGGCGCTGCAGAGTGGGAAGATTATCCGCATCGACATGACAACAACCGATCTCCGCCAGAGCCAGCCTCCGGTCGCGCAAAACCTCGAATGGCACGGGGGCGATATGCCCTATTCGGTGGAATTTGGCGATCACTTTTATTGCCGCACGGACGGACGGGTCGAATGCGGCCACGTCTTCCTCGCCGGCAACAGGCTGCCTAGACGATGGCAGGGATGCAGCGCCTTCACCATCGGCGAACTCGGCTTCGGCACCGGGCTCAATTTCTGCGAAACATGGCGGCAATGGAAACAGGTCACACCGAAAGGCGGACGCCTTCACTTCGTTTCCTTCGAGCGCTTCCCGATGCAAGCCGAGGAGATCGCCCGGGCGTTGTCGCACTGGCAGGAGATCGATGCCGAGCGGCAGGCGCTTGTCGCCAGTTGGCCGGACGCGCCGGCGGACCGGATAGACATCGAGTTCGGTGAGGTACGGCTGACGGTCGTCTGCGGCACGGCGATCGAGGGCGTCGGCGTAGCGCAGGAACGCTTCGACGCCTGGTATCTCGATGGCTTCGCGCCGGCCCGCAATCCGGACATGTGGTCCGATGACCTGATGCGGCTCGTCTTCGACAGGACCGTGCCGGGGGGCACTTTCGCAACCTATGCCGCGGCCGGTTTCGTCCGCCGCAACCTCACGGCTGCCGGCTTCGCCGTCGAGCGCCTGCCGGGCTTTGCCGGCAAGCGGGAGATGTTACGGGGCGATAGGCCCTGAACACGGCGCGCTGGCATACCAACGACGTCCAGCGGTTCGCCCTGTCCCGTCAGATCGGTCAAATCCACTGCCGATGGTATCAGGGAAAGACGACGGATTTCACCGTTGCGATCAACTGATCGGTCGGGACTGCGACGCAATTGCGGTCGATCTCGGCAAGCGTCCTTTCCTTGACCTGATGCGAAAGCAGTTTCCTCAAGTCGCCGAGCGTTCTCGGTGCGGCACAGATCACCAGGTTCTCGAAAGCATTCTCAAGCGCGTAGTGATCGATTTTTCCCGCGATCTCGACGGCAAAGCGATGCTGCTCCTCGCGGACCGGATCGCTGCTGTATTCCATGGCCGAGCGACCGTGACCGACAGACGAATGGCTGCGGCCGGGCTTGTCGGCCATGATATCCTGGGCCCGTTTAGCCTCGATTTGGTAGGTCTCCTCTGCCGGATGCTGATGGCCGTCCTTCAGCAAATTGACGTCCTTGACGATGCGCGCCGCGTTGCCGTCGGCTGCCAGTATCCAAACCCGGTTCCGCACTACTTCCTCCGTTTTTGTCCTGGTTGGCAGATATGTCGGCGAGTGCACAGGAAACGGAACGGTTGAAGCTTGCGTCAGGTTCCCAATCGCCGATAGTCCTTGTTTCCCAATATCACGCGGCTTGGCTACAGGCGGGCAAGATAGGCATCGAAGCTGCGGTCCGGCGTTGACTCGTATTGCTGGCGCTCGATCTTAAGCGAGAGGATCCGGTCGACCCGGAAATCGCGAAAGTCCTGGCGCAGTTCACACCAGGCCGTCAGCAGCCAATGATGCCCGAAAATGCTGAGGCCGAGCGGCCAAATTGTACGCTCCGACGTTTCTTGTGCAAGGCTTTCATATGTGATGCGGATTTTGCGCTCTCCGGCAATGGCCTTGCGGATTTCGCCCAGCAGCGCCGGCGGGGCGGCCTGCAGCGCCGATCGGAAGGCGCGAAGCGGTGCGCTGCGCAATTTCTCCGCATGTTCGGGCTGGAGGCCGTGGCTGATCTTCTCCATCGCCTCCCGCGCCGCCTGCGCCAGGCGCCTGTCGCCGAGCATCTGCACGGCGCGCACGCCGAAGGCCAGCGCCTCCAGTTGCTCGAAGGTGAAGGTGAGCGGCGGCGCATCGAAGGCCTCTCGCAACAGATAGCCGACGCCGCGCTCGCCATCGATCGGTGCACCCGAAGCGATCAGGTGCTGCATGTCGCGATAGATCGTGCGCGGCGCGACCTCCATCCGTTCGGCGATTTCGCCTGCCGTCATCGCGCGGCCCGTGGCGCGCATGAGCTGAATGATGCGGAACAATCGGTCGGCGGGCCGCATGGTCTTCTCCAAATTCCGAACAGTCCGAGCGGAATGAGGGCGAAATGCCGGTCACGCTTTCTCTCAGGCCGCTTCGGCTATGGCCATAAGGCTGTCAGTTGGGATGTGCTTAAGTCAAGCAGTATTCAAACAAGGAGATCCCGATGACAACGAAGCATGTTCTCGAACTCGCCGTGTGCACGGTCACGGACAAGGAGGCCGCGCTTGCGGCACGCGGCAAGGCCATGCAGGCCGTCTCGCGCTATCCGGGCTTCGTCTCATGGCGCGCGGTCACGGCCTGCGAAACGGCCGACCTGCTCGCCGATCTCGTCGAGTGGCAAACGCTGGAGGCGGCGCGAGAGGCTGGAAAGCGCGTCATGACGGATCCCGACTTCGCGCCCTACATGGCCGCGATCGGCTCCGTTCAGCTCATGCAGCACTTCCTGACCGAACGGCAGATTTGAACAAGGCGATGGCGGAACCCCTCAAGAATCTCCTGCATCCGGGCGTCGTGACGGAGATCGCCGATCGTCTGTCCCAATGCGCGCCTGGCTTCGATCGCGACCGCTTCGCCGCTTCCGCCGGCGATGGCCTCGAAGCCTTGGAACTGATGCAGCGTTCACTCAAGATCCGCGACGCGCTCCTTGAGACCTTGCCGGCCGATTTCCCCGCGGCCGCCACGGCCATCGACGCTGCACTGCCCAGCGGCACGGCGCCCGGCCTTAGCGGCTGGGCACTCCTGCCGGTAAGCCAGTTCGTAGCCGCACGCGGGCTTGGTGATTTCGCGCTTTCCCTGTCGCTCCTCCGGCGGCTGACGCGCCACTTCACCGCCGAGTTCGCGATCCGCCCCTTCATTCACGCGGACCAGGACCGGGCACTGGCGGCGATCCGCGGCTGGGTCGCGGATGACGACCCCCATGTCCGCCGGCTTGCGAGCGAGGGCACGCGCCCTCGCCTGCCTTGGGCGATGCGGCTGCCGCAACTGGTCCGCGATCCGCAACCCATCCTGCCGATTCTCACCGCCCTGCTCGACGACCCGGAAGATTATGTCCGGCGCTCCGTCGCCAACAGTCTCAATGACATCGGCAAGGATCACCCCGATCTCGTGGCGGATTTCGTTGCAAGACATATCGCCGGCGCGCCGCCACCGCGCCTGAGACTGCTGCGCCACGCCTCGCGCACACTCCTGAAACAGGGGCATCGCGGCGTGCTCGCCAATTTCGGGTTTGCGCCTCCATCCGGTATCGGCACGCGCCTTTCGCTCGCGACAACGGCCGTCCGCTTCGGCGACAGTCTCGTCTTCGGCCTGACGGTGGAAAATTCACATCGATCGAAGCAGCAGGTCATGATCGATTACGCCGTTCACCACCGGAAGGCAAACGGCGGCACTTCGCCGAAGGTCTTCAAATGGACGGTTGCGACGCTTGAGCCGGGGGCGTCGCTCAGGCTCGAAAAGCGCCATTCGATCCGGCCGATCACCACACGCCGCTATTACGCCGGCACGCACCGGCTCGTCGTCCTCGTCAACGGCGAGGCCGTGTGCGAGGCGGATTTCGAACTCGACATGGCATGAGTCGAACGCCTGACCTGCCCGCGGCCGAGATGCGGGCTTGACTTTTCGGAGCAAAACATCGACATGGACAGCGCGTCACCTTCCGGCCGCCGCGTGAGCGCGCCCTCGGCAAGCAGTTTCAAGCCGGGAAGAAGGAAAGCGCGAAGCACTCGCCGTATCCACGGCACCGCGCTCGACGATTTGCTTTAACCCACAAGTTCCCAATTCACGCGGGGTTCTTGACGCCAGACGACACCGGAAGCGCGAGGAAGCGTTTCCGGCGAACCTGTCTGGCGCCCCGAAAGGTATATATCTCTTGTCCAATTTCAAAGAGCTCGGTCTCTCGCAGGAAATTCTGGCGACGCTTGCTGCCAATGGTTTCGAGAAACCGACGCCCATCCAGATGCAATCCATTCCGCTCGTGCTGAAAGGCCATGACCTCATAGGCCTTGCCCAGACGGGCACCGGCAAGACCGCCGCCTTCGGCCTGCCGATGATCGAGAAGCTCCTCGCCGACGGCGGGCGCGCAGACCCGCGCAATATCCGCGCCCTGGTGCTCGCACCGACCCGTGAGCTCGTCAACCAGATCGCCACCAATCTCAAGCTCTTCGTCAGGAAGACGCCGCTTAAGATCGGCGTCGTGGTCGGCGGCGTCTCGATCAACAGGCAGACCGAACAGCTCGCCCGCGGCGTCGACATTCTCGTCGCGACCCCCGGCCGACTGCTCGATCTCGTCGCCCGTAAGGCGGTGACGCTGACCCAGGGCCGCTACCTCGTTCTCGACGAGGCCGACCAGATGCTTGATCTCGGCTTCATTCACGACCTTCGCAAGATCTCCAAGCTCGTGCCGAAGACCCGCCAGACGCTGCTCTTCTCCGCGACCATGCCGAAGCAGATTGCGGAACTCGCCCATGAATATCTGACCGATCCGGTGAAGGTCGAAGTGACCCCCCCGGGCAAGGCCGCCGACAAGATCGAGCAATATGTCCATTTCGTGCCGGGCAAGGACCTGAAGACGCAGATCCTCAAGCAGTCGCTGACCGCCAATCCCGATGGCCTGTCGCTGATCTTCAGCCGCACCAAGCATGGGGCAGAGAAGCTGATGAAGCATCTCGACCATGTGGGCTTCAAGGCCGCTTCGATCCATGGCAACAAGAGCCAGAGCCAGCGCGAACGGGCCCTCAAGGCCTTCCGCGACGGCGAAATCCGCGTCCTTGTCGCGACCGATGTCGCCGCCCGCGGCATCGACATCACCGGCGTCACCCACGTCTACAACTACGACCTGCCGGAAGTGCCGGACGCCTATGTGCACCGCATCGGCCGCACCGCCCGCAACGGCCGCGACGGCATCGCCATCGCCTTCTGCGCGCCGGATGAAATCCGCCTGCTGCGCGACATCGAGAAGCTGACGGGCATTGAGATCGCAGTCGCTAGCGGCGAGGCGCCGGCCGACCAGGCTCGCCCGTCGAAGGGACGCGGCGGACGCGGCAATGGCCAGAACCGCGGCAATGGCGGCGGCCCGCGCCAGGACAAGGCCCCCCGCCAGAAACGCCCGGCGCGCGAAGCGGCAGTTGGTTTTGCCGGCGACGAGCTCCTGCTCGAAGACCGCCCGCAGAAGCACGCGCGGCGCGACCAGCGTGCGACGGGCCACGGACATCATGACGGTCGTGCGGAAGGCAATCGCAACCACGAGGCCAAGAAGCACCATCACGGTCGCCCGGGACCGCAAGACAGCCGCCGCGGCCCCAGCGACGGCAATCGCCGTCAGGACGTGCGCCGCGCCGGTAAGGGCAGCCGTCAGGCCTAGCGCATCGGCCCGAAAATCGAATTTTCGGAAAGCTCGATGCGCGGATTCAAAGAGTTACAGCACCGCGCGTCTGAAAAGACGCGCGGCGCTGCAAACAGGAACCCGGCCGCATTCGGCCGGGAGCCCTCATTCTTCTCTATCGCCTCAGGCAGCGGCAGCCTTGCCGGTCTGCCCTTCGGAAGCTCCCTCGCTTTCGCTCTTGCGGTTGGTGAGGTAGACACCCGTCACGGCAATGACCGTACCGACGATCATCGGCCAGGTGAGTGCCTCGCCCAGAAGGAGCGCCGCCTCAACGGCCGCGAGCGGCGGCACCAGATAGATCAGCGATGCGGCGCGAGAGACCTGACCGCGGCGGATGAGATAAAGCAGGAGCGCGATCGCGCCCATTGACAGGCCGAGGACCGACCAGGCGAGCGCGGCGACAAGTTCGACGCTCCAGGTCACGCGCATATCCTCGAGCATCAGGGCTAAGGGCACAGTGACGATCAAGGCGCCGGCATATTGCAGCGTCGCGATCGCCCGGATGTCGCCGGTCTGCAGGTGCCGCTTCTGGTAAAGCGTGCCATAGGTGACCGCACCCATGCCGAGCACATTCACCGCCACCGGAAAAAGATTGATGTCGGTGTCGATCGCCAGCACCTTCGGCAGCACCGCAAGCGCGATGCCGGAGAAGCCGAGCACGATCCCCAGCCGCTGCACCCGGGTAATATTTTCGCCGATCAGGTAAGGCGCCACGGCCGCGGTCATCAGGGGCTGCAGGCCGGCGATAATGCCGGAGATGCCTGCGGGCACGCCTTCGCCGATCGCCCACCATATCGCACCCAGATAGAGCCCGTGGAGAAACACGCCGGAGATCACCGCATGGCCGATCATGTTCCACGAGCGCGGCCAGCGCGCGCCGGTCGCGGCACAGAAGCCGATGAAGAGCAGGATGGCGATGCTGTAGCGCATCGCGAGGAAGGTCAGCGGTTCGGCGAAAAAGGCCGCGTATTTCGCAACCACCCAGCCCGTGGACCAGAGCAGCACGAAGACGGCCGGAGCCAGGCGGGCAAGCAACATCGGCGTTTTCCTGAAGCAAGGCGGATCGAGGCCCGCAGGAGACTCGTACTTATGGCGGTAGAGCGCACGCCTCGCCTGGTCAAAGCAATTTTTCTGATGGCTGCAATCAGCGAATCGGAACCATCAGCCGCAGCGAGGATGCTGCCGGAGAGATAAAGCCTGCCTCGTACTCCTCGCGATAGTGCAGATGGCCGGTGTCGGCCGCGTATCCAGTGGCGGCGATCCAATCGAACATCTTGCGGTACTGGACAAAGACATCGCCATCTTCGGGGCGGTGCATCGTCGTTGCAAAGCGCATGGCTGGCAGATCCAGGTGCTCCGGATCAGCGAAAGTCGTACGACTCTCGCCGGCATAGCCGACGAGATAACGGAAACCATCCGTCCGGACATCCCAGGCGAGCCCGATCAGAGCGGAGTGATCCTTTGGGTGGCTTCGCCGCCGATGCTCCTGCGCTTCCGCGATCAGCCGGTGGATGGCGCCGTCGGCCGCGTCGACGAATGTTCCTTCCCAGAGTCGTCCGGTGATCCGTTGCGCCGGCCTTTCCGCAATCTCGTATTTTGCTTCCATCGTGCCTGCTCCGGTTGGCGAGCGATAAACATCGTACACTTCACAGCGCTGTGCGTCTTATCCCGACGTGAATCGCTCATGCAGTAGACTGCTCCGTTTCAACGAAAGACCGAAATGGGCTCAATTGTTTCAAGGGCGGATCGTCGGGCCACCTCACCCGGTCTGATAAAAATTGCGGCATTTGCCCGGTTGACGACCGCGTGTTGGAATCGGCAGCCGCACGAAACGTGGGTTGCAGCGGTGACGAGCACGGCGGGGCGAGGCAAAACGCTTTCGACTCAGTCGGCGCCAGCCCGAAATTTCTTCGCCGGCGAACGTGCACGCTTCTTGCATTGCGTCAAACGATGTACTCAAATGGTCGCAAAATAAGGGGACCACGCCTTTGGCATTTGACGAAATGATGAATGCGGACACCAGCCCGCGCCAGCCATATTCGACCTACCATGAATGGTATGCCAGCCAGGACCGAAACCGGCTCATAGCGAAATCGAAGGAAGCCGAGAACATCTTCCGTAAGACGGGCATCACCTTTGCGGTCTACGGACATGCGGAATCCTCCGAGAAGCTCATTCCCTTCGATCTCATTCCCCGCATCATTTCCGGCCGCGAATGGCGCAGGCTCGCCCAGGGCATCGAACAGCGGGTGATCGCGCTCAACGCCTTCCTCGACGACATCTATCACAAGCAGGAGATCATCCGTGCCGGCCGCATTCCGCGCGAGTTGATCGAGAAGAACGAAGCCTTCCTGCCGCAGATGATCGGCATCCGTCCGCCGGGCGGCGTCTATACGCACATCGTCGGCACCGACATCGTCCGCACCGGCGAGGACCAGTTCTATGTGCTGGAGGACAATGCCCGCACGCCGTCCGGCGTCAGCTACATGCTGGAAAACCGGGAAACCATGATGCAGATGTTCCCGGAGCTGTTCCACCAGAACCGCGTGCGGCCGGTGGAAAACTATCCCTATCTGCTGCGCCAGAGCCTGGCCTCGCTCGCCCCGCCCGGCTGCGCCGGCAGGCCGCGCGTCGCCGTCCTGACCCCCGGCATCTACAACTCCGCCTTCTACGAGCACGCCTTCCTCGCCGACATGATGGGCGTCGAGCTGGTCGAGGGTTCGGACCTGCGCGTCATCGACGGCAAGGTGAAGATGCGCACGACCCGCGGCTACGAGGCGATCGACGTGCTCTATCGCCGCGTCGACGACGATTTCCTCGACCCCTTGACGTTCCGCCCGGATTCCGCGCTCGGCATTCCGGGCATCATGGACGTTTATCGCGCCGGTAATATCACCATCGCCAATGCGCCCGGCACCGGCATTTCCGACGACAAGGCGATCTATTCCTACATGCCGGAGATCGTCGAGTTCTATACCGGCCGCAAGCCGCTGCTCGAAAACGTGCCGACCTGGCGCTGCTCCGAACCGCAGAGCCTTAAATATGTGCTCGAGCATCTGGAGGAACTCGTCGTCAAGGAAGTGCATGGCTCGGGCGGCTACGGAATGCTCGTCGGGCCGACGGCGACGAAAAGGGAACGCGCCGCCTTCGCTGAGAAGCTGAAGGAGCGCCCCGGCAACTACATCGCGCAGCCGACATTGTCGCTCTCGACCGTTCCGATCCTCGTCAACAAGGGCATTGCGCCACGGCACGTGGACCTGCGTCCTTACGTCCTCGTCTCCGACAAGGTGCAGATCATTCCAGGCGGCCTGACGCGGGTCGCGCTGAAGGAGGGCTCGCTGGTGGTGAATTCAAGCCAGGGCGGCGGCACGAAGGATACCTGGGTACTGGAGGACTGAGGCCATGTTGGGAAGAACTGCGAACGGCCTCTACTGGATGTTCCGCTACATCGAACGCGCAGAGAACGGCGCCCGCCTCATCGATGCGGGCCTGCGCATGTCGCTGACGCGCAGCGAAGCGACGGAGGACGACTGGGAAGGCGTACTGCAGAGCGCCGGCGTGCGCGAGCTTTACGACCAGGTACACGACAGGCTGACGAGCAGCGACGCCATCGACTTCCTCCTGCGCGACCGCGCCAACCCGTCGAGCGTCATGTCCTGCATCGAGGCGGGCCGACACAATGCCCGCATGGTCCGCACGGCGCTGACCCGCGAGACCTGGGAAGCGACCAACGAATGCTGGATCGCGATGAAGGAGAGCCTCGCCAGGAAGGTGCGGCCCGCAGACATGCCCGAGGTCATCGATGGCATCAAGCGGCGCACCGGCCTCATCCGCGGCGCCTTCCACGGCACGATGCTCCGAAACGAAATCTTCAACTTCTCACGCATCGGCACCTTCATCGAGAGGGCGGACAACACAGCCCGAATTCTCGACGTGAAATATTATGTTCTGCTCCCGGCGGTGTCCGCCGTCGGCTCGTCTATGGACAATGTGCAATGGGAATCGATCCTGCGCTCGGTTTCTGCGCACCGCGCCTATGGCTGGGTCTACGATGCCGAGCTCAAGCCGGCGAATATCGCCGACTTCCTGATCTCGAACGGCCGCATGCCGCGCTCGCTCGCCTATTGCTACGAGAAGATCGCCAGCAATCTCGGCTATCTCGCGCGCGAATATGGCGAGAAGCACGCGGCTCACGAGACGGCGGAGCAGACGCTCACGTCCCTGCGCAGCCGCTCGATCAAAGACATCATGGACCGGGGCCTGCACGAATATCTGGAAGAGTTCATCAGCCACAACAACCGTCTGGGACAGGAAATCACCGACGGCTACCGGTTCTACAACTGAGGCTCGGGAGAATGGCATGTACCTGAAAATCAGCCACACGACCGAGTATCACTATGACCAGCCGGTGCCCTACGCCCTGCAGCGGCTGCGCCTGACGCCGACGAGCCAGCCCGGTCAGACGGTTCTAAACTGGCGGACGCTCGTCGAGGGCGCCGTCGTCGAGGTCGCCTATGACGACCACTTCGGCAACCGCACCCATCTCGTCAGCGTCGACGCCAACCGGACGAGCTTCCGCATAGAGGCGAGCGGCGAAGTCGACACCGACGACAAGGCCGGCGTCTTCGGCGCACACCAATCCTACGTGCCGTTATGGCTCTACCTGCGTGAGACGCCGCTCAGCAAGCCCGGCAAGCGCATTCGTGAATTGGCGAAATCGGCCACGGGCAAGACGGATCTCGACCGCATGCACGCACTCATGGCGATGGTCCATGAGAGCGTCGAATACGGGACGGGCGAGACCCACGTCGAAACCCGTGCCGAAGAGGCGCTGGAGCGCGGCAAGGGCGTGTGCCAGGACCACGCCCAGATTCTCATCTCCGCCGCGCGCACTCTCGGCCTGCCCGCCCGTTACGTCTCCGGCTATCTGATGGTGGAAGGCCATCCCGAGCAGACCGCAAGCCATGCCTGGGCCGACGTCCATCTGGCCGGTCTCGGCTGGGTCGGTTTCGACGCCGCCAACAAGATCTGCCCGGACGACCGCTATGTCCGCGTCGCCTCCGGCCTCTGCTACCGGGATGCGGCCCCGGTCTCAGGCCTCTTTCACGGCGCTGCCCGCGAGACGCTGAAGGTGGCCGTGACGGTTGAGCGGCAACAGCAGGCGCAAAGCCAGAGCCAGGGAAACCAGAGCCAGACGCAAAGCCAGTGAGGCGAAAGTATTGGCTCGGTCAGCCCCTCATCCGCCTGCCCGTCCTCCGCAGCAGCTGCGGAGGGTGGACCGGCACCTCCCCGCAAGCGGAGAGAGAGATAGTTCTCGGGTTAAACCCAAAGAGAGGGGCCAATTTGGAAGTGAAGCGAAAGTCAACTCGCCTTCGCCTCACGTCCATCAATGGCTGTCACGGTCCATTGGGATGCGGTCACCACGCGCCCCGACTAGAAAATCGAGGTCGGCGCCGGTGTCGGCCTGCATGACCGTCTTGATATAGAGGCCGCCATAGCCGCCGACGAGCGGCGTAACCGGCGAGACCCAGGCTTCCCGGCGGCGGGCCAACTCCTCGTTAGAAACATGGAGATGCAGGGAGCGGTTCGGGATATCGACCTCGATGATGTCGCCGTTCTCGACCAGCGCCAGCGGTCCGCCCTCAGCGGCTTCCGGTGCCGTGTGGAGGATGACGGTGCCGTAGGCGGTGCCCGACATGCGCGCGTCCGAAATCCGGATCATGTCGGTAATGCCCTTCTTCAGGACCTTCGGCGGCAGACCCATATTGCCGACTTCGGCCATGCCGGGATATCCCTTGGGGCCGCAATATTTCAGCACCATGATAGAGTTCTCGTCGATGTCGAGATCGTCGCGGTTGATGCGGGCGTGATAGTCCTCGATGCTTTCGAAGACGACCGCCCGGCCCTTGTGCTGCATCAGGTGCGGCGATGCCGCCGACGGCTTCAGCACGGCACCGCGCGGCGCCAGATTGCCGCGCAGAACGGCAATGCCGCCCGACTTGGTCAGCGCCTTTTCCTTGGGCAGGATTACATCCTCGTTATAGTTGGCGACACCCTTGACGTCGTTCCAGATCGTGTCGCCGCTGACGGTGATCGCATCATTGTGCAGGAGTCCCATTTCGGCCACCGCCTTGATCACCACCGGCAAGCCACCGGCATAATAGAACTCCTCCATCAGATATTTGCCGGAGGGCTGCAGGTTGACGATCGTCGGTACATCGCGGCCGAGCCGGTCCCAGTCGTCGAGCGAGAGATCGACGCCGACGCGGCCGGCAAGTGCCAGCAGGTGCAGGACGGCATTGGTCGAGCCGCCGACGGCGCCATTGACGCGAATGGCGTTTTCGAAGGCCTCTTTCGTCAGGATGTCGGAGGGTTTCAGGTCCTCCTTGACCATCTCGACGATGCGGCGGCCGGTGAGCTGTGAGATCACCCGGCGGCGCGCATCGACGGCGGGAATCGCCGCATTGCCGGAGAGCGTCATTCCGAGCGCTTCGGCCATGGACGCCATGGTCGAAGCCGTGCCCATGGTCATGCAGCTTCCCGCCGAACGGGCCATGCCCTGTTCGGCATCCATGAACTCCTCCAGCGTCATTTCGCCGGACTTGACCATCTCCGAGAACTGCCAAACCGCCGTACCGGAGCCGACATCCTTGCCGCGCCACTTGCCATTGAGCATCGGACCGCCCGAGACGACGATCGCCGGGATATCGACGCTCGCAGCACCCATCAGGAGGCTGGGCGTGGTCTTGTCGCAGCCGCCGAGCAGCACGACGCCGTCGACCGGATTGCCACGGATCGCCTCCTCGACATCCATCGCCGCGAGATTGCGGAACATCATCGCCGTCGGGCGAAGCGTGCTCTCGCCGGTCGAGAAGACCGGGAACTCAACCGGGAAGCCGCCCGCCTCGTAGACCCCGCGCTTCACCCGCTCGGCAAGATCCCGCAAATGCGCGTTGCAGGGGGTGAGCTCGGACCAGGTGTTGCAGATGCCGATGATGGGCCGCCCGTCGAAAGTGTCGGCGGGGAGTCCCTGGTTCTTCATCCAGGAGCGATGCATGATGGCGTTCTTGCCCGTACCGCCGAACCAATCCTGGGAACGCAATTTGCGCGGCCACTCAGCTTTCTTCTTCATCTCTTCTTCCTTAAGGCCCGCGGGCGGGCGGAAACGGGCTGGCCTGCTGCATCCCTTAAATCGGCTCGATCTCTGGAACATGCAGCAATTCAAAGGGCGACACGTCTGACAAGACGTGCGGCGCTGTGGGCCGGGATACGGAGTTCCTCCCGCACCCGGCCCAGTCGATCAGGCCAGCGTGTAGGCTGTCTTGACGGTCGTGTAGAATTCGGCGGCGTATTTGCCCTGTTCGCGCGGGCCGTAGGAAGAGCCCTTGCGGCCGCCGAAGGGCACGTGGAAATCGACGCCGGCCGTCGGCAGGTTGACCATCACCATGCCGGCTTCGGAATTGCGCTTGAAATGCGTCGCATGCCGGAGGCTCGTCGTGGCGATGCCGGAGGAGAGCCCGAAGGGCGTGTCGTTGGCGACGGCGAGCGCCTCGTCATAGTCCTTGACGCGGATGACCGCGGCGACCGGGCCGAAGATCTCCTCGCGGCTGATGCGCATCTGGTTGGTCGCCTCGGTGAACAGCGCCGGCTGCAGGTAGAAGCCGGGCGTGTCGCGCCTGATCAGCTCGCCGCCGAAGGCGAGCTGCGCCCCTTCCTGCTGACCGATGGCGATATAGTCGGTGTCCTGGCTCAACTGGCCCTGGTCGACCACCGGTCCGATATGGGTGCCGGCCTTCAGCGCATCGTCGACGACGAGGCCCTGCATGCGCGCGGTCATCGCCGCGACGAACCTGTCGTGGATGCCCTCGGTGACGATGATGCGCGACGAGGCCGTGCAGCGCTGGCCGGTCGAGAAGAAGGCGGAGTTGACCGCCGCTTCGACGGCGACCGACAGATCGGCGTCGTCGAGCACGACGAACGGGTTCTTGCCGCCCATCTCCAGCTGAAACTTGCGATTGTGCTCGACCGAGGCGAGCGCCACGCGCTTGCCGGTGGCGGTCGAGCCGGTGAAGGTGATCGCCTGGATGTCCGGGCTGTCGAGCATCGCCTGGCCGACGACCGAGCCCTTGCCCATGACGAGGTTCAGCACGCCCTTCGGCAGGCCGGCGCGGTGCAGGATGTCGACGATCGCCCAAGAGCAGCCCGGCACCAGTTCCGCCGGTTTGAAGACGACGGTGTTGCCGTAGGCGAGCGCCGGCGCAATCTTCCAGGCGGGAATGGCGATCGGGAAATTCCAGGGGGTGATGATGCCGACGACGCCGACCGGTTCGCGGGTGATCTCGACGCCGATGTTCGGGCGCACCGAGGGGATGACCTCGCCGGCCAGCCGCAGGCACTCGCCGGCGAAGAACTCGAAGATCTGGCCGGCGCGCACCGTCTCGCCGATGCCTTCGGCAAGCGTCTTGCCCTCCTCGCGCGACAAGAGCCGCCCGAGTTCGTCCTTGCGCGCCATGATCTCGTCGGCGGTTTTCTTGAGGATCGCATGGCGCTCGAGGATGCCGGAGCGCGACCAGGCCGGAAAGGCCGCCTTTGCCGCGGCGATTGCGGCCTTCGCATCCTCGGCGCTCGCACGGGCATATTCGCCGACGACGTCATTGGTGTTCGACGGATTGATGTTGGCAATGCCGTCGCTGCCGACCCATTCGCCGGCAATCAGGTTCTGGTGAAGTGTCATGGCTTCAGCCTCCTTGTCTTGTCGCAAGCGACCGCCCGTCGCGGCCAGCCGTCTTTTACATGTCAGAGCTGATGGATGGCGATTTCTTCTTCCTCGGAGATCGCCAGCGGGTTGCGCAACGCCAGACCAAAGCCCTCGGCCTCGATCTCGAAAACGTCGTCCGCCTCCGTGCGGATGCCGTCGCCGAAGGAGAGCGTCGCGGTTCCGAACATGTGCACATGCACGTCGCCCGGCACGCGGAAGAGCTCATATTTGAAGTGGTGATACTCGAGATTGGCGAAGCTGTGGGACATGTTCGCCTCACCGGAAAGGAAGGGCTTTTCCCACAGGACCTTGCCGCCGCGCAGGATTCGCGAGGTGCCGCGGATGTCGTCGGGCGCGGCGCCGATGCGGATCTCCGGACCGAAGCTCGCCTGCCTCAATTTCGAGTGTGCCAGCCACAGATAATTGACCCGCTCGGTCTTGTGGTCGGAAAACTCATTGGCGACCGCAAAGCCGAGGCGATAGGGCACGCCCTCGTCGGAAATGACGTAAATGCCCGCCATTTCCGGTTCTTCGCCGCCATCCTCCGCAAAAGAGGGCGACGTCAGCGGCTGGCCGGGTGCCACCGCAGCGCTACCGTTGCCCTTGTAGAACCATTCCGGCTGGACGCCCTTTTCGCCGGACCTCGGCTTGCCGCCCTCGAGCCCCATGCGGAACATCTTCATCGAGTCGGTCAGCGTCTCTTCCGCCGCCTCTGTCGTCTTCTTGTGCATGGCGTCGCGCGTCGCCGCCGAGCCGAGATGCGTCAGCCCGGTTCCGGTCAAATGGAGGTGCGCCGGATCGGGGTGGGTGATCGGCGGCAGCATCCGCCCCTCGGCATAGGCCTTTTCGAGATCGATGGCGTCGCCCAGTCCCTTGGCATCGATGACGTCCTTCAGGCTCCTGCCGCCGTTCGCCGCCTCCATGGCGAGCGCATAGACGCTTTCCGCGCCCTTGACGACGCGCGCCGTTTCACCGGGCACCCGCACTGCAACCGCGGTCGACCCGTCTTGCATTCTGACCTGAGAAATCAGCACGTTTCTGTCCTTCCTGAGTTCGATCCAGGCGACGCTCCTTCACGGCGAAGGCAACGCGCCACCTTCAGGGCGGCCTCGATGACCGCCCAGCTCCGGCAGCCTGGGCTGCCCTTTCACCTGCCGGGTAAGGCGGCCGACCGGACCTCCGATCAGGCCTTGCCTTTGTTCTTGTTGTAGACGTCGAAGAACACCGCTGCGAGCAGCACGAGACCCTTGATGAGCTGCTGGTAGTCGATCCCGATGCCCATGATCGACATGCCGTTGTTCATCACGCCCATGATGAAGGCGCCGATCACCGCGCCGGTGATCTTGCCGACGCCGCCCGAAGCCGACGCACCGCCGATGAAGCAGGCCGCGATCACGTCGAGCTCGAAGCCGACGCCGGCCTTCGGCGTCGCCGAGTTCAAGCGCGCGGTGATGATCATGCCGGCAAGTGCTGCGAGCACGCCCATGTTTACGAAGGCATAGAAGGTCAGTCGCTCCGTGTTGATGCCGGAGAGCTTGGCAGCCTTCTCATTGCCGCCCATCGCATAGACCCGGCGGCCGACGGTCGAGCGCGTCGTGATAAAGGTGTAGAGAGCGATCAGGACACCCATGACGACGAGAACATTGGGCAGGCCGCGATAGGTCGCGAGTTGGAAGCCGAGGAACAGCGCAACGATGGCGATCACCGCCATCTGTGTGGCGAAGAAGAAGAAAGGCTCGTTGTCGGTGCCGTGCTGCTCGTTGATCCGGCGATTGCGCAGGCCCGCATACATCGCGTAGCCAACGAGCAGGATAACCGCCACCAGCGCGACCATGTTCTTGATGACGTCCGGGCTCGGGTTCAGGAAGTAGAGGAAATCCGGAACGAACCCCGTCGAAAGAAGCTGGAATTCCTTCGGGAACGGGCCGATCGGGCGCCCGCCGAGCACCACATAGGTGAGTCCGCGGAAGACCAGCATGCCCGCAAGCGTCACGATAAAGGCGGGGATCTTCTGATAGGCGACCCAATAGCCCTGCGCCGCTCCCATGATGCCGCCGACGACGAGACAGGCGGGAATGACGACGAGAGCCGGCAGCCCCCATTTGACCAGCATGATGGCCGAGGCCGCGCCAATGAAGGCGACGATGGAGCCGACCGAGAGGTCGATATGGCCCGCCACGATGATCAGCAGCATGCCCAGCGCCATGATGACGATGAACGAGTTCTGCAGCACCAGGTTGGTGATGTTGACGGGTTTGAAGAGAACGCCGTTGGTCACGAACTGGAAGAACAGCATGATGATCACGAGCGCGACCAGAAGGCCGTACTCGCGGATGTTGTTCTTGAGGTAGTCACCGATCGACGGTTTGGTGGTGTGGGTGCTCGTATCGGCGACCATTAGTGTTTCTCCCCTGAACGCATGATGGCACGCATGATGGATTCCTGGCTGGCTTCTTCCTTGGAAAGCTCGGCCACGATGCGTCCCTCGTTCATGACGTAGATGCGATCGCAGGTTCCGAGCAGCTCCGGCATTTCCGACGAGATCATCAGGATGCCTTTGCCCTCGGCCGCGAGTTGATTGATGATGGTGTAGATTTCATACTTCGCGCCGATGTCGATGCCGCGCGTCGGCTCGTCGAGTATGAGGACTTCGGGATTGGTGAACAGCCACTTCGACAGCACGACCTTCTGCTGGTTGCCGCCCGACAGGTTCACTGCCTCCTGATAGATCGAGTGCGAACGGATGCGGAGCTTGGAGCGGTAGTCGGACGCGACCTTCGCCTCCTTGCGCTCGTCGATGACACCGTTCGCGGAAACCGCGCCGAGGTTCGAGAGCGTGGTGTTGTGCATGATGTTGTTGATCAGGACGAGACCGAGCTGTTTCCGGTCTTCAGTCACATAGGCAAGCCCCGCCTTGATCGCCCGCGGGATGGTGCTCACATCCACGGGCTTGCCGCGCATGGTCACCTCGCCGGTGATCTTGTGGCCCCAGGAGCGGCCGAAAATGCTCATCGCCGTCTCGGTGCGTCCGGCACCCATCAGCCCCGCAATACCGACAATCTCGCCGGCGCGGACCTTGAAGCTGACGTCGTGCAGGAACTGCCGGTCACGGTGATGCTGATGGAACACGTTCCAGTTCTTCACCTCGAGCAGCGTATCGCCGATATTCGGTTCGCGCGGCGGATAGCGATCCTCGAGCGCGCGCCCGACCATGCCCTTGATGATCCGGTCCTCGCCGACGTCTTCCTTGTGACAGTCGAGCGTTTCCACGGCGCCGCCATCGCGCAGAATGGTGATCTGGTCCGCGACCTTTTTGATCTCGTTTAGCTTGTGCGAGATGATGATCGAAGTCATGCTCTGGTTGCGGAACTCCATGAGGAGCTTCAGGAGCGCGTCCGAGTCGTTCTCGTTGAGCGACGCGGTGGGCTCGTCGAGGATCAGGAGCCGCACCTTCTTGGAAAGCGCCTTGGCAATCTCCACCAGCTGCTGCTTGCCGACGCCGATGTCGGTGATGAGCGTCGCCGGCGATTCCTTCAAGCCGACCTTCTTCAGCAGCTCCTGCGTCCGCGCAAAGGTCTGCGGCCAGTGGATGACGCCGTTGGTGGCGAGCTCGTTGCCGAGGAAAATGTTCTCGGCGATCGAAAGCAGCGGCACCAGCGCCAGTTCCTGGTGGATGATGATGATGCCGAGCTCTTCGCTGTCGGCGATCGTGCTGAAGCGGCGGACCTCGCCGTCGTAGCGGATTTCGCCCTCATAGGTGCCGGCGGGATAGACGCCGCTCAGGACCTTCATCAAGGTCGACTTGCCGGCGCCATTCTCACCGACGAGGGCATGGATTTCGCCTTCGCGGACCTTGAACGAGACGTTGTCCAGCGCCTTGACGCCGGGAAACGTCTTCGTGATGCCCCGCATTTCGAGAATGATATTGTCCATAATCAGCGATTCCAGCGGCAGTCTCGCGAGAGACTACAGGCTTCCTCCCCGCTGCGACAATTCCGGAATTCATTGGCTTCCGGACATTGTGCAGCAGTTCAAAGTTTTGGAGCGACCTTCATGCATCCGCAAGATGCCGGTCGGCTCAGAAAAAAGGGGCCCGCGGTCCCGCGGACCCCTTCGACTGGATTAGTTGTCGATCTGCTCTTCGGTGTAGTAGCCGGAACCGACGAGGATTTCCTTGGCGTTGGTCTTGTCGACCGAAACGGGCTTCAAGAGGTAGGACGGAACGACCTTGACGCCGTTTTCATAGGTCTTGGTGTCGTTCACTTCCGGCTCCTTGCCGTCCATGATGGCATTGACCATGTTGACGGTGACCTTGGCGAGTTCGCGGGTGTCCTTGAAGACCGTCGAATACTGTTCGCCGGCGAGGATCGACTTGACCGACGGCAGTTCGGCGTCCTGGCCGGTGACGACCGGCATCGGCAGGTCGCCGGAGCCGTAGCCAACGCCCTTCAGGGCCGAGATGATGCCGATGGAGAGACCGTCATAGGGCGAAAGAACGCCATCGATTTTGGCATCCGTATAGGTGGAGGACAGCAGGTTCTCCATGCGGGCCTGAGCGACGGAGCCGTCCCAGCGCAGCGTACCGACCTGGTCCATGCCCATCTGGCCCGACTTGACGACGATCTTGCCGCTGTCGATCAGCGGCTGCAGGACCGACATGGCGCCGTCATAGAAGAAGAAGGCGTTGTTGTCGTCCGGAGAACCGCCGAAGAGTTCGATGTTCTTCGGCTCGGTGGCGCCGTCGAGCTTCAGGCCTTCGACGAGCGAGGTCGCCTGCAGGACGCCGACCTGGAAGTTGTCGAAGGTAGCGTAGTAATCGACATTGCCCGAATCGCGGATGAGGCGATCGTAAGCGATAACCTTGACGCCGGAGTCGGCAGCCTTCTGCAGAATGTCGGAGAGGGTCGTGCCGTCGATGGCGGCGATGACGAGAACCTTCGCGCCCTTCGTCACCATGTTCTCGATCTGCGACAGCTGGTTCGGAATATCGTCGTCAGCAAACTGCAGATCCGGCGTGTAGCCGGCTTCATTGAACAGCTTCTCCATGGTTTCGCCGTCGGAGATCCAGCGGGTGGACGTCTTGGTCGGCATGGAGATGCCGACCATGCCCTTGTCCTGGGCGAATGCCGGCGAAGCGAAGGACGCGGCGGTCATCGCTGCGGCTGCGAGAAGCGAAGTAACAAATTTCATCAGATCTCTCCCTGAGTGTTGAAGCCGGCAGGCCAGAGCCCCCGTCTATGCACAGCGAACCCGCCTGCCCGAGACTTCGATCTCCGGCGGCGTTTCAAGATGAAGGAAGCCCTCCCCTCTCACATACTCCCGCATGCGCTGTCGCATAGGCTGCGAAACTGGAATCAATCGCCATAACTGTCAAATACAATATCGCTTTGCATGCATATCAAAATTGATATACCACTCACAAAGAGTGTGATTTTTGAATCGCTTGATAAACGAGTTCGAAAGTATGATCCCCGACAGCGCGCTTGCACCCGTGGGCGAACCGTTCGATGCCGGCCTTTTCCGGTCGGGGTTGAAGATCAATCACCTGCGCCTCGTGCTGGCGCTCGACGACCACCGCCGCATCAGCGCCGCCGCCGAGTCGCTCGGCATTTCGCAACCGGCCGCCTCGCGCATGCTCGCCGAAATCGAAGCCATCGTAAAGGCGCCGATCTGCGCGCGCGTCGCCCGCGGCGTCGAACTCACCCGCTACGGCGAGGCGCTTGCCCGGCGGGCCCGCACCATCTTCCTTGAATTACGCGAGGCCGCCCGGGAAATCAACGAGCTGAGGAGCGGCAGCGGCGGCTCGGTCTCGCTCGGCTCCGTCACCGGCCCGGCACTCAATCTCGGCGTCCCCGCGATCCGCCAGGTTTCCACCGCCTATCCCGGCATCGAGATCAACGTGCAGATCGACAACAGCAACGTGCTGACGCGCGAGTTGCTCGCCGCCCGCCACGACTTCGTCATCGGCCGCATCCCCGACGACCTCAACCCGCGCCTCTTCAATATGGTCGAGGTCGGTTTCGAGGAAGTCTGCCTGATCGTGCGGGAAGGCCATCCGCTGATCGAGAAAGCCTCCGTGAGCGCCGACGACCTGCCCGGCTACGACTGGGTATTCCAGCCGCCGGGCACGCTCTTGCGCCGCGCCGTGGAGGACAGCTTCCTCTCCGCCGGCGTCCGCCTGCCCGCGACCGTCATCAACACCTCCTCCATCATCCTGACGCTGTCGATCGTGCGCAACACCAACGCCATCGCCCCGGTCGCGCTCGACGTCGCCCGGCTCGTCGCCGGCAACGGCACGCAGGCCGGCGAGATCCGCATCCTGACGACCGAATTTCCGATCCGAATCAAGCCCTATGGGCTCATCACCGCCGAGGGCCGGGCCCTCCCCCCGAGCGCCAAGCTGCTCTACGACTTGATCCTGAAGCAAAGCCGCATGTGATCAGGCCCGCTTAATCTTCGCCCGGCAGGATGGCGCGATGCTAAAGACTCGGGAATCACGGAGGCTTCATGTTCGGCATGTCGGTGTTCCAATCGGTGCTCGAGCGCCTCAAGGCCGAGCGGGACATTGAAGAGGACGGGGATGCGGCGGACGGCGGCGAGGGCCAGGCGTGGCGCGCGCCGATCGATCGGTCACCGGTCTTCGTCATGGAGATGCCTGTCCAGACGGCGTCAGCCTTCGATGCCGTTGCAATGGCCTATCGGGAGCTGTCACCCTCCGAAAGGGCGGAGCCGCCGGTCATGCCCGCCTATCTGACGCGCACCAGCCTTGCCGAGGTCGCCGAAGAGCTCGCGATCACGGAAGACGAAACGAGCCTCACGCTTGCGGCCAAGCGCCGGCGCTTTGCCGCGGCGAATCATCCGGACAGGCTGCCGGCCGAGTTTCGATCAAATGCGACCCTCCGGATGAAGCTCGCCAATATGCTCATCGATGAGGCCACGAGGAGACTTGGCCGGCCTTGAGGTCGCCTACCCCCTCTGGCCTGCCGGCCAGAAGAGGTGAGCCTGTCCCAGTCACTTCGGCTCGTCGGACGTCACCGCTTCCTTCTCTTCCGGCTCCTTCGGCCGGTAGAAGAGCAGAAGCGCGGCGCCGGCATAGGCGGTCACGATCAGGAAGATCGTTCCCCACATCATCTGCCCGCCGTAGAACTCGACGGCGGTCCACGTGGCGCAGAGGGCGACGATCAGCAGCCGGATCCATAGGGGCCGATAGAAAGGGTGGTCCGGATCGATGAATTTGATCATCTCATGCCTCTGAAGATACGCGCGGTTGGCGGTCGCTGCGTCGATCGGACGCTGAAACGTGCCGCAGCCCCTTTAAACCGCATTATGCAGTCGCGCATATTTCCCTAAAGCGGAACCGACCCCGGGTAAACCCCGTCGCGGCTACAGCGCCGTGCGTGCCTTTCGAAAATCTGGTCCGTTTCTCGTGCGCAAACGCACGGGTCCCGGCAGACACCGGCTTGACGCCAACCGACGAAATGGAATAATTGTTCCGCATTGATAATTTTTAGCCTTTTCATTCCGATTGCGCGACGACAGGCGCCAGGGCAGAATCGGCTTGAAGGGCACGGGAGAGCAATTGGCGCGCCACAGGCGCCATTATGGTTCCCCTCCTTGACTTCTGAATTCGCGGGCCCTCGTCCCGCGACGCCTTTGCGCGATGAGCGGCATATCATCACGCCCCAACCCGGTCGCGGACCGGAATTCGAGAGAAAACGAAGATGACAGTGAGATTTGGTCTTCTGGGCGCCGGGCGTATCGGCAAGGTTCACGCGAAAGCCGTCAGCGGCAATCCGAACGCCGTTCTTGTCGCCGTTGCCGATGCCTTCCCGGCCGCCGCCGACGCGATCGCCAAGGCCTATGGCTGCGAGGTCCGCACCATCGAGGCGATCGAGGTGGCCGAGGATATCGACGCCGTCGTCATCTGCACGCCGACGGACACGCATGCCGATCTGATCGAGCGCTTCGCCCGCGCCGGCAAGGCGATCTTCTGCGAAAAGCCGATCGATCTCGACGTCGACCGTGTCAGGGCCTGCATGAAGGTGGTCTCCGAGACCGGCGCAAAGCTGATGGTCGGCTTCAACCGCCGCTTCGACCCGCATTTCATGGCCGTGCGCAAGGCGATCGACGAGGGCAAGATCGGCGAAGTCGAGATGGTGACGATCACCTCGCGCGATCCGGGCGCCCCGCCGATCGACTACATCAAGCGCTCGGGCGGCATCTTCCGCGACATGACCATCCATGACTTCGACATGGCGCGCTTCCTGCTCGGCGAGGAGCCGGTTTCGGTGACGGCGACCGCCGCCGTGCTCGTCGACGAGGAGATCGGCGCGGCCGGCGACTATGACAGCGTTTCCGTCATCGTGCAGACGGCCTCCGGCAAGCAGGCGATCATCTCCAACTCGCGCCGCGCCACCTATGGCTATGACCAGCGCATCGAGGTGCACGGCTCGAAGGGCGCCGTTTCGGCCGAGAACCAGCGCCCCGTCTCGATCGAAATCGCCAACGGCGAAGGCTATACGCGCCCGCCGCTGCATGACTTCTTCATGACGCGCTATACCGAAGCCTATGCCAACGAGATCGAGAGCTTCATCGCCGCGATCGAAAAGGGCGCGGAAATCAGCCCGTCCGGCAAGGACGGCCTCGCCGCCCTGGCACTCGCCGATGCGGCCGTGAAGTCGGTCGCCGAAAAGCGCCAGATCAGCCTCGACTGATGCGGATCGTAAACTTGATCGGGACGGCCGGGCACGACGCCCGGCCTTTTCATATCCTGCAGTAACTCACGCCGCCTGATGCCCGGCCGCCGCGATGTCGCCATCGACCGCGGTGAGCGCGCGGTTCAGATGCCCGTCGAAGACAAGCTGCTGCTCATCGGCGGCGACGGCGATTTCCGGCATGCCCTGCAGCCGCACCTGCAGCGATTGCTGCAGCCCCTCCTCCATGCCTTTCTGGAGCAGGTCGAAATAGCGCAAGCCCGGTCCGGTGACGAAGATCGGCATCGGCTCGTAAAGGCTGATGAGCCGGGAAATGCCGATGCCGAGCGCAAGGCCCGCCTGCCGGAAGGCATAGCCGGCCATGCGGTGCCCCTGGCGCGCGCCGGCAGCGATCTTGTCCATCTCCACGAGCGGCACGAATTTCGCGGGTATCGTGTCGGACGGCACCTCGAAAGCGGTGCGCAGGATGCCGTAGAAGCCGGCCGCCGCCTCGATGCAGCCATGGGCGCCGCAGCGACAGAGCCCGGCCGAGGTGGCATGCAACATATGGCCGAAATTCGGCGCGGAGACGTCGAACTCGCCTGACCGGCTCCGTCTCGCAAGGCCGAGGCCGATGCTGTGGCCGAGCGAAATGGCGGCAAGCGCCCGGGGCGCTTCCCCCCTATTGTCCGCCTGGACTGCAAGCGCCTGGGCGACCAGCAGGGTCTCGTTGCTGAGCATGATCCGCGCGCGCCAGCCGTCGCCGAGCAGGTCCGTAAAATCGAGCTCCTCATTGCCGAAGACCGGCGACCAGATGAGCCGCGCAGCATCGACCGCGACCAGCCCCTTGCTGCTGATGGACACGGCAAGCACCTGTTCCCTGGTGATGCCGGAGCGCTCCAGCAGGCGCTCGAGCGCCGCCGCGAACCGGCGCCCGAAGGCGGCCGCGCCGGCATGATCCTGACCGCGCGCCTCTTCGAAACGGTCGAGCAGCACACCGCCATAATCGGCAAGGGAATATTGAACGAGGTCGGAGGAAATCCGCACGACGATCAGGTAGCCGCAATCGCGTTTCGGCGCGAAAAGCACGCGCGGCCGGCCCCTGCCCCCCTGGACGTGATGCTCGCTCTTGGCGATGGCACCGATGCGCTCCAGTTCGGCGGTGATTGCGGAAATCGTCGCCGAGGCGAGGCCGGTCTGCTCGGCGATTTCCGTGTGGGCGAGCGCGCCTTTGCGGCGGAGCGCCGAAAGCACGAGCGCGGAATTCTGCTGACGCACCAGTTCGGTGCTGGACTTGGTCAGCATTCCCCGCCCCTGCCGATCGCGCCCGCTAGATACACATGCTCCTCCCAAAGCGCCGGCAACCGCCCGAACAAGGAGCCCGCATGTTCAGGAGACATACAGTTTCGAAGTCCTAAAGTACCCTTGTTGACAGCCTTCCCAAACTCTGACATTTATTTTCTCGACTGTCGAGAAAAAAGCCTGCCCGGGAGTGGCGGCGATCTTTCGAGGCAGCGATCAAACGGCTCGTCGGATGCGCGCGGGAGGGTTCGTGCGCATCAACCCAAAGCCTTCGGGAGGTAAATATGAAATCCGTTTTGAAGCTGATGGCAGGTGCCGCCATCATCGCATCCATGCATTCCGCAGCGGTCGCAAAGGACCTCGTCATCGGCGTCTCCTGGTCGAACTTCCAGGAAGAGCGCTGGAAGACCGACGAGGCCGCCATCAAGGCCGCGCTTGAAGCCTCCGGCGACAAGTATATCTCGGCCGATGCGCAGTCCTCCGCCGCCAAGCAGCTCACCGATATCGAATCGCTGATCGCCCAGGGCGCCAATGCGCTGATCGTGCTTGCCCAGGACTCCGACGCCATTGCGCCGGCGATCGAAAAGGCGACCGCCGAGGGCATCCCGGTCGTCGGCTATGACCGCCTGATCGAGAACCCGGACGCCTTCTACATCACCTTCGACAACAAGGAAGTGGGCCGCATGCAGGCGCGCGAGGTGTTCAAGGTGAAGCCGGAAGGCAACTACGTCTTCATCAAGGGCTCCTCCTCCGACCCGAACGCCGATTTCCTCTTGGCAGGCCAGATGGAAGTGCTGAAGGAAGCGGTTGACGCCGGCAAGGTCAAGAATGTCGGCGAAGCCTATACCGACGGCTGGAAGCCGGAAAACGCCCAGAAGAACATGGAGCAGTTCCTGACCGCCAACGACAACAAGGTCGACGCGGTCGTCGCCTCCAACGACGGCACCGCCGGCGGCGCCATCGCCGCGCTTTCCGCCCAGGGACTTGCCGGCTCCGTTCCGGTCTCCGGTCAGGACGGCGACCACGCCGCGCTCAACCGCGTCGCCCTCGGCACGCAGACGGTTTCCGTCTGGAAGGATGCCCGCGAACTCGGCAAGAAGGCGGCTGAAATCGCGGCAACACTCGCCGGCGGCAAGACCATGGACGAGATCGAAGGCGTGCAGACCTTCAACGGCGGCCCGAAGGGCGTCGAGATGAAGTCGGTCTTCCTCGCGCCGATGCCGATCACCAAGGACAATCTGAACGTCGTCATCGACGCCGGCTGGATTTCCAAGGAAGCCGCCTGCCAGGGCGTTGCCGCCGGCTCGGTCGCAGCCTGCAACTGACGGCCCTTGCATTGACCTCATCGACGCCGCGACGGCAGACCGTTGCGGCGTTTGCTTAAGGTCCGATCGCTCTTGTCTTGCGCGGTGCTATGATGGCGGAAACGCCGACAGCGCCGCGTCTTATCAGACGCGCAAAAGTCGCTGTAGCACTTTTGATTTTCTGCCTGTTTTCGTCCTTGAACTCGACTAATCAGACAGGCAGCCGAAGCGACCCGCGTGAAAGCAGAACAAGTGGGGGACGGCGTCCATGGCCGACACGACGAATACCGCACATTTCAATCGCGCCCGCAGCGCCACCGAAAGCCCGGTTAAGCGCTTCTTCCGCGCCACCGAAATCGACACCCGCCTGCTCGGCATGGTCGGCGCGATGCTGATCATCTGGCTCGGCTTCGACATGCTCTCCGGCGGGCTCTTCCTGACGCCGCGCAACCTCTGGAACCTTTCCGTCCAGACCGCCTCGATCGCCGTCATGGCGACCGGCATGGTGCTCGTCATCGTCACGCGCAACATCGATCTGTCCGTCGGCTCCATCCTCGGCTTCGTCGGCATGATCATGGGCGTGCTCCAAGCGGAGATGCTGCCGCAGGTCCTCGGTTTCAACCATCCCGCCACCTGGGTGATCACGCTTCTCGCCGGCCTTGCGCTGGGCGCGTCGATCGGCGCGCTGCACGGCATGATCATCGCCTTTTTGAACGTGCCGTCCTTCATCGTCACGCTCGGCGGCCTGCTCGTGTGGCGCGGCGCCACCTGGTTCGTGACGAGCGGCCGCACCGTCGCCCCGATGGACGCGACCTTCCGCCTGATGGGCGGCGGCACCGCCGGCTCGATCGGCGCGACCGCAAGCTGGATCGTCGGCGTCATCGCCTGCGTGGCGATCGTCGCCAGCATCCTGCACTCGCGCCGGCAGCGCAAACGCTTCGGCTTCCCGCTTCGCCCCGTCTGGGCCGAATATTTCCTCTCCGTGGTCGGCTGTACTCTCGTGCTCGGCGCGATCGCCATCGTCAACAGCTATCCCTGGCCGGTCAATATCGCCCGCCGCTATGCCGAGGCGAACAGCATCGCCTGGCCGGAAGGCGGCCTCTTCATCGCCCATGGCATCGCCGTTCCGGTGCTCATCGCGATCGTCATCGGCATCCTGATGACCTTCATCTCGACGCGCCTGCGCTTCGGCCGCTACGTCTTCGCGATCGGCGGCAATCCGGAGGCGGCCGAACTCGCCGGCATCAAGACGCGCTGGGTGACCGTGCGGATCTTCGCGCTGATGGGCATGCTCTGCGCCGTCGCCGCGGCGATCTCGACAGCACGCCTCAACGCCGCCACCAATGCGCAAGGCGAGCTCGACGAGCTCTACACGATCGCCGCGGCCGTCATCGGCGGCACCTCGCTTGCCGGCGGCATGGGCACGATCGCCGGCGCCATGCTCGGCGCGCTCGTCATGCAGTCTTTGCAATCGGGCATGGTCCTGGTCGGCATCGACAGCCCGCTGCAGCGCATCGTCGTCGGCGTCGTGCTCGTCACCGCCGTCTGGCTCGACACCGTCTACCGCGCCCGCGCCAAGTAATCGAGGAGTTCGAACATGACTGAACAACGCACTCCGCTCGTGGAAATGAAGAACATTTCCATCTCCTTCGGCGGCATCCATGCGGTGGACAACGCTTCCGTCGATCTCTATCCCGGCGAGGTCGTCGCCCTTCTCGGCCACAACGGCGCCGGCAAGTCGACGCTGATCAAGATTCTCTCCGGCGCCTACAGGCGCGATGCCGGCGAGATCCTGATCAACGGCGAACCGGCCGAGATCAGCAATCCGCGCGACGCCAAGAAATACGGCATCGAGACCATCTACCAGACGCTCGCCGTCGCCGACAATGTCGACGCCGCCGCCAACCTCTATCTCGGCCGGGAACTGCGCACCCCCTGGGGCACGCTCGACGATGTCGCGATGGAGGCGAAGGCCCGCGAGGTGATGGGGCGCTTGAACCCCAACTTCCAGCGCTTCAAGGAGCCGGTGAAGGCGCTTTCCGGCGGCCAGCGCCAATCCGTGGCGATCGCCCGCGCCATCCTCTTCGACGCCCGCATCCTGATCATGGACGAGCCGACCGCAGCACTCGGGCCCCAGGAGACGGCGCAGGTCGGCGAGCTCATAAAGCAGTTGAAGCGCGAAGGCATCGGCATCTTCCTGATCAGCCACGACATCCACGACGTGTTCGACCTCGCCGACCGCGTCTCGGTGATGAAGAACGGCCAGGTCGTCGGCCATGCCCGCACCGAGGACGTGACCAAGGACGAAGTGCTCGGCATGATCATCATGGGCAAGGTGCCGCCCAAGGCGATCCCCGGCCCCGGCGCCATGCAGATGGCCTGAGCCTTTACCCGCCCGCATCCATCGATGCCGCATCCCCGCGAGGATGCGGCATTTTTCTTGGGGCGATAACCCGCCGCGAGCGATGCAGTGCGACCACAGGCCGGCGGGCGAAATTCGAATTCCCCCACAATCTCCTGCAATTGACCATTGAAGCGAGCCGCAAGCTAGGCTAAGAACCGCTCACAGCCTGCTTCGGCGGCCTTGGCCGCCAACGGATGCACCCGTAGCTCAGCTGGATAGAGTGTTGGATTCCGATTCCAAAGGTCACAGGTTCGAATCCTGTCGGGTGCGCCAATCTTTTCATGTCCGACCCGGAGACATAGGTAACAGTTTGTACCTAAGACATGGGTGACAACCTCGTGCCGAACTGTGGAGCGGCGCGTCGGAGATCGGCGTTAGCTTTGGCACATCTAAAGTCGGACGCGGCGGTCCGCTTCGCTAATCGTGCGGAATGATTGCCATCTCAAAAGGGGATGATCGTTTAGTGGTCAAGAACTCGGCATTGGGAAAATTAGAGGCAAGCTCCGCGATTTCAGATCGAGTGTCGGGCAGCATGTTCATGCCACAGATTATTCCGTCCAGCTCGTTTGCTCAGAACGGGTTATCTTCGAATGGCTCATCGGGGGACCATCCGGAACCGCTGCAAATTCGCCATTCACGTTCGTGAGCCCACGCCTCAGATTTCGTGTACATCAATCGATCCATCACCTTGCCTTTGTCCAATGTCCCAACGGCAGAGAACATGTCGGCGAGGTTGTCTTCATCGGCCAATGCGGGGACGTTAGGAACATAATCGACTGTTCGAGCTATCCCAAATAGGCTGTCGAACGCAGGGATCGATCGAAAGCGCAGAACCACTACTGTGTGGTACTCCGCGTAGAACGCCCACATTACGGGACTGTTTGGCCTATCGGTCAGGCAGAGCATTTTGGCAGTGCGCAAATACTGGCGCAAATCTTCGTTCAGCCGAGGCAATGAGCGACCCGTTCTCTCGAATGCCTCTTCAACTGCTGGACCAAAAAGCCGCTCAACCTCTTCCTTAGGAAGGTTCGGGACCTTATCACAAAGAAGCTTGATGAGCCGACCGAGCTTGGTGGCGACGGGGTCGAGTTCACCTTTATACGCCTGCCACAACTCATCGAGCGCCTTTGGCCTCAGGTATCGAGATTGGCGTCAACGTCAGATCGAGTTGCATGTCATAGACATCATTCATCCGTTCGGGAGTTGACCATCGCAGCGTTTGGTTCGGTATCGCATCCATGCTCATCGTATTCCGCCCGCGCCGTCTCTTCGCCCCGGAATCCACCCAAAAACCGCCTGTCCGACCGCTTCACCAAAACCCGTAAGCCAACCCACACATGAACAGAACGGTAATGATGACGAGACAGGTTATCGAGTAGCGACCGTTCGCCGACCTGCCGAACACGCCAAGGAAATTCAAGTTCAGTTGTTCATTCTCATTGGGGTTGGTCTTCGACATCTGCGCTCCTGCTGTTGTTGAACCTACAGACAGGCAACGGCGTAGGTTCTCTACAGGCAAGCCGATTGTACAAGCCATTGTAATTCAACCGTAAAGCATGCCCCTACAGCCTTTCCGGCATCACATCAGCCGTGCCGCCGCTTTGCCGACCAGCACGAGGACGCCAAGCCGAAGTAACATCCGCAACACGGCAATCAGGACGGCACAGGCGATGGAGAAGCGACCTTCAGCAAGGGTTTCGTGCCCAAGGAACTTGAACCACAAGCGTTCAGGGATTTTTGGGGATTTCGGCATCAGCACACTTCTCCATTTAAAAAAACGAATCAGTGCTTGCTGCTACCTGCTACCTGCTACCTGCTACCGCATGTGGGCAGAATCCGCTTGGGTTGGCAATACCTACGTTAAAATTCGCGGTTCGTTCTGACAGTCATTATGCCGTTTCCCCCAAGCAGCACCGTGATCCACAGGGCGACCGGCAACAAAAAAAGCAGCCGATCCGGAAACCGACTGCCTGAAGTGCTGCACGATTTTTGCGGTGGCGGCACACATATACTTAAAAAAATGGAGCCTGTTATTATGCCAGTGAGAAGGAACGTGATCTATCGTTGTGTCAAATTCCATAGGTCTGTGGCAGGCGCTTCAGCTCTGGTGGTCCAGTTATCGCTTACGGAACGCATCCCCTCCACATACCTAAAACCCTGTACCGGCAGGAAGTGCCCGCCATAACGGGCATTGATCTCGCCGGCCGTCTTCGAGGTCGAGGCGGCGCTTCTGCTCTTGCATGAACCATAAAGGGCCGTTGAGACCTGGACCCACAGCGGACGCCGGCGAAGGGCGGATGCTAGGCCGGGGTGCGAGGTATCGATCAGCGTCGGCATGGGCCGTCGATACGGATCGGGCCGCGGCGCCATGCGGCGCAAACTAGCACGACGACGAGGCGGCAGGCGCGCCTCACGAGGGCCGGGGCGGGGTCGAAAAGGCGACATGCGCGACCGGCTCTCCCTGGACAAAGCCGACATTACAGCGGGCGGCGATGGCGCGTGGTAGAGCCACGTCCGCATTCGGTCGAGCGGACTTCCAAGGCGATATGCTACCTTGCCGATGACACCTCCCGGTGCCATGGACGGCTCATTTTATCTTCATACAGATGTCGCCTTGGTGACCATAACCAACAACATAGACGTCTGAAAAGAAAAGCCGCTTCACTACTTCGCTCTGGAGGAGCAGAATTTGCAGATCCCGAGCCCGATCATCGGCCAAGGCATACATATCCGGCAGTATTTCAATTAGCAGCGTGTCTCCTTTGTGACGAGCCTTTTTGTTGGCGCGTGTCTCCACAGCATCGACGATGAGGCTGAAAAGCTGCTCGGTCGAATATGTTCCCACCTTGTCCGGATCACCGGAGTGGTCCGCATAGCGCCTAAAGACAACCAGCTCTTCGTAATCCTGAACGTTAATGATCCCGCGTACCTCGCCGTCCTTGATCGCCCGCTCCATCAGTGCAAGCCGTTCCCGGGCCCGTGCAACGGTAACCTCAATCTCGCGCTTGCGGCCGTGCCGATTGCGGACGACGCAGTCAGGATAGGTGCCATCCAAAGGGAACAGAATTTCGTCATCAGGCCGGGCATGTTCCCTTACGAATCGGGCGGCGGGGGTGACCTCATCGCGAAGCCTGGCCATCCGTCTGCGTCCGAGCACATAGTCGTCAGTAAGGCCGATTGACTTAACGAACTGAAAGATTTGTTTGCGCCGCCGCAAGAAGTCGTCCACCGCAAGCCCCCCTTTTAGCGCTGCATAGAAATCGTCGAGTGCGTCGCTATCTGGTTTCACTTCGATCTGTCTCCTTGGTCTGCGGCTCTTTCGTTCCAGCCTAGTCCGACGACAGCAATCCGCAAAGCGCTCGCCCGCGGGGCCGACCGTTTTAGGCAAAAGCTGAGCCCGCATGTGACGGCTGCCTTTCACGGCAAGCTGAGAGGAATTTGGCGCTCCTAGAAACGCGCTGACAGAGTTATGAACATCCTCGACGTGCTTACCCTTACGTCGCCTCAATCAAGCACCTGCGGATGTTGCCCTCCCCCACCCCCCTGTGCTAGAGACCCGCCCAATTTGCAGGTTTCATCTGCTGGTTGGAGAGGACGCCATGGCTGACGACGCCCTCTTCCAATCGGGGATGGGCTCGGTCGATGCCCCCCGAACGGAAGAACGCTTTTTGACGCGCGCGCATGCGGCGCGCCCGGGGAAATCCTGCAGGACGCTGCCCTCTCGCCGGGCCGCGGCGACGATTCCGACGTAACGTCGCCTCCATTTCCATCGATCCCGATCCTCAACCGGAGGCGCCGCCGCGCCCGACGGCGAGGGCTACCGCTCGCCGAACCCACTCCGGCGAACCATCCGGCAAATCGTAAGCGAATATCATGCAACTGACGACACCCTATTACCTGATCGACAAGTCCAGGCTCATCCGCAACATGGAGAAGATCGCGCGGCTGCGCGATACATCCGGCGCCAAGGCGCTCCTGGCGCTGAAATGCTTCGCCACCTGGTCGGTCTTCGACCTGATGCGCGACTACATGGACGGCACCACCTCCTCCTCGCTCAACGAGGTCCGTCTCGGGCATGAGCGGTTCGGCGGCGAGACGCATGCCTATTCGGTCGCCTATGCGGATTACGAGATCGACGAGGTCGTCAGCCACGCCGACAAGATCATCTTCAACTCGATCGGGCAGTTGGAGCGTTTCGCCGACAGGGCCTCCGGCATCGCCCGCGGCCTGCGCCTCAATCCGCAGATCAGTTCCTCGAGCTTCGATCTCGCCGATCCCGCCCGGCCCTTCTCCCGCCTCGGCGAATGGGACCTCGCCAAGGTCGAGCGGGTGATGGACCGGATTTCCGGCTTCATGATCCATAACAATTGCGAGAATGCCGATTTCGACCTCTTCGACCGCATGCTCGGCGTGATCGAGGAGCGGTTCGCGCCGCTTCTAAAGAAGGCCGAATGGGTGAGCCTTGGCGGCGGCATCCATTTCACCGGCGAGGACTATCCGGTCGATCGCTTCGCCGAGCGGCTGAAGCGCTTTGCCGGCGACTATGGCGTCCAGGTCTATCTGGAACCGGGCGAGGCGTCGATCACCAAATCGACGACGCTCGAGGTGACGGTGCTCGACACGCTTCATAACGGCAAACACCTTGCGATCGTCGACTCCTCGATCGAGGCGCACATGCTCGATCTGCTGATCTATCGCGAGAGCGCCAAGCTTAAGCCAAATAAGGGCCCGCACCGCTACATGGTCTGCGGCAAGTCCTGCCTTGCCGGCGATATCTTCGGCGAGTTCGATTTCGAGAAGGAATTGAAGGTCGGCGACCGCATCTCGATCGAGGATGCGGCCGGATACACGATGGTCAAGAAGAACTGGTTCAACGGCGTGAAGATGCCGGCGATCGCCATCAGGGAACTCGATGGCAGCATCAAAACCGTCCGCGAATTCACCTACGCGGACTACGAACAGAGCCTCTCCTGAGGCGAAATCCAAACGGATAGAAGGAGATATCCCGCAAAATGAAGAAGAACGTGCTCATCATCGGCGCCGGCGGCGTCGCACAGGTGGCGGCGCATAAATGCGCCCAGAACAACGACGTGCTCGGCGACATCCATATCGCTTCGCGCACCAAGGCGAAGTGCGACAGGATCATCGAGTCGGTCCATGAGAAGAAGGCGTTGAAACGGCCTGGCGTTCTCGAGGCCCATGCGCTCGACGCGCTCGACATCGAAGCGACGAAGGCGCTGATCAGAAAGACCGGCGCAGAGATCGTCATCAATGTCGGCACCGCCTTCCTCAACATGTCGGTGCTCCGCGCCTGCATCGACACAGGTGCGGCCTATATCGACACCGCCATCCATGAAGAGCCCGGCAAGATCTGCGAGACGCCGCCGTGGTACGGCAATTACGAATGGAAGCGCGCCGCCGAATGCGAGGAAAAGGGCATCACCGCCATTCTCGGCGCCGGCTTCGATCCGGGTGTCGTCAACGCCTATGCGCGGCTCGCCAAGGACGAGTATCTCGACAAGGTGACGGATGTCGACATCGTCGACATCAATGCCGGCAGCCACGGCAAGTACTTCGCCACCAATTTCGATCCGGAGATCAATTTCCGCGAGTTCACCGGCGTCGTCTATTCCTGGCAGAACAATGAGTGGCAGGTGAACAGGATGTTCGAGATCGGCAAGGAATACGACCTGCCGGTGGTCGGCAAGCGGAAGGCCTATCTCTGCGGCCATGACGAGGTGCACTCGCTCGCGAAAAACATGGACGGCGCCGACGTGCGCTTCTGGATGGGTTTCTCCGACCATTACATCAACGTCTTCACGGTGCTGAAGAATATCGGCCTTCTCTCCGAGCAGCCGGTCACGACGGCGGAGGGCCAGGAGGTCGTGCCGCTCAAGGTCGTCAAGGCCTGCCTGCCGGATCCGGCGTCGCTGGCGCCGGACTATGAGGGCAAGACCTGCATCGGCGACTATGTGAAGGGGATCAAGGGCGGCAAGGAGCGCACCGTCTTCATCTACAATGTCGCCGATCACAGGCAAGCCTATAACGAGGTCGGCTCGCAGGGCATCTCCTACACCGCCGGCGTGCCGCCGGTCGCCGCGGCCATGCTGATCGCCACCGGCGAGTGGGACGTGAAGAAGATGGCGAATGTCGAAGAACTGCCGCCGAGGCCCTTCATCGACATCCTCAACCGCATCGGCCTGCCGACGCGCATCCAGGACGAAAACGGCGACCGCGCCGTGAGCTTCGAAATGGCCGCTGCCTGAGCATTTCTCGGCTGCACCGGATCACGTCGATTTGGGGGGACTGACGAACGCGGCTTCAGACCCCCTCTGGCCTGCCGGCCATCTCCCCCACAAGGGGGAGAATCCGCGTGGCACCGTCCGCGCCCTCACCTGAGCGTTCCGCTTGAACAAGTGTCGCGGTTGGAGCGAGGGGCAAACCGCTGGTTTTCTCCCTCTCGTGGGGGAGATGGCCGGCGGGCCAGAGGGGTTCTGACCACGCTCCACCGCCTCACACAATCCGGTGCAGCCGATCAGCTCACCCCGGCGAGCCCTCTCCCCGCATCTCCAGCCAGGCCTTCAGCGCCACAGCATTGTTGCGGCGCTCGTCACGCGCCGCATAGAGCAGCGTCACCGGTCCTTGCGCTAGGTATTTGAAAACCTCGCCTGCCGCCGCCTGCGCCGCCTCGCCTTCGAGTTCGCCGGCATAGGCTTCGCAGAACGCCTCCCATTCATCCGGCTTGCCGTGGAGGCGCTTGCGCAGGGCGTCGCTCGGCGCGATCTCCTTCAGCCAGAGTTCGATCCTCGCCTTGTCCCTGGCGATGCCGCGCGGCCATAGCCGGTCGACGAGGATGCGCGTCCCGTCGTCCGGTCCCGGCGCTTCATAGACGCGTTTGAGTAGCAACTCCCCCATCCGTCCCCCTGAATGCGAGTCATGCGAGATCTTCCCTCGCATCCCGCCCGAACGCAATGGTCCAGGCGAGATGCGGCGCTTCAGCGGATGCGCCCTATTCGCGCACGAAGGTCTCGATCTCCTCCTGCGTCACCTCGCCGTTGCCGTCGGCGTCGATCGCGTCGAAAACGCGCCGGTGAATGGTGCTGATCTCCTCGAAGGAGAGCGCATCGTTGCCGTCGGCATCGGCGATCGCGAACATCATCTTCATCATGTGCCCGCGTCCCCCCATCATCCGGCCGTGATACCCCATACGGCCCGGTCGCATCATGTCGCGCGGCATCGCCTGCTGCTGCCCGGCCTGGGGCTCCTGATCCGGCATGGGCGTTTCCGCTTGGGGCGCCTCCGGCGTGACCTCCGGTTCCTGGGGCGCATCGGCCGCCTGAGCGGCGGCGATGTTCGTCGAGCCCAGGGTCATGATGACAGCGAGGGCGGCCACCGCTGGTAATCGCATTGAGAACATGAGACTCCTCCTTCGGTTGGACAGAACAGGGCGGGCGGGAAAAGCGCCCTGCGCTTTTCCCGCCCGCGATCGCATCGCGGCCTCCCTCTCCGGTTCATGCCGCTCCGCGGGCGTCTACCGGCTGCACATTCTGGTTCATGCGGAACAGGTTGCCCGGGTCGTAGCGGCGCTTGACCTCGACGAGCCGTTGATAATTGCCGCCATAGGCCGCCTCCACCCGGTTGACCTCGTCGGCCGGCATGAAATTGACATAGACGGTGCCGGCGGCATGGGGCCTCATCGCCTCATAGACGTCGCGCGCCCATCCGATGCAGGTCTCGTCCATGGCCGGTTCGCGCCAGCGGGCATGCACATTCATGACGAAATGCGAATTGCGCTGCGGAAATGCCGTCTCCTCGGCGGCGATCCGGCCGGCGGCACCGCCGACATGGCCAATGAAAACCTCGCATTCCGGCCCCGGCAGCTTGCGGATGGCCTCGATCAGACCATCGATCGCCGCGTCGGAAAGCTCCAGGAGATCATGGCTCTTCCAGTAATTGCGGGCGCCCGGCGTCAGCAGCGGATCGAAGGCCTGCTCCCAGGCGAGGAAGGGATGGGGCGCGACCACGTCGGCGATCGGATTGCCGATCGCGCGGAGGGCTGCCGTTGCCTTCTCGCCCGCCGCGATATCGCCGCAATAGCACATGGCGAGCACCACGACCTCCTTGCCGTGCCACTCCTGGGGTATGAACGGCAAGGGCGGCGCCTGCCGCAAGACGACCCAGCAGGTGAGTTCGTCCGGCGCCGCTTCGAGCGCCTGCCGGTATTGCGCAAGGACCTCGCCTGCATCGTCGAAGGGGTGCACGACCAGTCCCGAAAGCACCTCGGGGCCGAGCTCGTGCAGGGCGAATTCGAAAGCCGTAACGACGCCGAAATTGCCGCCGCCACCCTTCAAGGCCCAGAAGAGGTCGCGATGCTCCGTCGGGCTCGCGCGCAGCAATTCGCCGCTTGCCGTCACCACGTCGGCTGAGAGCAGGTTGTCGCAGGTCAGTCCAAATTTGCGCGTGGTCCAGCCAAACCCGCCGCCAAGCGTCAATCCCGCGATGCCGGTGGTGGAGTTGATGCCGACCGGCAGCGCCAGGCCGAAGGCCTGGGTTTCCTTGTCGACATCGGCAAGCGTCGCGCCCGGTTCCACCCAGGCCCGCTTCGTCGTTGCATCGACGCGCACCGATTTCATGGGCGAGAGGTCGATCATCAGCCCGCCGTCGCAAACGGCATTGCCGGCGATGTTGTGCCCGCCGCCGCGCACGGCCACGAGCAACTGGTTCTCCGCCGCAAAGCGAACGGCACTGATGACGTCGGAAGCGCCGGCGCATTGCACGATCAACCCCGGCCTGCGATCGGTCATTGCATTCCAGATCGTGCGCGCCTCCTCGTAGCCCGGGTCGCCCTGCGTCAGCGCGCGGCCGCGCAGCCGGCCTTGAAGCGCTTCGACAGCCGCGGCGGCAACGCTTGTCTTTCCTGCTTGCAGATTGGTGAGGCTCATATCATTCATGATCCGCTCCTCCCGCGGTCAACCTCCCGCCCCAGCAGTCAGGCATTCTGCGCCCTTGCGGAACGGCCCGCAAGCAAAGGCGGCCGCGGCCGCCTACACATCTGCGGGAGCGGGCGCGCTTTTTTTGGGCGCGTGATATGCACCCAGCGGCGCTGCGGTGTTGAGGAAGGAGGGGTCAGCCCGGCGCCGGCGCGGCCTCTCGGCGGAAGCCCTGGCTCGCCACCATGAGGTTGCGCGTGTAGTCCTCGGCGATGCGGCCGGCGACGAGATCTGCCGAGGCGAGCCGCTCGACGACGTGCCCGCCCTGCATCACCGCAAGGCGGTCGCACATATGGGTGACGACGCCGAGATCGTGGCTGACCAGGAGAAAAGTCAGCTTGCGCTGCCTGCGCACCTCGTCGAGCAGGTTCAGGACCTCCGCCTGGACGGAGGCGTCGAGCGCCGAAGTCGGCTCGTCGAGAAGCAGGATCGAAGGCTCGAGGATCAGGGCCCGTGCGATTGCCACGCGCTGCCTCTGGCCGCCGGAAAGCTGGTGCGGGTAGCGGAAGCGGAAACCCGCGCCGAGGCCCACCTCGTCAAGCGCCGTCAGGATCCGCCGCTCGCTGTCGCCGATCCCGTGGACCGCGAGCGGCTCCATCAGCTGGCGGTCGATCGTCTGGCGCGGATGCAGCGACCCATAGGGGTCCTGGAACACCATCTGCGCCGCGCGGTAGAAGGCCTTGTCGCGACCTGTGCCCCTCAGCGTGCGCCCCTCGACCCGGATCGCGCCTGCGCTTGTCGGCGCAATCCCGGCAATCGCGCGCAGGAGCGTCGATTTGCCCGAGCCGGACTCGCCGACGAGGCCGAAGGATTCCCCGGCCGCAATCACGACACTGACATCGTCCAGCGCCGTGAAGCCGTCGAAGACGACGCTGAGATTTTCAACCGAAACGGCCGCGGTCATAGCGCCCACTCCGGCTTGCGGTCGAGCACCGGCAAGGGATGGCGGTCGGCGCCGATCACCGGCATGCAGTTCAGGAGGCCCTGCGTGTAGGGGTGTTTCGCGTTGGCGAGATCCAAGGCGGCGATCTCCTCGACGATCCGGCCCGCATACATGACGAGCACCCGGTCGCAGAAGGAGGAGACGAGCCTCAGATCGTGCGAGACGAAGATCAGCCCCATGCCGCGCTCGGAAACCAGCCTGTCGAGGATCGACAGCACCTCGAGCTGAACGGTGACGTCGAGGGCCGAGGTCGGCTCGTCGGCAATCAGCAGTTCCGGCCCGGCAATGAGCATCATCGCAATCATCGCCCTTTGGCCCATGCCGCCCGAGACCTCGTGCGGATAGAGGTCGAAGACGCGCTTCGGGTCACGGATCTGCACCGCGGCCAGCATGTCGAGCGCCCGTTCGCGCGCTTCGGCCCGGCTTACCTTTTCGTGCTGCCGCAGCGTCTCGACGATCTGCCGGCCGATGCTCATCACCGGGTTCAGCGAATATTTCGGGTCCTGCAGGATCATGGCGAGCCGCTTGCCGCGCAGGTCCCTGCGCCGCTTCGGCGAAACGTGCAGCAGATCGATGCCGTCGAAGGAGAGCGTCTTGGCCGTCACCTCTGCCTGCGGCGGCGTCAGCCCCATGATTGCCCTGCCCGTCTGCGACTTGCCGGAGCCGCTCTCGCCGACAATGCCGAGGCGTTCGCGCCCGAGCGTGAAGGAGACGCCGCGCACCGCCTCGACCACGCCGGTGCGGGTCGGGAAACGCACCCTCAGATCCTCGACCGTCAGAAGCGCGCTCATTGGCCGCTCTCCCGCGGGTCGAGCGCATCGCGCAGCCCGTCGCCCAGCAGATTGAAGCCGAGGCTGACGATGAGGATTGCGATGCCCGGCATCGTGGCGACCCACCATTGGTCGAGAATGAAGCGACGGCCGGAGGCGATCATCGCGCCCCATTCGGGCAGCGGCGGCTGCGCGCCGAGGCCGAGGAAGCCGAGGCCCGCCGCCGTCAGGATGATGCCGGCCATGTCGAGCGTGACGCGGACGATCAGCGATGACAGACACATCGGCATCACATGGCGGAAGACGATGCGCGTCGGCGACGCCCCCATCAGCCGCACCGCGGCGATGTAGTCGGAGTTCCGCACCGTCAGCGTCTCGGCGCGGGCGATGCGCGCATAGGGCGGCCAGGAGGTGATCGCGATGGCGATGACGGCGTTCTCGATGCCGGGCCCGAGTGCTGCGACGAAGGCGAGCGCCAACACGAGCTTCGGAAAGGCGAGGAAGATATCGGTGATACGCATGAGGACCGCATCGATCCAGCCGCCGGTATAGCCGGCGACGGCGCCTACGATCAGACCAACGGGCGCGGCGATGATCGCGACGAGCGCGACGACCATGAGCGTCAGCCGCGAGCCGTGGATCAGCCGCGACAGGATATCGCGTCCCTGATCGTCGGTGCCGAGCAGATAGCCCTCGCTGCCCGGCGGCAGCAGTCGCGCGCCTGCGAGATTGCCGATGAAGGGCGAATGCGGTGCGAGGAGGTCGGCAAAGGCGGCGACGAGCACGAGCGCCATGAGGATCAGAAGTCCCGCAACGGCGAGGCGGTTCGCCGAGAACCGGCGCCAGGTCACGTAGGCGCGGCCAAGCCGCGCTTGTGTTCGGGATTGCGGCCGGTCCGAAAGCAGCCATTCGCGCCGCGTCATCGGGCGGGTTTGGGTGTCAAGGCTCATCGCGCGCGCGTCCTCGGGTCGAGTGTCCGATAGAGGAGATCGGAGAGAAGATTGATGCCGATGAAGACCGAGCCGATGACGATCGTGCCGCCGAGCACTGCGTTCATGTCGGCATTCTGCAGCGAACTGGTGATGTAGAGGCCGAGCCCCGGCCAGGCGAAGACCGTTTCGGTCAGCACGGAGCCTTCGAGCAGCCCGGCATAGGAAAGCGCGATCACGGTGACGAGCGGCACCGCCGCATTGCGCAGTGCGTGGCCCCAGATGATCCGCGCCTCGGAAAGACCCTTGGCGCGCGCGGCGATGATATATTCTTGCTGCAACTCGTTCAGCATGAAGCTGCGGGTCATGCGGCTGATATAGGCAAGCGAGAAATAGCCGAGCAGCGAGGCCGGCAGAATGATGTGCCGGAAGACGTCGCGAAAGACGTCCCACTGACCCTGCCAGAGCGCATCGACGAGATAGAAGCCGGTGATCGGCGTGAAGCTATATTCATGGACGATATCGATGCGGCCGGGATAGGCGACCCATTGCAGCCGCGCATAAAAGACGAGGAGCGCCAGCAGCGCCAACCAGAAGATCGGTACGGAATAGCCGACAAGGCCGATAATGCGGACGATCTGGTCGGCAAGACTGCCGCGCTTGACGGCAGCGAGCACCCCGAGCGGCACGCCGATCAGCGCGCCGATCAAGGTCCCGAGCGTCGCCAGCTCGATCGTCGCCGGGAACACGCGGCGGATGTCGGTCATCACCGGATTGGTCGTCAGCACGGAGGTGCCGAAGTCGCCGGAAAGCGCCTGCCGGACATAGATGAAGAACTGCTGGTAGAGGGGCAGGTTTAGCCCCATCGCCTCACGCGTCCGCTCGACAACATGCGCCGGCGCGCGGTCGCCGAGCACCGCCAGCACCGGATCGATCGGGATCACCCGGCCGATGAAGAAGGTGACGGCGAGCAGGCCGAGATAGGTGGTCGCCACGACGACGAGGAAGCGAAGCGCCGCGGCAATGACCTTGCGGGGACGGGCGCGCCCGCGCCCGTTCTCCCGCTCTGTTGCGCTCGTGTTCAAGGAAACGGTCCTTCCCGCTATTCCTTGGAGACGTTCCAGACGAAGTTCGTATCGAAGCTCGGTCCGAGCTTGAGGCCTTTGACGTTGCTCCGCAGACCAGCGACCTCCGTCTGCTGGAAGATGATCACGAAGGGACTATCCTCGAGAACGGTCTTCTGCAGTTCCTTGTAGATTTCGGCACGCTTGGTGCTGTCGCGCTCAAGGAGCGCCTCCGCGGTCTTCTTACTCAATTCCGGAACGTCCCAAGCATTGCGCCAGGCAAGGGTCTTGTTCGTACCCTCGTCTGAATTGTCCGGATTGTTGGTGAAAGTATCGGCGTTTGAGTGCGGGTCAAAGTAATCCATGCCCCACTGACCGATATACATGTCGTGATTGCGGGCACGATATTTCGTGAGCGTCTGCTTGCCGTCGCCGGGAATGATTTCGAGCTTCACGCCGGCCTGGCCCAGCGTCTGCTGGAAGGATTCGGAAATGCCGGTTACCGGCTGGGTGTTGCGCACGTCCATGGTGACGGAGAAGCCGTCCGGATAGCCGGCCTTCGCCAGCAGTTCCTTGGCCTTGGCCACGTCGAGCTTGTAGGGGTTTTCGTCAAGCGCTCCGAGAACGCCCTTCGGCAGGAAGGTCTGGTGGATTTCACCGATTCCCTTGATCAAGGTCGCGCCGATCGCGTCATAGTCGACGAGATATTTGAAAGCCTCGCGCACCTCGGGTTTCGCGAGGTCTTCGTTCTTCTGATTGAGGCTGATGTAATAGACAGTGCCTTTCGCCGCACTGGTGGTCGAGAGATCCGCATTCTTCGAAACCGCCTCATAGTCGCCCGGTTCGAGATTGCGTGCGACATCGACATCGCCGGCTTCGAGCGCGAGGCGCTGGCCGGAGCTTTCCTTCATATGCCGGTAGATGACCCGGGCGAGCTTCGCCTGTTCGCCGTAAAAATTGTCGTTGCGCTCCAGCACGACGACCTCGTTGGCCCGCCATTCGCGCAGCTTGAACGGCCCGGATCCGGCGTAACCGGTCTTCAGCCATTCATTGCCGAAGTCGTTGTCGTATTTGTAGGCGTCGCTCGGCTCGACAGGCTTGGCATGTTCGAGCACGAGCTTCTTGTCGACCACCGAAGCAACGGTGGCGGTCAGGCAGTTCAGCACGAAGCTCGGCGCATAGGGCTGGTCGACCGTGAAACGAAGGTTTCGTCGTCGACAGCCTTGGCCTTTTCGGTGACGTTGTCGCCCGTCAGGCCGAACTGCGTGAGAATGAAGGCCGGGCTCTTGTCGAGCTTGACGACCCGCTCGAAGGAATAGGCGACATCCTCGGCGGTGATCGGATTGCCCGAAGCGAATTTCATGCCCGGCTTCAGCTTGAACGTATAGGTGAGGCCGTCGTCGGACACCTCCCAGCTTTCGGCGAGATCGCCGACCACCTTGCTCGTGTCGTTGAGATCGAGGCGGACGAGCAGGCTGTAGGTGTTGCTCGTCATCTCGGCGGTCGAAATCTCGAAGGCCTCACCCGGATCCATGGTGATGATGTCGTCGATCGCCCAGGCCTGGACGAGCGTGTCCTTCGGCGTCTCGGCGAATGCCGGCAGAGCCACGCCCATTGCGAGCGCAAGCGCGGCGGAGGCAGTCAGAAGTCGAAAACGTCCATAGAGCTTATGCATCATCTTGCGTTTCCCTCTTTTATGCCCTTGGCGGGCCCTTCTTCATGAATTCAGGCACCCTCGTGCCAGGCCTGTCCGAGAACTCTCAACCAGTTCTCCCGGCAGATCTTCTTGAGCTCGCGATCGCCATAGCCGGCGTCTCTCAGCGCGGCGACGAGCCGCTGATTGCCCGCCGCATCGCCGATTTCCGCCGGTATCGTCGCGCCGTCGAAATCCGAGCCGAGCGCGATGCAGTCGATGCCGAGGCGCTCGACCATGTAGTCGACATGGCGCACCATATCGGCAAGCGGCGTGGCGGCGTTTTCCTGTCCGTCCGGGCGAAGCATCGTCGTCGCATAATTGAGGCCGACGAGCCCCCGGCTTTCCCGGACCGCATCGAGCTGGCGGTCGGTGAGATTGCGGGCGACGGGTGTCAGTGCATGGGCATTGGAATGGCTGGCGACGAGCGGCTGGTCCGTGGTCTTCGCGACATCCCAGAAGCCTCTCTCGGTCATATGGGCGAGATCGACCAGGATGCCGAGGCGGTTGCAGGCGCGCACGAGTTCGAAGCCGGCCTCCGTCAGCCCGCCGCCCGTATCCGGCGACATCGGATAGGCGAAGGGCACGCCGTGGCCGAAGACGTTGTGGCGGCTCCACACCGGTCCGAGCGAGCGAAGCCCGGCCGCATGGAAGGTCTCGAGCGCCGCAAGATCCGGCCCGATCGCCTCGCAGCCTTCCATGTGGAGCACGGCTACGAAGACGCCGTCCTCGATCGCTGTGCGGATTGCGTCGGTCGAGCGGCAGAGTCGCCAGGCGCCGACCCGGTCGAGCCTGAAAGCGATATCGGCGATCTCGAGCGCAGTCGCGAGCGACGGCAGATGGTCGAGCGGCGCGGAGAGCGGCGTCGAATAATGGCCGTTGGCGTCCGGCACCTTCAGGACAAGATCGCCGGACGGGATGTAGATGGCGCAGAGGCCGCCGACGAGACCGCCCTCGCGGGCGCGCGGCGCATCGATATGGCCCTTTTCGGTTCCGTGCACAAACTCCGCCACCGGATCGCTGCCGCCGCGTGCGCGCTGCCAAAGCCGCAAGAGCACGTCGTTGTGGCCGTCGAATACCGCCTGCATTCGCAGAATTCCTCGTCATATCAGGGAGATCGGATGGATCATCCGCCATGCCGCGCCCATGGGTGGACCGGGCGATGCTATTGAAAGGCACCAGCCATTTCAATGAATTTCCAGGGGCCCTGTCCGTGGGCGCTGTAGCGAAATGTTGCATGAAAGCCGCAATCGATTGGCGAGCGCCTGTCGAACGGGACGCGCAGGACGATCGAAGAGGTGCCAGCCGAGCGGAAATCTGCCATGGCTTCCGCAAAAAGCCGGTGATCGCCGGTCATGATGACCGTCTGCCGCATGTCTCCTTCTGAAGGCACGGCGCTGAAGGACAGGCCGAGGGAAATCTGACGTGTCGTCGATCGCTGATCTCAACCTCACAATGCGGCTGGCGCGCGCCTTCATCTGCCTGGCGCTGATGCTTGGCACTGCCGGCTGCGGCGGCCGTCCGGTCGGTGTTCTCGTTCCCTCCGGTTCCGCCGACGGCGCTTCGAAGGTCGATCTCCTGGTTGCCACCACCCGCGCGCCCTCCGACGATCCCGGCATCCTTTTCACCGGCGAGCGTGCCCGGCAGTTGTCGCTGACGGAAATCGTCGTCTCGATACCTCCAGAGGAGAACCGGACGGTCGGCCAGGTGCAATGGCCGAAGAAGCTCCCGCCCGACCCGAGCCGCGATTTCTCGACCGTCAGCGTCAAGCCGATTGAAGCGGGCTCGCAAACGCAGGCCTGGCTCAAGGGGCATCTGCCCAGGAACCGACGGGTGCTGATCTTCGTCCACGGCTTCAACAATCGCTTCGAGGATGCGGTCTATCGCTACGCCCAGATCGTCCACGATTCCGGTGCCGAGGTTGCGCCGGTGATCTTCACCTGGCCGTCGCGCGCGAGCATCTTCGACTATAACTACGACAAGGAAAGCACCAACTACTCGCGCGATGCGCTTGAGGAGCTGCTGCAGCGAGCGTCCAAGGATCCCGCAGTCGCCGAGATCACGCTGATGGCCCATTCCATGGGATCGTGGCTCACCGTCGAGGCACTGCGGCAGATGGCGATCCGCGACCGCCGCGTCGCTCCGAAGATCACCGACGTGATCCTCGCCTCACCCGACCTCGACGTCGACGTCTTCTCCCAGCAGATGCAGGCGATGGGCAAGGATCGGCCGAAATTCACGCTTTTCGTCTCCCGCGACGACCGGGCGCTGACCGTCTCGCGGCGCATCGCCGGCAATATCGACCGGCTCGGCCAAATCGATCCCACGGTCGAACCCTATCGGAGCCAGCTTGAAAAGGCCGGTATCACGGTGCTCGACCTGACGGCGCTCAAGGGCGGGGATCAGCTCAACCACGGCAAGTTCGCCGAGAGCCCTGAAGTGGTGCAACTTCTCGGCAACCGCCTGATTGCCGGGCAGACGGTCACCGATTCGGATATCGGGCTTGGGGAGCGGGTGGGCGCCGTGGCGCTTGGAACCGCGCAAACCGTCGGCAGCGCAGCCAGCGTCGCCGTCTCGACCCCTATCATGATCTTCGACCCGCGCACCCGGCAAAACTACGACGACCAGCTGCGCCGCCTCGGCCAGTCGATGGAAAACACCGTCGGCTCCGCCGTCGCGCCGTAAGGCCGCTCACCATTCCGACGCACCCAGTCTCAATGGAAGGTCGATTTCGAGAAGAGATTGAGCACGAGAACCCCGGCAATGATGAGCGCCAGGCCGAGGATGGCGGCAAAGTCCAGCTTCTGCCCGAAGGTGAGATAGCCGACGAGCGAAATCAGCACGATGCCGAGGCCGCTCCAAAGCGCGTAGGCGATGCCGACCGGAATGTAGCGCAGCGTATAGGACAGAAAGAAGAAGGCGACGGCATAGCAGACGACCATGAGCAGGGTCGGCGCCAGCCGGGTGAAATGCTGTGCCGCTTGCATGGCCGAGGTGCCGAGCACTTCGAAGACGATGGCGATCACCAGGACGGTATAGAGCGTGGCGGGGTTCACGGGCGGCGCCTCCGGTGGGGTTGGAGCATGGGATTACAGCGACCTTTGAATTCGCGACTCACTGCAACGACAGCGCCTTCAGCCTCTCGAGCAGCTCGGCGCGCGTCGCCATGGCGAGCTCGTGGCTCTGCATCAGGTCGGCGAGCCAGACGCCGTCGGCGGCAAACCGGGCGATCAGGCAGTTCGGCGAGCCGTCGGTCTTCGCGAACTCGGCCGAATGCCGCGCCACCCAGTCTCGCCAGCGGGCCTTGAGCTGCGGTTCGGCAAGCAGCGCGATCGCCAGCACCTGCCAATCCTGTCGTTCCGCTTCTCCGTCGAGGGCGAAGCAGACGGCGAGATAGGCGCGAGTGAAACGTCCCCGTTCGATATCGTCTTCGGCCATCGCCGCCGCGATCGCCCGGTCGAAGCGGGCGACGAGTTCGTCGAACAGGCCGTCGAGCAGGGCCAGCTTGTTGGGAAAATGGTGCAACAGCCCGCCTTTGCTGACCCCGGCCGCCTGCGACACCCGATCGAGCGTCACCGCGGCGATGCCCTGCTCTAGCGACAGCCGCGCGGCAACCTCCAGCAATTGCTGGCGCACGCGCTCCGGCTGCTTCCTTCTCTGATAAGCGTTGGTCATGGCACATTAAACATACCGTCCAGACGGTTTGTCAAGAGCCACATTTCAATGCAGCCCCGCCGCGATGAAACGCCGCAAGCGGCGAGCAGGCATTGTCCGCGGATCGAGCCCGCTATACGACATCCGCCCGAAGGAAATGACGATGACGGAAACGACGACGCTTTACGAGGCGATCGGCGGCGACCCGACGGTGCGGGCGCTGACGCGGCGCTTCTACGATCTCATGGACAGCCTGCCGGAGGCGGCTCGCTGCCGCGCCGTGCATCCGCCGGACCTTTCGGGCAGCGAGGAAAAACTCTACGAGTACCTGACCGGCTGGCTCGGCGGCCCGCCGATCTATGTGGAGAAGCGCGGCCATCCGATGCTGCGCCGCCGCCATTTCATCGCCGATATCGGACCGGCCGAACGCGATGAATGGCTGCTCTGCTTCACCCGCGCCCTGGAGGAAACGGTCTCCCATCCGAAGCTCCGGGAAATCATCCTCGCGCCGATCACCCGGCTCGCCTTTCACATGCAGAACAAGGAATAGTGTCGAATGCCGAACGGGGCGCTGCGCTCGACCTTGCTTTTCGTCGCCGGACTGATGGGCCTCTTCGGCGTCGCCGCCGCTGCCGCCGCGTCGCATGGGACCGATCCGCGGCTCCTCGGCGGCGCATCCGCTATGTGCCTGGCCCATGCGCCGGCGCTCGTCGCGCTTTATGGCGGATGGACGCATTTTCGCACGGCCGCGCTTGCCGCCTTGCTGTTGGCAGCAGGGACGGCGCTCTTTGCCGGGGACCTGACGTTCCGGCATTTCGCCGGCCACGGCCTCTTTCCGATGTCGGCGCCGCTCGGCGGCTTGACGATGATGGCGGGGTGGCTGGCCGTGGCGCTCGGGGCGTTTCTGCCGCGTGGCTAGTCTTGCCTCGGGTGCATTTGGCGATGGTGCCTTCTGCCCCTCTGCCACGCTCACATATCACGCCCCCTCGACGACGGTATAGCCTTCGAATTTCGGCGGTCCGAGATACATGGCCCGGTTGTCGCCGGCGCTTCTATGCGCCGCCCGGAAGTTCTCCGATTTCGTCCAGGCGAGGAACGCATCCTTGCTTTCCCAGGTCGATTTGGAAATGAACGGCGTATAGCCCTCTTCCGGCACGCTCTCGCCGCGCAGCAGATGGAACTCGATGAAGCCGGCCATTTCGGCAAGGCTCGAATCGCGCCCCTTCCAGACGGCTTCGAAGGCCTCCTCCTGGCCGAGGGCGACACGGAAACGGTTCATCGCGAAATACATGGGCTACCTCTCAAGCGCCTTCTTGTCCGGAGCGGACGCCGCGTCCGCATGCGGGAACGGCAGGATAACGCCCTCGGACGAAGGCACAAGACCGTGCGGCGCCCTCCCCGGCTGCCGCGCCTGCCATGCCGGGAACTCCGCCACGTTCGGGTTGTCTTCCGACATCCGGGCGCGGCGCGTCAGCAATTCGTAGAGTTCCGGCACCAGACCGTCGCCCAACTGGGAGGCCAGTTTGTGTAGGCCGATCATCATCATCTGATCCGGACGCTCGTCATTCATCGTGAGTTCTCCACGCGCACGCGCGCCTCGCTCGACATCAATGTTGCTCGGGCTCAATCGTCGCCGCCGGTGAGGTTCTGGAGTGCCCGCTCCAGGCTCGATTTCGAGCCGTTGCGCAGCGGAACGAAGGCCTTGCCCCACTTCTTGCAGCCGGTCTTCACGCGAAGACACGCATCATGACTGATGCAGTCGATCGGGCAGAAGACACAGTCGACCGACGGCAGAACCCGGTCGATGCGCGAAACCGCCTCCCGTAAACCGCCGTCGTGGTGGATGAGTTCCGCCCCGAAGGAACTGGCGATCTCGCGCAGATGCGCCACCTGGCAGTCGCGGCCGCCGACATAGAGGAAGCTGCGGCCTTCGAGCGTCGCCCTGCCGCTACCGGTGCTCGCTTCACCTTTCGGCTTGCCCTTGCCGCTCTTGGCTGAATTCTCGCCTTGCTGCCGTTTGCCGCGCATCCAGTTCTCCGTCTTCTCTTGCGGGCGTTTTCTGCCGCCGACCGCACTCAGATATCCTCCGGCGCCCACAGCGTCCGGTTGTATGGTGGCGGCAACTTATTAAACTTGATTATTGGAGTAAAGTATAAACTTGAGCAATTCAGAAAAGTTAGAGTCCACGGCGGCAAGCCACGCCGCCTTCTCAGCGTTTGAATTCGAGCGGTATGGTGAAGACCCATTTGTCGCGTCCGGCGCCGGCCGGTATCGCCGGAAAGGGAGCTGCGCGACGCACGGCATCGAGCGCCGCCCCGTCGAGAAGCGCCGAACCGGCGCTCTTGGCTATGCGCACGCCGGCAAGCCCCCCACCGGAGGTGACGGTGAAACTCACATGCGCGACGCCGCGCAAGCCCTGACGCTTGGCCTCGGCGGGATAACGGAAGGCGCGGTTCAGCTTCCGCCGCACCTTGCCCGGGTAATTGGAAACGGCCGCGTTACCCGCCTGTCGCGTGCTACCCTTGGCGCCCGTGGCCTTGCTCGCGGCCGCGTTGTCCACGCCGTCCGCCTGACCTTTGACCTTCATCGCCTGGTTTCCGGCTTCACCCGCCCTCTTGCGCGCGATCTTCTTTCTCTTCACCGGCTCCCTCTTCGGTTCCGGCTTTTCGACCTTTTCCACTGTCTTCGGCGGCTCCGGCCTCGGCTGTGGAACGACGGTCTCGACCGGGGGGACACTTGCCACCACCGCGGGCTCCAGGACTTCGGCAATCGGCATCTGCTCGGCCGGGAGGATGACGTCCGATTCCGCGGGCGCCACCTCTGACGGCTGTTCGGAAACGACATCGGGCGCCGTCGACTCGACCTCATCAACCGTTTCTTGCACGGGCGGGATCTCCGTCGGCGTCAGTTCCTCCGGCGTCTCCTCCGTCGGCTCGATGGCATCGGACAGGTCGCCGGCCTGCACCGTCTCCTCGAACGCGTTGCCGAGCAGCGCAACCTCCATGCCAGCGCCCCCGGCCATCTGGACGTCGTCCTGGCCGGGCTCGAACAGCATCGCGCCGCCGGCATGCGCGAGCAGCGACAGGGCGATCGCCCCGGTCCATTTGATGATCTGCCTCATCCGAACCTGCCTTTCGTCGGCCTGCCACAGCCGGGCTTCGTCAGCCCTTGAGTTCAACCGCCGATTTGGAACCGGTCTTCAGACCCGTCATGCAGGCGCCCTTGTCGATGCCCTCGCCGACGCAAGCCGGCGCATCGTTGATGAGCAGGCTTTTGACCGCCTCGCATTTCGTGCCCGGAAGATCGAATTGCCGGACCTTCGTCTTTCCGGCAGGCAGGTCGCGAAAATCGAGTACGGCCATGCGCTCGACCAAACCCTTCTGATCGAAGAGCACGAATTCGAACGAAACCTTGGAAAGCGACTGCTCAAGGCCGTTATCGGCAACGAAGGTGAGCTTGCAGCCTCTCTCCGACGAAGCAATCTCGTTGAGCTCGATCGAGAGCCCGCCGGATCGAGCGTCCTGCGCGGCAACGGCTCCTGCCATGCCGAGAACCACGATTGCGGCCGGAAAGGCCGAACGGGAAAGATAGGCCATCGTTACATCCCTCGTCCGCGACCACGCCCGCCTGATCTCGCCGACGCGATCGGATAACTTGACTAAAACTTGTATTTCGTCCTTAAAAAAAATATGAGTAACGAAGTCAAGATAGCAAATGGAAGACGCGGGGGAATAAGAGGGTTTTGCCTTCGCCGACCAGATGGTGATGATGAAATGCGCGCATCCGCGCCCGGGACGTGCCGAGGGACGTACTCACCGAGGAGAATATGGAAACCGTGTTCGGCTGCCGGATGCAGGTGAGCGTCGCGCCGGCGCGCGATGTCCCCTTCGTACTGCCGCAGTTGGCGGCCTACTGAGCCGCGGTCAGCAGCAGCAAACCGCAACAACGCCAAGATTTATCGAAACAAATCTCTCCCTCATGCGTTGATCGGGCATGCCCGCGCGGCGCGGCCGGTTTCGCCGGCCCAGACGCGCGCGCAGTCGACCACGCGCCGGCCGCCTGCCGGCATTTTAGCGGAGGGAGCGAAAAATGGCGACTGGTCTCTTCTCAAGTTCGAGCACGAGGAAACACAACGGCGGATCCGGTGAAGCGCCGATCCAGGACCAACTCGACGAAATCCGCGACGATGTCGGAAAGCTCGTGGCCTTGCTGGCCGATCGCGGCCTCGCCGCCTCCAAGGACGCGAGGGCGAAGGCGCGAGGCGCCCGTGCCAGTGCCGAAGCCGATCTGGAGGACCTCCTGGCAAGCGGAGAACAGATGCTCTCCGAGCTGCGCAGCCGCTATGCGGATACAGAAAGACAGCTCCGCACGGTGGTGCGTGAACACCCGGTCGCAACGCTTGGCACGGCCGCGGTTATCGGACTGATTATGGCTGCTCTATTGCGCAGGTAACCAGACGGTTACACTATCCGGCAGAAATCGCGAAAGGCGTCTGGAAGCCGGTTAAAATGGCCGGAACGGAGGACCTTTCTGGCCCTCATTGCGAAGAGGAGCAAATTCACATGGGGACACTGGGAGCTGTCTTGTCCGCCCTGCTCGCAGCCGATCTGAGTTCTACCGCCGCACGTTACAAGCGCAACGCGATCCTGTGGGCGATCATCGCCGTTCTGCTCGGCAGCACCTATGTCTTCGTTCTGGTAGCCATCACCCTGGCGCTTGCCGAGCGCTATTCGCCGGTCTTCGCCGCGGCAATGGTCGCGGCCGTGCTCTTTGCGACCGCCCTGATCCTCTTCCTGGTGCTGGCCATTCTTCACGCCCGCGACCGCCGGCTGGCCGAGGAACGTCGACGCCGCGCTCTGCTCCAGGCAAATATGGGGCTGATCGCCGTCACAAGTGTCGTGCGGAGCCAGCCTTTGCTCGCGCTGGCCGCCGCGATCTCAGTCGGCACCCTTCTCGGCCTGCGCACGGGCCGGCGGCGCCGAAAGCCCGAGCGCTAGCGCATCGGCCCGAAATATACAGCGCCGCGCGTCTTTTCAGACGCGCAAAAGGTCGCTGGAACGCTTTGAATCTGCGCATCGAACTAAGGACGCGCAGCGCTGTAAAGCGGCAGATGTATCAGCGCCGTGACGCCGGCCGACATGTATTCGACCTTTACCGAGCTGCCGATGATCTTGTCCAGGCTGCGCTCAATCAGAAGCGAGCCGAAGCCGCGCCGTCGCGGCTCCTGGACAGGCGGCCCGCCGACTTCCGTCCAGGTCAGATGCAGGACGGCACTGCCCTCCTCGACGACGCTGCGCGCGGTGAGAACGATCTTGCCTTTCGGCACCGAAAGCGCGCCGTACTTCACCGCATTGGTCGCCAGCTCGTGCAGAACCAGACCGAGGCCTACGGCCTGATCAGGTCCGAGGAGGATCTCGTCCTTGTGCAGCTCGACCTGTTCCGCATAGTCGCTGACATAGGGCCGCAACTGCTTCGAGATCAATTCCGAAAGGCGGATCGTGCCCCATTCATGGTCCGACAGCAGCCCATGCGCTTCGGAGATTGCCTGCAGCCTGCCGGCAAAGGCCATCATGAACTCGGCCGGGTCGCTGGTCTGGCGCAGCGTCTGACGGGCCAGCGATTGCAGCATCGCAAGCGTATTCTTTACCCGGTGGTTCAGTTCTTTGAGCAGGAGCCGGGTCCGCTGGACGGCCTCCTGTTGCTCGGAGACATCGATGGACATGCCGAGAAATGTAAGCGGCACACCCTTGCCGTCGCGGTCGTGCACGCGGCCGCGGCCGAGCAACCAGCGTCCGCTCGACCGGATCCGAAACATGCCGTCATATTCCTCGTCTGCGGCCATCGCCTTGCGAAGCTTCGAGAAGGTTGCGGCGCGGTCATCCGGATGTATGGAGGAAAAGACCGCCTTGGCCCTGAGCGAGCGCTCTGGCGGCAGTCCAAACATGCGCGTCATGGCGCCATCGCCCGCAACCGTCCCCGCACGAATGTCCCATAGCCAGCTGCCGACATTCGCGGCTTGGAGCGCCATGGCGAGCCGCTGCTCCTGACGCAGAAGTGCCGCTTCCTTGAGCGAACGCGTGTGCGCCTCTTCCTTGATCTTGAACAGCACGGCCGCGATTTCGGCAATCCGCCGCAATTCCTCGAGCTGTTTTGCCGGGACGTCGCTGTGGGCTACAACATCGAGGACGCAGACGGTCCCAATGGCCTGCCCGTCGAGTACGATCGGAACGCCCGCATAGAACCGCAGCGAGGGCGCTTCGGCAACCTTGCGCCAGTGGCGGAAAACCGGATGCCTCGAGGCATCGTGCACGAGGAAAACCTCGCGCCCTCCCTGCGCAATCGTGTGCGCACAGAACGACTCCTCCACGCGCATACGCGTTTCCGGGGTTCCGACGGCGGCCTTGAACCATTGCCAATCCTGCCCAACGAGCGTGACGTGAGCGATCGGCGCCCCGAAGATCCCGGCTGCCAGCCTTGCCAGCGCGTCGAAGTCGCTGTCCGGCTGGGCCATGTCGGGCGCGGCGGCATGCAAGACGGCGAGTCGATCTTGCGAGCCGAGCACTCGAGCAAGCGTCGGAAGCATCGCGGTTACCTCATTCACTCAATCCGAGCTCCCATTGGCGTCAGCTCTTCGAGTTTGAGCTCCCATGAGGACAGGAGAATGCAGATTTCCGTCCGCCCCGGCAAGCCTTGCCTCAACCATATCGCGGCAGGACAAAGGCCGGCGTCGAGCGACCGTCAAATCGCGTGGGTGTCACGAAACGAAGGCACGGGACGTTATGGGAGCTGAAGTCTCATCCGGCCCGTAGTCGTTCTCACCCTGGACCTGAAGGATGTCCTGCAGGCGCTGGCGGGCGCGGTTAACGCGGCTCTTGATCGTGCCGAGGGCACAGCCGCAGATCGTCGCTGCCTCCTCGTAGGAAAACCCGGAAGCCCCGACAAGGATGATCGCTTCCCGCTGATCCGGCGGCAATTGGTCGAGCGCCCGCCGGAAATCCTGCAGGTCGAGAGAGCCATATTGTTCCGGATGATGTGCGAGCGTCTCGGTCAAATGACCGTCGCTGTCCTGAACCTCGCGGCCACGCTTGCGCATCTGACTATAGAGCTCGTTGCGCAGGATGGTGAAGAGCCAGGCCTTCATGTTGGTGCCGATCTGGAAATGGTCCTGCTTGGCCCAGGCTTTCATGATCGTGTCCTGGACGAGATCGTCGGCCCGATCGTGGCGTCCGATCAATGACATGGCGAAAGCCCGCAAGCTCGGCAGGGCAGCAAGCATCTCGCGCTTGAACTCTTCATTCTCCGATGGCATCCAGCGCCTACTCCTTGCCTCGCCGCACCGTTGTTTGTTCGGCGGCATCCAGCCTCTCCAGAAGTTCAAGAAAGCGTGTCGGTATCGCCTCCTCCTGGACGGACTGATAGAGCGCCTTCAGCTTCGTCGCGATTTGCGCATTCGGATCTTCGGCCTTCGGGTTCGCCCCCACTGGCCTCCCTGCCCCTGAAGTATATCTCATCTTGTAACTGTCGCCTTTGAAAGATTGCATGCGCACTTTCGCCGCACGTTCATCGCCGAGAAAAATGCCTGCTCATTAACGCCGCGAAAAAATGAAAGGTTCCCGGGCGGAACCTTTTTTTCGACGGGACGTTTCCGCACCGGAACGAAATACCAAATGAAATATGACTGGATCGAGGGAGTCCTGCATGACACTGTCCACCCGCATCGCTCCGTTTCTCCCCTATCTACGCCGCTATTCCCGCGCACTCACCGGATCTCAGACTTCAGGCGACGCCTATGTCGCAGCCGTTCTCGAGGCCCTGATTGCCGACCCGGCGATTTTCCCAAACTCGAGCAATGACAAGGTTGCGCTGTTCCGTCTCTTCACGTCGCTGTTCGGTTCGTCCTCCATGCTGGTTCCGGAACCGGCATCACCCTTCGCCTGGGAACAGCAGGCATCGGTCAATCTCGCCGCCGTCACCCCGCTTGCACGCCAGGCCTTCCTGCTTGTCTCGGTCGAAGGCTTCAGCTCGCGCGAGGCCGCGGAGGTGCTCGACATCGGTACCGAAAAGCTCGCTTCTCTCCTCGAACGCGCCTCCAAGGAAATCTCCCGCCAGGTCGCGACGGATATCATGATCATTGAGGACGAGCCTCTGATCGCGATCGATATCGAGCAGATGGTGGAGAGCCTGGGTCACCGCGTCACCGGCATCGCAAGAACCAGGGACGAGGCCGTCACCCTCTTCAACTCGACGAAACCGAACATGGTGCTCGCCGATATCCAACTCGCCGACGGCAGCTCGGGCGTCGATGCCGTCAACGAGATCCTGAAGACGAACGCAGTTCCGGTGATCTTCATCACCGCTTTCCCGGAACGGCTGCTGACCGGTGAAAGGCCGGAGCCGACCTTCCTGGTGACCAAGCCCTTCAACCCGGAAATGGTAAAGGCGCTCATCAGCCAGGCGCTGTTCTTCAACGAGTCGACACGGGCTGCCGCCTGATCCGCACCTTAGCGCCTCATTCCCTTGCTCGTCACGGGAATGAGGCTTGCTGCCTGTCTGCTTCAATCGTCACGATCCAAGGACAAGACAATCCAGCGACGGCTGCAGAGAACGTCATTCCTCCACACGCAAAACAGCCAGTGCCGAGGGAAGGCACTGGCTGAGCTAATGCAACTCACTGAGGGGGATTGTGAGTTGGCGACCGGCGGTATGCCTCCGACGTCACATTGGGGGCGATGTGCGTCACCGCTCGGCTATGCGTCAAAACGCGCAAACGAAAAAAAGGTTCCGCGGGTGCAAAAAATCTTTGACTCGGGGTTTCGGCAGTGACTACAGCGCCCGTCATTTCAGACGCACACTCTTTGAAGCCGTGCATCGAACTTTCCGAAAATCGGTTCCGGCTTTCGGGCGATGCGCCCAGCGCTAGCGCATCGCCTCCAGTTCGGCGCGATGTCGCTGGAGGGCAAGAAAGCGCCGATAGTCCCGGTCGTAGAAGCTGCGTAGCGTGGGATCCGGAAACCGTTCCTTCCCCGTCGAGGCCATTGCGCCACCCGCGGCAGCCATGTCCGGATAGAGCTCGCCCGCAACCGCCGCCGCCATCGCCGTGCCGAGCAGGACGGCGTCAGGCGTTTGCGGCGCCACGACCCGGCAACCGCTGACGTCGCAATAGAGCTCCATCAGCAGAGGGTTGCGCACATGGCCGCCGGTGACGTGCAGCGTGTCGAGATCGTAACCCGCCTCTTTCATCATTTCGAGAATGTGGCGAACTCCGAGCGCGATTGCGACGCAGGTTCGCCAATAGAGGCGGCACAACGCATCGAAGGACGAATCGAGCGCCAGCCCACTGATGACGCCGAGCGCGTGCGGATCGGCCAGCGGCGATCGGTTGCCGTGAAAATCCGGCAGCACGTGGAGACGGTCTGCAAAGTCGGAGCCGTGCAGCGCGCGCAATTGCTGCACGCGCTCGATGATGCTCTTGTGCGTGTCAGCCGAAGGCTGGCGCCCGCCGCCATGCAGGCGAACGATGTGGTCCAGCAGCGCTCCCGTCGCCGATTGCCCGCCTTCGATCAGCCATAAGCCTGGCAGTACCGCCTCGAAATAGGGTCCCCACATGCCGAAGCCGGGCTTCATCTCCTTCGAGAAGGCAACGATGCAGCTTGACGTGCCGGCGATCAGCGCCAGTTGCCGTTCGAGCTTTGCCGGATCGCCGGCAAAGGCTCCGAGTACGCCGAGGGCGCCGGCATAGGCATCGATCAGCCCCGGCGCTACGCGGCATTCGGTGCCGAGTCCAAGCGCCGCCGCCGCACTTGTCGTCAGCTTTCCGACGGCACCCTCCACCGGCAAAGTCTCCTCCGGCAGACCGCCGCGCTCGATCAGGTCGGCTAGACCGATCCGCTCGAGATAGTCTTGCTGCCAGCCGCGGTCCTGGTGCGCGAGATAGTTCCATTTCGCCGTAAGCGTGCAGCGCGAGCGGGCAATGCTTCCGGTCGCCCGCCAGGACATGTAGTCGGCAAGATCGAAGAAGTAGCCCGCCTTCTCCCATTGCTGCGGCAGGTTCCGCTTCAGCCACATCAGCTTCGGCATTTCCATCTCCGGCGACAGCACGCCGCCCGAATGGTCGAGCACCGGATGCCTGGTGGCCGTGCAGAGATCGGCCTCGTCCAGGGCCCTGTGGTCCAGCCAGACGATCGTGTCCCAGCGCGCCTCCCCGGCGCGATTGACCGACAGCGGCGCGCCTTGGCGATCGCGCACGACCAGCGAACAGGTCGCATCGAAACCGATCGCCGCGACGCTTTCGGCGTCGATCCCCGCTTCCTCACGGGCCGAGCGCACCGCCGCGCAGGCGGCGGCCCAGATGTCTTCGGAATCATGCTCGGCGTGGTTCTCCGCCGGCTGGTTCATGGCGATTGGCCGGTCGGCGCGCGCCAGAAGGTTTCCCTTCCGGTCGAACAAGCCGGCACGGGCGCTGCCGGTTCCGATATCGACCGCAACGACATATTCCCGCATCGATGGATGTCCCCGTCCCGAAAATAGCAAGGTGCCGCCGGCCTCTACGGCGCCGCGCGTCTTGTCAGAGACGCGAAGGTCGCTGTAGCACTTTGAATTGCTGCATGTCTTCGTCCTCAAATCGAGGACGATACAAGGACAAAGACATGCAGTGGCGCTGGGCGTTCAATCCATTTCGATCATTGTCGGACAAACTGTATCAATTCGTCCATGTCGTCAAACAACACATCGGGATCGAGACTGGCGAGCGCTTGCCGGTGTCGCTCGTTGCGCGCGTGGCTGGCGCCCGCAAATGCGAAGACGCGCATGCCCGCGGCCTTCGCCGCTTCAATTCCGGCCGGGCTGTCCTCGATGACGATGCAATCGGCCGGCCTGTAACCCATCTCGGCGCTTGCATGCAGGAAGAGGTCGGGAGCCGGCTTGCCATGTGCCACCATGCTCGCGCTGAAAATATGCGGCTCGAATAAATCGATGAGCCCGGTCACCGTCAGTGAAAGGCGGATGCGCTCCGGCTGGCTCGACGAGGCGACGCAGCAAGCGCCGTCGAGCTGCGAAGCGGCCTCGCGGACGCCGCGGACCGGTTTCAATTCCTGACGAAAGCGAGCGTAAAGCCGCATCCGCATTCCTTCGAGGAAGGCATCGTCGGTCGCAAGCCCATACTCCTCGTGCAGGATGGCCGACATGCTCTTGAGGCTGCGTCCGAGGAAGCGTTCGCCCGCCTCTGAGGTCGTCATGAAAACCCCCGCGGCTTCGAGCGACTCCACCAGAACGGCGAGCGAGATCGGCTCGCTGTCCACAAGCACGCCGTCACAGTCGAAAATGACCAGTCCGGACGCGTGCACCGCCATTGCCTATTCCCCAAGTTCGCCATCCAGATAGAACTGGAGTGTGGCGCGCGTACCCTTTTCCGAGAGGGTTTTCAAGGCATGAGCAAAACGGCGGCGGAAGAGATCGGATTGCGCGACATCGCCGAAAATGTCGGAAAGCGCGAGAAAAGCCGCCGGCTCGTCCTTTGCCGCGAGCGCTGCGGCATGCAAACGGTCGGCGTTTGCGTCGTTGAAGACTATGTCCTTGCCGCTGTCGGATTTACCGACGAAATAGCGGCACCAGAGCGCTGAGACCAGAGACAGTCCGACCACGTCCTCGCCGCGGCCCAGCCGGTCGGCTGTCGAGGGCAGGATGAATTTCGGCTGCCGGTTTGAGCCGTCCTGAGCCAGCCGGGCAATCGTATCGCCGATCTTCGGGTTGGAGAAACGCTTCTCGATAAGGCTGTAGTAGTCCTTCAGGTCCGTATCGGGAACCGGGGGGATCACCGGAATGATCTCCTCATGCTCGAGCTTTGCCAGGAAGGCGCGGATCAGCGGCTCCTCCATGGCCTCGTGAACGAAATGAATGTCGAGCAATGCCGCCGGATAGGCGATCGCCGCATGGCCGCCATTGAGGATGCGGATCTTCATATGCTCATAGGGCGCCACGTCGGAAACGAATTGCACACCGACCTCTTCCAGCGCCGGGCGACCCTGCGGAAAGTCGTCTTCGAGCACCCATTGTTTGAACTCCTCGCAGAAGACCGGCCAAGCATCGTCGATACCGTAATCGGATGCGACGATGCCGATCTCGCGGGCGCCGGTCGCCGGTGTAATGCGGTCTACCATGCCGTTCGGAAAGGCGACGTTGGCGTCGATCCAGTCCGCGAAGACCGGATCGGAGAGACGCGCGAGACCGGAAATGGCTGCATGCGTCACCTCGCCATTGCCCGGAATATTGTCGCAGGACATGACGGTGAAGGGCGGAATGCCCTTTGCCCGCCGCCCGGCAAGGCCCGCGAGAATGAGGCCGAAGACGGTCTTCGGTGATGATGGGTTGCCTGCATCCTCGACGATTGCCGGATGCTCCGGATTGAAGGCCCCGGAGGCCGGGTCGATGAAATAGCCGCCCTCCGTGATCGTCAGCGACACGATACGGATGAAGGGGCTTGCAAGTTGGGCGACGATGGCCGGCGTGTCGCCGGGCTTCAGATACGCGATCATCGCGCCGGTCACACGAGCCGCCGTGCGGTTGTTGTCCTGCTCAACCACGGTCGTCAGGAAATCCTGCGCTTCGAGCTTGGCGCGTATGACCTCGTCCGAGGGCAGGATGCCCGCCCCGATGATCGCCCAATCGCGATCGCGCCCCAGGTTGAAGAGATCGTCGAGATAGACGGCCTGATGGGCGCGATGGAAATTGCCGACGCCGAAATGCACGATCCCGGCTTTGAGATCATGCCGATCATACCCGGGCACGCCGGCCTTGGCCTCAATCGCATCAAGCGTGGCGAGCGAGAGTTTGGTCGTCATCCTGTTGTTCCTTTCGAGAACACGGCCTCAGCTCATCCAGTTGCCGCCGTCGACGTTATAGGTTTGGGCCACGACATAGTCGCTTTCCGCTGAGGCGAGGAAGATCGCCATGCCGGTCAAGTCGTCGGCCGTGCCCATGCGGCCGTAAGGTACGGCCTCGCCGACGAGCCGTTTCTTCTCCCCGAGAGGGCGGTTCTCATATTTTGCGAACAGCGCGTCGACCCCGTCCCAGTGCTCGCCCTCGACGACGCCGGGGGCGATCGCGTTCACGTTGATCCGGTGCTTGATGAGGTCGAGGCCTGCAGACTGGGTGAGGCTGATGACGGCCGCCTTGGTGGCGCAATAGACGGCGACCAGAGCTTCGCCGCGCCGGCCCGCCTGACTTGCCATGTTGATGATCTTGCCGCCCCGCCCCTGCGCGATCATCTGTCTCGCCGCCGCCTGCAGCGTGAAGAGCGTGCCAGCGACGTTGATCGAGAACAGTCTCTCATAGCCTTCGCGGGTGATCTCGACGATCGGCGCGAGATCGAAGAGAGCGGCATTGTTGACGAGGATGTCGAGCCCGCCTGCCTGCTGGACGGTCGCGGCGATGGCCGCATCGATCGAGTCCTGTCGGGTGACGTCCATCTCGACCGCGTAAGCCGCCGGCCCGATTTCCGCGGCCGCCTCCCTCGCACGCTCCATATTGATGTCGGCGATCGCGACGGTCGCGCCCTCGCGTATATAGGCTTCAGCGAACGCCCGGCCGATTCCCCGCGCCGAGCCGGTGATCAGCGCATTCTTGCCGTCGAGACGTTTCATCGGATTGCCATTCCTTTCTCGTCGAACCTGTGCACGCGCTGGGCGTCCGGCGTCAGGAACACCTGATCGCCATGAGTGACGGGGAAGTCGCCGCTGACGCGCGCCGTCATCGTGCCGATGCCCTCGGCACTTACATGCAGGAAAGTGTCGGAGCCGAGATGTTCGGCGACGCCAACGGTGCCGCGCCATGTCCCGTGGTCCTTCGACAGCACGAGATGTTCCGGACGGATGCCGATCGTGTGGGCCTGGTAGGCCGCGGCTGGCGCTCCGGAGACGAGGTTCATCTTCGGCGAGCCGATAAAGCCCGCGACAAAGAGATTGTCCGGCCGGTGATAGAGCTCCAGCGGCGAGCCCACCTGCTCGATACGGCCGCGATTGAGCACGACGATCTTGTCGGCCATCGTCATCGCTTCGACCTGGTCATGGGTGACATAGATCATCGTCGTCTTCAGTTGCTGGTGAAGCTGACTGATCTCAAGCCGCATATTGACGCGCAGTGCCGCGTCGAGGTTCGACAGCGGTTCGTCGAAGAGGAATGCCTCCGGCTGGCGGACGATGGCCCGCCCGATCGCCACGCGCTGACGCTGACCGCCGGAAAGCTGGCGGGGCTTGCGCTCGAGATAGTCGGTCAGGTTCAGGACGCGCGCCGCATCCTGGACCTTCTTGTCGATCACCGCCTTGTCTTCGCCCGCCATCTTCAGCGGGAATGCGATATTTCCGCGCACGCTCATATGCGGGTAGAGCGCATAGGACTGGAACACCATCGACAGCCCGCGCTTGGCCGGTGGCAGCTCGGTCGCGTTCTTGCCATCGATGACGACTTCGCCGCCGCTGACATCTTCCAGCCCGGCAATCAGCCTCAGGAGCGTGGACTTGCCGCAACCGGAGGGGCCGACGAAGACGACGAACTCGCCGTCATTGATGTCGAGATCGATCGACGGGATCACGGCGTGGGCGCCGAAGACCTTCGATACGTTCTTCAGTGTAATGCTTCCCATAGTCGTTTCCTTATTTGACCGCGCCGAAGGTGAGGCCGCGCACCAGCTGCTTCTGCGAGAACCAGCCGAGAATGAGGATGGGGGCGATCGCCATCGTCGAGGCCGCCGAAAGCTTCGCGTAGAAGAGGCCCTCGGGGCTCGAATAGGAGGCGATGAAGGCGGTCAGTGGGGCAGCCCGTGCCGCGCTGAGATTGAGCGTCCAGAACGCCTCGTTCCAGGCGAGAATGATGTTCAGCAGGAACGTCGAGGCGATGCCGGGGATCGCCATCGGCGTCAGTACATAGATGATCTCCTTGGCGAGCGATGCGCCGTCCATGCGCGCCGCCTCAAGGATCTCGCCGGGGATTTCCTTGAAGTAGGTGTAGAGCATCCAGATGATGATCGGCAGGTTGATGAGCATGAGCACCAGGACCAGGCCGATGCGGGTGTCGAGCAGCCCCGTATTGCGGAAGATAAGATAGAGCGGCACCAGCACCCCGACCGGCGGCATCATCTTGGTGGAGAGCATCCACATCAGCACATCTTTGGTGCGTTTCGTCGGCGCAAATGCCATCGCCCAGGCGGACGGAATGGCGATCAGCAGGCCAAGCAGCGTCGAGCCGAAGGAGATGGCGACCGAATTCATGAAGTGCTTGAAGTAGTCAGACCGGCTCTGCACCTCGAAGTAGTTCTCCACCGTCCAGTCGAAGAACAGGAAGGCGGGCGGCGAGGCGATCGCCTGGGCCTCCGTCTTGAAGCTGGTGAGGACCGTCCAGAGGATCGGAAAGAAGATGAGGATGCCGATGGTCCAGGCCGCGGCCGTGGTCAGCAGCTTGCGCCGGGTCGAAACATTTCGTGCCATGTGATCAAGCCTCCAGCGTCTTGCCGATCATGCGCATCAGGAAGATTGCGACGATATTCGCGAGGATGACGGCGATGATGCCGCCGGCGGACGCGCCACCGACATCGAACTGCAGCAGCGCCTGCGCGTAGACCAGGAAGGTAAGGTTCGTGCTCTGCGTACCGGGGCCGCCATTGGTGGTGACGAGGATCTCGGCAAAGACGGACAAGAGGAAGATCGTCTGGATCAGGATCACCACGGTGATCGCGCGCGAAAGGTGCGGCAGTACGAGATAGATGAAGCGGCTCCAGGCGCCGGCACCGTCCATCTGCGCCGCCTCCTTCTGCTCCTCATCTAGCGACTGCAGCGCCGTCAGGAGAATGAGCGTCGCAAAAGGCAGCCATTGCCAGGCGACGATGAGGATGATTGAGAAAAGCGGCGCATTGGCGAGAAAATCGAAGGGCTGCAGGCCGACGAGCTTGGCGAGCCAGGCAAAAAGCCCGTTCACCGGATTCATGAACATGTTCTTCCAGACGAGCGCCGCAACGGTCGGCATGATCAGGAAGGGCGCGATTACGAGGATGCGCACGATCCCCTGCCCGAACATCGGCTGGTCGAGCAAAAGCGCGAGCGCGATGCCTCCGGCAACGGTGATGAGCAACACGCCGAGCACGATGGCGAGCGTGTTGAAGATCGCCTGGAAAAAGGCGGGATCCGTGAGGAAGTAGGTATAGTTGGAAAGGCCCGCAAACTCTTCCATTCCCGGCATCAGCAGATTGTAGCGGAGCAGCGAGAAATAGATCGTCATCGACAGCGGAACGATCATCCAGGCCAGAAGCAGGAGCACCGAAGGTGCGATCATCAGCCGCGCGGCAGAGCGGGTGTGCAAGGTCGCCATCGCATTCCCCATGAGTGTCGGCACTGTTGCTGAGCATGCGCGTCGCATGCGGAACACGCCTATCGCCGATTTGAAAAGGCGGAGCGGACGCGGCCGGGAGTGTTCGCCTTCCTCGTCCTGCTCCGGAGTTTGCCGGGGCGCCAGCCGTTTCCAGCCAGCACCCCGACCCTTGGGAGCTTTACTTAATGTAGCCGGCCCGGGTCATTTCGCGCGTCGTCAGCTGCTGCGCATTGGCAAGCGCCTGATCGACGCTGACCTGACCGGCAAGCGCTGCCGAGAACTGCTGGCCGACAGCCGTACCGAGACCCTGGAACTCCGGGATCGCAACGAATTGTACGCCGACATAGGGCACGGGCTTGACGGCGGGGTTCTTCGGGTCCGCCGAGTTGATGGACTCCAGCGTCATCTCCGCGAATGGTGCGGCCTTCTGATATTCCGGGTTCTCATAAAGAGACTTGCGGGTTCCTGGAGGAACATTGGCCCAGCCCTCCTTCTCCGCGACCAGCTTCAGATAGTCCTTGCCGGTCGCCCAGGCGATGAACTTCTGGGCCGCGTCCGCCTTCTGCGAACCCGCCGGAATGGCGAGGCTCCAGGCCCAAAGCCAGTTGCCGCGCTTACCGAGTCCTGTGTCAGGGGCCAGTGCAAAGCCGACCTTGTCGGCAACCGTCGACTCGTCCGGGTTGGTAACGAAGGATGCGGCCACGGTCGCGTCGATCCACATGCCGCACTTGCCGGTCTGGAAGAGGGACAGGTTCTCGTTGAAGCCGTTCGACGAGGCACCGGGCGGGCCGGCATCGTTCATCAGCTTGACATAGAAATCGAGCGTATTCTTCCACTCCGGCTGGTCGAACTGCGGTTCCCAGTTCTCGTCGAACCAGCGCGCCCCGAAGGAATTCGCGGTCGCCGTCAGGAAGGCCATGTTCTCGCCCCAGCCAGCCTTACCGCGCAAGCAGATGCCGTAGATCTCGTTCTCCTTGTCGGTGATCTTGTGGGCCGCATCCGCGATGAACTCCCAGGTCGGCGACTCAGGCATGGTAAGCCCGGCCTTCTCGAACAGATCCTTGCGATACATGACCATGGAGCTCTCGCCATAGAACGGCGCTGCGTAGAGTTTGCCGTCTACGGTCAGGCCGCTGCGGATCGCCGGCAAGAGATCGTCGACGTCATAATCGGCGCCGAGATTGTCGAGCGGCAGAAGCCAATCCTGCTTGGCCCAGATCGGCACTTCATAGGTGCCGATCGTCATGACGTCGTACTGGCCGCCTTTCGTCGCGATGTCCGTGGTCACGCGCTGGCGCAGCACGTTTTCCTCGAGCGTCACCCACTCGAGATCGATACCCGGATTTTTCGACGTGAAATCGTCCGCCAGCTTCTGCATGCGGATCATGTCGCCGTTGTTCACTGTCGCGATGGTCAGGGTCTCTGCCTGCGCCAAGCCCGCCACAACGACTGCCGAGCACGTGCCCAGCAGAAATGTTCTCAAATTCATCGATATTCCCTCCCGGAAGAAATGAGCATTTGCTTTGCTCGTGGGCAATTACTCACTTTTTGGCAAAAAATGTCAATGCGCATTCGATGCTGCAATGCAGCACGACGCACTAAATCGCTGTTTTATCTGTGATTTCTTCCGGCGTTTTCCGGTTTGAAGCAGTGAATCCGCAACCGCGGCGGCTGGGCGAAATTTCCGTTTCCGCCCGACTTCAGGCCTTGAGCAGATATTCGGCCGTGGATTCGTCGGTAATGAGGCCATTGATGATCCCGCCCCTCAGGGCAGCCCGCAACGCCTCGTATTTGCGTCTTCCCTTGGCGATACCGATCACCGAGGCGCGGTCGCGCGGCGGCAGCGGAATCGAGGCGACGCGCTCATTGATGCTGCCCGTGAGCAAGGAACCGTCATGGTCGAACATCCAGCCGCAAATCTCGCCGGCCGCCCCCGCCGCCATCAATCCCGCCATTTCCTCTCGGGCCAGGAAGCCGTCCTCGCAGAGCGGCGCCTCGGCGCCGAGTTCGCCGACGCCGACGAAAACGGCATCGGCCCGGGCGCCGAGTTCCAGCGCTATCTTCACCAGGCTTTGCTTGTGCAGCACTTCGCGCTCTTCCGGCGACGAGACGAGAACCGGCAGCGGCATGGGGAAATGGCGCGCGTTTACCACGTCCGCCATGCTGAAGATGACGTTGTAATAGGCGGCCGAACCGTCAAGCCGGATATTGCCCGTGAGCGAGACGATGCGGTGCTGTGGGCAGTCCATCGGCGATAACTGGTCGATGGTCGCCTTCAGCGTCCTGCCCGTGCCGATCGCAAGTACGACAGGATCGGCGGACTTCAGCCAGCGCTCGATTTCCGCCGCCCCGGCTTCGGCAATGCCGACCGTCGTCGACGCCGAGCCCGGATCGCTCGGCACCACGTCCGCATATTTCAGCTCGTATCTGTCCTTGAGCCGGGCGGCCGCTTCCAGGCAGGCGGCGATCGGATGGTCGAGGCGCACCTTGATGAGCCGCTCGGCCATGGCAAGCGATACGAGGCGCTGGGCCGACTGCCGCGAAATGCCCATGATCGCCGCGATCTCGTCTTGCGTGCGGCCGGCGACATAGTAGAGCCAGCCAGCACGGGCAGCATCGTCCAGCCTGTTGTTGTTCTCCGGCTTGCGCGCCATGGATCGCCTCCTTCCCCTTGATTTGCTGCCATTATTTGCCATGCCCTGTCAAACCAAGGCGTAAATCGACCCGCACTTCGAGGAAAAAAGAGCGCAACCCTCCGGATTCGCGGAAAGCGCGGCCAAAATTTTACCGTTTGATAAAAAAATAAAGCGTGATACCGTTTCCTATCCTGAGAAAACATTGGGAGCCAAAAATGGGAACGACGCAATCTGGGATTCTCGCCGGGCGCCTGCCGCTCGCGGAGTACGAGGAGAACTTCTCCGACCTTCATCCGCCACTCGACAAACACGAAGCGCTCGTTGCCGCGGACCGCTGTTACTTCTGTCATGACGCGCCCTGCATGACGGCCTGTCCCACCTCCATCGATATTCCGTTGTTCATCCGGCAGATCGCGACGGGCAACCCGATCGGTTCCGCCAAGACCATCTTCGACCAGAACATCCTGGGCGGGATGTGCGCCCGCGTCTGTCCCACCGAAACGCTCTGCGAGCAGGCCTGCGTGCGCAACACCGCCGAGGAGCGGCCGGTCGAGATCGGGCGCTTGCAGCGCTATGCGACCGACATCGCGATGAGGGAGGACAAGCAGTACTATACGCGGCCCGCGCCCTCGGGCCGCAGGGTTGCTGTCGTCGGCGCCGGGCCCGCCGGCCTTGCCTGCGCCCATCGCCTCGCCATCAAGGGACACGACGTGGTGATCTATGACGCCCGTGAAAAATCCGGCGGCCTCAACGAATATGGCATTGCCGCCTACAAGTCGGTCGACGACTTCGCCCAGAAGGAGGTCGACTATGTGCTGTCCGTCGGTGGCATCGAGATACGCCATGGCCAGGCGCTTGGCCGCGACTTCTCGCTCGCCGACCTGGCCGAGCAGCATGACGCCGTCTTCCTCGGCCTCGGCCTGGCCGGCGTCAACGCGCTCAGGATGGAAGGCGAGAATGCCGCTGGCGTCGAGGACGCCGTGGATTTCATCGCCGCGCTGCGCCAATCGAAGACCAGGGCCGACATTCCCGTCGGTCGACGGGTCGTCGTCCTCGGCGGCGGCATGACCGCGATCGACGCGGCCGTACAGGCAAAACTGCTCGGCGCCGAAGAAGTGACGATCTGCTACCGCCGCGGCAAGGAGCACATGAACGCCTCGGAATTCGAGCAGGATCTGGCCACTTCCAAGGGCGTCACCATTCGCCACTGGCTGCAGCCGAAGCGCATAGCCGTGAAGGACGGCAAGGTTGCCGGCATCGAGCTCGAATACACCACCCTTGTAGAGGGCAAGCTGATGCCGACCGGGGAGACCGGTATCATTGCCGCCGACCAGATCTTCAAGGCGATCGGCCAGACATTCGAGGCCTCGGGCCTCGGCGCGCTTCAGATGGAGGGCGGGCGCATCACCGTCGATCAGGACGGCCGCACCTCGCTGGCAAAGGTATGGGCGGGCGGCGACTGCGTGCGTGGCGGCGAAGACCTGACCGTCTCGGCCGTCGCCATGGGACGCGACGCCGCCGAATCGATCAACCAAGCCCTCGCCGCGGAAGCGCCGCTGGCGAGCGCCGTTGCTTGAAAAGCGGAACTGGATCGAGAGGACGAGAACAATGGCTGATCTTCGCAACAATTTTGTCGGCATCAAATCCCCGAACCCGTTCTGGCTCGCCTCGGCACCGCCGACGGACAAGGCCTACAATGTCGAGCGCGCCTTCAAGGCGGGCTGGGGCGGCGTCGTCTGGAAGACCCTCGGCGAGGAAGGGCCGCCGGTCGTCAACGTCAACGGCCCGCGCTACGGCGCGATCTGGGGCGCTGACCGGCGGCTGTTGGGCTTGAACAACATCGAGCTCATTACAGACCGCGACCTTTACGTGAACCTGCGCGAGATGAAGCAGGTGAAGATGAACTGGCCGGACCGAGCGCTCATCGCCTCGATCATGGTGCCCTGTGACGAGGACGCCTGGAAGGCCATCCTGCCGCTCGTCGAAGAAACAGGCGCCGACGGCATCGAGCTCAACTTCGGCTGTCCGCACGGCATGTCCGAGCGCGGCATGGGTTCCGCGGTCGGGCAGGTACCGGAATATATCGAGATGGTCGTTCGGTGGTGCAAGCAATATACGCGTATGCCGGTGATCACCAAGCTGACGCCGAACATCACCGACATCCGCAAGCCGGCCCGCGCCGCCAAGGCCGGCGGCACCGATGCGGTGTCTCTGATCAACACCATCAACTCGATCACCTCGGTCAATCTCGACACCTTCTCGCCGGAACCGTCGATCGACGGCCGCGGCAGCCATGGCGGCTATTGCGGGCCGGCGGTCAAGCCGATCGCCCTCAACATGGTTGCCGAGATAGCCCGTGATCCGGAGACCTATGGCCTGCCGATCTCCGGCATCGGCGGCATCACCACCTGGCGGGATGCCGCGGAATTCATCGCACTCGGGGCCGGCAACGTCCAGGTCTGCACGGCCGCGATGACCTACGGCTTCAAGATCGTCCAGGAAATGATCACGGGCCTTTCCGACTGGATGGACGCCAAGGGTCACCGGACGCTCGACGACATCCGCGGCCGCGCCGCCCCGAATGTCACCGACTGGCAGTATCTCAACCTCAACTACGTCACCAAGGCAAAGATCGACCAGGACGCCTGCATCAAATGCGGCCGCTGTCACATCGCCTGCGAGGACACCTCGCACCAGGCGATCACGCAGTTCGTCAATGGCGTGCGCCGCTTCGAAGTGATCGAGGAGGAATGCGTCGGCTGCAATCTCTGCGTCAACGTCTGTCCGGTCGAGAACTGCATCACCATGGAGCCGCTTGCCGCTGGCACGCTCGACCGGCGGACCGGCAAGCCGGTCGATCCGGACTACGCGAACTGGACCACGCATCCGAACAACCCGATGGCCCGTGAGGCCGCGGAGTAGGCGAGTCCATTGAACAGATCACGAGGCCGCCGGATCGGCGGCCTCCGTCGCCTGCCTGTGGCCAGGTACTCGTGCGGTAGGTCGCCGATCACAAAAACGAAACAGTTTGTGTAGGAAACGTAAGTTGTCGGGGACGGCGATCTGGTGAATAAGAAGCGGCATCAGACGCCACCACAGGGTTGCAATCCGGGCAGACTGCTTGACGATCCTTTCCGCCGACATCCGCAAGAAAGCGCACCTGGTCTCTGGCGCCGTGCTCGGCTCCTTTGTCCTGTGCCATCTCATCAACCATTCGCTCGGTCTCATTTCCGTCGGCGCGATGGAAGCAGGGCGGCGCACGCTCGGCCTGCTTTGGCAGAGCACGCCCGGAACCGTCCTCCTCTATAGTGCCCTTCTCCTGCACTTCCTGATGGCGCTCGACAGCCTCTATCGTCGCCAAACCCTGCGAATGCCCGTCGGCGAGGCTTTGAAGATCGTCTTCGGCCTGAGCCTGCCCTTTCTGCTCATACCCCATGTCGTCGCGGCCCGCGTGGAACCGATCCTGACCGGGATCAACGCCGACTATCCGATGATCCTGCGCGGGCTCTGGTCGCATGCCTCAAACGCCTCGCGGCAGAGCGTCGCGCTGCTCCTGGTGTGGGGCCATGCCTGCCTCGGGGCGTGGTTCTGGATGCGAGGCCGAAGCTGGTTTGCACGCTACGAGATTCTGCTCTACACGATTGCTATTCTCGTCCCGATCTTCGCACTCTTCGGCTTCGTCAGCGGCGCCCGCTCGCTTCCGCCCGTCTATGCGGAACATGGCGCCTATGGCGACAGGGCCAGCATCAGCCGGTCGCAGAACAGCCCGACTGCTGAAGATATCCGTCTGGCCCTCTATGCCGGCTTCACCGGCCTTATCGGCGGAGCGCTGGCCCTGCGCGCGCTGCCATCGCGCGGCCGCATCCGCGTGCGTTACCCCGATGGGCGGGTCGCGGCGGTCAGCCTCGGCTTCAGCGTGCTCGAGGCAAGCCGCGCCGCCGGAATTCCCCACGTTTCCGTCTGCGGCGGCCGCGGCCGCTGTTCGACCTGCCGGATACGTATCATCGAGGGCCTCGAAGGCCAGCCGGAACCGGACGCGGCGGAGCTTGCGACACTAACCCGCATCGGCGCTCCCAACAATGTTCGCCTCGCTTGCCAGTTCCGCCCCGTGCACAATGTCACGGTCGTGCCGGTCCTCGACAATGACAGTCTCGGCACCAAGACGCAGCTTGCGCGCCACAATGGCGGCGGGCGCGAGCGGCAGGTCGCCGTGCTCTTCTGCGACCTGCGCGATTTCACCCGCATTGCCGAGCACCGGCTGCCCTACGACACGGTCTTCCTGCTCAATCGCTATTTCCAGATGGTCGGCGAGGCGGTCGAGGGCTCGGGCGGCGTCATCGACAAATTCATCGGTGACGGCGCGCTGGCGATTTTCGGTCTGAAGGGCTCTTACAAGGACGCTTGCCTGCAATCGCTCACCGCCGCCATGCGGCTGTCGGAGGGCGTTCGGGCGCTCAATCAGACATTCGAGGCCGAACTTCGGCACCCGCTGCGGCTCGCAATCGGCCTGCATGCCGGGCCCGCGATCATCGGCGAGATGGGCTACGGCCGGGCGACGTCGCTGACTGCCGTCGGCGACACGATCAACATCGCAAGCCGGCTGGAAGGCCTGGCAAAGGAACACGACTGCGAGCTTGCCGTCTCCGTCGAACTCGCCGGTCGAGCGGGGATCGGCCTCGATGGCAATCGCAGGCTCGACATCAGCCTACGCGGCCGTCAGGCGAGGCTCGAAACCTGGATCGTCGAGAACGCCGCGGAGATTTCGAAGGCTCTGCCGGCAGAGGATTGAAAGACCGCCGCTTGCCCCTCACCCTAGCCCTCTCCCCGCAAGCGGGGAGAGGGGACTGGGAGTATGCCGCGAGTCCCTTCTCCCCGTCAAAACGGGGAGAAGGCCCCGGCAGCGGAATGAGGGGCCCGGCAGAGACTCCGTCGTACCTACTCCCGCACCTGCAGCCCATCCACGAACAGCCGCTCGAGGAACCGCGCCGCATCCTCGAAGCGCCCATCGCCCGCGTGTCCCTGGCCGAGGACGGCGCGCACCTGCACGTCGAAGTCGGCGTAATGCTGGGTCGTCGACCAGATTGCGAAGATCAGGTGATAGGGATCACACTTGGCGATCTTGCCGGCCTTCGCCCAGGCGCGGATGACCTCGGCCTTCTCGTCGACCAGTTGTTTCAACGGACCCTTCAGTTCGTCCTCGATGTGCGGCGCCCCCTGCAGGACCTCGTTGGCGAAGAGGCGGCTTTCGCGCGGGAAATCCCGCGCCAATTCGAGCTTGCGCCGGATATAGCTACGAATCTCGGCGACCGGGTTGCCCTCGGCATCGAGTTCGCGCAACGGATCGAGCCAGGTGTCGAGCACGCGGTCGATCAGCGCGCGGTGCATGGCCTCTTTCGTGCGGAAATAATAGAGCAGGTTCGGCTTCGACATGCCCGCCACTTCCGCAATCTGGTCTATCGTCGAACCGCGAAAACCATGGGCCGAGAAGACCTCGAGCGCCGCTTCCAGGATGCGCTCCTCCTTTTCCTCTTGGATGCGTGTGCGCCTCTGGGTCTTGGCCGCTCTTGGAAGTACCATCTCTCCCCCTGTTGATGACCGCATCCGATTGGAACGGAATAGAACTGTCGGAATTTCGGCAGCGCCATTTAATTGCGCAGCGCCTTTGATTTTTTCTTTTTCCCGCTTGAGTGCGGCTGCGGAAGCTGTAATGTTTACCAACCGGTCAAATTATCAGCCAGATCGCCGCTAAAGGCAACGGCTGTTCGAAGGGCATAAAACAAAGCTCCGAATTGGCCAACGGGAACATGAGGGCTATCCCCGGGGAGGGCCCAGCCGAAAAAAGAGGAGAACGCCATGGCAGCACCTGGCGAGAATAGGCGCGTCAATGCCGACCGCCTGTGGGACTCGTTGATGGAAATGGCGAAGATCGGGCCCGGCGTTGCCGGCGGCAACAATCGCCAGACCTTGACGGATGCGGACGGCGAGGGTCGCCGCCTTTTCCAGTCCTGGTGCGAGAAGGCGGGGCTCGCCATGGGCGTCGACAAGATGGGCACCATGTTCATGACCCGCCCCGGCACGGATCCAGATGCCCTGCCCGTCCATATAGGCTCCCATCTCGACACGCAGCCGACCGGCGGCAAGTTCGACGGCGTGCTCGGTGTCTTGAGCGGCCTTGAGGTCGTGCGCACGATGAACGACCTCGGCATCAGGACGAAGCATCCGATCGTCGTCACCAACTGGACCAATGAGGAAGGCGCTCGTTTCGCCCCCGCCATGCTCGCTTCCGGCGTCTTCGCGGGCGTCCACACGCTCGACTATGCCTATGCCCGCAAGGATCCGGAGGGAAAGAGCTTCGGCGAGGAACTGAAACGCATCGGCTGGGTCGGCGACGAGGAAGTCGGCGCGCGCAAGATGCACGCCTATTTCGAATACCATATCGAGCAGGGCCCGATCCTCGAGGCCGAAGACAAACAGATCGGCGTCGTCACCCACTGTCAGGGACTGTGGTGGCTCGAATTCACGCTGACCGGTCGGGAGGCCCATACCGGCTCCACGCCGATGAATCTGCGCGTCAATGCCGGGCTCGCCATGGCGCGCATCCTGGAAATGGTGCAGAAAGTCGCCATGGAAAACCAACCCGGCGCCGTCGGCGGTGTCGGCCAGATGTTCTTTTCGCCGAACTCCCGAAACGTGCTGCCGGGCAAGGTCGTCTTCACCGTCGACATCCGCTCGCCGGACCAGGCCAAGCTCGACGGCATGCGCGCACGCATCGAGGCCGAGGCGCCGAAGATTTGCGAGCCGCTGGGCGTTGGCTGTTCGATCGAGGCGGTCGGTCATTTCGACCCCGTAACCTTCGATCCCAAGCTGGTCACGACCGTCCGCAGCGCCGCCGAGAAGCTTGGCTACAGCCACATGGATCTTATCTCGGGCGCCGGGCACGATGCTTGCTGGGCGGCGAAGGTAGCCCCGACCACGATGATCATGTGCCCCTGTGTCGGTGGGTTGAGCCACAACGAGGCGGAGGACATTTCCAAGGAATGGGCCACGGCCGGAGCCGACGTCCTCTTCCATGCAGTCCTCGAAACGGCAGAAGTGGTCGAATGAGATTGCGGGCGGGACGACAGTTCCGCCATTTTTCTACAGCGCCGCGCGTCTTATCAGACGCGCAGTCGCTGTAGGACTTTGAATTTTCTGCATGTTTTTATCCTCAAATCGGCTAGGATTTGCGGAAACATGCAGGAGGCGGTTATCCGCCGCCGAATGCACTATCGCGAGGGAAGAACAATGAGCACCGTCATCAAGGGTGGAACCATCGTCACCGCCGACCTGAGCTATAAGGCCGATATCAAGGTGGAAGGTGGCAAGATTGTCGAGATCGGCCCCGCTCTCTCCGGCACCGAAACGCTGGACGCGACCGGCTGCTACGTGATGCCGGGCGGCATCGATCCGCACACCCATCTCGAAATGCCCTTCATGGGCACCTATTCCTCCGACGATTTCGAGAGCGGCACGCGCGCGGCGCTAGCCGGCGGCACGACCATGGTCGTCGATTTCGCCCTCCCCTCGCCCGGCCAGTCGCTGCTCGAAGCCCTCACCATGTGGGACAACAAGTCGACCCGCGCCAATTGCGACTATTCCTTCCACATGGCGATCACCTGGTGGGGCGAGCAGGTCTTCAATGAGATGGAGACCATCGTCAAGGATAAGGGCATCAACACCTTCAAGCACTTCATGGCCTATAAGGGCGCGCTGATGGTGGACGACGACGAGATGTTCTCCTCGTTCCAGCGCTGCGCCGGTCTCGGCGCCCTGCCGCTCGTCCACGCCGAAAACGGCGACGTGGTGGCACAACTCCAGGCGAAGCTGCTCGCCGAAGGCAATAACGGCCCCGAGGCGCATGCCTATTCACGGCCGGCCGAGGTCGAGGGCGAGGCCACGAACCGCGCAATCATGATCGCCGATATGGCCGGCTGTCCCGTCTATATCGTCCACACCTCCTGCGAGCAGGCACACGAGGCGATCCGCCGCGCCCGGGCCAAGGGCATGCGCGTCTTCGGCGAACCCTTGATCCAGCACCTGACGCTCGACGAGACCGAATACCTCAACAAGGACTGGGACCACGCCGCCCGCCGGGTGATGTCACCGCCCTTCCGCAACAAGGCGCACCAGGACAGTCTCTGGGCGGGGCTTGCCTCCGGCTCGCTGCAGGTGGTCGCGACCGACCATTGCGCCTTCACGACCGCCCAGAAGCGCTTCGGCATCGGCGACTTCACCCAGATCCCGAACGGCACCGGCGGGTTGGAAGACCGCATGCCGATGCTATGGACCTACGGCGTCGCGCCCGGCCGGATCACCATGAACGAATTCGTCGCGGTCACCTCCACCAACATCGCCAAGATCCTCAACATCTATCCGAAGAAGGGCGCGATCCTCGTCGGTGCCGATGCCGACCTCGTCGTCTGGGATCCGAAGCGCTCAAAGACAATCTCGGCGGACACCCAGCAATCGGCGATCGATTACAATGTTTTCGAGGGCAAGACGGTCACCGGCCTGCCGCGCTTCACGTTAACGCGCGGCGCCGTCGCCATCGAGGAGGGCACGGTGAAAACGGAGGAAGGCCATGGCGAATTCGTCCGCCGCGATCCTTTCCCGGCCGTCAGCACGGCGCTCACCACCTGGAAGGAAGTGACGGCACCGCGCGCCGTGCAGCGAACCGGCATCCCGGCAAGCGGTGTCTGACGCGATGCCGCATCCGTCATCGGTCAGTTGCGAAAGGTTCGGCCGGCACCAGCCCGTCCAGTTCCGGCAGGAGAACGACGCTCTCCTGCTCCTTCGGATCTGTCCGGGCGATCACCGCCGTGCACGGGCTGTCGGAAAGGTTCGCCGGCAGATGCGGGACGCCGGCGGGGATGTAAAACATCTCGCCGGCCCTGACGATCACATGCTCCTCGAGCCTGTCGCCGAACCAGGTATGCGCCTCGCCGGAAAGCACGTAGATCGCCGTCTCGTGGCTCTCATGGAGATGCGCCTTGGCGCGACCGCCGGGCGGCACGGTCAGGAGATGCATGCAGATGCCGGTGGAGCCGACGGTCTCGGCGGCGATGCCTTCAAAGTAGCTGAGCCCCTGTTTGCCGGCATAGCTACTGCCCGGGCGCACCACGCGACAGCCAGAATTGGATGATCGAGACATGAACCTTCTCCAGAATTCGCTGAAAAAATCGCCTCATGGGCCAGCTGCAGCGAATCCGCGATTGCATGTTGCGGGCCCAGATAGCAGTCTGGCACAGCCAAATGAGAATGAGAATCCACCCATGACATCCAATCCCGCCTCCGTCGTCTCGGCCCGAAACCTTGGGCTGACGTTTGAGACGAGCGACGGGCCGGTCAACGCCCTTACCGGCGTGAACCTCGACGTCGTCAAGGGCGACTTCGTTTCCTTCATCGGTCCCTCCGGCTGCGGCAAGACGACCTTCCTGCGCGTCATCGCCGACCTTGAGAAGCCGACCACCGGCTCGATCACTGTCAACGGCATGACGCCGGAGGAAGCCCGCCGCCATCGCGCCTATGGCTACGTCTTCCAGGCGGCCGCGCTCTATCCCTGGCGAACGATCGAGAAGAACATCGCACTGCCGCTCGAAATCATGGGCTACTCCCGGCAAGAGCAGAAGGCGCGGATCGAACGGACTTTGGAACTCGTCAACCTCGCGGGTTTCGGCAAGAAATACCCCTGGCAGCTCTCCGGCGGCATGCAGCAGCGCGCTTCGATCGCCCGGGCGCTCGCCTTCGACGCCGATCTTCTCCTGATGGACGAGCCCTTCGGCGCGCTCGACGAGATCGTCCGCGATCACTTGAACGAGCAGTTGCTCAAACTCTGGGAGCGTACCGACAAGACGATCTGTTTCGTGACGCATTCGATCCCCGAGGCCGTCTATCTCTCGACGAAGATCGTCGTCATGAGCCCCCGTCCCGGCCGCGTCACCGACGTTATCGAGTCGACCCTGCCGAAGGAACGGCCGCTTGGCATCCGCGAAACGCCGGAATTCCTGGAGATCGCCCATCGCGTTCGCGAGGGCCTGAGGGCGGGGCACAGCTATGAGGAATAGCTGTCCAGGAGTTTTGACTCCTCCCCATCCCCTCCCCACAAGGCAGAGGGGCTTCGTCGCGTATGCCGCTCGCTCAAACTCCAGTCTACGCGAACACGTCGCCCGCTTCATCAAAGAGGAGCAGGCCTGAGATGCGCCAAGAAAACCTCTTCCGCGACAAACTCCTCCCCATCTCCACCGTCGTCCTGTTTTTGATCGCCGTCTGGTATGTCGCCGTCGTCTTCCTCAACGCGCCCTTCGAGCGCGACACGGCAGCGCGAGCCGGAACGGAAATCGCCCTGTCCGATCTCGTCCACAACACCATGGAACAGGAGCGCCCGGTTCTGCCGGCGCCGCACCAGGTGATCGCCGAGATCTGGGACACAACCGTCAACAAGGCGATCACGTCGAAACGCAGCCTCGTATATCACGCCTGGATCACGCTCTCGGCGACCCTTCTCGGCTTCGGGATCGGCGCGGCACTCGGCATTCTTCTCGCAGTCGGCATCGTCCATAACCGGGCAATGGATCGCTCGCTGATGCCCTGGGTGATCGCCAGCCAGACGATCCCGATCCTGGCGATCGCGCCGATGATCATCGTCGTCCTCAATGCGATCGGCATTGCCGGCTTACTGCCGAAGGCGCTGATTTCCACCTATCTCTCGTTCTTCCCGGTAGTCGTCGGCATGGTCAAGGGGTTACGCAGCCCGGAAACGATCCAGCTCGACCTGATGCATACCTATAATGCATCGCCGGCCCAGACCTTCTGGAAGCTACGCTGGCCCTCCTCGATGCCCTTCCTCTTCACCTCGCTCAAGGTCGCGGTCGCCATCTCCCTCGTCGGGGCCATCGTCGGCGAGCTGCCGACGGGAGCAGTGGCCGGACTGGGCGCCCGCCTGCTCGCCGGCTCCTATTATGGCCAGACGGTGCAGATCTGGGCGGCCCTGTTCATGGCGGCAGCGCTTGCCGCCGTCCTCGTCATGATCGTCGGCTTGGCGCACACGGCCGTGCTGAAACGCATGGGAGCCAAGCCATGAATGTGACCGCTCTCGCCGGCGCGATTGCCTTCTGGCTCATCGCCTGGGCAATAAACGAATGGCTGGTCCGCCAGCATTTCGAGAACCGCACGGTCAGCAACCTTGCGCGCTTTGCGGTGCCGTTGCTATTCGGCATCGCCATTCTCGTCCTCTGGGAGGGCATTGTCCGTGGCTTCGGCATCCCGTCGGTACTGCTGCCGGCCCCGTCGATGATCTGGCAAAGGCTGGTGAATTCCGTTCCCACGCTCGCGGCCGATTTCCGGCAGACCTTCCTGAAGTCCGTGCTGACTGGTTATGCGCTCGGCTGCGGCCTCGGCTTTCTGGTAGCAATCCTGATCGACCGCTCGCCCTTCCTGCAGAAGGGCCTGCTGCCGCTCGGCAATTTCGTTTCCGCCCTCCCCGTCATCGGCGTCGCACCGATCATGGTGATGTGGTTCGGCTTCGACTGGCAGTCGAAGGTCGCGGTCGTCGTGATCATGACCTTCTTCCCGATGCTCGTGAACACCGTCTCGGGACTTGCCGCCGCCAGCCATATGGAACGCGACCTGATGCGCACCTACGCGGCCAGCTGGTGGCAGACGCTGGTCAAATTGCGGCTGCCGGCCGCCTGGCCCTTCATCTTCAACGCGCTCAAGATCAACTCCACGCTGGCGCTGATCGGCGCCATCGTGGCCGAGTTCTTCGGGACGCCCATTGTCGGCATGGGCTTCCGGATCTCCACGGAAGTGGGCCGCATGAACGTCGACATGGTTTGGGCCGAAATCGCCGTCGCGGCGGTGGCTGGCTCCGCCTTTTACGGGACGGTTGCGCTGGTCGAGCGGGCCGTCACGTTCTGGCATCCGTCCATCCGCAGTGGCCGGGGCTAGATCACGATGATTTTGGGTCAAGCCGACCCAAAATCATAAACGTGATCCATTCTAACGTTTGGAGCGGGGTGCGGTCGGAAAACACGCATCCCGCTCTGACAATGAAGCAACGATAACAGGGAACTGACATGAAGAAGAAACTCGCATCTTTGCTGGCAGCCGGCGTCGTCTCGCTCGCCGCTTTCCACGCCTATGCCGCCGACGAGGTCACTCTGCAGCTGAAGTGGGTGACTCAGGCCCAGTTCGCGGGCTATTACGTCGCCAAGGACAAGGGATTCTACGAGGAAGAGGGTCTCGACGTCGAGATCAAGCCGGGTGGCCCGGACATCGCACCGGCGCAGGTGATCGCCGGCGGTGGCGCCGACGTCATCGTAGACTGGATGCCTTCCGCGCTCGCAACGCGCGAAAAGGGCGTGCCGCTCGTCAATATCGCCCAGCCCTTCAAGAAGTCCGGCATGATGCTGACCTGTCTCAAGGAGTCCGGCGTTGAAACTCCGGAAGACTTCAAGGGCAAGACGCTCGGCGTCTGGTTCTTCGGCAATGAATATCCCTTCCTCTCCTGGATGGCGCATCTCAACATACCGACCGACGGCGGCCCGGACGGCGTGACGGTCCTCAAACAGGGTTTCAACGTCGATCCGCTCATTCAGAAACAGGCGGCGTGCATCTCGACGATGACTTATAACGAGTATTGGCAAGTCATCGACGCCGGCATCAAGCCGGAGGATCTCGTTACCTTCAAATACGAGGACCAGGGTGTCGCCACGCTCGAAGACGGCCTCTACGTGCTTGAGGACAAGCTCAAGGATCCGGCTTTCAAGGAGAAAATGGTGAAGTTCGTCCGCGCTTCGATGAAGGGGTGGAAATATGCCGAGGAAAATCCGGATGAAGCGGCCGAAATCGTGCTCGAGAACGACTCGACCGGCGCCCAGACGGAGGAGCACCAGAAGCGCATGATGGGCGAAATTGCCAAGTTGACCGCGGGCTCGAACGGCGCCCTTGACGAGGCCGACTACAAGCGCACGGTCGAATCCCTGCTCGCAGGCGGCTCCGATCCGGTCATCTCGAAGGAGCCGGAAGGCGCCTGGACGCATGAGATCACCGACGAAGCCTTGAAGTGACCGTTCCTACCGAATGAGGTAAGCGCGCGGCGGCCGCCCCGCGCTTACCTGCTATCCCGCTTCGGCTGTCAAACTTGCCTCATAGGTTGTGCCGGTATTGCGTTTGGAGCGCCTTGCGGCTAGAAAATATTGAGGCACCATCTTTTTCGCCGCCCTTGTAAGCGTTTGCTGCGAAGATTACATAGACCGCAACGTTTGGTTGGAGGACCGGCGCAGGGGAGCTGATTATTCTCTCTTCTTGCCCTCCGGGGGAAATTTCTCCCAATTACATGCTTCGTCGATGTGGAAGCCGATCCGAGGACAACCACGCGGCAGTTCAGAGTGTCACCGTGTCCTGTGTGGTCTGAAAGACCGCGGGCAGAATGACCGGCCGTGATGCTGATCGGTCGGAAGGAATTCGATATCGCGGCCGCACGGGCATCCGACGGCATGGCCGGCAAAGGCGCGAGGAACAGATAAGCGCTTTGCCCTGCGATTGACGAGCGAGGATGATTTCTTTTCGGGTTGGGACAATAGGCCGATGACTCAGACATTTCTTCCTCTTCTCGGCGCCTTCGCAGCGATTGCACTCAGCCCATTCTCTGCAGCCTCGGCCGAGGAAGCCGCAAAACCGCAGCAGGAACAAATATTGCCGTCGATCGTCGTCACCGAGGCCGCGGAGCGGGCGATCAGTGATCGCGTCCTCGCAACCGGTTCGATCGAGGCGGTCGAGGAGACCTATGTTTCCCCGTTGGTGGACGGGCTTTCCATCCGCTCGCTGAATGTCGATGTCGGCGACCGGGTCGAGAAAGGCAGCACGCTCGTCGTGCTCAACGACGATGCTCTGCTCCTGCAGAAGAGCGAACTCGAAGCCAATCTTGCCAAGGCGGAGGCCGCGGTTGCGCAATATCGTGCTCAACTCGCCGAAACGACGGCCAATGCCGAAGAGGCGACGCGCGTCGCCGAACGCGCCGAGCAGCTTTCGACAAACGGCACCGTATCGACGGCGGAGGCCGACCGGCTGAAGGCTCTCGCCGCAGCCGCGCGCGCCCGCGTCCGCTCGGCCGAGCAGTCGGTGAGCGTTGCGGCCGCCGACATCAAGGTCGTTCAGGCGCAGGTCGAGGATGTGAACCTGCGACTTGCCCGCACGGAAGTGAAGGCACCGGTAAGCGGTGTGATCTCGGCCAAGAATGCCAAGATCGGTGCGATTGCCAGCGGCAGTGGCGAGCCGCTTTTCGCAATCATCCGCGACGGCGCCATCGAGATGAAGGCCGATGTTACCGAGGCCGACATCCTCAAGCTTGCCGTCGGCCAGCCCGCAGCGGTGAAGCTTGCCGGCAGCAGCACGACGGTTGACGGCAAGATCCGCCTGATCGCGCCGACGGTGGATCCTCAAACGCGTCTCGGCACCGTCCACATCACGCTCGCCGATATGACTGAGGCGCGTGCAGGCATGTATGCGAGCGCTGTCATCACCGTCGAGCAGAAACAGGCGGTGGTCTTGCCGCAAACGGCAATTACCTCCGAGGATGGCAAATCGATCGTCCGCAAGGTCGAGGATGGCGTCGTGCACCTGGTTCCGGTGACGACCGGCATCCAGGACGGACAGTTCGTCGAAATCCTTTCCGGCGTTGAGGCGGGCGAACAGGCGGTGGCGAAGGCTGGCGCCTATGTTCGCGACGGCGATCGCATCAATCCGGTCGAACCGGCGCAACCGACAACCAATTGACGGGAATCGAGACCATGAACTTCTCCGCCTGGTCCATCCGTAATCCGGTCGCGCCGATCCTGGCCTTTGTCGTGCTCGTCGTGCTCGGCTGGCAGTCCTTCAATTCGCTGCCGATCACCCGTTTCCCGAATATAGACGTGCCGATCGTCTCGGTCGCGGTGACCCAGAGCGGCGCGGCGCCCGCCGAGCTCGAAACCCAGGTCACCAAGGAGATCGAGGACGCGGTCGCCGGCATCTCGGGCGTCGACCATATTCAATCGACCATCACCGACGGCACGTCCACCATCGCCGTGATCTTCCGCATGGAAGTGCCGACGACCCAGGCGGTTCAGGACGTCAAGGACGCGATCGACCGCATTCGCGGCGATCTTCCGACGACGATCGACGAGCCGATCGTGTCGAAGGTCGACGTCGAAGGCCAGGCGATCCAGACCTTTTCCGTTTCCTCACCGGGCATGACGCTCGAAGAGCTCTCCTGGTTCGTCGACGACACGATCAAGCGCGAGATACAGGGCAAGAGCGGCATCGGCCGCGTCGACCGCTATGGCGGCTCCGACCGCGAAGTCCGCGTCGAACTCGACGAGGACCGGCTGAATTCCTTCGGCATCTCCGCCGCCGAGGTCAACGAACAGCTCCGCCGCATGAATCTCGATCTCGGCTCCGGCCGCGGCCAGGTCGGCGGCAGCGAACAAGCGATCCGCACGCTCGGCGACACGCGCGACGTGGCAAGCCTCGCCGACACGATGATCTCCCTGTCGAATGGCCGCTTCGTGCGCCTCTCGGAACTCGGTACCGTGACCGACACCTACGAGGAGCCGAAATCCTTCTCGCGCTTCAATGGCCATCCCGGCGTGACCTTCGCCGTCTTCCGTGCTAAGGGCGCGAGCGAAGTGACAGTGGCCGAGACGGTCGCCGAGACGCTGGACGGGATCCGGGCAAAACATCCGGACGTCACCATCGAAATGGTCGATGATTCGGTCTATTTCACCTACGGCAATTATGAGGCCGCCATCCACACGCTGATGGAAGGCGCGCTGCTCGCCGTCATAGTCGTCATGCTGTTCCTGCGCAATTGGCGGGCAACGCTGATCGCCGCCGTCGCGCTGCCGCTTTCGGCCATTCCTACCTTCTGGGTGATGGAACTCCTGGGCTTCTCGCTGAACCTCGTGAGCTTCCTCGCCATGACGCTCGCGACCGGCATCCTGGTCGATGATGCGATCGTCGAGATCGAGAACATCGAGCGGCACATCAAGATGGGCAAGTCGCCCTATCGCGCTGCGATCGAAGCCGCGGATGAGATCGGCCTTGCGGTCATCGCCACGACTTTCACGATCATCGCCGTCTTCGTGCCCGTCTCCTTCATGCCGGGAATTCCTGGGCAATACTTCATCCAGTTCGGCCTGACGGTAGCCGTGGCCGTCTTCTTTTCGCTTATGGTGGCGCGCCTGATCACGCCGGTGATGGCGGCCTATCTGATGCAGCCGACGGACGTGGGCGGCCATCACGGCGACGAAGGCTTCATGATGCGCCAGTACACGCGTCTCGTGCAATTCACCACGAAGGCATGGTACACGCGCTATTCCACGCTGCTTGCCGCAATTGTCCTCTCGGTCGGCTCGGTGATCGCCCTCATCCTCTTCGTGCCGGGCAGCTTCCTGCCGCCGGAGGACAATTCGCGCGTCAGCCTGTCGATCGAGCTGCCGCCGGATGCGATGCTCGAGGATACGGATCGGACCACCACCGAGATCTACAACCGGATCAAGGATATCGACGGCGTCGAGAACGTCTTCGTGCTCGGCGGCGCGTCGCCGAAGGGCGATCTCGAGCTCCGGCGCGCGGCGGTGACCGTGCTCCTTGAGAAGCTCGACCACTCGCTCGTCAACAGGATCGTCAATGACGTGATCGGCGGCATGCCGCTGATCGGCGAATATCTGCCGAAGCTGCCGCCCGCAGGCCGCACCAAACCGCAGTCGCAGATCGAGAAAGAAATCTTCGCGCGGCTGCAGTCCATCCCGGATGTCCGTGTCATCAAGCTGAACGACCGCGGCGAGCGTGATCTCTCGTTCAACCTGCTATCCAACAACGAGGCGGATCTGGACAAGGCGGTCGCGGTGCTCGAAGCGAAGCTCCGCAGCGATCCACTCCTTGCCAATGTGAGCCCCGACGGCGCCCTGCCAAGACCGGAACTTCAAATCCGCCCGCGCGACGAGCAGATGTCCCGTCTCGGCATCACCACGGCGCAGATTTCGGAGGTGATCCGCGTCGCCACGATCGGCGACGTCGACGCGCAGCTCACGAAAATTGCGCTCGATGGGCGTCTGATCCCGATCCGGGTGCAGCTTGATCGCGATTTCCGCAGCGACCTGGCGGCAATCCGAAATCTCAAGGTTAAGACCGCCTCCGGGGCCATGGTTCCGCTGTCGAGCGTCGCGGATATCGACTATTCGGAGGGCCCGAGCTCGATCAAGCGGTACGACCGCTATCGGGTGGTTGCGCTCGGAGCGGACCTGCCGATCGGCGTCGCTCTCGACACGGCATCGGCCCGCTTCAAGCAGATCGCCGCCGAGGCAGAGCTCCCCTCCACCGTCCAGTTCCTGGAAAGCGGCGACGCGGAGGTCCAGGCGGAGATGCAGCAAAGCTTCGGCAATGCCATGCTGCTTGGCCTGATGATGGTGCTGGTCGTGCTCATCCTTTTGTTCAAGGACGTGATCCAGCCCTTCACGATCCTGTTCTCGCTACCGCTCGCAATTGGAGGCGTGGCGGCGAGCCTGATCCTGACGCAGAACGCGCTGTCAATGCCCGTTCTCATCGGCATATTGATGCTGATGGGCATCGTCACCAAGAATGCGATCCTGCTCGTCGATTTCGCCATCGAGATGATGCACCACGGCATGGACCGGACGCTGTCGATGGTCGAGGCCGGCCGCAAGCGAGCCCGCCCGATCGTCATGACCTCGATCGCCATGTCCGCGGGCATGCTGCCTTCGGCGCTCGGTGTCGGCGAAGGCGGTTCCTTCCGTGCGCCGATGGCGATCGCGGTGATCGGCGGCATCATCGTGTCGACGGTCTTGAGCCTCGTCGTCGTCCCCTCCTTTTTCCTGATCATGGACGACCTGTCGCGGCTGCTCGCTTGGATCTTCGGCCACTTCGTCGGCAAAAAGGACGAGGAAGTCCTGCCGCTTGACCGCGAGGCCCTGAGCAAGCTCGCCGCCGAGCAGGGCAGCACGATCGAAAGCCTGGAGGAGCGCCTCAACGCGCTGGAGGCGGAACGGCGGGGCAGGTCCGACCGCAGGGTCATCAACCATCCGGCGCTCGCGGCCGAATAGTCCCGCTGCAGCGCCGCGCGTCTTTTCAGACGCGCAGGGGCGAAGGTGCGGACACTTTCGCGATTTTGTTTGATCAAGGTCAATTTCCGGCGCCGCCCGGACCGCTAGGCTCATCCCTGACTTTTTCGGGACGAGCTGTATGAAGACATTGCGGTTGACCTCAAACGACAGGGCCATTCTCCTCAACTCTCGCTTTTTCTCGCGGCTGCCACGGGCGACGGGGGAGGCAATTCTCGAAGACACGACAGTCTCCACATATGAGGAGCACGACGTGCTGTTTAGGGAACAGGAGCGGATCGACGAGGTGTACTTCGTCCTCTCCGGTCTCGTGCGGCTCTACCGCCTCGGCAAGGACGGCCGCGAGGCCGATGTCGCCGTCTTCCAGCGCGGCGATATGTTCGGGGTCAATGCTATGTTCCTGAACCATCGCGCGACCGCAAATGCGCAGGCCGCGGAGCCATCGATCGTAGCGCGCTTCGAGAGCCGCCGGCTCAGACAGCTTGCCGCCGAAGAAACGGACGTCGCCCAGGCGCTCCTCGAAATCGTCTGCCATCATGGCAAGATGACGGAGGACTGCCTCGCGGATGATCGGCTGCTGACGGCGCCGCAACGGGTTGCCAACTATATCCTCAGCCATTGCCCGAACGGCTCTGAGACCTTCTCCTTCCGGCTGCCGTTCCAGAAGACCGTGCTCGCCGGCAAGCTCGGTCTAGCGCCGGAGGCGCTTTCGCGCGCCTTCTCGATGCTGCGCCAGTCCGGCGTGATCGTGAAAGGACGGGTGATCGAAATTCGCGACCGCCAGGCCCTCGAGGAGTTCTGACGCGCAGCCGGCTCAGAGGCCGCCGTGCACCGTCAGGAATTCGACGATCCTTTCGATGCCGTCCCCGCGCCTCATATCTGAGAATACGAAGGGCTTTTGCGCGCGCATCCGCGCCGCATCGCGCTCCATCACGTCGATATCTGCGCCGACATAAGGGGCAAGGTCCTTCTTGTTGATCACAAGCAGATCGGACTTTGTGATGCCCGGCCCGCCCTTTCGCGGGATTTCCTCGCCTTGGCAGACGGAAATCACGTAGATCGTCAAATCCGCCAGATCGGGCGAAAAGGTGGCCGCGAGGTTGTCGCCGCCCGATTCGATGAAGACAATGTCGAGGTCGGGAATGCGGCGGTTGAGCTCGGCGATCGCCTGCAGATTGATCGAGGCGTCCTCGCGGATTGCCGTGTGCGGGCAGCCGCCGGTTTCGACGCCGACAATCCGCTCCGAGGAGAGCGCCTGCATGCGCACCAGCGCCTCGGCGTCTTCCCTGGTGTAGATGTCATTGGTGACGACGGCGACGGAATATTTCTCGCGCATCGCTTTGCAGAGCTTTTCCGTCAGCGCCGTCTTGCCGGATCCGACCGGACCGCCGATCCCGACGCGAAGAGGACCGTTCTTCGATGGCATGTCTTATATCCTTTCCCAACACCCACAGCGCCGCGCGTCTCATCAGACGCGCAAGCGTCGCTCTAGCACTTCGCGTTGCTGCATATCTTTGTCCTTAAATCGAGGTCGATCTTAAAGGAGGCACGCATAAGGCTTTGTGTCCGTGCATGTGGCACAGGCATCAAGAACGAAACAGACGCGAATGCAAGGTTTCGTGTCTTAAGGACACGATATCGGCCATGATTGTCGCCGACCCCAGATCGTCGAGCGAGCCGCGTGCGGCGCGCGCCGAAACAGTCGCGATCGCCTGCTCCAGTCCCGCCAGTACGCCGACGCCGCCGCGTTGGCCTGTGACGCCGCAGCGTATGGCGACCGAGACGGCGTTGGAGGCGTTTGCGTGAAGATAGGCGGCGATTGCCGGTTCAAGGCCTGTCCCGTGTGCCCCGGCAACCGCACCCACGGCCACTGGATAGGCGGCCTCGGGGCCCAGCGTTTCGAGTACCGGATGCGGCCAATGGCCGGAAGCCGCGAGAAAAGCGCCACCGAGAAGCATCGTCTCCAGATGCCGTTCGCGCGAACCGGCGAGCGCCTCCGCCAGCTCGGCGACCGCCCGCAAGCGCTTCGCATCCCCATGGCTCCTGTAGCTCTCAGCCAGCAGCAGCGCGTCGTTCCAGGCTGCTCCCCGGTGCATGAGCGTCTCCAGCCAAAGCTCAAGGTCTTCGGCGCCTGTCACCAGGCCGTCATGAACCGCCTGCTCCAAGCCTCCGGAATAGGAAAAGGAGCCGACCGGAAAGGCAGGAGAAAGCCAGGTGACGAGGCGGATCAGCGCCTGTGTATCGGCGCGTTCAGCCATAATGGTGGTGATCGCCGTGGTGCCCATGATGATGGTGGCCGCCCGTTCCATGGTAGGCGCCCCGCAAGGGCTGGAACGGCTCGACCACGTCGCTCACCGCCGCGCCGAGGCCCTCGAGCATCGCGCGGATGACGGCATCGCGGGCAATCAGGATCCGCCCCTCCTCCACCGCCGCCGGCAGGTGCCGGTTGCCGAGATGCCAGGCAAGCTCGATCAGGTGCAGCCTGTCGCGCGGCCGTATTTCGTAAAGGTCTTCTTCCGCCGCCTTCACCTCGATATAACCGCCGCCTTCCAGCACCAGGAGATCGCCGTCCGCTAGCATCACCGGCTCCTTCAGATCGAGCATCACCACGTCGTCGTTTTCGAGGTGCAGAAGCTTGCGACGCAGGTGCCTCTGGTCATGCGTCAGGGTCACGCGGTGAAGCGGCGCCCGATCGACGGCGCTGGACGAAAGGACTTCGGTCGAGCGATAGGGCACGTCAGATTTCCTCGACCTTTTCCGGATGAACGACCTCGATGCGAGCCTCGGCAAGACGATCCGCCATCCCCGCCTGAAATGCCTTCAGATGCGGCTCGGCGAAATGCGCGTCGAACGCCGCGCGGCTCGCCCAGGTTTCGACGAACACGAGCGTGTCCGCTTTGTCTGCCTTTCGATAGAGGTCATAGCTGATGCAGCCCGCCTCCTGGCGCGTGGCCTCGATCAATGGCGCTGCAAGGGCTGCGACCTCATCGCCCTTTCCCGCATGCGCCTTCAGATGTGCGATAACGTAAACCATTGAGCCCCTCACCGTTTTGGCTTGGCACTCTAAGCATTTTGCAGTCAGCTGGAAACAGCTGGCGTCGCACACATGCGGCAAAAAACAACAGACAGAGCGGTTGTAAGAATGCATGTGAGCGCATCCCGCGCTAGCGCGGGATGCGGAAGAATGTGCGCGGTTTTCCGCCTGCATTCTGCGCTGATTTCTTAGAATTCACAATAAAAGGCCCGGCGCCAGCGAGGAGGCGAAAATCCAAAGGACTTTCAAGAACCTGCTTGCGGCAGCCGGGGCCTTGTTCCGGACCGGGTTAATCGATCAGGCGGCGATCTTCTGCGACTTCAGTGCCGCAAGGATATTTTGCGGCGAGGAGATGCCGTAGGGATCGCTATCGCAATTGTCGGAATAGCCTTCTTCCTCGAACCATTGCTCGACGATGCCATTGTTGATGACGGAGGCATAGCGCCAGGAGCGCATGCCGAAGCCGAGATTGTCCTTGGCGACCAGCATGCCCATCTTGCGCGTGAATTCACCCGAGCCGTCCGGAATGAGCTTGACGCTTTCGAGGCCCTGCGACTTGCCCCAGGCATTCATTACGAAGGCATCATTCACCGAGATGCAATAGATCTCATCGATGCCGAGCGCACGGAACTCCGGTGCGAGCTTCTCGAAATCCGGAAGCTGGTAGGTCGAGCAGGTCGGCGTGAAGGCGCCCGGCAGCGAGAAGAGGACGACACGCTTTCCGGCGAAGTAGTCATCTGAGGCGACCTCCTGCCAACGGAATGGATTGGAGCCGCCGACGGATTCGTCGCGAACGCGGGTGCGGAAGGTTACTGCAGGAACTTTTCTGCCGAGCATCATGATCTCCTTCGAATTGCTGCCGGCTGCGTCAGGTCTTGGAGGAGAAACGCTGGCCGGCGGAAAGCGAGCGCCCTTCCTACAGGAGTTTGCGCTGCAGTGCAGCATCAAAGCGCCGATTCAAGGCTGCATGGCAGCCTTGCGAAGGACGCATGGCTCACGCCGGGAAACGCTCAGTTTTAATAGCTGAGGGAAAGCTCGCGCGTAATCGGCAGCGGGTTTCACAGACCGTTTTGAAGGTTGGGCCGCACGCTTCAGTCGCATCGATGGAACCCACAGCACTCAGAACAGGAAATAGCGCTGCGCCATCGGCAGCACCGTTGCCGGTTCGCAGGTCAACAACTCCCCATCGGCACGGACCTCGTAGGTCTCGGGATCGACCTCGACATGGGGCGTCAGGCTGTTGTGGATCATCGCCGCCTTGCCGATGCCCCCGCGGGTGTTCTGGACCGCGACGAGCTCCTTGGCGACGCCGAGCTTGCCCGCAAGGCCGGCATCGAGCGAGGCCTGCGAGACGAAGGTGACGGAGGAATTGGTGAGGCTCTTGCCATAGGCGCCGAACATCGGTCGATAATGCACCGGCTGCGGAGTCGGGATGGAGGCGTTCGGATCGCCCATCGGAGCCGCGGCGATCGTGCCGCCAATCAGCACCATATCCGGCTTCACGCCGAAGAAGGCCGGATTCCAGAGAACGAGATCGGCGCGCTTGCCGGCCTCGAGCGAACCGATCTCGTGGCTCAACCCATGGGCGATCGCCGGGTTAATCGTGTATTTGGCGATGTAGCGCTTGACGCGGAAATTGTCGTTGTCGCCCGTCTCTTCCTTCGACCGCCCGCGCTGCCGCTTCATCTTGTCGGCGGTCTGCCAGGTTCGGATCGCCACCTCGCCGACGCGCCCCATGGCCTGACTGTCGGAGGAGATGATGGAGAAGGCACCGATATCGTGAAGGATGTCCTCCGCCGCGATCGTCTCCTTGCGGATACGGCTCTCGGCAAAGGCGATGTCTTCGGGGATCGAGGGCGACAGGTGATGACAGACCATCAGCATGTCCAGATGCTCCGCCACCGTGTTGAGCGTGTAGGGCCGCGTCGGGTTGGTCGAGGAGGGAATGACATTCGGTTGGCCGCAGATCTTGATGATGTCCGGCGCATGGCCGCCGCCCGCCCCTTCCGTGTGGAAGGCGTGGATCGTCCGCCCCTTGATTGCCGCGAGCGAATCCTCGACGAAGCCGCTCTCGTTCAGCGTGTCGGTGTGAATCATCACCTGCACGTCGTATTCGTCGGCGACCGAGAGGCAGCAGTCGATCGCCGCCGGTGTCGTGCCCCAATCCTCGTGCAGCTTGAGCGCCGAGGCGCCGCCCATCACCATTTCCACGAGCGCGCCCGGCTGCGAGGCATTGCCCTTGCCGGCAAAGGCGAGATTCATCGGAAAGGCCTCCGCCGCTTCGATCATCCGGGCGATGTGCCAGGGTCCCGGCGTGCAGGTGGTGGCGAGCGTTCCATGCGCCGGCCCCGTGCCCCCGCCAAGCATGCAGGTCAGCCCGCTCGTCAACGCCTCTTCGATCTGCTGCGGGCAGATGAAGTGAATATGGGCGTCCATACCGCCTGCCGTGACGATCTTGCCCTCGCCGGCGATCGCCTCGGTGCCCGGGCCGACGATGATGTTCACGCCCGGTTGGGTATCCGGATTACCGGCCTTGCCGATGGCGGCGATGCGCCCGTCCTTGAGGCCGATATCGGCCTTCACGATGCCCCAGTGGTCGACGATGAGCGCGTTGGTGATGACCGTGTCGACGGCGCCGGCGGCGCGCGTCACCTGGCTTTGGCCCATACCGTCGCGAATGACCTTGCCGCCGCCGAATTTCACTTCTTCGCCATAGGTGGTGAAGTCCTTCTCGACCTCGATGAAGAGCTCCGTATCGGCAAGCCGCACCTTGTCCCCCACGGTCGGACCGAACATGTTGGCATAGGCCGCACGCGACATTTTGTAGGACATGGTTCAGGCTCCTTGGGGCAGGTCTGACGAAATGGGTTGATCGAGGCGGTGAAGGCGGCCATCGGCAGCGAGCGCATCGACATAGCGACGCTCGGCCGCGAAGGGGTGCCACACCCAGCCGCTATGGCCGAAGCCGGCAAGCACGAAGTGGTCGCTGCTCGAGGCGCCGTTCAAGAGAATGTCGGCGATGGCAACGAGGCCGCTCGACGGAACGACGTAACGAGAGGGTTCGAAGCGCGAAAGATCGCGCTCCAGCCGATCCTGCGTCTCTGCGGGAATGACGCGGTGTTTACGCCCGGTCGCACGCGCGAAGCTCTCGAAGCCGGCCGTATAGTCATCGCAGAAGTCGTCGAGATCTGGGTGCGTCGTGGCAAGACGAGCCCGCATGGCGGCAAACCTCGCGCCGGAGCGCACGCTCCAGATCTCGCGCGCCTGCCGCACCGGTTCGCTCGTCTTCCAGCGGCCGCCGCCGAGCATTGCGAGCGCCGGCCGACCTGTGTTGCAGACGGCGACAATGTCCGTTTTGCTGCCACCTTTGCCGGTAGAGCGGCAATCGTTGAACCGGATCACCAGGTCGGCGGCATCGATCGCGGCAGCGGCGCCTTCCGGCACCTCGCCATTGCCCACGATCATGATGACGCGGCCGCTCATCGACATCTATCTCCCGGCAAAACGCAGCCGCGTTTCAAAGCTTGCCCATCACCTGCTGACGGAAGCCGAATACTTCGCGCTTTCCGGACAGTGGGATCAGCGTGACCTGCCGGGTCTGGCCCGGCTCGAAGCGCACCGCCGTACCGGCCGGAATGTCAAGGCGCATGCCATGCGCGGCCCTGCGGTCGAAGAGCAGGCCCGGATTGGTTTCCGCGAAATGATAGTGACTGCCGACCTGCACCGGCCGGTCGCCGGAATTGGAGACCTCGAGGGTGACGGTCTCAAGACCGGCATTGAGCTCGATATCGCCGGCGGCTGCGATGATTTCCCCTGGTATCATGCCGTTCTCCCCTCAAACGCCGCTAAAGCACCGCGTTTATCGTATTCGTGCAACGCGCTTTGGATCTTTGTCTTTATGCATGTCGTTGTCCCAAAACCGCTGCACACTTTTGGGCGACATGCATTAACGGATAGGTTCGTGGACCGTGACCAGTTTCGTCCCATCCGGGAACGTCGCTTCGATCTGGATGTCGTGGATCATCTCGGCAATGCCCTCCATCACCTGGTCACGGGTAAGCACATGCGCACCCGCTTCCATCAGTTCGGCAACGGAGCGGCCGTCGCGCGCGCCCTCGACGACGAAGTCGGTAATGAGGGCGATCGCCTCCGGATGATTGAGCTTGACGCCCCGCTCCAGACGCCGGCGTGCGACCATTGCCGCCATTGAAATCAACAGCTTGTCTTTTTCGCGCGGAGTGAGATTCATGCGTCGCCATCCGGGTTTATTGCAGGATCAGAGAGTCCAGACTTTCGGCACAGATGCGTCCTTACGCAAGTGCGAAATGAGCGGAACAAGGATTTTTCTGAGTTCGAAGCCATCGGCGGCAACCACGCGAGCAACCAGCTTGTCGCGCTCGCCGACCCTGTAGTGGCTTACGCCCGCTCCCGCCACCCTTGCGAGTGCTGCGCGCAGCGTCGAAAGCACCGCTTCGCAATCCGGCGCCACATAGAGGAGCGTCGCGAACGCGGGCGCGCTGCAGAGAACGGCGGGGCGTGCGGCAAGTCGGGCAATCTCATCGGCGAGCGTCAGATCTTCCGCGTGGATCAGCTTGCCGCCGCTCGTTACGCGCCAGCGATCGCGAAAGAGGCCGGCATGCACCGCCTCGCCCATTGCCTTGCGCCCAAGCAGCACCGCCTCGACGGCGAGAAGCACGGCATCGCTCGCCAGGTCGATCTCGAGCGCGCGCGACAGCGAGGCCCGATCGAAGAGGATCGTTTCCTGCGGCAGCCAGTCGACACGAGCGCCGGCCGCGGCCGATAGGCGCGTCTCGATCGCTGCGGTGCCGGCGCTTGCCTTGTAGATCTTCTCGCAGGCCTGCGTCGTCAAAGTGAGCCTCGTCCCCTCGCCCGCCTCGAAGGCCCAGTTCAGACGGTCGCCGCCCGTGACGCCACCTGACGAGTTGATGAGCACCGCTTCCATGGAGCCGTCGAAGGTCTTCGGCAGGCGGATCTTGGCGCAGCCTTCCTGGTAGAGCTCGGCTATGCGCGTGCGTCCCCCTTGTGATTTGGCGACCAGCCGTCCCTTTCCCCACGCCCTTTGCGGAGCGATGTTTGCCGCCTCGGTCAATGTCTCGGATGTTCTCCTGTCGGCGCGCGACCCGCGCGCAATCCCTTGATCCGCCATCGTCGGAAACCGCGTGACCAAAGTCAAGCGACTGTTTCCCAAGCAAAATCTCCATCCACGACAACGGCGCCTCGACCAAGTTCAAGCAGAGCACAATACGGCCTCGGTTCGGCCGCCGCTTTCGCCGAAAGGAGGGCCCCTCGTCAGGGCCCTCCTTCGACCCCGTGCATGGCGACGATCAAGACCGTGCGAATTCCAGAAGATCCTTGTTGAGTTCGTCCTTATGCGTGTCGGTGATGCCATGCGGAGCGCCCGAGTAGACCTTCAGCACCGCATGCGGGATGAGCTTCTTTGAGGCGCGGCCTGCGGCGTCGATCGGCACGATCTGGTCGTCGTCGCCATGGATGATGAGCGTCGGCACGTCGAACTTCTTCAGGTCCTCGGTGAAATCCGTCTGTGAGAAGGCGACGATCGAATCATAGGTGTTCTTGTGGCCGGCCGTCATGCCCTGCAGCCAGAAACTGTCGATCATGCCCTGGGAGGGCTTTGCGCCGGCCCGGTTGAAGCCGAAGAACGGACCCGACGCAATGTCCTTGTAGAGCTGCGAACGGTCGGCAAGGCTGGCGGCCTGCAGGCCATCGAACACTTCCTTGGGCAGACCACCCGGATTGCTCTCGGTCTTCACCATCAGCGGCGGAACGGCCGCGATCAGCCCCGCCTTGGCGACACGCCCCGTGCCGTGCCGGCCGATATAGCGGGCGATTTCGCCGCCACCGGTCGAAAAGCCGGCGAGGAATATATTATTCAGGTCCAATTGCTTGATCAGTTCGGCAAGATCGTCGGCATAGTGGTCCATGTCGTTGCCGTCCCAGGGCTGGCTGGACCGGCCATGGCCGCGACGATCATGGGTGACGACGCGAAAGCCGTTGCTGGCAAGGTGGAAGGCCTGCGCCTCCCAACTATCGGACGACAATGGCCAGCCGTGGCTGAGGATCACCACTGGACCGTCCTGCGGGCCCCAGTCCTTGTAATAGATTTCGACGCCGTCACGGGTGAGAATGCGACTGCCCATGGTCTTTGCTCCTTGGCCTTCTGGTGAAGTTACGGCGTGCGCCGCCGTTGCTGGATTGGTCACGGAGAGAGCTGCGGCCGCGCTCGCGGCACCCAGCGCCCTGGCCAGGATAATACGCCTGGAAACGCCATCAGTAATCGTCCGTGTTTGAACGTAGGTCATGTAACTGCTCCTTGATGTAGGCGATTTAATCGTGCGCGATATAAATGAACTCAGGCCGCGCACCATCCCCTCACCCAGACAAATCGTTTTCTATTAGATCGTGCACGATATTTATTCCAACGGGAATCGCGTTGTCAATACCTTGCGATTATATCGCGGACGACTTACTTTAGGTGCCTCAACATTTGGAAGAAAGCCATGGCAAAGGCAGATACCCCCTCGTCCGATGAAGTGATGAAGCTCGACGATTTTCTGTGCTTCGCCATCTATTCCGCGAATCACGCCTTCACGCGTGTCTACAAGCCGCTGCTTGACGAGCTAGGGCTCACCTATCCGCAGTACCTGGTCATGGTCGTGCTTTGGGAAAAGGACGACCAGACCGTCGGCAGCCTTGGCGAAAAGCTTTTCCTTGAATCGAGCACGCTCACGCCCATGCTGAAGCGGCTGGAAGCAGTGGGCTATATTTCCAGGGTTCGCGACAGGACCGACGAGCGGCAAGTCCGTGTCCGCCTCACCGACACCGGCTCCGCTCTCAGGGAAAAAGCAAGCGCCGTTCCAAACGGAATTGTCGAGGCGACAGGAATGGAGCCGGCCGAGATGACCCGGCTCAAGCGGGAAATCGCGGCGCTCCGCACATCGTTGTTGCGTTAGCCCTAGAAATCCGAACCGATTCTCGAAAAGCCGATGCGCGGATTAGAGAGTTACAGCGACCGCAGCGGGTCTGAACTGACGCTCTGGGATGTCGAGCCGTCCGGACCCGCCATCCACGGTGATCTCATCAGCGTTGAGGAAACCGCCGTGCGCCGGAGAATACCCGTCGCAGCCCTTCTCGGACGCGGCAAATTTTGCGGTAAGCACCTCAATATTGCCGCAAGGCCCGGAGGGCGTACCAAAACAGAAAGGCCCGGCTTTGTTGCCGGGCCCTTCACTTGACTATTCCAGACGAGGACTACTCGTTCTGGAAGTAGCTGTACTTGCCGTCGTCACCCTTTTTCCAGGTGTACATGACGTAGTCCGGGCGCGTGATGTCGCCCTTCTCGTCGAAGCTGAGTTCGCCGATCGCGGTCTGGAACGGGCCGTTGGCCTTGATGGCTTCGGCAACGGCCTGCGGGTCGTTGCCGCCGGCCGCCTTGGCACCCTCTGCGATCACCTGAAGCGCCGCATAGGAGTAGAGCGTGTAGGCTTCGGGCTCGAAGCCGGCAGCGCGGAACTTCTCGACGAGTTCCTGTGCGGCCGGGTTCTTGCGCGGATCCGGAGCGAAGGTCATCAGCGTGCCGTCAACCGCATCGCCGGCGATCGAGGCCAGTTCGTTGGACACGATGCCGTCACCCGACATGAAGGTTGCCTGCAGGCCCTGATCCTTCATCTGGCGCATGATTAGGCCCGCTTCCGTGTGCAGGCCGCCGTAATAGACGACCGATACACCAGCTTCCTTCATCTTTGCGATCAGTGCAGAGAAGTCCTTGTCGCCGGTGTTGATGCCCTCATAGAGCGTCTCGTTGACGCCGGCTTCGCTCATTGCCTTCCTGGTTTCGTCGGCAAGACCCTGCCCATAAGGCGTCTTGTCGTGAACGACGGCAATCTTTGCGTCCTTGAAGTTGGAGGCGATATAAGCGCCGGCAACCGCGCCCTGCTGGTCATCACGGCCGCAGGTGCGGAACGTGTTCCAAAGACCCCGCTCGGTGAACTGCGGGTTGGTCGAAGCCGGGGTGATCTGCAGAATGCCGTTTTCAGCGTAGATGTCCGACGCCGGGATGGAAACACCCGAGTTGAAGTGGCCGATCACGAACTGCACGCCGTCGGCGACGAACTTGTTGGCAACCGAAACACCCTGCTTGGCGTCGGAAACATCGTCGCCGAGCACGATCTTGACCTGTTCCCCGTTGATGCCGCCTGCCGCATTGATGTCGGCAGCAGCCTGCTCCGCACCTTTCTGGAGCTGGGCGCCGAAGGCCGCATTCGGGCCGGTCAGCGGACCAGCGACGCCGACAAGAATATCGGCCCACGCGGTGCCGCTGAAGGCGACCATCGCGGTCAGCGCCACAGCCGACAGAAGAGACTTTTTCATCTTGTTACTCCCAAATTGTCGAGCGGGTCTCATTTCAAAGCCAGCGCAATGCCCACTATTCTTGCGCCGGTGATCCTTCGCACCGGCCGTTTGGACCGGCACATGCTGTTCCCTTATTTGGCCTTCCAGGAGAAAGGCGAGGCTTTTTCGTAAAGCCAATAATAGTTGTTTGCCATTTGCTTGGTCAGGTAATACCGGAAACCAGCGGTAGCAAACAACAAAAGCACGACCGTGTCTACGATATAGTATTGCAAGCTGAACATCGTTCCTCCGAAAAGTGCGTGATGCACGAAGCGGATTGCGAAACCGAGCAGCGCCACATAGGTCAGCAGCCGCTGAAAGGACTGCCAGTTCTCGGCGACGCTCTTGCCCGTCCTCCAGGCTGTCCAGCCGCCGATGGCACAGGTGATGAACAGAAACTGCCAGACCGACGCTTCTTCGTAGAGAATTCCCTGCATCTTGTTAACTCCAGGCGCGGCGCATCAATGGCGGCCGCCTTCGAGATAGGCGGCGCGAACTTCCGGGTTGGCGAGCAGTTCCTTGCCCGACCCGCTCATCGTCACCCTGCCGTTGACCAGCACATAGGCGCGATCGGAAAGCTTGAGGGCACCGAATGCATTCTGCTCCACCAGGAAGACGGTCAGCCCCTCCTGCTTGTTGAGCTTTTTGATCGCGTCGAAAATGCCCTTGACGATCAGCGGCGCAAGGCCGAGCGACGGCTCGTCGAGCAGCAGCAGCTTCGGCCGCGCCATCAGCGCCCGGCCGATCGACAGCATCTGTTGCTCGCCGCCGGATAGCGTCCCGCCGCGCTGCACTTGCCGCTCCTTGAGGCGCGGGAAGAGCGCGAAGACCTTCTCCACGTCTTCCTTGAAGTGCTTCAGATTGTCGAGGCTCGCGCCCATCTGGAGGTTTTCCAGAACTGTCATGCGCGGAAAGATCCGACGCCCTTCCGGAGACTGGGAGATCCGAAGACGGGCGATCTCGTGCGTCGGCATGCGCGTGATGTCCTGTCCCTCGAAGACGACGGAGCCGGTGCGCGCCTGCGGGCTGCCGCAGATCGTCATCATCAGCGTCGACTTTCCGGCGCCGTTGGCACCGATCAGCGAGACGATTTCCCCGCGGTGGACCTCAACGTCGACGCCGGAGAGCGCCCGGATGTTGCCGTAATAGGTTTCGACACCTCTTACATTCAAGAGCGGAGCAGTCATTGCGTCATGCCTCCCTGCTCGGCTTCGATTTCTTCGATCACCTCTTCAACCTCTTCGTCCTCGACGCCCAGATAGGCTGCGATGACCTTCGGATCGTTCTTCACGTAATCCGGATTGCCGTCGGAAATCTTCTGCCCGTATTCCAGCACCACCACGTGGTCAGAAATCTCCATCACCACCGACATGTCGTGCTCGATCAGCAGGATGGACGTCCCTGTTTCGCCGCGAATGGTCTGCAGCAGGCCGTTGAGGGCGAGCGACTCGCGCGGGTTAAGACCGGCGGCCGGTTCGTCGAGGCACAGCAATTCCGGCCCTGTGCACATGGCGCGGGCGATTTCGAGCCGCCGCTGCGCACCATAAGGCAGATCGCCCGCCGGATCGTCGGCGCGGTCGATGAGCGATGCCATCTCGAGCCAATGCTTGGCAAACTCGATCGACTCCTTGGAGGCTTGCCGATAGGCCGGGAAGCCCAAGAGGCCAAGGATGGTGAAACCGGAAGCCTGCATCAGCTTGTTGTGCTGCGCCACCAGCAGATTCTCGAGAACCGTCAGGCCCGAGAACATCCGGATGTTCTGGAAGGTACGTGCCACCTTGGCGCGCTTGGCGATTTCGAAATCCGGCAGGCGCTCCAGCAGGAACTCGCTGCCGGACCTCTGCCTCATGGTGATCATGCCCATGGTCGGCTTGTAGAAGCCGGTGATGCAGTTGAACACCGTCGTCTTGCCTGCCCCGTTCGGGCCGATCAGGGCGGTGATCTCGCCCCGCGCGGCCTCGAAAGAGAAGTCGTTGATAGCCATGAGACCGCCGAAACGCATCGACAGGTGCTCGACCTTGAGAATGGGGTCTGTTGTCATTGTCGTTGTCTCGAGGGCCATCAGCCGTGCCCTTCCTTGGTGAAGCTGCCGGAGACGGCCTTTCGCTCATGGAGGAATGCGGTCGGTTCGCGCGATCCGACGAAGCCGCGCGGCTTCCAGACCATGACGACGACCATGGCCAGGCCAAAGATCAGCATGCGGTAGAGTTCAGGCGTGAAGGTCGGCCCGAAGACTTCTTTGAGGAAAGTGAGTTCGCGCAGGATTTCCGTGCCGCCGATCATCGCGACGGCCGCGATCGCGATACCGGTCAGCGAGCCCATGCCACCGAGAACGACGATGGCAAGGATAACCGCCGATTCCAGGAACACGAAGGATTCGGGCGAGACGAAGCCCTGGCGGACAGCGAAGAAGGACCCCGCAAAGCCGCCGAACATGGCACCCGTCGCAAAAGCCGTCAGCTTCGTCGTGACCGTATTGATGCCGAGCGACCGACAGGCGATCTCATCCTCGCGAAGCGCTTCCCAGGCCCGGCCGATCGGCATCCGGCGCAGTCGAATGGTGACGTACGCGGTCAGCAGCGCCAGCGCGAGGATCAGATAGAACAGGAAGATCTTGTAGTAGGCCGAAGACATCGGCAGGTCGAACAGGGCCGCAAAGCCATCCTTGGACGCATCGAACTTGATGCCGAACAGCGTTGCCTTGGCAATGCCGGAAACGCCGAACGTGCCCTTGGTGACCTCGGTCCAGTTGATCAGCACGAGACGGATGATTTCACCGAAAGCCAGCGTCACGATCGCCAGGTAGTCGCCCCTGAGGCGCAGAACCGGGAATCCGAGGATCACGCCCCACAGGGCCGCGAGAATGCCGGCGACCGGCAGCAGCACCCAGAAGGACAGGCCGAAATAACTGGAGAGCAGCGCATAGGAATAGGCGCCGACTGCATAGAAGGCGACATAGCCGAGGTCGAGAAGGCCGGCGAGGCCGACGACGATGTTGAGGCCCCAGGCGAGCATCACATAGATCAGGATCTGGATGCCGAAGTTATCCACCCACTTCAGCGAACCCTGGACGCCGACGAGAGCGACGATGACCGGCGGATAAAGCACCAGAGCGACGATCGCGATATTGGTGAAATTGCGACTGAAGAAGCTTTCGCCCTTCGCAATCGCAGGTGCCGCCACCTTCGCGGCCTTCCGCTGAGCAAACCAGGGCTGGACATAGGCAACGATCAGGAAGCGGCCGACCGTGGCGACGGCGACGAACGCGGCCAGCAGTCCCCAGCGCTGCCTGAGAACGAGCTCGTTACGGATGTTCTGGTCGGTTTCGAGACCGACGAAGAGGAAGAACAGTCCGAGCGTGATAAGCCCCGCGAAAACGGCCTCGCGCAGGGCCCGCGCCGTCACCTCAGTGCCGGCGCTTGCAGTCGTAGAAGCAATATTTGCCATTGAATTATACCTTCTCGACTTCCGGTCGTCCGAGAATGCCGGACGGCTTGAAAATCAGGACGATCGCGAGGATCGAGAAGGTCGCGACATCCTTGTAGTCGATGGTGAAATAGGCCGACCACAGCGCCTCGATCAGGCCGATCAGCAGCCCGCCCAGAACGGCGCCCGGCAGCGAACCGATGCCACCGAGAACGGCGGCCGTGAAGGCCTTGACGCCCGGCACAAAGCCATCCGTGAAGACGACGACGCCGTAATACATGAGGTACATCGTACCGGCGACCGCGGCGAGCGCCGCACCCATGATGAACGTCACGGAAATGGTTCGGTCGACGTCGACGCCAAGCAGCGCCGCCATCTTCCGGTCCTGCTCCGTGGCGCGCTGCGCGCGACCGAGCGGCGTGCGGTTGACGATGTACCAGAATACCGACAGAAGAACCGCAGTGATGACGACGATAATGATCTGCTTCAGCGATACCGTGATGCCGAACACCTCGTAAACCGAGGAGACGAGCGGCGGAATCGGCTTGTTGCGCGGGCCCTGCGTCACCTGGATGAAATTCGACAGGACGATCGACATGCCGATCGCCGTGATCAGCGGCGCCAGCCGGAAGGACCCGCGCAACGGGCGATAGGCAACCCGCTCAATGGTCCAGTTCCAAAGCGCCGCCGTAAGCATACCGACGATCATCATCAGCAGAAGCGCAAGCACAACCGGAATACCTGCGAAGAAAGAGGTAAGCAGCAGGAAAATAATCAGCGCAGCGAAGCCGCCAAGCATGAATATATCGCCATGGGCGAAGTTAATCATGCCGATGATGCCGTAGACCATGGTATAACCGATGGCGATCATACCATAAATAGACCCAAGCGTCAGCCCATTGACGAGCTGCTGGACGAAGTACTCCATCAATCTTCCCCTGGACCAGATCCCATAGGTCCGGCCTCTTGTTATTAGTTATCACTCATGAGCATGCTCTGCGGCGATTTCATACCTCTTTCGATCAAAAATGAAAGCTAAAAATTGCGCGAATTGCGGATTCTTCCGCGAAAAATCAATTCGGCGCCCTCTTAGCCAGCCAAAAATCAAAAAAGATGCAGCATTCGCTTGCGAATTCATCATCTTGCCCGCGAAAATGGCGTGAGCCTCCGAGGACGCGGGCAAGCGATGGTCCTCTATTGCCGATCTTTACACGAACTTCACGCGTCTGAAAGATAGAAGCGCGGAAAAATGCCGCGCCGGATGCGTGGCCGGTCACCGTGAAGAAGCCGCTTTGCTCATTCACTGCATGTCTCCTTAGATCGACCTCGCTTAAGGACAAAGACATGCAGCAGTTCAAAGTGTTATGGCGACCTTCGCGCGTCTGGCAAGGCGCGCGGCGCTGAAGGACAGCCGCCGTCTTTCTAACGCGAGACGGCAGGGCAAGCAGGAACGGTAAGAGAATGCTCGAGATATTGGAAAGATCGGCGATCGCCGCCGGACAGGCGATCCTGGAAGTCTACGATGCCGGCCCTGCCGTGACCTACAAGGCAGATACCTCACCCGTGACCGACGCCGACCATCGCGCCGAGCGCATCATCCTTGCCGACCTCGCCGCCGCCTTCCCCGACATCCCGGTGATTGCCGAAGAATCCGTCGCTGCGGGAAATGTCCCCGACATAGCCGGGCGGCGCTTCTTTCTCGTCGACCCACTGGACGGCACGAAGGAATTCGTCGATCGCGATATCCATTTCACGGTGAATATCGGCCTCATCGAAAACGCTGAGCCGGTCGCCGGCGTCGTCTATGCGCCGGCGCTTGGTGTCATCTATGCGGCAAGCGACGGACAGGCGAGAAAGGCGATGGTCGAGGACGGCCGAATCGCCGGCGGCTGGGGCCGGATCGGCTGCCGGCACATACCGGACCGGGCGGTCGCCGTTGCGAGCCGACGGCACGGCAGTGCCGAAACTGTTGCCTATCTCGCCGAGCAGGGCATCACCGAGTGCGAGGCGATCGGCTCGTCGCTGAAATTCTGCCTGCTGGCCGAGGGGCACGCCGACCTCTATCCGCGCTTCAGCCGCACCATGGAGTGGGACACCGCCGCAGGCGACGCTATCCTGAGAGCCGCGGGCGGTGAAACGCTGACCGTGGCAGGCCAGCCACTGGCCTATGGCAAACGCAACCAGCCGAACGACAGCGACTTCGCCAACCCCTGGTTCATTTCGCGCGCGAAGCCGCGCTAATGCATGTCGCCCAGAAGTGTGCAGCGGTTTGGGCCAACGACATGCACAAAACAAGGACCTAAAACGCGCCGCCCGAATACATTTGATCGCGACGCGCTCTAGGGCAATCGGCGGTCAGGGCGAGCGCGATCGGAGAGCAGCAGCAATGAGGCTGCTGAGCGACCCCTCGGTGAAGGGCTTTTCGATCCGGGGTACATCGCGCAGATGGTTGGGCAAGGGCAATATCTCGCCGCAGCCGCTGGTAAAGCCGACTTTGATGCCCCGCGCTATGAGCGCTTCCGCAACGGTGAAACTCGTCTCGTCACCGAGCCTGATATCGAGGATGGCGAAATCAATCGGGTGCTCGGTTGCGATTTCCATCGCTCTATCCGCTGTGGTGGCGGTGTAGACCTCGGTGACGCCCAATGCAGCGAGCATTTCCTCCATGTCCATGACAATTAGAAAATTGTCCTCCAGGACAAGAACCGACTGGATCGTCGCCGCATTTTCATCGCCCGTCATATACGTTCCCATGCCGTTCTGGAAGCCAACCAGTACCTATAGGATATAGTACCGGCACTTGGCATTTAAAAAAGACATACCGCGCCTTCAGATGAGCGGCCGTTTCGGTTCGCTGAACCCTTCCCAACCGGCCAGGCGAAGTAGGCCCCGGATATCCCGGACTTCGCAGCCCCTGTCCGCCCAACGGATGAAATCGCGTCCGGCGAGCTTCCGCAGGGTCTTGTTGGTATGTACGATCGAAAGGCCGAGCGTATCGGCGACATGCTGTTGCGAAATCGGAATGGCGTTGCGGCCGCCTCTAAAGACCTGCAGCGTGGCCGCGCGCTGATAGAGAAAGGCGAGAAGATAGGCGGCCCTCTCGAGTGCGGAGCGCCGACCGATGCTCAACAGGTTTTCGTCCAGGATGCGTTCCTCGCGTGCGGCGATCCAGGTGATGTCATAGGCAAGATCGGGGTGCTGCCTGTAGAGCTGCTCCAGTCCAGTCCTCTTGAACACGCAGAGGGTGACGGGCGAAAGCGCCTCGATCGAGTGCTGCATCTCACCCATGAGGGTGCCCTGCAATCCGACCATGTCTCCGGGCATGACGTAGTTCAGGATCTGTCGCCGCCCGTCTTTGAGCACCTTGTAGCGAAATCCCCAGCCGGATAGCACCGTGAAGAGATGCTCGCTCCGCTCTCCCTCCGACAGGATGGTTCCCCCGCTTTCGACCGATCGTTCGCCGATCTTGAAGTTCGCTACGAAGGCAAGCTCCTCGTGCTTGAACGGACGAAAGATCTCGAGCGGGCGCAGGGGACAGATCTCGCATGGCGTTCCCTTGCTGAACTTGTCTTCAGTTGCCATCGGATGCTCACGGCGGCTTGGCACCTTGCGAAAAATGGCTCGCACGACAGGATTGGCGTGAAGCGCACGGTGCCGCATCATGGACTCGTGCGTCGCCAGGCCCTATCTCTCGTCGATCGCCCGTCGCAAGCAGGATTGTGAACCATGTTGTCCTATTCCGCCATCGCCAAAAACAACGTTGCTGTCGTCACCGGCGCCGCCTCCGGCATTGGGCTTGCTGCTGCCAAGCACTTCGCAAGCATTGGCATGAAGGTTGTCATGGCCGATCTCGCCGGCGATCGTCTGCAGGCGGCTGAGGCATCCGTAGCGAAGCTTGCCCCGGGCGGCGCCGGGGATGTGGCGGCCATCGCCACCGATGTGTCACGGCCGGACGAGATCGTCGCCTTGGCGCGCGCCACGCGGGAGCGCTTCGGCCATGTCCATGTCCTGATGAACAATGCTGGGATCCAGCCCGGCAGTTCGATGTTCGGCCCGCTGGAGAACTGGGAAGCTGTGATGTCCGTCAATCTCTGGGGCGTGATCAACGGCTCGCGTATTTTCGCGCCCGCCATGATCGCCCACGGAGAACCGGCCCTGATCATCAATACCGGCTCGAAACAGGGTATCACCACGCCGCCCGGCGATCCCGCCTATAATGTCGCGAAGGCGGGGGTAAAGGTCTTTACCGAAGCCCTTCAGCACGAGCTCCGCAACACGGAGGGCTGCAAAGTCAATGCGCATCTCCTGATCCCCGGCTTCGTCTATACAGCGCTAACCGCCCATGGCCGCACGGAGAAGCCGGCGGGCGCCTGGACGCCGGAGCAGACGGTCGATTTCATGCTCGAGGGCCTGGCCCGCGGCGATTTCTACATTCTCTGCCCCGACAACGAGGTCCCGCGGCCGACTGACGAGCAACGTATCCTCTGGGCCGCCGGCGACATCGTCGAAAACCGCCCTCCCCTTTCGCGTTGGCACCCGAAGTACCAGGAGGCGTTCCAGGCATTCCTTGCCGGGAAGCGGGATTAAAGCGGAATTCGTCCATCATATGGCATTCGCCAGAGGGGGCAGAGATCGTGACCAGCGGCATTCATCATATTACCCTCATCAGTCGCCGTGTTCAGGCGAATGTCGATTTCTACCTGGGCTTTCTCGGCCTCCGTCTCGTCAAGCGAACCGGCGGCTTCGAGGATCCCAACCAATTGCACCTCTTCTATGGTGACGCCTCGGGCTCACCCGGATCGCTCGTCACTTTCCTGATTTGGGAGGACGGCTCGCCGGGGCGTGTCGGCCATGGGCAGCCGAGCGAGATCGCCTTCGCCGTTCCGCCGGCAAGCATCGGCTTCTGGCTGACCCGTGCCCTAGAGTTCAACATCGAGACAGCCGGGCCGGCGCAGGAATTCGGCGAACCCGTGCTGCGGCTCAAGGATCCGGACGGCATCATCGTGAAACTGGTTGGAACGGAAGCGCTGGTTGAGCCTGCGCCCTGGGCGAGCCGCGACATTCCCGAAACGGATTCGATCAGGCGTCTGCGCGGCGCGACCGTCCTCACCGAAAAGCCGAAAGAAACCGCGCACTTCCTGCAGAGCCATTTCGGCTACCGCGAGCTATCCTCGACGGATACGATCCGCCGCCTTACCTCGCCCTCGAGCGACGTCATCGATGTGCGCGACGCAACAGGATTCTGGGCCGCCGCGCCCGGCACAGGCACGATCGACCATATCGCCTTCCGCGCGCCGGACGAGACGACGGTGCTTGCCGTCAGGGCCGATCTCGAACAGGAACATGCCGGCGCGACCAACGCGCATGACCGGAAGTATTTCTTTTCCCTTTATGTGCGCGAACCGGGAGGCTCCCTCTACGAGCTTGCGACCGACGGACCCGGCTTTGCCATCGACGAGCCGCCGGATGCGCTCGGTACCGAGCTCTTCCTGCCGCCGCATCTCGGCAGCGATCCCGCCGCAACGCTCGTACGGCTGCCGCAATTCGCGCTGCCGGGTGAACCGCGCCTGACGCGACGCGACCTGCCCTTCGTCCATCGCTTTTATCATCCGCAGGAGACGAACGACCGCACCTTCGTGCTGCTCCACGGCAGTGGCGGCAACGAGACGGACATGCTTCCCTTCGGCCACCAGATCGATCCGCAGGCCACACTTCTCGGCGTGCGCGGCCGCAGCACCGAGGAAGGCTTTCCCCGCTGGTTCCGGCGCCTCTCGATGACGACCTTCGACCAGCAGGATATCCGCTCGGAAGCCGAGGCCTTCGTCGCCTTTCTCGAAGGGGCGCGCGACGGCTACGGGCTCGACCTCGGCAAAATGGTCTTCATCGGCTATTCCAATGGGGCCAACCTGCTGGCGGCAGTGATGCTTCTTCATCCTGGCGTGATCCGCAACGCGGTGCTTATGCGGGCGATGGCCGCGCTCGAAGTGCCGCCGATACCCGATCTCTCCGGGACGAATATCCTGATGCTCACCGGCAAGGACGACCCCTACGGCAAGCATGCGCCTGCCTTGAAGCGTACCTTCGCCGAGTCCGGCGCAAACCTCAAAGCGCTGGATATAGACACGCATCACGGGATCGGCGACGACGATATCGAGGCCATCCGCCGCTGGCTTGCGGAAAATGGCGGCTAGCCTGTGGGCTCCTCACAACGATCACATACCGCCTGCCTCACTACAGGACGATCCTTGCCGGACGGGCTAGTGCCTGACCCGCGCCCTCACGACCGGACCTGAACAGTTGTCTTAGACCACCCGGCCGGCTGGTCACCCAATGGATTTGCGTGTAATGCGTGTGCCAAAGTGTGCCGAATGGAACGCAAGGTTGATCAAGCGGCTTGGCCCTGTTAACGCCGTGTTCAACATACGACAGACACGGGCGAGGATGCTTAACCCTTCCGTTATTACTTAGGATGCTTCTTGAAAGGTGACTGTGGTGAGAAGTGGGGCTGCATGCATGCTGACCGTTCTGGCCGGGCTCGGAAGCCTTGTGATTCCGGCGTTCGGAGTGGCTGCGCAGGGTGCGTGTGGAGCGGAGACAATGGCGACGGATGATCGGAAGGCGCCTGACGGCAGGCTGACCGCCTCGACACGGTCCGGACCGGTGCCACTCGAGGTTACCTTTTTCGCCCATGGTGGCGGGGCAGTCTATTTCGGCGGCGCCTGGTTGGATTTCGGTGATGGCGAGAAAGCCATGGTCTGTCGCCCGGGATCTGGCTGCCGCAAGACTTCCGCCACCCACACCTACTCGCAGGCAGGGATCTATTGCGCCCGCCTCACCGGTGAGGGTGAGGGCGAGCCGCTCCTGTTGGGCAGCGTCACCATAACCGCCGGGCATTGACCACGAAGAAGAAGCTGTTGAAAGAGAAACGAGCATAGCCGCATGTGTGAATTCTGCGCCTCGAACCAATTGCCAAAAACGTTTGCGTGCCTTGATGCCGTTGAACCGAGCACGGCTGCGGGAAGCGACGGACAGCAAAGCGGCGGCGACACAGTGGCCGGAGGTACGGGGACCACCCAGACCCTATCGGTAGGCGGCAGCCTTTCCGGCTACGTCAATACCGGTGGCGACCAGGACTGGTACAAGATCACTCTGACCGCGGGGCAGACCTATCGGTTTACGCTGGATGGTTCGAACGGGCTCGATGCGTACCTGACGCTCTATGCCGCTAACGGCGGCCGACTCGGTGGTAACGACGATGGCGCAGGAAACTACGATTCGCTCCTCACGTTCACAGCAAGCATAAGCGGCACCTATTACCTGGCGGCGGGTGGCTATTCGACATCAACCGGCAGCTACACCCTGTCGGCCGTCAAGGCCGCCGCCCTGCCCACTTATAGCGTGGCGCAGATCGCCGACCAACTGACCGACGGCTATTGGGAGTGGTCAGGCGGCGGGGCGCGCCAATGGGCCTCCGCCAACACCAACATCACCTTCAACGTCCAGGGGCTGTCCGCCGATCGAGCCGCCTTGGCTCGGATCGCCTTTGCCACCTGGGCCGAAGTATCCGGGCTGACCTTCACCGAGACGACGGGAAGCGCGGAGATAAAATTGGATGATTGGGATGACGGCGCCTATGCCGTCTCCAGCGTCTCGGGCGGCCTCATCCAGTCCAGCAGCATCAATGTGGAATCCGGCTGGTTCGGGGGCAGCAGCGCCATTGCCGGCTACACCCTTCAGACCTTCATCCACGAGATCGGCCACGCGCTCGGCCTCGGCCACGGTGGCAATTACAATGGCAACGCGACCTACGGGGCGGACAATCACTACGTGAATGACTCCTGGAGGACCAGCATCATGTCCTACATGAGCCAGGACGAGGCCGGCACGGGCAGTTTCGCCTGGGTTCTGACGCCCCAAATGGCTGACATACTGGCCATTCAGACCCTGTATGGAGCGGCAAGCACACGAACCGGCAACACCGTCTATGGCTTCGGCTCCAATGTCACGGGCAGAACGGCCTCCCTTTATAACCTCGCGAACTTCACCAACAGCGACGTAGCCCTGACGATCTATGACTCGGGTGGCACCGACAGCTTGAACCTGTCGGGCTTCAGCGTCGCTCAGCGGATCGACCTGCGGCCGGGCACCTGGTCGGACGTCGGCGGTCTACGCAACAACATCGCCATCTATACGACGACGACGATCGAACATGCGATTGGCGGCTCGGGCAATGACCGGATCACGGGCAACGGCGCCGCCAACCGGATCGAGGGGCGGAACGGAAGCGACACGCTTGCTGGCGGCAGCGGCAATGATACGCTGCTTGGCGGTGCGGGCAATGACAGGCTCGATGGCGGCACCGGCGTGGACACGGCCGGTTACTGGGACGCGGCGAGCGGCGTAACCGTCAATCTCGGCCTCACGACGGCACAGAGCGTCGGCGGCGGACGCGGTTCCGATACGCTCGTCTCTATCGAGAACCTCATTGGTTCGAGCTATGCCGACCGGCTCACCGGCAACAGCGCTGCCAACCGGATCGAGGGGCGGAACGGCAACGACGCACTTTTCGGTGGCGCCGGCAACGACACGCTGCTCGGCGGCGTCGGCAATGACAGGCTCGACGGCAGCACGGGCGCGGATACCGCCGGCTACTGGGACGCAACGAGCGGCGTAACCGTCAACCTCGGCCTTACGACGGCACAGAGCGTCGGCGGCGGGCGCGGTTCCGACACGCTCGTCTCCATCGAAAACCTCATCGGTTCGAACCATGCCGACCGGCTCACCGGCAACGGCGCCGCCAACCGGCTCGAGGGCCGGAACGGCAACGACACGCTCGCCGGTGGCAGCGGCAACGACACGCTGCTGGGTGGCGTCGGCAACGACAGGCTCGACGGCGGCACCGGCGCGGACACCGCCGGTTATTGGGATGCAACGAGCGGCGTAACGGTCAATCTCGCGCTTACCACCGCACAGAATGTCGGCGGCGGGCGCGGGTCCGACACGCTCGTGTCCATCGAGAACCTTATCGGCTCGAACCATGCGGATCGGCTGACGGGAAACGGCGGCAACAACGTGCTGAATGGCGGAGCCGGCAACGACACGCTCATCGGTGGAGCTGGCAACGACACGCTCTATGGCGGCACAGGTAATGACAGGCTGTTCGGAGGCGCAGGCTCTGATTCCTTCCTATTCAACACGGCGTTTAATACCTCCAACGTCGATGTGATCGGCGATTTCTCGCATGCGGACGACACGATCCGGCTGGAGAATGCCGTCTTCTCGGCGCTGACCACCACCGGCGCGCTTTCTTCCGCCTTCTTCCGCGCCAATGCGACCGGGACTGCGCAAGATGCCAATGATCACATCGTCTACAACACTGCCAATGGCCGGCTCCTCTACGACGCCGACGGCAGCGGCTCGGGCGGCGCGATCCATTTCGCCACTCTGACCGGCGCACCCGGGAACCTGGCCTTCAACGACTTTCTGGTCGTCTGAATCCTTCAGGCACTGCCAAAGACGGGGGTGCCGTTGCCGGTCACTTCGCCTTTGCCGCTACGGCGTAGTCGGCAAAGGCCTGGACGAAGCCCCGCAGACGCTCGCTTGTCTGGTCGTCGGTCAACCGGCCCTGCTCGAAGAGCGTGTCTGCCTTCGCCAGCATGAAGCGCTTGCCCGACCAGAGATCGGCACCGAGCGTTCGCATAACCGGGAGCCAAGCGTTCTGACTGAGGATCGTGCCGAAACTGCCCGGAGAAGCGCCGGCAAGCGCGAACCGTCGTCCGCCGAACACTTTGCGAATGTCGGCGGGAGGGCGGCTCAGCCAGTCGATGGCGTTCTTGAACACGCCGGGGATCGAATTGTTGTATTCCGGCGTGAAGAGGATCACCCCGTCCGCAGACATGATCTTTCGTTTCAGGTCCTCAGCCGCCGCCGGAACGCCGCTTTCGCTCTCGACGTCGCCGTCATAGAGCGGGATCCCGTGCAAGGTCGCAGCCTCGAATTCGACCTCCTCGGGCGCAAGGCTCTGGGCGGCGTTCAGGAGCGCCGTGTTGAACGACGCCTTCCGCAGGCTGCCCGATATGCCGAGAATCTTCGTCATGGCTCTCTCCACCTCCGCATCTGGCTAGCGCATCGGCCCCGAAAATCGGACCGATTTTCGCAAGCACGATGCGTAGATTCAAAGGTTTACAGCGCCTATGGGCGCCCTGAAGAACGCACAGCGCTGTAAGGTGGCGGCGTGCCGCACTTCCGTTAGAACTAGAGGGGCACGAGCAAAAGGAAAGCCGCAACTCTTCCCGGCCTTCCTGGTTCCATGCGGCCGCAATCTCGAACAGAGAAGAGGAGCATATCAGGCGCGTTTCAGGTCCCGGAGATAGGTATTCTCCGCCCGTGAAATGGCAAAGGCCTGCGGATCGATCTCGGAGTAGATCAGGCATTCATCAACGGAATTGGCTTTCGTGAGAATCTGCCCATCCGGCGAGGCGATGCACGACAGACCGGCAAAGGAGAACATCGCATCGGCGCCACAATGGTTGACATAGGCGACGAAGGCCTGGTTCTCGAAAGCGCGGGTCCGGATCATATGGTCGGTGATGAAGGTGCCCGACCAGCCCGCCGGCAGCGCCGTCGGAACGAGCACGGCCTCGGCGCCCGCAAGCGCCAGCCGCCGGACGTTTTCCGGAAACTCGACATCGTAGCAGATCAGCATGCCGCAGGTGACGGCCTCATGCTCGAAGAGTTGGGTCGAAGGCTCCGCCGGCGTGAAGAGCGTGCGTTCATAGTCGCCATAGAGATGCGACTTCCGATAGACTGTCGGCTCCACGTCGCCGTCGACGCAGACGGCGCTGTTGTAGACGGCGGCGCCGTCCCGCTCCGCGAAACCGGCGATGATCGCGATGCCGGCGGAGCGGGAAATCCTTTGCAATTGGTGAACGATCGGCCCGTCCGCCGGCTGCGCAAGCTCTGCGATGAGCGCGCCGGCGCCATAACCGGTGATGCCGAGTTCGGGCGTCACCAGCAAGGTCGCACCCTTGGCTGCGGCCTCTACCGCCGCGCCCTCGATGCGCGCAAGATTGGCGGCAATGTCGCCGCCGACACTCTTCATCTGAAGACCCGCAAGCTTCATCACTTTCCGTCCGATGCCATGGCGCCGAGCAGCTTCGGCAGGTCGCCGAAACGGGCCACGAGACCGAAGATCACCGCCGCCGTCGCGACGAATAGGACGGTCACCGATGCCATCGTCGGCGTATAGCCGTAGCGCAGCGCGTTGAAGATCTTGATCGGCAGCGTCTCCATCGTAAAACCGACGGTCATATAGGCAACGATATATTCGTTAAGCGAGAGCACGAAGGCAAAAGCATAGCCCGACACGATATAGGGCAGGACCAGCGGCAGCACCACCGTGCGGAAAACGGTGCGCTCGTCCGCCCCCATAGTGGCCGCGGCCTCGACCAATGAGCGATCGATGGAAGTGAAGCCGAGCGAGAGCGTCACCAGGGGCAAAGTGACGAAAAAGATCGCGTGGCTGACGATCGCCGTCCAGGGCTGGCCGTAAAAACCCGCGGTCGCCCAGAATGTGAGCATGCCGAGCGCCGTGATCACCGGCGGCAGGGTGAACGGCGCAACGCCCAGCAACTGAAAGATGTTTGCCCATGGTGCCACCCGCCGCCACAGGAACCAGGCAAGCGGCAGTGCGATCGCGACGGCGAGCGCCGCCGAAAGCAGAGCGAGCGTGACCGAGGCGACGAGTGCATTGCGCCACTCGGGGTTCAGAAAAATTTCCCCGTACCAGGAGGTCGAAAAGCCCTCCGGAGGAAAGGCGAGCGTCTGCTTCTGATTGATCGATACGCCGGCGACGACGATCAAGGGCAGCGCGAGGAAGAGCGCCGTGAGGAAGAAGTAGAATTTGCGGAAGAAGGCCGTCATGCCGCCTCTCCCTTCCGGCCGGCGATAACGGTCAACGCCACGAGCCCGAGCGTCACCAGCACCAGGAACACGGCCATAGCCGCGGCAAACGGCATGTTGGACTGGTAGATCGCCTGGTCGGTGATAAGCACCGAGAGCGTCCAGTGCTGAGGACGGCCGAGAAGCTGCGGAAGCAGGTAGGAGCCGAGCGCAAAGATGAAGACCATGATCAGCGTCGCGGTGATGGTGTTTCGAAGTGCCGGCACGACGACGGTAAAGAAAGCCTTGAGCGGCGATGCACCGAGCGTGCGGGCAGCTTCCGCCAAGGTTGGGTCGAGGCGGATCAGCGCCGGGAAGAGCACGAGCACCGTATAGGGAAAGGCCTGGTAGACCATCCCGGTCAGCACCGCGGCGAAGCTCGGCGTCAATGCCCTGGCCTCGCTCATGATGCCGAGCGCGACAAGGACATTGGTGATGCCAGCCGTTCGCGAGAAGAGCGTCGACCAGGCAAAGCCGATGATGACCTCGGAGAGCGACAGTACCGAGAGAAGCGCGACGAGCCAGAGGACCTGCACGCTGCGCGCCATCCGCGTCAGGAGATAGGTAAAGGGCAGCGCCAGCACGACGCAACAGACGGCCACGGTGATCGCCAGCATCAGGGAAAAGCCGAGCACGCCGCCGAAAAAGGCCGAGAGGAAACGGGCGTAATTGTCGAACACGAAGGCCGGCGTGTAAAAGCCGCCCTGCTGGCGCTGGAAGAAGCTGACGGCGATCATCGTGCCGAAGGGCACGACGAAGAAGATGGTGAGCATCCCTGCCGGGAAGAGAAGCGGCGCGTAGTCGCCAAGGGTCTTGGGCGGTTCGCGTCTCATTTGCCGAGCACCACGCAGACATCCGGGGTCAGCGCGACGCCGACCGGCTGACCGATGGCGACCTCCGGCCGGCCCCTCGGCGTCGATACCGCGACGATCTGCCGGCCACTAACATCGACGAAGGTCTCGATGGTGCCGCCGAGGTCGCGAACGAAGGTGACAGTGCCGGAAAGCGCGCCGGCACCGGGGGCGGTCAGGTGCACGTCTTCCGGGCGGATGGAAATCGTCGCCTTGCGGGCACCGGGAGGCAATTGCAGACCCGCGATCGTTTGGCCGAACACCGTCGCGCGGCCCTGGCTGTCCGCTTCCGCTTCGATGAGATTCGTCTGGCCGATGAAATCGGCAACGAAACTGTCGGCCGGGCGGCGATAGATCTCGATCGGCGAAGCCACCTGGCGAATTTCACCGCAATTCATGACGACGACCGTATCGGCCATGGTCATCGCCTCGCGCTGGTCGTGAGTGACGACGATCGTGGTGATGCCGAGTTTCTGCTGCAATTGCCGAAGCTCCACCTGCATCGCCTCGCGCAGCTTGGCGTCTAGCGCGGAAAGCGGCTCGTCGAGGAGGAACAGCTTGGGCGAGATCGCCAGCGCCCGGGCAATCGCCACGCGCTGGCGCTGGCCGCCAGAGAGCTTGGAAACCGGCCGGTCGGCATAGCCCGGAAGATGGATCATCGACAGAAGTTCGTCGACGCGCCGCGTCTGCTCCTCCTTCGGAGCCTTGCGGATACGCAGCGGATAGCCGATATTTTCGCCGACGGTCAGATGCGGGAACAGCGCCAGCGACTGAAATACCATGCCGAGATTGCGCTTGTGCGTCGGCACGTGGGTGATGTCGTCGCCGTCGAGCCTGATGGCGCCCGAGGTCGGCAGGTCGAGGCCCGCGATCATCCGCAGCAGCGTGGTCTTGCCGCAGCCCGACGGGCCCAGCATGCAGACGAAGGTGCCATGGGGCACCGTCAGGTCGACGTCGTTGACGGCCCGAAAGGTACCGAATTCTTTGACGACTTTCTGAAGCACAAGTCCCGACATATGTTCCCCGTTCCGCTAGCGCATCGGCGGCGCTGTAAGCCCTGCGCCCTTTCGGACCCGTGATTGCTGCGGCTGTTCTTTCAGGTTCTGCTGCACAAGCTTATCCCTAAACCGCTGGCGACTTAAGGGACGTCGGCTCCCGCTCCTGCAGTCGGAGCGGGAGGGTAGCAAGGACGTCGCGCGTCAGCCGACGATGAGCTCCGTCCACTTCTGGTTCAGCCAATCCGACTTCGTCTGATAGAGGTCGTAGCGCGGGACGATCGGCTCGATGTCCGACGAGACGGCCGCGAATTCCTGGTCCGTCAGGTCCGTCGACTCGCGCTTGATCGTCGGCGCGGTGCCGACCTTCCGCGACAGCGTCGCCTGGATCGAGGGCTGGCACATATAATCGATGAAGATATGCGCCTCCTCCACCTTCTGTGACGCGCGCGACAGCGCCCAACAACCGGAGTCCTGGATGCCGCCCTCCTTGGGGAAGGTGGAACGGACGGGATGGCCATCGGCGGCCGCCAGCCCGGTGACGTCGTGGTAATATTGCCCCATCGGAATTTCGCCCGATTTGAGCGCCTGCTCAAATTGCGCCTCGTCCCGGTACCAGAGCCTGACATTCGGCTTCACCTCGGCAAGCTTGTCGAAGGCCTTCAGAATGCCCTCTTCCGTGTCGAGCGCATCGGTGCCGCCCATGAAGGTCTTGGCGGTGACCTCGAGCAGGAAGGAGTTGGAGACCAGCGCAAGGAGCCCCAATTTGTCTGCATTGGCCGGATCCCAGAGGGCCTCCCAGGAGGTCGGCGGCTCCTTGTAGACGTTGGTGTTGGTGACGAGCGTGATGTACCACGAGACCGCTCCGACGCCGGCAACGCGGCCGTCCGGATATTTGTTGATGAAGCGATCGAGCAGATTGGACGCGTTCTTGATCTTCGCCATGTCGATCGGCGTCCAAAGCTCGGTCGCCTGCCCCTTCAGCATCGCGACCTGCGACATCATCGAAACGTCCGCCGGCGCCTGTCCAGCGCGGGCGGCCTGTTCGAGTTGCACCAGCCAGGCCTCCCCCGTCGGCTCGGCGACGGACTCGATGGCAATGCCCGTCGCCTTGGTGAAATCCGGGAAGATGTTCTTGTCGAACGAGTCCTTGAAATAGCCGCCATAGACGCCGACCTTCAGCGACCGGTCCTGGGCTCTCAGCACCGCCGGCATGGCCAGTGCGGCTGCACCGGCAAGTCCCACCCCCAGCAGCGTGCGGCGCTTGATGGAATTGATCTTCATCGCCTGTCTCCTTCGCTTCTGCGGCTGTCGCCGCGTTCCCTGTTGTCGTTGTTATCTTCTTCTGATGCCGCCGAGGCGACATCATGCGCCCGGCAATGCCGGGCGCGCCGCGTCAGAGTCAGCCTCTGCCGACAATCGACGGGCTGAACACCATCAGGCTCAGGATTTCAAAGAGTACCTGGGCCCCGGCCTGGGCGGTATTCGTCGTCGCGTCATATTGCGGCGCCACCTCGACCACGTCGCCGCCGACGATATCGACGCCTTTGAGGCCGCGGATCAGTTGCAGCACCTCGCGGGTCGTGAGGCCGCCCACCTCTGGCGTCCCCGTTCCCGGCGCGAAGGCCGGGTCGAGGCTGTCTATGTCGAAGGAAAGATAGGTCGGACCGTCGCCGACGATGTCTTTCGCCTTTTCGATGATCGCCGGAATACCAAGTCCGCTGACTTCCTCGGCATGGATCACCGTCATGCCGGATTGGTAGGAAAACTCCCATAGATATTCGGCCGAGCCGCGGATGCCGATTTGGATAACGCGGGTCGGGTCGAGCACGCCGTCGAGCACCGCGTTGCGGAAGGGGCCACCGTGGTGGAATTTGGTAAGGTCAAAGGCGCCGCCGGTATCGCAATGGGCGTCGACATGGATCATGCCGACCGGCTGTCGCCTGCCGACGGCCTTCAGGATCGGATGGGTGATCGAATGGTCGCCGCCGATCGCGAGCGGCGCGACACCGGCATCGACGATCTGGTGGAGGCGCGTTTCGATGTCTTCATGGCTGAGTTCCAGCCTATAGCGGCTGCGGAAGGGCACGTCGCCGATATCGGCCACCCGGAGGTCGTGCACCGGGGCGCAGCCGAGCACATGGTTGTAGGGGCCGATCCGCTCGATCGCCCGCAGCGCCCGCGGTCCGAAGCGGGAGCCCGGACGGTTGGTGACGCCGAGATCCATGGGAATCCCGAGGATCGCAACCTGAAGGTTGCCGAAATCGGGTTGCTCGGCATCGACCGGCATATAGGGTGCACTGAGAAAGGTCGGTATGCCGGAATAGGGCGCAAGCCGCGTGCCGCTCTTGGTGAAGATCTTGTCGGCGACCTTGCGGAAGGTCGGATCGAAGAGCTCGCCGCCATGGCTCTCGCCATACTTCGCCTTCAGTTCGCCGAGCTTGTTTTCATCCCAGACCATGTGGCCATCTCCGTATCTTTCGGCCGGGGGCGTGACGGAGCGCGCGGCACGACGCATTTCCGCGGATTCGCCGTTCGAAAGAGGCGCGGTCATGTTCCCCAGGCTTTTGCCGTTGTTCCGACTATTACGTGACAAACCTGCTGGAAAATCAATTGACATTGTTATAGCATTTCCTGTGAGAAAATCTCACATATTTCCCGTTCGGAGCCCTCCTTCTTGTCGAGCCGCCTGCCCCCGCTGAACCCGCTGCGCGCCTTCGAGGCGACGGCGCGGCGCGGCTCGGTTTCTGCCGCGGCGCGCGAGCTCAACGTCACCCACGGCGCGATCAGTCACCAGATCCGTGCGCTCGAACTCTCCTTCAACACGCCGCTCTTCGAACGCGGCGGCAAGCGGCTGAGACTTACGCCGCAAGGCGCGCTCCTGCTCCCCGCCGTCACCCATGCCTTTGCCGAGATCGCCGCCGCCACGGCGGCGATGACGCGCCCGGCGACCAGTGGTGAGCTCCGCATCACCTGCGTGCCGGCGCTCCTCTCCTTCTGGATGATCCCGCGGCTGCATCGTTTCACCGAGCAATTTCCCGATGTGGAACTGACGTTGATCGCTTCGAACGACGCGGCGAACCTCCACTCCCGCGACGTGGATGTCTGCCTGCTTTACGGCGACGGCAACTGGGGCGACTGCTGGGCCCGGCTCTGGAGCCGGCTGGAGCTTTTCCCCGTGGCGAGCCCGACACTCCTCAACATGCGGCCGCTGCGCTCGATCCGCGATCTTCGCGATCATGTGATGCTGCATGGCGACGATGGTCGCGAATGGAACACATGGCTCGCCGCCGCCGACGCGGCCGACCTTCAACGCGGCCGTCAGCACTTCATGAGCGACGCACGGCTCTCGACAGAAGGCGCCCTGCACAGCCAGGGCGTGGCGCTCGGCGATACGATCACTGCAGGCAGCCTGATTGCACGCGGCGAGCTGATAGCGCCATTTGACCTCACCGTTCCGGCCAATGATGCCTTCTTCGTCGCCTGTCGCAACGAGGTCCGGGCAGCCCCGATCGTGCGGGTCTTCATCGACTGGCTGTTCGCGGCGCTTGAGAGCGATCCCATGCCGGAACTCCAGATGTCCGCCCGAACTATAATTCGTTCGCGCATCCAGAAACCGGGCGAGTCCCAAGAGCCGGAGGCGGGTGCAGTTCAGCCTGCGCCTTCACGGCGCGCAACGCGCCCGCGAAAGCGCGAGGTCCAACAATAGAGACAGAGCGGCGAAGACCGCCGGTCTGCCAGCAACAGGAAACGTTCCATGCCGCATTTCAATCCGCTTGTCGAAAGGCTCACGCCTCCGCCGGTCCCGTCGGTGCTCGCCTGGGCGAAAGCCTATGACGGGGCAAAGGGTCCCCTGATCGACCTCTCCCAGGCGGTGCCCGGCTATCCCGCCCATCCGGAGATGCTGAAATGGCTTGGCGAGGCCGCCGCCTCGCCGGCCTATGCGGGCTATGGCGCGATCGAAGGCGAGGCGGAGCTGCGCCAAGCCTACGCCGAGCACGTTTCGACGCTCTATGGCGCTCCGGTCACGGCCGCCAGTATCCACATCACCTCCGGCTGCAATCAGGCCTTCACCGCGGCCGCGATGGCGATTGCCGGCGCCGGCGATACGGTGGTGATGACCAACCCCTATTATTTCAACCAGGAGACGACCCTGGCGATGCTCGGCATCAATGTCGAGCTAGTGCCATGCGATGCGGGCGCCGGCTTCCTGCCGGAGATCGAGACCATTGCCTCGGCTGTTCGCCCGGGCGTCCGCGCGCTGGCGCTCGTCTCGCCCAATAATCCGACCGGCGCCGTCTATCCGCCGGACCTGATCCGGCGCATCTACGAAATATGCCGCGGGGCCGGCACCTGGCTCATCCTCGACGAGACCTATCGCGACTTCCTGCCCGACGCCGCCGCGGCACCGCACAGCCTCCTCCAGGCGAAGGGTTGGGAGGAGGGTTTCATCGGCCTCTACAGCTTCTCGAAGTCCTTCTGCATTCCGGGCCACAGACTCGGCGCGATCACGGCCGGGCCCGCGCTGATCGCCCAGGTCACGAAGGTCATGGACAACTTGCAGATCTGCCCCCCGCGCGCGGCACAGGCTGCCGTCGCCAGGGCCCTTCCGGCTCTCACCGACTGGCGGCTTGGCAATCGCGCGGAGATCGCCGCCCGCGCAAGAGCGCTCGAAACGGTTATGGGCCGTCTGCCGCAGTGGAACCTGAAGGCGATCGGCGCGTATTTCGCCTATATCCGTCATCCTTTCCCGGACATCGACTCGCAATTCGTCGCCGAGAAACTGGCCAAGCTTGCCGGCATCCTCTGCCTGTCGGGCGACTCTTTCGGCGAGGGCCAGGAAAGCTACCTGCGCTTCGCCTTCGCCAATGCGGATGTGCCGACGATCCAGAAGCTCGAAGAACGGCTCTCCGGCTTCGCCCTGCCGGGTATCTGAGAGCGCAGGGAACCCCGGAACAGGATCGAGTCACCGTGTGGCTCACGCGCGGCGACCCTGCCCCCGGTAAGCCGGCTCAAGCGGCGTCCGGCAGATGCACCGTCTTCACCTCAAGGAAGTCCTCGAGGCCGAAAATGCCACCTTCACGGCCGTTGCCGGATTGCTTGTATCCGCCGAAGGGGCTGCCATAGCGGTGCGGGCCGCCATTGATATGCACCATTCCCGCGCGAAGACGGGCAGCCACCCGCTGAGCCCGGTCCGGATCGTCCGTCTGGATATAGGCCGCGAGCCCGTAGGTGGTGTCGTTGGCAATCGCGATCGCTTCTTCTTCCGTATCGAAGGGGATGATCGAAAGCACGGGCCCGAACACCTCCTCGCGTGCAATCCGCATGGAATTGTCGACGTCGATGAAAATGGTCGGCTTGACGAAGTAGCCGGCCCCGAAGCCCTCTGGCTTGCCCGGCCCGCCGACGAGCAGGATCGCGCCCTCGGCAACGCCCGCCTCGATCAGCGCCTGCACCCGCTCGTACTGGATATGGCTGACAAGCGGGCCGATATGCGATCCTTCCCTGGTCGGATCCCCAACCTTTGCTTCCCCCCCGACGCGCCGGGCGATGTCGACGACCCTGTCATAGACGCTGCGCTCGACGAGCATGCGGGTCGGCGCATCGCAGGACTGGCCGGAATTGTTGAAGCATTCGAGAATGCTCGCCCTCACCCGTTCCTCGATATCGGCATCGGCGAAGACGATGTTCGGCGATTTGCCGCCGAGTTCCAGCGTGACCCGCTTCACCGTATCGGCGGCATCCTTGCTGACGGCGATGCCGGCCCGCGTCGAACCGGTGAAGGACACCATATCGACGTCCTTGTGCCTCGAAAGCGCCGCGCCGGCATGAATGCCATCGCCGTTTACGAGGTTGAAGACACCCGGCGGAAATCCCGCCTCGTCGATCATCTCCGCATAGAGCATGGCGTTGAGCGGAGTGAATTCGCTCGGCTTCAGGACGCAGGTGCAACCGGTTGCCAACGCCGGCACCACCTTGAGTGCGATCTGGTTGATCGGCCAGTTCCAGGGCGTGATAAGCCCGCAGACGCCGATCGGCTCGCGCATGAGCGTGTCGCCATTCGGCAGCTTCTCCCGCATGTTAAGGGACCTGAGCGCGTCGATATAGCCCTGCAGATGGCCCACGCCGACGTCGACCTGCTGCTCACGGCTCATCGTCTTCGGGGCGCCGAGCTCGGCGGTAATCGTTTCGGCCATCTCGTCGTAGCGGCGTTGGTAGATGGCGAGCAGCGCTTCGAGCAGCGCCAGCCGCTCCTTCACACTCGTTCGGCTGTAGGTTGTAAAAGCGTTCTTCGCGGCTGCAACGGCACGGTCGATATCCTCCGCGGTGCCGAGAGAAATCACCGCAAGCGGCTTTTCGGTCGCCGGATTGAGCACGTAGAGATCGTTTTGCGTGATCGGGTCGATCCATTCGCCGTTGATGTAGAACTTTCGTTTGTCGAGCATTCGCTCCTCCATCCCGTCGAACCATTCTTGCCTACGGCGAGCGCAGCCGCTTCAGTGCGGGCGTGTCTGCGGGACGCACGAAGAGCGCCTCTCCTGGATCCGATCCAAGAAGACGCACTTGCAGGCTACGCCCCAAGCGACCCGCGCCGCAAGAGGAACGATCGAGGAGGAAACCGCAGACGGGACTCAAGGTCATTGAGCCCGTGGCGACTTGAAAAAAGAGCTGCCCGCAGGTGGTCAGATCAAGCCGATGACGACAGCGCAAACGAAGGCGAAAGCTGCCAGGACGGCAAGGGACTGGGGTATGACATGGACCGGCCGGCGCCAGGCCGGCGCGGCATGGGCCGGGTAGCGGGATCGGATCATCGCCTTCATCGGGTTCATTTCGTCGTCTCCGCTGTTTCGGGGCATTAGCCGATATCGGAGTTCTTCAATATTCTCGATTAAATTTATAGAGAATATTTTCTGTCGATTACGGAGGACGTAAAAAATCCGTTTCCATGCGCAAAGACGGGCGACGGGTTAGTCCGCGACGGCGGCACTACCAGCCGATGGCATCCCGGAAGGAATACCACCAGGAGCCGATCGTGGAATATTGCGCCCGGAACACCCGCCCGCCCGGGAAAGGATACCAGGGAAGCTTCTCGAAGACATCGAAACGGGCGGTGTCGCCATCGATCGCCTCCGCAAGAGTGCGGCCGAAAAGATGGGAGCCGGTGACGCCGTGCCCGCTATAGCCATGGGCGAAATAGGTGTTGGCGCCGATCCGCCCCATCTGCGGCACGCGCGTGAAGGAGAGCGCGAAGTTGCCGCTCCAGGCAAAGTCGATCTTAACACCCTTCAAGCGCGGGAAAACCTTTTCGAGATTTGGCTTCAGTTTCGCCACCACATCGGCCGGATCGGTGCCTCCATAGACGGTGCCGCCGCCGAAAATCATGCGCTTGTCGGCGGAAAGCCGAAAATAATCAAGGATGTAACGCACATCCTCCACGCACATGTCGCTCGGGATCAGCGAATGGGCCAGTTCTTCCCCGAGTGGCGCGGTAGCCAGCATCTGCGTCGAAACCGGCATGACGCGGGAGACGAGCTCCGGCACCACGTCGCCGAGGTAGGCATTGCCGCAAAGAACGACGGTGCGGGCGGAGACTTCCCCTGCCTTCGTATGGACCATCGGCCGTGCCGCCGCGTGGTCGACACGGGTCACCGGCGACATCTCGTAGATCGTGCCGCCAAGGCTCTCGAGAGCGCGGGCCTCGCCGAGCACCAGATTGAGCGGGTGCATGTGACCGCCGGTCGTATCCAGCATGCCGCCGCAATAAGCCTCGGAATTGACAAGCTGAGCGAGCGCCTCGCGGTCGAGCAGTTCATGATCGTTCATAGCGTATTTGCGCCAGAGCGCCTGCTTGGCCTCGAGTTCCCTCATATGCGCGCCGGTATAGGCGGCATAAATGTTGCCGGACTTCAGGTCGCAGTCGATCTGATACGTTTTGACGAGGCGGCGGATGATCCGTCCGCCCTCCTGCACGAGACCGCCGATGAAGCGGGCGGCATCCTCGCCATAGCGGCGCTCGATCGTTGAAAGGCCGGCATTAAGGCCGTTGACGATCTGGCCGCCATTGCGCCCCGACGCGCCCCAGCCGACTTGCGCCCCCTCGACCACCGTCACCTTGTAGCCCTTTTCGGCCAGATGAATGGCCGTGGACAGGCCGGTATAGCCGGCGCCGACCACGCAGATGTCGGTTTCGATCCGCCCCTCGAGCTTAACAGGCGTACGAACGGTGTTGCGCGAGGCGGCGTAATAGCTCGTCGGATAGAAGCCGTCGCCGGCGTAGGACTTCCGTTTCGGTGCCATTACGCGATTTCCAGATAGGCGCTGAACTCGTAATCCGTGACCTGCTCGGCGAAACCCGCGATCTCCTGGCGCTTGCAGGCGATCAGCGAGCGGAGCACGGGATCGAAAATCTCGGCAACGATCGGACCGACCTCGACCGGCAGGGCCCCTCGCCCAGTGACGCCGCAAATGCCGTCGCGATCGCCGGTCGCGAATACCAGTTCGCTGCCGATGATGTCCTCGCCCAGACATCGACGCCGACGATCGACAACGGCATACGGATGCCGCCGCCGAGCACCTTCGACGCCTGTTCCACTGGCACGCGCTTGCCGCGCATGATGCCGTTCCGATCGCAGATCGCCGCTTCGATGCTCTCGATCGGTCCGTTTTGTTCCAGCCAGCCCTTGAACGCGCTCGGATCATCGAAGGACATATCGCAAATCTTCTTTTGTGATCACATTCTCAGAAAGTTGACATAATTTTGAATCTAGAGTCAAGCTTGCCGCGGACGTCAGCCGCACGCGCAGATCGTCGAAGGAAATCGAAGCTCTTGACAACACTCGTCTTGCCAGACCTCCCGCGGCCCGCAGGCATGACCACGCACGACTATGCCTTCGAGCGGCTCAGACAGGCGATCATGGTCGGCGCCTTCCGGCCGGGAACCTCGATCACAATTCGGGGGCTTGCCGAAGCATTGGAGAGCAGCCCGACGCCGGTACGCGAGGCGCTGCGTCGACTGACCTCGATCGGCGCCCTGCAACTGCTGGAGAACCGCCGCATCGTCGTGCCGAAAATCACCCCCTCCCGTTTCGAGGAACTGGTCTCGCTCCGCATCGCAATTGAATGCCATGCGGCGCGCCGGGCGGTCGCCCATCTTTCCGATCGACAGATCGATCGGATCGTCGCGATGGACGAGGCGATCGCGGCGGCGATATCGGCGGGCGCGAAGGCCGAGGCATTGATCGCCAACCAAAAATTCCACCGACAAATTTACTTGGCCAACCCCGACCAGGTCGCCATGCCGCTGATTGAAAGCCTCTGGCTGCAACTTGGACCGATCCTCGGCATCGCCATGGAACACGTCACCGAACTCTACATCGTCGACCGCCATCGCGAGGCGATTGAAGCCCTGCGGCGACGCGACGAGAACGCCGTGGCCGAGGCGATCGACGCCGATATCCGCGAAGGGATCGGCGGCCTCGATCGTCAGGCGATCGGCAAGCTTTTGGCACTCGCGGGCTAAGCACCTCTCCTAAATCGACCGTGATGCAAGGAGACATGCAGCAATTCAAGGTCGCCGTAGCGGCAACAGCTCAAGCGCATCCTGCATTTTCGCTCGGCCGCTCGAGCTTCAAGGCCTTTACCAGCCATCGCTCCGCGTCCGGAACTATCCGGTCTGCTTCCGGCGCGCGGCCTGCACTTCTTCGATCGCGACGGACGGCGTGTCTGATCCGCGCCGCCACTGACCTCAACAGCGCCGAGAAGGTCACTGTCGCGGCCCGTCGCTTTCCCTGAGCCGAATACGACCCGACGAGGCATGCGACGGCTCGCAGTGACGATTGACTTCTCCGCGAGGAAGACTAGCTTTCTTGTGTCGCCAGTATCGAATGCCCGGCGCTGAATCTCCGAGAGAAATAGATACTGCCAAAGCCATGAATTGACGACACTCTTCCTCGGCGCGGCGCCCGGCGAAATGAGGATGTACGATGCGAAATCCGATTGCTGCCCTGTCTGTTTCGGCACTCCTGCTCTGTCCGGTCGCCGCCCTTGCGCAAGAGGGCGATGCCGAGGCTGGCGCCACCGTCTTCAAGAAATGCACCGCTTGCCACGTCGTGGACAAGGACCAGAACAGGGTCGGGCCTTCGCTGCAGAACATCATCGGCAGGACCGCGGGCACGCATCCGAAGTTCCGCTATTCTCCGGCCATGGTGAAGGCGGGGGAAGAAGGCCTCGTTTGGGATGAGGCGGCATTGCGGGACTATCTTCGCGATCCCAGGGCCATGATCAAGGGAACCAAGATGGTGTTCCCCGGCCTCAAGGAAGAGGAAGATCTTACCAACGTGATCGCCTTCCTGAAGCAACATTCGCAGTAGCGCAACCCCTCGGGTGGAGGGACCGCACTTCTAACGGGCGATTTGCCAGTATTTTCCGTTCGTGCAATAATTCTGATCGGAACGCTGCGGATTAAGTATTCGTCTCACGGCCGATCGTGGCGGGGAGGGACAGGAAATGGCCGTGGTAGTGATTCTGGTACTCTTGGCCCTCGGGTCGGTCTTGTTCCATGTGCTCAGTCCTTGGTGGTGGACTCCGATCGCCTCCAACTGGAATTACATCGACAATACCATCATCATCACCTTCTGGATCACCGGCATCGCCTTCGTTGCCATTGTGCTGTTCATGGCCTACTGCGTTCTGCGCTTTCGCCACCGACCGGGCAGTACTGCGGACTACGAGCCGGAAAACCGGAGGCTGGAGAGCTGGCTCGCGACAGGCACCACGCTCGGCGTCGCGGCAATGCTGGCGCCGGGGCTATTCGTCTGGAACCAGTTCGTCACCGTGCCGGAAGGGGCGGCCGAAGTGGAAGTGGTGGGGCAGCAATGGCTCTGGAATTTCCGCCTGCCCGGGGCCGATGGGAAGCTGGGCACAACGGACGCACGCGACGTGACGCCGGAAAACCCGCTCGGGGTCAATCGGAACGACGCCGCGAGCCTCGATGACGTTATCGTCGAAACCGGCGAGTTGCATCTGCCCGTCGGCAAGCCCGTCAAGATGCTGCTCCGCTCCGTCGACGTGCTGCACGACTTCTATGTTCCGGAGTTCCGCGCCAAGATGGACATGGTCCCGGGCATGATCACCTATTTCTGGTTTACCCCCACGCGGACCGGCACCTTCGAGATCCTCTGCGCCGAGCTTTGCGGCGTCGGTCATGCGCAGATGCGCGGCACCGTCGTCGTCGACACGGAGGAAGACTATCAGGCCTGGCTTGCCGAGCAGCAGACGTTTTCGCAATTGACGGCATCGCCCGATGCGGGGCCGGCGGCAACGGCTGTTGCCGCGGCAGCGGCGCAATCGGAGACGCCGTGAGGTAGCAACTGGGAGGACATAAGATGGTCGACGTCCGGTCCGGTATTGGCGAGGCGCTGCCGCCCCCCGAAGTCGAGGATGTTGAGCTTTACCATCCGCACAGCTGGTGGACGCGTTACGTCTTCAGCCAGGATGCGAAGGTCATCGCCATCCAATATGCGACCACCGCGATCGCCATCGGATTGGTGGCGCTGGTGCTCTCCTGGCTGATGCGTCTGCAACTCGGCTTTCCGGACACGTTCGAACTGGTGGATGCCGAGAGCTATTACCAGTACATCACCATGCACGGCATGATCATGGTGATCTACCTGCTGACCGCGCTCTTTCTCGGCGGCTTCGGCAACTATCTCATTCCGCTGATGGTCGGCGCGCGCGACATGGTGTTCCCCTACGCCAACATGCTGAGCTACTGGATCTACCTGCTCGCCGTGCTCGTTCTCGTCGCGAGCTTCTTCGTGCCCGGCGGGCCGACCGGCGCCGGCTGGACCCTCTACCCGCCGCAGGCGGTCCTTTCCGGCACGCCGGGCGGCAGGGACTGGGGCATCATCCTGATGCTCTCCTCGCTGATCATCTTCATCATCGGCTTCACCATGGGCGGCCTCAACTATGCGGTCACCGTGCTTCAGGGCCGCACCCGCGGCATGACGCTGATGCGGATGCCGCTCACCGTCTGGGGCATCTTCACGGCGACGGTGATGGCGCTGCTGGCCTTCCCTGCCCTATTCGTCGCCTGTGTCATGATGCTCTTCGATCGGCTGCTCGGCACCAGCTTCTTCATGCCGGCGATTGTCGAAATGGGCGAACAATTGCAGTATGGCGGCGGCAGTCCGATCCTGTTCCAGCACCTCTTCTGGTTTTTCGGCCATCCCGAGGTCTATATCGTGGCACTGCCCGCCTTCGGCATCGTCTCCGATCTCATCAGCACGCATGCGCGCAAGAACATCTTCGGTTACCGCATGATGGTCTTTGCGATCGTCATCATTGGCGGCCTTTCCTTCATCGTCTGGGCGCATCACATGTATGTCAGCGGGATGAACCCCTACTTCGGCTTCTTCTTCGCCACGACGACGCTGATCATTGCTGTCCCGACCGCCATCAAGGTCTATAATTGGGTGCTGACGCTCTGGCGCGGCAACATTCACCTGACCCTGCCGATGCTGTTTGCGCTGGCTTTCATCGTCACCTTCGTCAATGGTGGACTGACCGGCCTCTTCCTCGGCAACGTCGTTGTCGACGTCCCGCTCTCGGACACGATGTTCGTCGTCGCGCATTTTCACATGGTCATGGGCGTAGCGCCGATCCTCGTCATCTTCGGCGCGATCTACCATTGGTACCCGAAGATCACCGGACGCATGCTCAACGATACGCTGGGCCACATCCATTTCTGGATCACCTTCGTCGGCGCCTATGCGATTTTCTTCCCGATGCATTATCTCGGGCTCGTCGGCGTCCCGCGGCGTTACCACGAACTTGGCGACGCGGCTTTCGTTTCCCCTTCCATCCACGACCTCAACGCCTTTATCAGCATCATGGCTCTGATCGTCGGCGCCGCACAGATCGTCTTCCTCTTCAACCTCGTCTGGAGCCTGCGCTACGGCCGGGAGGCGGGCGGCAATCCCTGGCGGGCGACGACGCTCGAATGGCAGACGCCCGTGACACCGCCACCCCACGGCAACTGGGGCAAGGAACTGCCGGTCGTCTACCGCTGGGCCTATGATTACAGCGTCCCCGGTGCGCCGGAGGATTTCATCCCGCAGAACCAGCAGACCCCGGGCCACACCAGCCATGAGGCCGGCCCATGAGCGTCGTGCTGATATTCATGGCGGCAATCGCCGCCGTCATCGTCTGGTGGCTCGCTCAACAGCGACTGGCGTCGAAACCCTGGCTCGAAGTCGGACACGCGCACGACCACCGCCGCGCGGCTCCCCTGCCCGCGGCTAAGGTCGGACTAGGCGTCTTCCTCGCCGTCGTCGGTTCCTTGTTCGCGCTCTCGTTCAGCGCCTATTTCATGCGCATGGCCTCGTCCGACTGGGGCGCGCTGCCCTTGCCGGGCTTCCTCTGGGTCAATACCGCAATCCTGGCGCTCGCCAGCGCCGCCCTGCATTGGACGAAGCTCGAGGCGGAGTGGCAGCATCGTGAGGCGGCGCGAACCGGCCTCCTCGCCGCACTGGCCGCGGGACTTGCCTTTCTCGTCGGACAGCTCTTCGCCTGGCGGGCACTGATCGATGCCGGCTATCTCCTTGCCAGCAACCCCGCCAATAGTTTCTTCTACATGCTGACTGGCCTGCACGGCTTGCATATCCTCGGCGGGCTCGCTGCGCTCGGACGCGTCACCATGCGTGCCTGGGATACGGGCTTCGACCGCCGGACGCGGCTCTCGATCGAGCTCTGCGCCATCTACTGGCATTTCATGCTGGCGGTCTGGCTGGTTCTCTTTGCCCTGCTCTCCGGCTGGGCGAACGAAGTCGTCGCCTTCTGCCGCCAATTGCTGACCTAGGAGCCGCGAAAATGTCCGCCCCGTTGAAGCCCCCCGCAGCAGAAACCTTCCACCACCCGTCCGGTCTGGCGGGACTCGCGGCGGATTGGGCTTCGGATCAGCGAACTTTCAAGAACGTCTCCTGGGGAAAGGCCATGATGTGGATCTTTCTTCTGAGCGACACCTTCGTCTTCGGCTGTTTCCTGCTCGCCTACATGGCAGCGCGGATGTCGACCACCGTTCCCTGGCCGAACCCGAGCGAGGTTTTCGCGCTCGAGATTGCCGGGACGCACATGCCGCTGATCCTGATCGCCATCATGACGTTCGTGCTGATCTCCTCGAGCGGCACCATGGCGATGGCGGTCAATTATGGCTATCGCCGCGATCGGCGCAAAACTGCCGCGCTGATGCTGGTTACCGCCTTCTTCGGCGCCACCTTCGTCGGCATGCAGGCCTTCGAGTGGTCGAAGCTGATCTCCGAAGGCGTGCGGCCATGGGGCAACCCTTGGGGCGCCGCGCAGTTCGGCTCGTCCTTCTTCATGATCACCGGCTTTCACGGAACCCACGTCACCTTCGGCGTGATCTTCCTGCTGATCGTCGCCCGCAAGGTCTGGCGTGGCGACTTCGAAACCGAGCGGCGCGGTTTCTTCACCAGCCGCAAGGGCCGCTACGAGATCGTCGAAATCACCGGACTCTACTGGCACTTCGTCGATCTGGTCTGGGTCTTCATCTTCGCGTTCTTCTATCTGTGGTGAGGAGAGATATCATGGCCCACGCGGAGGCACATGCGGAACAACAACAGCACCCGATCAAGCTCTATCTCCTGGTCTGGGGCCTGCTGTTCGTCCTCAGCGCCTTATCATACCTGGTCGATTATTTCGGCCTGGAGGGATTTCTGCGCTGGTCGCTGATCCTGATATTCATGATGCTGAAGGCCGGTCTCATCATCGCCGTGTTCATGCATATGGCCTGGGAGCGCCTCGCTCTGATCTACGCGGTGCTGCTGCCGCCACTGCTGGTGCTTGTCTTCGTGGCGCTGATGGTATCGGAATCGAACTACATCCTCTTCACCCGCCTCGCCTTCTTCGGCTCCGCGCCCTAGCATCGACCCGCAAATCGTACCCGATTTTCGGAAGCCTTGACCTTGCTCCGTCGAAATAATCCATCTTGAAGTAAGCTCTGGCCCATTGACCAGGGAATGAAGCGCAACCGTTTCACAGACGAGCAGATCATCGGCAATCTGAAGGAGCACGAGGCGGGCACACCGGACTCGGAACTGTGCCGCCACACGGCGTCAGCGATGCCAGCATCTACAAATGGAAAGCGAAGTTCGGCGGCTTGGAGGTGTCCGAAGCCAAGCGGCTGAAGACGCTGGAGGACGAGAACACCAAGCTGAAGCGGCTCTTGGCGGATGCCACGCTCGATGACGCCTGGCTCTCGTCGCCGATACCTCACTGTTCAGCCTCGTGTTGCCCGTGAGGTCGACCGGATCCTCGAGGAGCGCGGCAAAGCGAGGATGATCGTCAGCGACACCGGCAGCGAGTTCACCGGTAACACGATCCTGCAATGGACGGATCGAACGAAGGTGGATTGGCACTGATAGCCCCCGGCAAGCCGATCCAGAACGCCTTCATTCGAGAGCTTCAGTGGTCGGCTGCGGGACGAGTTCTTGAATGAAACGCTCTTTTCGTCTCTGAACCATGCTCAATCAGCTGGCCCGACGCCGGCAGGAGGAGGGTTCGCCGCCAATGTTTGTGCCGGCGGTGATCGAGGCGGCGGAGGAACCGCCAGCGCGTCGCCGGAAGATAGCAGCCAAAACCGCGGCCCCAAGAGCGGCGATCGAACTGGAGATCGGCGAAGCTACGATCAGAATTGCGGCTGGCACCGATGCTGCGACGATCGCCGCGGTCATCCAGGCGCTGAGAGCGCAAGCGTGATCGGGCCGTCGGGTACCGTCCGGGTGATGATTGCCACCGGGCCGATCGACTTCCGCAAGGGGGCCGAATGACTGGCTGCGCTGGTGAAGGCGGAGCTGGGAGGCGATCCATTCTCCGGCACGGTTTACGTGTTCCGGGCGAAACGAACCGATCGGATCAAGCTGATCTTCTGGGATGGCACCGGGATGTGTCTCGTCGCCAAGCGCCTTGAGGATGGCGAGTTCCGCTGGCCGAAGATGCAGGATGGTGTCATGCATCTGACCGCGGCACAGTTCTCAGCGCTGTTCGAGGGACTGGACTGGAAACGCGTCCACGCCAGAGACCCGGCGCGTGTTCCCGTAACACCCGGCTAAGGGTCCGCGACCAATTGAATCAGGGGCGTGGAGGCTCTGCCCTCAGGCCAACGAATATGCTCTGTTGCGCCCATGACGATGACGGCGGACGAGCTTCCCGACGACCTAGAGACGCTGAAGGCGATGGTGCTTTCGCGCGAAGCGGAGAATGCGCGGCTGCGCCAGATCATCAAGGAGTTGCAGCGCCACCGCTTCGGCCGCCGGGCCGAGACCTTGCCCGAGGACCAGCTTCTGCTTGGCCTCGAAGAAGCGGAGCAGATCGAGGCGGCCGCGGACGAGGAAAAGGCGCAGGCTGCCATCGCGGAGCGTCAGGCACGGACGGCAAAACGCCGGAGCAATCGCGGCTCGCTTCCCGCCCATCTGCCGCGCGTCGAAACGGTCGTCGACATCGATGACCATGCCTGCCCCTGCTGCGAACATCCGCTTCACCGGATCGGTGAGGATGTCAGCGAGAAGTTCGACATCGTTCCGGCCCAGTTCCGGGTCCTGGTCGTGCGCCGCCCGAAGTATGCCTGCCGTGCCTGCGAGGACGTCGTCGTTCAGGCTCCGTCTCCCGCGCGGCTGATCGAAGGCGGCATTCCGACGGAGGCGACGGTCGCCCAGGTGCTGGTCTCTAAATACGCCGATCACTTGCCGCTCTATCGGCAGGCGCAAATCTACTAGCGGCAGGGGATCGACCTCGATCGTTCGACACTTGCCGACTGGGTCGGTCGTGCCGCCTGGCACCTGCGTCCGGTCCACCAGCGGCTGCTTGATCACCTGAAGGCATCCTCCAAGTTCTTTGCCGACGAGACCACCGCTCCGGTTCTTGATCCGGGGCGTGGCAAGACCAAGACAGGCCAGCTTTGGGCCTATGCTCGCGACGATCGACCATGGCAGGGCAACGATCCGCCCGGCGTGGCCTATGTCTACGCGCCGGACCGCAAGGCCGAGCGGCCGATGACCCATCTCGACGGCTCTAGCGGCATCCTTCAAGTTGATGGCTACAGCGGCTACCGACCGCTCGCCGAGAAGGATGCTGTATCCTTGGCCTTCTGCTGGAGCCATGTCCGTCGGCGCTTTTACGAGCTGGCGGCTGCCGGTCCCGCGCCGATCGCCGGCGAGGCGCTCAAACGCATCGCCGAGCTCTATCGCATCGAGGACGAGATACGCGGACAGACGCAGGATGAGCGTCGTGCCGTACGCCAACAAAAGAGTCGCCCGATCGCTGATGGTCTCGCACCCTGGCTGCGCGAACAACTCGCTCTAATCAGCCAGAAGACGAAGCTCGCCGAGGCATATGCGCTCTCACGCTGGGAGGGGCTCACCCGTTTCATCGACGACGGTCGCATCGAGATCGATTCCAACACCGTCGAACGCTCGATCCGACCGATCGCGCTCAACCGGAAAAACGCACTCTTCGCCGGCTCCGACGCCGGAGCCGAGCAATGGGCGACCATTGCTTCGCTGATCGAACCCGCCAAGCTCAATGACGTCGAGCCGCTTGCCTATCTGGCCGACGTCCTCAGCAGGATCGTCAACGGCCATCCGAATAGCCAACTCGATGACCTGCTGCCTGGGGCTTACGCCGCAAGCACGAAGCCCAAGGCCGTGGCCTGAGAGCACCGCTTATTCGAGCCGAATTATGACGGCCGTCACCCGGGTCGCAGACGTTACTCCTATAACGTGTCCGCATTCTTCCCGGCGAGGCGATGACGCTATAGAGTGATCGAACGTGCGCCCGACCATCCCGGAGGCTCCATATGGCTGAGGTCTTGCTGTTCCACCACGCACAGGGGCTGACCCCGGGTGTGCGCGCGTTCGCCGACGACTTGCGGGCCACGGGTCACATCGTGCACGCGCCGGACCTGTTCGACGGACGCACGTTCCAGAGTATCGATGAGGGTCTCGCCCACATCGGTGAAACCGGATTCGACGAAATGCGGGAGCGCGGCGTCCGCGTCGCCGACGAACTGCCTCCCGAGCTCGTCTACGCCGGATTCTCGTTCGGTGTGCTGCCGGCACAGAAGCTTGCACAGACACGGCCCGGAGCCCGCGGAGCGCTGCTCTTCTACTCTTGCCTGCCGATCAGTGGCGAGTGGGCCTTCGGACCCTGGCCGGACGGCGTCGCGGTCCAAATCCACGGTATGGACAACGACCCGATCTTCGTCGGCGAGGGCGACATCGACGCCGCACGCGAGATCGTAGAGAAGGTCGAGGACGCGGAGCTTTTCCTGTACTCCGGCGATCAACACTACTTCGCCGACAGCTCGCTCCCGTCGTACGACGCGGATGCGACCGCGCTACTCACCATCCGAGTGCTTGAGTTCCTGGATCGCGTCTGATCCATGCCGGCGTCTTGGCTTGAGCTCAGTCCGAACGGTGGTCCCGCAACAGCGCTTACGCTCAATCAGCTGGCGCCGTGACTACAACGATCACCGACCGCACTCCGGCTTCGGCTGGCTGACGCCTGCAGAGTTCGCCCAGACCGTCAAGCCGCGGCAGATGCAGCAACCCAAAACCGCTGGAGTGAACTCAAAACTGGATAAAATTTGGGGGCGAGGTCAAGCAAAATGCGCTTACAGTGATCTTTGCGCGTCTGAAAAGACGCACGGCGCTGTTCCGATGTGGTTGAGAAGAACACGTCAACGCAAAAATCCCCGTTGTTTGGACGGGGATTTGGAAGGCTGTTGTTATGATTTGGTTGCGGGGGCAGGATTTGAACCTGCGGCCTTCAGGTTATGAGCCTGACGAGCTACCGGGCTGCTCCACCCCGCGTTATTTTTCGAGTTGTTTGTTCGCCGTTTTTGGCGTGTGTGTGAGAAGATGTTTTTTTGCCGCAGCCTTCTTCCTTCTCGGCTTGGCCTCGAAGGGGAGCGGCGTTTATCTTGCGCTTTGCAGACCTGGCAGCGACCTACTCTCCCGCGTCTTGAGACGAAGTACCATCGGCGCTGGGGCGTTTCACGGCCGTGTTCGGAATGGGAACGGGTGCAGCCACCCCGCCAGAACCACCAGGTCGGCAAAGCGCAAGCTTTGCTCCCCGGAGGGGAGCAAACTGATTTGAGAAGCTGGTGAAGCTGTTGCTTCGTTTTTTTGAACACGTCTTTGCGTCTTATCCGGATCACTCCAGCAGCCGGCAAAGCCGAGCCGCCGGACGTCCGGGGCGCCGTCCGCAGCGTAGCGATCTTTGGATCGCGACCGCGTGAGGACAGAAGATAGCATCATCAAACTTCGTTTGATGAGCATAGGCAACAAGAACGATCAAGCCGATCGAACGATTAGTACCGGTAAGCTTCATGCGTTGCCGCACTTCCACACCCGGCCTATCAACGTGGTCGTCTTCCACGGTTCTCAAGGGAATACTCGTTTTCAGGTGGGTTTCCCGCTTAGATGCCTTCAGCGGTTATCCCTTCCATATATAGCTACCCTGCTATGCCCTTGGCAGGACAACAGGTCCACCAGAGATATGTCCATCCCGGTCCTCTCGTACTAGGGACAGATCCTGTCAATATTCCTACACCCACGGCAGATAGGGACCGAACTGTCTCACGACGTTCTGAACCCAGCTCACGTACCGCTTTAATTGGCGAACAGCCAAACCCTTGGGACCTGCTCCAGCCCCAGGATGCGATGAGCCGACATCGAGGTGCCAAACAACCCCGTCGATATGGACTCTTGGGGGTCATCAGCCTGTTATCCCCGGCGTACCTTTTATCCGTTGAGCGATGGCCCTTCCACGCGGGACCACCGGATCACTATGACCGACTTTCGTCTCTGCTCGACTTGTCAGTCTCGCAGTCAGGCGGGCTTATGCCATTGCACTCGACGAGCGATTTCCGACCGCTCTGAGCCCACCATCGCGCGCCTCCGTTACTCTTTCGGAGGCGACCGCCCCAGTCAAACTACCCACCATACACTGTCCCGGATCCGGATGACGGACCGCGGTTAGACATCCATGACGATAAGGGTGGTATTTCAAGGACGGCTCCACAGGAACTGGCGTCCCTGCTTCAAAGCCTACCACCTATCCTACACATGCCGACACGAATGCCAGTGTAAAGCTATAGTAAAGGTGCACGGGGTCTTTCCGTCTGACCGCAGGAACCCCGCATCTTCACGGGGAATTCAATTTCACTGAGTCTGCGTTGGAGACAGCGGGGAAGTCGTTACGCCATTCGTGCAGGTCGGAACTTACCCGACAAGGAATTTCGCTACCTTAGGACCGTTATAGTTACGGCCGCCGTTTACTGGGGCTTCGATTCAGAGCTTGCACCCCTCCTCTTAACCTTCCAGCACCGGGCAGGCGTCAGACCCTATACGTCGTCTTGCGACTTCGCAGAGCCCTGTGTTTTTGATAAACAGTCGCTACCCCCTGGTCTGTGCCACCCCATCATGGTTGCCCATAATGGGGTCACGCTTCTTCCGAAGTTACGCGTGCAATTTGCCGAGTTCCTTCAACGCAGTTCTCTCAAGCGCCTTGGTATACTCTACCTGACCACCTGTGTCGGTTTCGGGTACGGTCTATACGGTGGAGCTATTTCCTGGGACCGCGTCCAAGCCCGGACAATCCATTAAGTCCGGACAAGTTAAGCGATCCGTCACTACCACCAGGCCCACGAATATTAACGTGGTTCCCATCGACTACGCGTGTCCGCCTCGTCTTAGGGGCCGGCTAACCCTGCTCAGATTAACTTTAAGCAGGAACCCTTGGTCTTTCGGCGAGAGGGTCTCTCACCCTCTTTATCGTTACTCATGTCAACATTCGCACTTCCGATACCTCCAGGACCCCTCACGGGTATCCCTTCACAGGCTTACGGAACGCTCCGCTACCACTTGATCTTGCGATCAAATCCTCAGCTTCGGTGCATGGCTTCAGCCCCGTTACATTTTCGGCGCAAAGACCCTTGTTTAGACCAGTGAGCTGTTACGCTTTCTTTAAATGATGGCTGCTTCTAAGCCAACATCCTGGTTGTTTTGGGATCCTCACATCCTTTCCCACTTAGCCATGACTTGGGGACCTTAGCTGGAGGTCAGGGTTGTTGCCCTCTTCACGACGGACGTTAGCACCCGCCGTGTGTCTGCCGACTAGTACTCCCCGGTATTCGGAGTTTGGTTAGGATCAGTAAGACGGTGAGTCCCCATAGCCCATCCAGTGCTCTACCCCCGGGGTATTCGGTCGACGCTCTACCTAAATAGATTTCGCGGAGAACCAGCTATTTCCGAGTTTGATTGGCCTTTCACCCCTAGCCACAAGTCATCCCAATCTATTGCAACAGATGCGGGTTCGGTCCTCCAGTTGGTGTTACCCAACCTTCAACCTGCTCATGGCTAGATCACTCGGTTTCGGGTCTAATGCGACATACTAAGGCGCCCTATTCAGACTCGCTTTCGCTACGCCTCCACCTACCGGCTTAAGCTTGCATGTCACACTAAGTCGTTGACCCATTATACAAAAGGTACGCCGTCACCCTTGCGGGCTCCGACTGTTTGTAGGCATCCGGTTTCAGGTTCTATTTCACTCCCCTTGTCGGGGTGCTTTTCACCTTTCCCTCACGGTACTTGTTCGCTATCGGTCATGCACGAGTACTTAGGCTTGGAGAGTGGTCTCCCCATGTTCAGACAGGATTTCACGTGTCCCGCCTTACTCAAGGACAATGAGTGTTCTACGTGTACGGGGCTGTCACCCGCTACGGCCGACCTTTCCAGATCGTTCCACTTCATTCCTCATTGCCACTGGCCTGGTCCGCGTTCGCTCGCCACTACTTGCGGAGTCTCGGTTGATGTCCTTTCCTGCAGGTACTTAGATGTTTCAGTTCCCTGCGTTCGCTTCTTATCCCTATTGAATTCAGAATAAGATACCTTGTAACAATGCTTGGAAACCTAAGCCGTGCTCTCGCACGGCTTAAATTTTCCAAGCATCTAAGGTGGGTTTCCCCATTCGGAGATCCATGGATCAAAGCTCATTCGCAGCTCCCCACGGCTTATCGCAGCGTATCACGTCCTTCATCGCCTGTGCATGCCAAGGCATCCACCAAATGCCCTTTTGACACTTGATCGTTCTCATTGCCAATGCTCATCGTCTTTGCTGGATCTGGCAAACCT